>JBHLNS010000071.1:0-13222 GCA_048941285.1 Promethearchaeota archaeon
GAATTGATTATATTTTGATTCAATAAAAGAAATAACATCATTAGAATTAGCTAATCTGATAGATAAATTTTCATATTTCTTATTAGGGATTTTAGATGCTGGAATTTTTATTCTCTCATCAAGAGAAGAAAGATATTCATATCCTAAATTGCGATAAAAATTTGGAATTCCTCTAATAACTGAAAGAATATAACCTCTTTGGTTAATTAATATTTCATAAAGATCGTTTAAATTTTTAATAAAACCTTTTCCCCTATATTCTTCAAGAGTTCCAACAAACTCCATTTCACATACTGGTAATGAAATGTCTTCAATTTGCCATTCCATAGGAACTAAAGATATTAAAGAAATTATTTTGTTTTCGTTATCATCTTTGACATATAACCATAAAATCTCATCTTTTCTCGGATGTTCTAAAAATATGCGAGGAATGTATGACTTTAATACCTCGTCTTGATGAACTTTCATACTTAAATTAATTATAGCTTTTAATTCTTCTTCATTATCAGTAGCAATGTGAATGCTGAAATGATCATCAACTTTTGCGCTATAGCCTTTTCGAAATTCCATACCTATAAAAATAAATAGCTCAATTTCAATTTTTTGAAAATTCAAGGATTATTTATATTGAAATAGGGAAATAATCTTCCGAATTAGATTATTTTTGAAATTCTTTTGGAATTTGAATAGCAAATGTACACAAGTGTCCTCCAGTAAGAGGGGTTTCAATTGGTTCTACATTAACTGATTGATCGAATATAATATCCCAGTATTTTTTGGTGTATCCTGCGCTACAGTGGCAGAAGTGAGAAAAAAGTTCTTTTTCAGTGCCATTTTTTATCGCACCTCTTATCCACGGACAGTAGCAACTATAAAAACCTTTCATTCTTTTATCTTTTGCTTGTAGATGTTTTTTTGTTTGGTAAGGGAGTTTAGATTCGATGATTATATCTCCTTTTCTTACTCCTGGATTAATCGTGGGAGTATTTTTAACAAATTCTATTACTTCTTCATCGATATATTGAGCAAATTCTAAAGTTCCTTCTTTTTTATGCTTTTGAAGGCGTTCAATAAGTTCTTGTTTTTTAAGTTCTAGAAAATCATCGATATCATTTAATTTTAAGAAGTCTTCCCTATCTCTTTCTAGTGTGCCAGGACGGCCATGTAAGCAAGGTTTTAACAAATCAATTGTTTTTTCATTACCAATTTTCTCTTCCAGTCTTTTCAGAATTATTTTTGTAAATTCAGGTTTTTTCTCTGGATTAACTCCTAAAGGGGGGATTTTAATTTTTTCAAAAATTTCATCTCGTATTTCCTCACCATGTTTATCAGCAATTCTTTCATAAAGGTTATCCATTGCATTATAGGATTCATAGATATCAATCATTTCCACGATGTAATCATATTTTTTAATCATGTTGGCATAATTGATTAATGCTTTTAAAAAATCTAAGACATATTCACTATTTTTTTCAACTAGATAATCTGAATAAATTATTATTTCTCCCATAGGGATTGAACTAAGATTGTGGTTATTTTTCTTCAGATATTCTTCAAACTCATTTAATCTTGAAATAAAAATTGCTTTTTGGTTTTCACCAATATTACTCTTTGAAAGAAACTCTAGGAACTCCTTTTCTAACAAATCAGATCACATTTTTTATATATATTCTAGAAAATGAATTTTCAAAAATTTATTCAAGTTTTTTGTCTTTTAAGGATTGATATTTAATTATATAGATAGGTATTTATCTCGAACATTCAAAATATTTTGATTTCATAAATCTTCAAAAAATCGATATTAAAATGGAAGATTTATTCAAAAATTCGACAATTTTTATGATTAAAATTATTAGATAAGGGCTTTCATATTACGTTATTGCAATAAATTAAACGTTGTTTCAAGAAAGAATTAAATAGTAGAATTTTCACATTTTAAAATAGGAGTTTAACTAATATTTTAAAAAGATAAAGATAGCTATAAAATAATTGTACAATCTAGATCAATCATAATAATATTTCCGATCATGGCAAACATCAAATCTGTGGTAAGTAAACTACAAAAGCATTATCCTGACGCTACACAAGTAGCTTTAGTTGATAAACAAGGAAAAGTTTTATTTACTACAGGTAAATGGGATGTAAAGAGTGATATTAAAGAAGTTCTTACAAAATGGGCAAGTGGAAATGCTCAATTTGTTACTCTTGATGGAATAAGATACTCTATTTTGCAAATGGAACCAGAACGTTTTATAGGTACTAATCGAAAGAATAAGGGGCATCTAATTGGAGCATCAACTCCAGATGGAAAAAATTACATGATAGCACATATCAGACCAAAAGCAAAAGGTTGGTTTCATATGGCATACCCCGCAGTGGCAAGAGCTGCTGCTATGCTAAAAAGAGGCTCTCAATCTGAATTTATTGAAACCGATATAGAGATTAAAGAAGAAAAAGTATATGAGGGCGCATCTAGACAGATGGCAAATAATCGAGCTGCTCCATCATATTCTATGATTAGCCCTCATCTTAAAGCAGAAATTGATGGTTTTCTACAATGGATTAAAAACCCTCAAGGATTAGGGGGTTATATAGCTAATTCATTACAACAGAATGATCATTACCGTATTTCTAAGCTTGCGGAATTATATAATGAATTATATCACTTATTTTATGACTAATCAATAAATTGAAAATAATTTCGAACATCCGGATAAGTCTCTTTTTAAAAGAATCAAGAATTAAATAAAAGTTGAATTTTTAAAAGAATATTCGTATTTAAATTACCTCCATCAGCTAATATAAAAATATTATATTTCTAGAAAAAGTTAATAATAAATAAGTTTATTAAGAGTAATTTCTATTTAAATTACTCAGTGGAAAGGTTATTTTTTGGATAAAAAATGCATTAAGGGTGAATTAGTACTTGAAAAGTGATAGAGAACATTTGAATAAGGACTTTCTACTAGAAGAATTATGTTGTACAAAGCCAAATATTGATATAAAGGGTGGATATAAAGTCTGCTTGAATTGTGGGTTAACATCAGATATTCATCTAGTCGAAGATGAAAGAAGAGCTTATGGTAAAGAAGAAATTGATAAAAGAAAGCAAACTGAACCAAGATGGAGAGATTTTGGATCAAGAACGGTACTTCCGAAAGACAAAATAGATTATAAAGGACAGTATTTAAGTGCTGAAAATAAAACCTTGTTCTTGCGGTTGTCAAAAATCCAGAATTCCCTAATCTCAAGTATCGAGAGAAACTTTTGGGAAGCAAAACCAAAAATGAAACTGCTTGTGTCAAAGTTAAATATTCCAGAGCATATTCATGAAACAGCTTGGAAAATCTATTCTCTCATAGCAAAAAAAAAGTTGACTATGGGGCGTTCCATTGAAGGATTTATTTCGGCATCTATATATGTAGCTATTAGAGTACACGAATTTTCAAAGACATTAGAAGAAATCAGCGATATTTCTATGATTTCTCGTAAAACGATAATACATAGCCTAAGTTTAATCATTAGAGAAGTTTTACCCGAGCTAAATCTAACTTATAAGCCTATTAGCGTTAAACAACTAATTTTTAAATTTGGTAATGAATTAGGACTTTCAATGGAAATCCAAAATAATGCGCTGGATATAATCTCTAAAACCTCGAAACAGGGTTTATCCACTAATGGAAAAGATCCAAGAGGATTTGCTGCGTCATCACTTTACCTCGCAGCAAAGCTATCAGATCAAAAATTAACTCAAACAGAAGTAGCTAAAGCTACAAAAATAACTGAAGTTACGCTAAGAACTCGAGTAAAGGAAATTAGAAATAAAATAAAATTAGTTGATTAGGGATTACATTTATCATTGATTAGAGTAAATTAATTATTTTCATAATACATTTAAATTGTATTAAATTGAAACTTTTATTATCTTAAGTGAATTATAAATAATTAATTTAAAACATAATTGAGCACGAGAAAAAATGAGTTTACCTTCAAAAAAAGCTATTCAAGTTGATGATAATACTGTAAGTTACGAATATAAGATGTTAAATCACGTTATGTCACTAGTATACCATGAAGATAAATGTATTGAATGTGGTTTTTGCCATCGTGTGTGTCCAGTGACTGTCTCTATTTACGACGAACCTTTAAAAAAGACAGCTATAGGAACCCCAAAAGAAATGAACATTGATTCAGAGAAAAAAATTGTAGTTGATACAGAAAAGTGTGTTTGGTGTGGTTGTTGTACATGGATTTGCCCAGGTTATACATTAGAACTTTTCATTAATGGAGAAAAAAAATTAAATGTCGTTGAAAATGGTTCACTTCCCGAATTTGAAGAAGAAGTGCGAACCTTAGATAATGGCCAAAAAGTCCGTAAGGTTGTAGAGGGCTCAATAACGATTATCAGCAATGAGAAAGATAATAAAATTTTAGACACTTTTTGTGATGAGTGTGCTGTAAGTGCAATGGAAAGAAAAGGTAAGGAAATTGAAGTAGATCGAGATAAATGCATCTTATGCTTTAAATGTACTGAAGCTGCTAAGAATTATGACAATATAAGTGTTGAAGTCCATCGTGATAGATTTAAAAATATAAAAGGCGAACCCTCTTCTGTTTGGAATGGTATCATGTTGAGAGTAATAGGTAAAGAAGGTAAAGTGAAAGGAATTATGAGTCGAAGCCAGAATAAACTTGCTGATGCTGTTATGCGCTTAATGGGAAAAGAATTTGAAGAAGAAGAGGAAGCTTAAATCTCCACTAATTTATCTTATTTTTATAATTTATCCATTAAACAACATTGTCTAATTAGACTTAAAATAACGAATATTTTTTTTTATTTATTAATTAAAGCATTTTAGACATGAATAAGAAAGCTTTTGGATCTGGACATTTTGGAGAATGGATTACAGATGAACATGATTTACCAGCTTATTATTATACTTGCGATCAAATAAATGATCCTAAAGCAATTACTCCTTTAAATGAACAGTTGCGTTCCAATAAAGAACATTTACACCAAGTTGGGAATGATAGAATAGTCGGAGTTGCATCAAACTTTGGATATGTCCAAGTTCGTCAAGATGAAGGATGTCCGAAATTCCTTAATGATTATGATCCTGAGCATTGTCAATTTGCTGGAGGGATTGGTTATTTAGTCGATGGAGATAATATTATAAGCACATTTTATTCAGGAAATGAAGATCAGTTTGAAAGAATTTTTGGAGTTGGATATTATCGTAAAATTGTTAAACAATATGATTTATCCGTAGATCACATAATTTTTGCACCCTATGGAGATGATCCCTTACTCATTTCTCAAGTTTCAATTTCAAATAATTCAGATAAACCGAAAAATTTACGGTGGATAGAATATTGGGGATGTAAATCATATCAATTTTCAGCACTTGCATATTATACCGCCTTTGGAAAAAAAGACCTTTCATTAATGAATAAGTTGCGAAGAGAATTTAGCTCGAAATTTATACATGAGTTTTCATTTGTAGAGAATCTTGGTTTATTAGAGGCGAAATATTTTCAGGGTAAAAAGGAAGCAGACAAAAAGAGATTACCTAAACCCATATATGAAAATAATTTCTCCCCGAAGACGTTTCTTATTTCATTAAATGGCCCTATTGATGGATTTAGTACTAATGGGTATGAATTTTTCGGAAAAGGGGATGTCGAACATCCTGATGGGATAAACAGTGCTCTTTCTTCAAAATTAAACACTACAAATGATGGAAGTGCTATGATATTAGAAAGAGAAGTTCACCTAGAACCGCAAGAAAGTCAAACTTTATATTTTGCATATGGTTATTTACCCGAAGGTGTTAATCTAGATCAAATTATAAGTAAATATAATAAGGAAATATCTAAGCAATGGATCTACTCCTCTGAATGCTGGAAAAAAAATATAATTTTATTATCTATTCCTAATGAGCCATGGGTAGAACGTGAACTTTTATGGCATAATTATTATTTACGGGGTGCTATGACGTATGATGATTATTTTAAAGAGCATATTCTTTCTCAAGGACATGTTTATCAATATATAATAGGTGCTCAAATAGCAACACGAGATCCACTACAACATACATTACCTTTTATTTATTGTGAACCGAAAATTGTTAAAGAAATTATTAGATATATACTTAAAACTGTTAAAGAAAATGGAGAAATACCTTATGGAATCATTGGTAACGGAATGATTATGCCACTAGCCGTTTTTCCAAGTGATCTTGAATTATGGCTATTATGGGCCACCAGTGAATATATAATAGCCACTAGAGATATTAAATTCCTAGATGAAGAGATTCCGATTTATCCTATTTATGGGAAGCTGGCAAAAACATCCAAAATAATAGAGTTGTTATTATTATGTTATAATCATTATACAGAAATTACTGGAACTGGAAAACATGGACTACAACGAATATCAACTGGTGATTGGAATGATGGGGCAGTAATGGGATTTGTACCGGAAGTAAGGCAGGATGAGGTTAGAACTAAAGGAGAATCTGTTCTAAATGCTTCGATGTCAATATATGTCCTAAATAAGTTTGCGGAATTATTAAAAGTTGTAAATAAAGATAAAATGGCTAAAAGAGTCCATGAATACGCTGAACTTCAGAAAAAATCCGTTAAAGCCCAATGGAATGGAAATTGGTTTAAGAGAGCCTGGTTTACTGAAGATTTAGGGTGGATTGGAGATAACGAATTATGGCTAGAGCCTCAGCCATGGGCTATTATAGGAGATGCTACTGAGAATGACTGGATACCTATTTTAATAAATAATATTGATAGCTTATTAAGAAAATCATCAAAGATTGGAGCAAGAATACTAAGTAAAGATATTGATGATATGAGAAGGGAAGTTGGTATGCGAGTAAATGGAGGAATTTGGCCATCAATTAATGGTACATTAATATGGGCATTATCTCATGTAAATAGTGAAATGGCTTGGGATGAATGGAAAAAAAATACACTTGCCTTTCATGCAGAGGCTTTTCCTGATGTATGGTATGGTATTTGGAGTGGCCCAGATACTTATAACTCTAATCTCTCAAAATATCCAGGACAAACTCACTTTTTCGAATATTTTATTACGGGAGATCCGAAAGATGAAAAAGCTATGAAGGAAGATCCATTTGGCGTAAGTTGGACAGACTTTCCTGTCATGAATTTACATCCACATGCTTGGCCAATATTTAACTTAATCCACTTAGTTGGGGCGAATTTTACAAAATATGGCATTGAGATAATTCCTTCTTTACCAAAAGATGAGTATTATTTTGAATCTCCATTATTTGGGTTTTCAAAATCAAAGGAGGGTTATTCTGGATGGTATTGTCCGAACATTTCAGGAAATTGGACAATTTTATTAAAACTTAAAAAAGAAGAAATTAATAATTGTAAATTTCTGAAAATAAATAATAAGGAAGCAGAATTTAAATCGAAAAACAGTTACATAATTATCAATGGCAGTTCAGCTCCAGATAAATCTTTTACATGGGAATTAAGAAAAAATGAAATTTGAATCTTATAAAGATGATTAATATGGATGCAGTTGAAAGAGTATTAAAAACTATAAACCACGAAGAACCTGATAAGGTTCCAGCATGGGAAAGTGCTTTTACTAACAATACTATAGCACAACATTTTGGTATAGAGGAGGGAAGGGGAGATTTTGGTATTTCTCTGTTAAAGAATGTGCCTGATAAAATGAAAGTCGTAAACCAAGTAATAAAAAGTAAAAGACTAATGAAACCAGGCTTTAAGAGGTATTTTCAATTATTCCATAATATTGGTTTTGATATAGGAACATGTGTATCTACTAATTTCCCACGCTTTGTTCTTGAAGATGCAAATGGATTTGTTGATGAATATGGAAGAATAATGAAATTTGAATATTATGAGAAAGATGGAACAGTGATAATGGGGTATCATGGAGGTTATTTCAAGAATTTTGAGGATTATGAAAGCTGGGAGCGAATGGATCCAAATTTCGAAGCTCGGTTAGTTGGATATTTAGCAGGCAAGGAAATTCAAGAGGATATGAATAATGAGATTCTTGCTGCGCCAGCAATTGGAGCGATTATGGAAGATCCATGGGAGGGATTTGGATTAGAAACCTTTTCAAGAATATTGGCTAAATCTAAACAAGCCAAAAAGATTTTTGATGACTATGGGAAATTTACTTTAGAATTAGTTAAAATTTTAGCAGAAAATGGAGCGAAACTAATCATTTTATGGGATGATTATGGTTATAAGAATGGATTGTTTATGCGAGTAGATAATTATCGAAATTATGTATTCCCATGGTTAAAACAGATATGTGATGCTGCTCATAAACTTGATAGTCATATTTTATTGCATTCCGATGGTGATTTGATGGAGATATTTGAAGATATTATTAAATGTGGTGTTGATGTGTTGAATCCAATCGAACCTACAACAGCAAATCCAGAATATGATATTTTTGAGTTATATCAGAAATTTGGAGATCAAATAACCTTTTGCGGAAATTTATCTCCTCAAATGCTAGCTACAGGTGAGATATCTGAAATACAAGCTTATGCTAAACGTCTTATTCGAGAACTAGCACCCGGAGGAGGTTATATCTTTAGTTCTGGGCATAGTATTAATCCCGCAGTTACACTTGACCGATTTATCGCAATGCAAAACATCAAAAAGAAATATGGTAAATATCCTATTAAAGTACCAAATTAATAACATTAAAAAAAGGCATTTTATGTGAAACCAAGAGAACGAGTTAATCTCGCTTTAAAGCATGTGGAACCAGATAAAGTTCCAATCGATTTAGGTGGAAATCAATCTGGTATTCATATAAAAGCATATACTAAATTATTAGAATTTCTTGGAATCAATGATAGAAATATTCAATATTGCGATTTTGTGCAACAAATAGCGGCTCCCTGTGAAGAATTACTTCAGAAATTTGAAATAGATACTCGTTATATTCGTCCATTAGGAGGAATGGTTAAAATCGATAATGTTGAGCCTCAATATGAAGGAAAATATGTGGGTGTTTATGATCAATTTGGAGTTTTCTGGGGTAATTCAGCAGATAAGAATTTAGATCAGATACTCTATTATGATCCTGTTATTCATCCATTTGCCGAATTTAAGACATCGCAAGAAATCAAAAATTACAATTGGCCTGATGGTACTGATAAAACCCCATTTATTGGTTTAAAAGAGTATACTAAAAAGTTATGTGAAACTACGGATTTTGCACTCGTTTCGTCCCCTACTGGATGCATATACGAATACACAACCTTCCTCTTCGGATTTGTTAAAGCCTTACGATACCTAAAAACAAATATAGAAATGATTATAGCAGCAATGGAATGCCTTTTAAAATATTGGACAGATTATAATATAACTTTTTTAGATGAAGTTGGAGAATATTTGGATGTGATTTGTATCAATGGAGATTTAGCTGAACAAGCTGGACCTATTATGAATTTAGATATATATGAGAATTATATAAAACCAATTGAATCCAAACTCTCAGAAAAAATTCATGAATTAGTAAATGTGAGAATCAATTACCATAGTTGTGGTTCCATTTCTCAATTTCTACCGCATTTTGCTAATATTGGATATGACGCTGTAAATCCAGTACAAATCTCAGCGTATGATATGGAGCCATGTAGTCTTAAAAAAAGATTCGGAGATATAATTACATTTTGGGGAGGATTATGCAATACTCAGTCTACGCTTCCATTTGGCACTCCAAAACAAATCAAGGAAGAGGTCAGACGGAATATGGGATGTTTTAAACCGGGAGGAGGTTATATAGCAGCGAACATTCATAATATTACAGCTGAAGTGCCACCTCAAAATATTGTTGCAATGTTCGATGCTGCAATAGAGAATAGAGCTTATAAGTAAGCAAATCAAATCTTTATTAACATAAAAATGAATTCATTAGAATTAACATTATCAGCAATTAAGGGAATTCCCGAAAAAATCCCTTTCAATCCGTTTATTATGCATCTAGCAGCTTCATTGATTCATGTCAGTTATAATCACGATTATTGTAAAAAACCAGAATTGTTAGCGAAAGGGCAAATAAAATGTGCTGAATTCTTTGGAATAGATCATGTAAATGTCTCTACTGATGCGTATCGAGAGGCAAGCGCATGGGGTGTTGAAATCGATTGGAATAGTCATACGCCAGTAGCTAAAAGAAATATAGAAATTGATAATTTTGATTCAATAGAAACTCCCGAACTCTTAGAACACCCGAGAATCAATAATAGAGTAAGAGCTGTTAACTTATTATCTAAAGAAGTAGGAGATAAATTATGTATTATAGGATGGATTGAAGCTCCCTTTGCTGAAATTTGCTGTTTATTTGGATTGGTTAATGTATTATTGCAGTGTAAATATTCTGATTGGGTAGAAAGAATTAAGAAATTAATTAAGAGAATAATTCCAATTCAGAAAGAATTTGCTAATTTACAAATAGAAGCGGGAGCTCATATAATTGGTGCTGGAGACTCAGCAATATCACAAATAGGACCCATGAGATATGAGAAATGCTGTCTCGATGCTACGCGTAACTTATTTGATGATATCCAGAAAAAAGTACCTATCTTATATCATGTATGTGGGGATAATTCAGTCGTTGATCCAAATGGACGAGACATGCTTCAATTAATATCAAGTACAAATGCATCAATTGTAGATTTAGATTATCAGGTCGATTTAGAAATTGCAAAAGAAAAGATTGGGAGTAAAAATTGTATTCGAGGAAACACTAATACTCAAATTTTAGGAAGTGCTTCATTTTCTAGTTCAAGAATTATTGAAGAAATAATAAAAACAATCGAAACTGGGAAGCCTGGAGGCTTTTATCAATTTTCATCAGGGTGTGAGTGGCCATGGTTGCCTATAGAAATGGCTAGTAGAAATCTAGGAATAGCTAAAGCTTTAATAGAGAAATTAGGATATTATTAAACAGGAGTTTAAAAGAAAAATGAAATTTAAAAAATTTATAATTAAAATTCATCAAAGATATCTTTCCAATTTTTATTTTGTGCATAAATAGCAGCTTCTTTGAAGATTTCAAGATAATTTGCTAATTCAACACTCGAATATTTATCTAATATAGAATCTTGATCGTATACTTTATCAGATATTTTCTTCTTTTCGTTTAAGATGTGGGTTGATTGGTTAAAGAAAGTCTGAATTGCTTGATCCCATCTATTAATCTCTATTTTATCAAATATGTATTCAGTTAGACGTTCAAGTATGGCCCCTTTTATTGGTTTTCCCCACGTAAAATTCCAGTATTTAACAAGAAGTATGAGTTTGATTACTTTTCCGTTTTGTTTCTTGCTTAATTTAGAGAATGCTTGAACTTCTAAATTTGGATCAATTTTTTTAGTTCCTCCTAAACTATTAGGAATAACAAGATACCCCATGGGTAATTCAATAGCGGGAATACAATCAAATAGAATAGAAATGCCCTGATAATCCATTCTAATTGGAATTGTATGCCCATAAGGGGGATCTTTTAATAATTTCATATCCGTTCCATGATAATAATGAAAAGATTTAAGATTAGAATATAGTAATTCAAAGAGGAAATCTCTTGTAATTTTCTCTCGTCCATGAGTATTTTGAGAATTACTTTTACTATACACGAAATATAAGTCAATGTTATATCGATTTTTAATGAAGATACCTCTATCGAGAGAATCACCATACCAGAATCTTTGTAAGGTGTATTTACTCGAGGATAAATAAATATTTGACCAAGAAGGCATTTGACATTGAGATATTTTCTTTAATTCATTGTAGAATTCATTAATCTTTTGTCGAAGAAACATCTTTTGATTCTCTTTAATAGTTAAAGAATTGACTAACAGTTCCAGCTTATTATGCATTTTTTTAATAGGCAAATCAGATCATAAAGAAGAATTCTCTATTTATATACTTCTTGAATTTATAATTCTAAAGATAAAATTACGAATTGTTTCCTCTATTATATCAATATCGGTTGGAGGAGTTTCAATATAAAGCCCTCCTTCGTTTCTAGCAAATTCTTGGGCCATTTTTCGGTTGATTATTTTTTCTGCTAATTTATTTAAATGAATAATCTTTCCGATTAATACAAAAGGAATAGAACCAGCAAATTTTTTAATTTCAGCAAACCATTCTTTTATTTTAATAAATGTCGCTTCTTGACCTAAATCAAAAACAAATAATGCTCCGGCTGCACCTTTGTAAAATGTATTACGAATAAATTCAAATCTCTGTTGCCCTCCTATATCCCAGATACTTAGAGTTGCAATTTCTCCTTGTCGAAATTCAACATCTTTAGTTAAAATATCAACTCCAACAGTTAATTTATAGTTTGCTTGAAACCTTTTTTTAATCAATTTCTGAATTAACTCTGGGCTGCATACTGTTTCAGCACCGGTGAGTAATACTTTTAATTTGTAACTTGACATCATTTCACTATAAAAAAAGATTTGGATTTGGTATTTTTACTCTTACTATTATTGACATGAAAATTTAATTATTTAAATTCTTATCATCATGAAAGACTGAAAACACAAGAAAAAGGTAAAATTTTCTCCATTAGAAATTCAACTTCATAAAACACATAAAATTAATATGATATTGATTTTTAATGAAATATTTGGATTCTATTTAACAATTTTTATTAGTTCAAATAAATGAGATGGTTAAGAGCCAATTAAATTAACGTAACTTTTTTTTCAATAATTTTTATTTCTATAAACTAAGAAAAAAGCATAGTCACGAAAGAAGTGCCATATAAAACACCATTATTGGTAGTATTATTTTGAGAGGTACTATAGTTATTGTTTCCATATATCTTACATGGGCTGTGTTTAGTTAAGATTTTAAAATAATAAATGTTTAGTTTAACATTGAAGAATTTAGATTTTGAAAATTAAGAAATTCAAGAATTATTGCATTTAAACCTCTCAAATTGAATAAAAATGGAAAATGAAGAGAAGAAGTCTTCTTATAAACTCCCAGAAGCATTAATTCAAGCAGAAAGTCTAAGGAATTCTTGTAAATTCAATGAAGCTCTTTTAATTTTAAATAATTTAGAAGAAAAAGAAAATTTAAAAGGTTTCGATCTTCTCTCATGTCATCTTCTTCAAAGTTCTGTTCTAAAAAGATTAGGAAATTACCAAGAGAGCTACAGGTTTGG
>JBHLNS010000072.1:0-13213 GCA_048941285.1 Promethearchaeota archaeon
ACGCTCTTCCCATATTAATTCTATTTATTCCCTTATTCTTTATACGAAAAAAACCAATAGGTAAATTGTATTTAAGAATAATTCTAGGCATTACAGTATTTTATATTATCTATTGGATTCTCCCAATAATATTTCAATTTGGAGAAACACCTGATGAGTTAATGGTCACTCCCGCAGAAGAAGGTAATATAGCCTATGGCTTAGCTTATCTCTTTACACATTTAGGTTCATTAATTGCACAGTTTTTTTCATACCCTGTAATTACATTGCCATTCATATTTTTAGTAGCGCCCTTTGTTTCAATAATATTTTTGTGGAATAGATTGAGAAAGGAAGAAGGTTCTTTAAGATCGAATTTAGAGCAAATAAGTTATGAATTGAAAGAAAGTCCTCTAGAACAAGCTAAAAAAGCATTGATTAGAAATAATTGGTCTCGTGAGAAACAAATTTTGAAATTATTAATTGTTTTACTGCCAATCTCTCTTTATTTAATGCAAGTTATAATCCAAATTTCTGGGTTAACAGAGGAGTCATTAACTACAGGGCAAACTGCTTTAGGATGGTTCTTAGAAATATTATTCGTGTATTTAGCAATCTTTATTTTTAGTATTGAAATTTTGTTTTCAAGTCAAGTTGCTTTAAAAGGTAGATTTTTTGGTGAACAAATAAGAGAGCAAACTTATAAAAGTCTATATACGATAGGAACACCAATGTCAATTTTCTCAATAATATTATTCGCGCTATTATATGAAGGATCAATCTCTATAATTATTTACTTTTTTGCGTATTTTATAATGGCATCTATAATATTTATTTTATTCATTGATATCTTTGAACCAATCTCAATTTTAATTTTCGTGAAAATAATTAACTGGTGGAAAAAAAGGAAAACTCAGAGAGTAAAAACTCAAAATTTCTATTATATGTTAATTTTTGGGGCTTTAGCTTTAGTTTCTTACTTTATTTTAAATTTAGTATTATCGAATTTTATATATACTCCTCTATTTGGAGAACCCGGTTCTTATGAAGAAGGTTTAATATATGGTGCAGGAGCATATTCAACGCTCGATCCAGATCTCTCACTTATTCTACAATTTGATCTGTTAATTATATATGGTATCTTAATAACAGAAATTATACCTGCAGTAATTCTGACATTGTTTTTAGCTTATGGATTAAAATTTTTAAAGAGTATAGGATTAGGCATATCTATATATTTACCTGTCATCATAACTTTATCGATAATTTTTATTCTTTGGAGTGGGAATATTTATTGGTTAACTGGAAAAACAAGTTATACTACAATTTTCGGTTTCAACCTCTATACTCTAAGAACAGCTAGTTTAGAGGCAAATCTTACAGGATTTTTAAATATCCTAGCTGCACCATATTTATGCACACGCTATATCTTTAATATTATACTATGGAGCCTAATAATTTTCTATCTGAGGAAGGAATTTAAAGTAAAAAACGTTGAAGTAGACAAAGAACATATAAAAAAAATAATCTATTCCTCCGTTAAAGATTTTCCCATATATGACGACTACGCTAAAAATGAAGAGGATTATTTAATTTCTCGAAAAGAAAACATTGGCATAGGATATCTTGAGCAAGAACGAGAAGAAATAAAAAGCATAATGCAAATACTTGAAAATGATAAGTTACTTGAAGAAATCAAGCCCATTGATGAGAATGAAATGAAAAGGTTTTACTTTACATTAAGATACCTTTATAAAAACAATCTGATTAATATCTTGAGACCCGAAGTGAGCTATATCTTTGAACCAGTTGAAAAACAAGGTCTCTACATTATTTATGATGATGGACGGGGAGTTTATAATTATGCCTTTAAAAAAGACGTTCAGCAAGATCCAGGGCTGGTCTCGGGGATGTTTTCTGCTATTACCTCTTTTATTAAAGAAATGACAAAATCTGCCGAAGCCTTGAAAAAAATTGACCATGGAGACATTACCATACTTTTAGAATATGGGAATCGTATTTTTGGAGCATTGTTCATTAAAGGCCATCAAACTACAGAAGTTAGAACTCCTTTAAAAGAATTTGTTAAAAAATTTGAAACTCAGTATTTAGATATCTTAAAAGACTGGTCAGGGGCACTTACTCCTTTTAAAAACGAGGAAAATGATAGATTAGTAGAAGTTATTTTTAAAGAAGAATAAAAATAATTTTCAAATACCACTATTTTTTATTATTAACTTTTTGTATAAATATTTTAATACTTCAGCATCAAAAGATTATATTATGGATATTTTTAACTTAATTAAAATAATTGCAGCATCGATAACTATTGTATTTTCATTTGCAGTAGGATTTCGTGTGTTACGGCTAAATCCAGTCAATTTATTGAATAGATGGTTTACTATTTTTTTTATATCGTCATCCCTTGGATTTTTAATATATACAATTTATCATTTAATACTAAATAATCCACAGATTGTTATAGCATTGATGATAACAACACAGATTTTCTTTAATTTGATCTTTATTTCCCTAATGATGACAGTTTTTATATTGGAAAAATATGAAAAAGTGGCCATGAGTTTCAAATACCTTGGAACAATGATAGCATTGTTGATTTTAATGAGTGTTGGTTATTTTATTTGGATACCAACATTGAATATGGCTAGATACGCCCTAGGCATTGTTGATACTAGAACTCCGCTTCCCTGGTTTATTTCTATAATTCTTATTAGAGCTCTATTACTTATTTATGTTGTTTATAAATACGCCATAATGTCTAGAAAAATGGAAGGAGAGGTCCGAAAAAGGGTACAATGGTTTTTTATTGGAATAATTTTTATTATTATAGCTCTTGTTATTGATTTATTTGGAGGAGCATTCGATTTTATTTTAGTTGAAGTTTTTGCCTTAATTGCTGTTGATATCGCTACGATAACAATATTAAAGGGTTTCTCGATTAAATAAACAACAATTCTTTTTTCTAATTTCCCAGAATTATTAGATTGAAAGAATTAATTTGAATTTTATCATAAAATCATAACATTTAAATTCCAAAAACAGATTTAATACGATCTCCAACTCTGAATCTTAAATCTGCGAGAATTTCGTCTATTTTGGAAACAAAATCTTTAAAATATTTAGGTTTTTTTGAAAATATATCATTAATGGGATATCGATTTAGAAAATTAGAAATTATTTCCTTTAAATGTTGTTTCACAAAATTATGATTAGTTCCCTTTTCTATAATAGCAAATGATAATAATGGTTGAGCATCACTATCCATTTTTCCGGGTAATTCAATGGTTTTAAAGTAACATACAATTTCGAAGTTCGAGAGCGCTATAACGTTAATCTTATCTCCAAATACTTCAGTAAAACAACTTTTCAATCCACTCAAAAACTTAGCACGTATATTAGGATCTAAGATGTTATCTGAAGATGAATAATACTTGATATCCATTAAATTTTTCATGCCAACGTTAATTCCCACTTCTAAAACTGCCATTTCTCAAAATTGAATATTTTTTTATTATCGTTTCTTAACCCATTTTCTATAATATTTTTAATTGTTGTCTATACATATATAGTTTATAATATATAAATTCTTCATTATTAAGGAACAGTTGCTACCGCTCTAACCCATCCAGCACCTGCCCTGGCAATTTTAATCGGAAAGCAATAAATTGTAGCTCCTACTGGAGGAACTTTGTCTAAGTTTATTAATTTCTCCATTTGGAAATACCCTAATTCAATACCAGCAAAATGGCCCTCCCAAATTATTGATTTATTAGGTTTTTTTTCTCTTATGGAACTTTTCCATTTTTTTGCAGTTATTGAAAAAGGGGCATCCCAAGACCAAGCGTCAATCCCAACAACATGAACTCCTTGCCTAATAATATGCAATGTTGCTTCTTTTCCTACACCTACTCCATAATTTATATATTCATTTGTGCCATAGTGCTTTGGCGCATTCGTATGGACGCAAAGGATATCCCCTTCCTTTAATGTATGTCCAATATCATTTAACTTCTTGTCAACATCCTCGGGAATCATAACATATCCTTCCTCATAATCTGTACAGTCTAATACAATAAGAGGACCTATCCCCCATTCTAATGGAAAATCTTCTATATTCATTGCCTTTTTTTGTTTAAGCTGCTTATCTTGTATTGGAGCAAAATGCCAAGGAGCATCCATGTGGGTTCCGCTATGTGTTCCCAAAGTAACTGATTCAACCTCCCAACCTTTTCCATTTGGTAAGTGCTTTTCGGGTTTTAACCTTGGAAAGACAAATCCCATCTGTAAAGCACCTTCTTCATGAGAAGTATATTCGATTTTTGGTTGTGTCAAAGGAGGATCAAACACAGCCTATTCAGGGTTTATAATTGGAATACTTAAATCAATAAATTTCATAATATTTTCTCTATATCCAATTAATTAAAAAGTTAATTTATTAATTAGTAAAAAATTATTGAGTCAATTTAGTTAAGATTTTTTCTCTTACCTTCAAGTATCGCCATTCCCATTTCTAAAACTCTGTTAAAAGGCTCTTCTCCATCTTCCCTCACTCGTAAAGTTATTGCTTCTTCAGGGCAAAATGTAGCACACAAACCACATCCAAGGCATTTCTCTCTCAATACAACAGCATGATCATTTAATTCTAACGCTCCCACGGGGCAACGTTCAAGACAGGTTCCGCAACTAATACAGAGTTCTTCATCTATAATTGATTCAAATATTGCATTAAAAAACTTATGTTTATCAAGTCCTTTTTTAGTAATCCCTTTCATTGATGCGCAACAACAAGGACAGCAATTACAAATGTTTGATAGATGCTTGGAATTGGCTCCAGCATGTACTAGACCAGCTTTATCTGCCTCTTCAACGATTCTTATTGCCTCATCAGCAGAAATTTTGCGTCCGATACCGTTTTCAATATAATATTCTGCTGCAACTCCAAAACTAAGACAAGTTTCAATGGGATAATCACACCCTTCTCCATTTAGTCTGGCTTCTTTACGGCAAATACAATCTGTTACAGAAATCACTCTGGCATTTCTTATACTCTCCTTCAATTTTTGATAGGGATAAAGTGAAGTATTAGGTTCAACTATTTCTTCAATGGGGACTACTTTAAATCCGGGAACATTGCTAATCCCCATTTCTTCTTGATATACTGTATCATAATATTCCTTAAAATGTTTAGCAAGCTCCTTATCTACTTTTTTAACAGAATATTCATATAAACCAATCATAAAAGGTATTGCATTGAATAAAGTTTTACCATCTCTTCGCATTCGAAAGATCAACCCTTTTTTTGCCATCATTTCTAACTTTTCCTCCAAATGGTTAACATCCATTCTCGCTCTTTTGGCAATTTTTTTTACATCTTCTGGAATGTGGGTCAACTTTATTGCTATGTTTGCCTCTTCTTCTGTGAAGAGTTTTTTTAAGATTTTAATTTCAACACCGGAAGCTGATTCAGGGTATCCTAAAGGGAATTGATCCAAGAACTCCCTTAAGCTTAAATAAACATCATCAGTCATTACAATCGCTTAATATTAAAATCATTTAATTTTTTAATAATTTTTCATAAAATTCAAATTAATTGTAAAAAGCATTGTTTTTTTATAAATAATTTTTCTTTAAACAAGTATAAATTTACTCTGGGTGTTCCCAACTCGGTAATATTAAAATTTAATAATAAAATTTACAATCTCTTATAAGAATAATGAGTATTACAAATCAAAAATCATAATTTTTCATAAGGTATAAATGATAGGATCATTAGCAGCTCCTACCATGATAAACAATTGTTCTTCTTCTCGAAATAATTCTTTTAATACTGAAGAAATTAGTGAACCTTAATCTGTCAAATTTCATAGAATAATCTAAATATTTGAAACCATTTTAAATTTCGACCTCAAAATCGATTGATGTCTCGTAAAGAATTAGTTAAGTTAAAATAAACCATCTGTTTCTTCTCAGATCTGCTTTTAATTCATCTATATTGTGTCGATTTATATTATTGCATTCAAAAATCTTGTTTGAATCAATGATTTTAAAAAGTATATCTCGATATTTATCATCGAATCCGATTAGAATAGCAAATAAATTAGAATTGATGACTCTTATATTTTCTTCATATTTAATTCTATTATCTTGAGGTATAGAAATTGTTTCTCTCTTTTTAAATGATGGATACCACCTTATCCCTACAATAAATAGAAACAACTCCGGATTTTGGTAATTTAGACAAATGTTTATAATATTTCTTTGTGATAAATCATTCGTATATATAAATTGAAGACCCTTAATATCGTTAATACTTCCAAGATTGATATTGAGTTCTTTAATTAAATTTGAACTATTTTTAGGATTCAGAAGGCTCTTCTGTAAAAATTTCGTATCATTTAATATTAAACCATTGATCATATTATCACCTTCAAGGTAAATCTCTGGTTCTGAATAATAATTTATTCCTATTTGGTCGAAATATTGTATCATTAATCTGTTTATATTAGAAATAGCAAAGGATTTTTCAGTATTTTGAGCCAGTGCTGTTTTTGATTGCATATTTGAATAATACTTAACTCGCTCTTGCTCATTCAATACTCCTAATTTAAATAACTCATTAGAGATTTTCCTACATTGTTCGTATAAGTAAGTGGCATTTGCATAATTACCATACTTGATCGAATCTTTTGCTTCTTTTTCATTTTCCTCTCTTTTATCACTGAGATACTTAACTTTATTTTTCAAATCTTTTGATTCAGGATCATATAATACTATTTGTGGTTTTTTAGCCTTAATTTTTTTAACAGCTATATATCCTGGGATGACAACCATAGCGCATCCTAGAAATGTCCAAATGAGTATAAAATTTATATCACTGTTATTCTTTATATCATTATTGGGTGCAAGTATAATAAACGTACCACTGCTGGAAATGCTTTGAAGACCAACGCCATCGATTTGGTATAAAAAGAAATAATAGGTTCCTTGCGGGAGATCGACTTCTAATTCGTAATAGCTACTTTCTAGACCTGTATTTTCTATTATTATTTCAAAAACATACCCAGGTGTGTAAAGTGGGTTTGATTCATTATCAATTATTAATCTGAAATATTCTATTCCTGAGTGATCATAAACTTCCTCCCAATCAAAAATGATTTTACCAATTACCTCACCATGAGGATAATCTGTTAAAATTGGAGGTAGAGGTGAGGTCGTATCTTTTACTTCAATGGAACCATTAATAGATGCCTTATTATCAAAATTATCCTCAACTAATATTTCATAATTATACATACCTACCTTAGATGGACTAAATTTTTTCAATTGCCATACATCTCCACCTAGATTACTCATCATATCATTTAAAACTTTACATTTGAATAATACTTGTTTTATCCCCGAGATATCTGTGGCTTTAACCAGAAATACTGTAGAATTACCTAATTCTAGTGGTTCTGTATGATTCGTTAAAAGTTTACAAGTTGGGTTCGTAGTATCAACAACTTGAATCGAACCTTCAACAAATCCCCAATTTTTGCGTTTATCTTCCATGTGTATCATGTAAGTATGATTCCCTATACTTGATGGAGTCCAAAAACTAAATTGCCACTTATCACCCCCCAAATTTGTCATAGAGCGGTTATTCAAATCAAATTCGATTAAAACTTGATTTATTCCTGAAGGATCAATCACATCAATTGTTATTATTTCCGTATCACCCAATTCCAAAGGATCTGCACTTTCAGTTAAATTTGAGTATGATGGAGGTGATTTATCAGGACCAAAAAGATTAGAAACATTGATTCTACCATGACCATAATAAGGATCAAAACCAGGGATCCCTAAGTCTACAGCTGATTCATAAATTAAAGATTCTATCTGACTGGCATTACTTGTTGGATATGCACTTTTAAGTAGAGCTGCTAAACCAGAAACATGAGGGGCTGCCATAGATGTCCCATATGCTAAATCATAATAAGTGCCTTGAATATCATATGGAACTGTGGAGAATATATCCTCTCCCGGAGCTGCGATATCTATCCATGAGCCAAAATTAGAAAAATTTGCTTTCAGATCTTCTCTATCTGTTGCACTAACTGCTAATACTTTTGGATAAGCTGCTGGATAATGTGGAATGCTAGAATTTTCATTACCCGCAGCAGCAATAACTAAAACATTATGATTTATTGCATAATCAAGACCTTCTATTAAGGTTTGAGAAAGGGAAGTGCTTCCCCAACTACAGCTAATAATGTCTACTCCTATATCTACAGCGTGCATTATAGCTGCCCTACAGTCTAACATAGATCCCATCCCTGAAGCTCCAAAAGCTTTTTCAGCAACAAGAGAAACATTTGCCATTCCTGAAATACCTTCTATGTTATTAATAACCCCTGCTATTGTGCCCGCACACTGAGTACCATGGGAATGATCATCCATAGGATCATCATCATCATTAACCCAATCATATCCTAATGGTAAATAATTTCTATTAAGATCAGGATGGGTATAATCAATTCCAGTGTCAACTACAGCAACTTTTATATCATTTGACCCTATTTCATAATCCCACGCGGACTCCATACCAATAAGTGTCAGATCCCATTGATATTCAGCATAATATTCATCATTGGGAATAAAATCAAGCTGATTATAGAAGTTTGGTTCAACATATTCAATACCTTGGATGCTTTTTGACTCTAGAATAAAATTTTCAATATCTTCTAACGAAACATAAACAATACTCGCATTTAAATAAGCAGGGTTTTCAAGAAATTCTCCATCATAATTCGAAATAAATTCTTTAACGTAGTGGGAAAATTCCATGCTATCTCTCTTAAGAACAAATTCAAGTTTTTCATCTTCTCGGACATTCACTACATCATTATCATGGTATGCAATTCTACAATCTGTTCCAAATAGTTTTGAATAATTAACCATTACTTCCCCCCAAGAAACAATTTTATTTTGTAATTTCACTTCTTCTGTGGTTCTCATATTAATAATTCTTGATGATACAATATTTCCACTTAAATCTAAACATTTCATAAAAAACAAATTGACTGAACCAAAAGTCAGGATAATTACAAAAATTATTATAAAATAATCCAGCTTTTCGATTCTCCTCTTAAATAACACTCAAACCACCCTTAATTATTATTGTAAAACTATTCAAATCGCAAAAAAGTATCCCCAATCTTTCTTGGTATAATTAGTGACCTTACTTACTGCTTACATCTAAGAAAAATTTAAAACCCCATCTTAGAACGTATCCCCTTTCCAAAAAAAATAAAATAATTTATTTATTTAAATGTTTACTTTGTCCTACGACTTTTAGGAAATTCTAAATCAAGGCTCCTAAAATGCTTTACTAAACGTTAATTATTCTATATTCTGATAAAAAGCATTAGCTCTTTCATAAATCTTAAATCATAGTTTAATATTGAAGAATCTTCAATCCTTATCAAATATGTTTTGAGCTATATTTGAAAAGCTAGGAATAATGTCGATAATCTTCATTAATTAAAATTTATTTTCCTTTTGATAACTTTTTTTGATTTATTTGCTCAAACTTATATCCTGTTAAGAATTTTTTTTAACAGGATTTGTAATTAGATTAGAGATTTATGTGAATTCATAAGTGGTTTATGCATATTGCTTTATGATCGAAATCTTATATAGGTCAAAAGGATCACTAAATTAGTTTGACACCTTTAATTTGGTTTTATATATTACATTAGATCTAAAAAAAATTCAGATAATAGTGAATCGGAGAAGGATGATTGTTTACCCCCTATGTTTAATTCACCATCTATTAAATTAGTTATAATTATAAGCTGGTTTTGGAAAATTGAAAAAAAAGAAAATTGTTGGAGATTCTTGATTCCACTTAGTAATACATATCTCATTGAAATCAGACACTGAATTTGCCTTCCCATCTATTCTGATTCCTCCCATAAAACTATAAATAACTTTATACTTATTATAAAATAATCATCATTTTTGATTGGACTTCCAATTTGTTAAATTGGATCTAATTGGCATGAAAAATTTTTAATGTTGCTGACCGAATTGGGATTTTTGTAGCTGGAAAAAGGTAATAGAAGTTCTTAATCAAAATAGCAAAAATAATAGCCAAGATAAGAAAAATCTGCTTAAAAAATGATTTTGATAATCAGATAAAAACTATGCATTATTGTAAAAATGTCAAAATATTAACTAATAAAAATAAATACTGAGAAATGTTATATACACCTTATCTCTATTTAAGTAATTTCAAAGAAGTGAATCTAACATGCGTCCTTCGGTTATCAAGTTAATATTGTTTTTTTCAATATTATTATCTTCAAATATTATAATTTCTACTTCAATTAAAGATAATGAAGTGGATTTAGCAACCTCAGCTTTGACTCCTAATCAGTTTTATGATTCATTCAAATTGTTTGGTCCAAATGGTGAGATGCTTTCTCAGCTTTTTGACATACTCTTTAATCAATCTCTCACTTTAGATAAATACGAGCTATTAAACGGAGTCTATGTTTTTAACGCATCGAAAAACAAGGATTATTCGGGTACATACCATTTTGGAGTAAATGATCAGGAGATCCATTTACTCTCATGGGCAGATGCGAATAACGATAGTGTTAACGATTTTGTAGATCCTGGTCCAGGGGTTTCATATTGTGTTGTTTCAAAGTTAGGCTCATTTAACTATTCAATTAATATCGATGCGGGTGTTACATTAATCGTCTGGGATAATGATCGTTCACTTGTGGATGCGATGAAGAGAATCCTCGATTTTGCGATTCTACTTCATGGACAAGCTCCTGAAGAAATGTTGACTTCTGAACGAACAAAATTAATCTCTTGGCTATTAAAATACATTAATAGTATCTTTTCAGGAGATGAATTGTTCATTTTTAATCCTGTTGCCTTTCAGAAAATTGAATTCACTCCCTTACAAGGGTATAATATCACTAAGACATGGTACAATACTGGAGCTAATGGAATCATCGATAATGACGACTTTTTGATCGATCCGAGCATTTTAGTCAATTGGAATGCTACAGCGGGAACAGTTAAAGATTCGCGAATGCAATGGCTTTTAACCAACATTTCTGGTAGCCCTTTTACCAAGCAAAGTTACACTACTCTATCATTTGATCTGATTCAGTTATGGCTAAAGACTTTTGAAATATCTGTTGATGCTGGAGCAATAAATATGGAAAATCAGGGCACGCCTGTTTTTACTGGAATGAACATCGAGTCTTTTCTGTTTAGGCACAGTCTAAAAGGAGCATATTTGTATCGTGATGATGATCAAGATGCTGCTGTCGTGGTTGATGTTCTAGAAAAAGTAATAGCAGAAGAGAAACCAGATCCCGTTATTGGTCCACAAAAGATCGAAGTAACAGATAATGTCGTATTAACACATATTGGAAAAATACATACTTTACCTCCCGAAGCAGAAGGAGAGGAAAATGTAACCTGGGCAATATCCCTCAAGGATCTCCAAATTACCTGTCTACCTATCGGGATTGATATGGATTCCTATATACAACCATATAAAGAGAACTTTACGTTTATGGATTTCACACTCACGTTTAAAAAGTCAGCTGGAGAACCAGATACAGACGGGAAAATGAATGCAATGGGGAGTGTAAAGCTTGAACATAACTTTTCCCCTTGGAATAACGGCTCTGGTTCAAAAAAAGACATAACTGGGTTAGACTTGGCTATGATGTATCTTTCAAGCATTTTCCATTTTAAATTTGATGTAGATGCCCAAAATTTAGATCTAGTCGATCAACCTCAATCAGATATTATAGATGAATATGATAAAACTAATAATCGATTAAATATCAAAAATTACCTTGGTAAAGGGGATAACTACCTAGATTTCGTTGACATCGCTGGAGACAAATACATTCTAGGGCAAAAAGCAACATTGAATGGAAAACCGATTGGAGGAACCTCATATGAAGCTAACTCTGCAATTGAACTTTCAGGATTGTGGAAACTTCAAGGTGATGCATGTGAATTGCATACGGGGGATATTGATACGATAAAAGATGATTTTTCCCCAGACTTTAGTTATAACATAAGTCATAATGTAATGTATTATGCTAATTGCTATTCAAACTTTAGCGATTATAATGCTGCGGGTATTTGGCATGATCCCACATTCTATATTTACATGGTTTTTATTCCCGAATCTACGAGTTTCTGGCCGATATTACTTGTTAGCATGGGTGTTGGATTGGCTGGAATCACCACGATATTGATCATTATCTTCAAAAGAAGAGGAAAAGGCTGAAATAAATGGATGGAAGATTAACATATAAGAATTATCCTCTAATATCAGCAGATAATTATTAAATTTCAGACACTGATTTTACCTTTACATTAAAAAGAGAAAAAAAATAGAAAAATGTATGAGTATAGATGAAATTATCAAATTAATTTTAGAAGTGAGAGCCGATCTAACCATGTTGAAAAAATCTGTTACTTCAAAAGAAATAAAGGAGCAACTTAAATGGGGAATTAACGGAATGTAAATCCAACATCTCTTAAGTTCTCTTGCTTTTTTCGGAAATTTTTTCTATATGGGGACTCTTATTAGCTAGCTCTTTTTCTATTTCCAATGCTTCTTCATATGCGTGTTCAGCGTCATCAAACCTACCTAGATCATCATATAATCTTCCAAGGCTCTTCTGTGTCATTGCAAGATTGGGTTTATACGCATCAGGATTCTTGTTAGCTAACTCTTTATCTATTTCTAACGCTTTTAGATATGCATATTCAGCCTCCTGATACCTTCCTAGTTTCCAATATAATATTCCAAGGTTATACTGCATCATTGCAACATTGGCTTTATGTGTATCAGGATTCCTTTCAGCCAATTCTTTATATATTTCTAATGCTTCTTGATATGCGTGTTCAGTTTCCTCAACCCTTCCTAAATCAGCATATAATAGTCCAAAGTTATTCTGTGTTAAGGCAACAGCGGGTCTAAATGCATCAGGATTCTTGTTAGCTAACTCCTTAACTATTCCTAATGCTTCTTGATACGCGAATTCAGCTTCCTCGTATCTTCCTAGTTTCCAATATAATATTCCAAGATTATTTTGGGTCATCGCAACTTTAGGCAAATATGTATCGGGATTTTTCTCAGCTAATACTTTATATTTTTCTAATGCTCCTAAGTATGCGT
>JBHLNS010000018.1:0-52450 GCA_048941285.1 Promethearchaeota archaeon
TCCAATTTTACTTTTAATCTGCTTGTTATATGAATAATTTTTTAAGAATTTGAATTTGATGTTTTCTTTTCTTTAAATTCTTTACTCTCTAACATCTATAGCAATTGAAGCTCTTTTTTCAGCGCTATCTCCACTTGCATTTATTATCGCGTGATATTTTCCCTCTCGTGTTACAGAATCAACTCTAAGTGTGCTTTCACTATTATTCTGAGTTAAATGAAAATTAAATGGAACCTTTTTCCCCATCATTAATTTAAGGACAACGTGAGCAACCGTAAAATGCAGCTCGTAAAAAATAAAAGCAAAAATCAAAGAAATACTAAAATTCAAAGTACAAATTTAGACCCTTAGCGAGCCACGGAATGCCCTAACGCTATAGAAAGAGGGCGCACTATTATGATACACAAAGACATGGCCGTAGCGGCGATCAGCAAAGATAGCGCCACCGAGTTTTCTAATATCAGGAGGCGTTTTTACCCAGCTCGACGTCTTAGTATCGAAATTTCCAAGTTTCTGCAACTCTCTATACTCTTCTTCCGTTAAAAGCTCAATACCCATCATACCGGCTATATCAATAGCGTTACCTTCTGGATGCACCCCTTTCTTTTCCCTCGCCTCCTGCCCTTCACGGTCGTAACAAACATTTCTGCGGCCTTTAGGACTTTCCGCTGAACAATCATAAAAAATGTATTCACCCGTCTTTTTATCATGACCAACCAAATCCGGTTCACCTCCAGTTCTTTCCATTTCATTGAGTGACCACAGTTTTTCAGTATTAGCTTCCAGCTTTGCTTGTATTTTAGCCCATTCAAGACCTTTATGGCGGTTCATGTTTTTCTCAAAACGAGCTTTCAATGCTCTGAGTAGTTCTTCATGTTGTTCTGGTGACAACTCTTTTTTGAAAGCAGTAATTGATGGCTTGCGCATAATCATTGTATTAATCCAGAGTTTATAAATTTATCTAGGCAGGGAAGGACATTTTTTGTCCTAATTGAGGTGAAAAATTAGAAAATAATCGACTTAATATCTGTTCTTACTGTGGTTCTAAAATCAATTAGTTTTTAAGTTTTTATAACATATTCAGACCACTCACCCCGATACAAAGCTTTTCGAGTGCCATTCATTTCTTTATCTGAAGTTTGGGGTATTTTATTTTTACTCTTCTTAAATTCTCCTTTATAACCGATACGCGTTTTCAATATTTTATACATACTTTCTCTCGCTAAAATCTCTTTTGCAACACGCTTGATAACGAATATCGAAAGATTAGATTTTTTTAACACTTTTTTTACGGATTCCCTTCTAAATAGGAAGTTGCTACAGAAAAGAGTTGTTTAAAATTTCGTTCTAAGCAGGATTCATATTCTACAAATCCATTTGGATTTTTGTGTGTTAGAAAAATTCCTCTAAATTCACTCCTAATTAAAAATTAATCATACAATCATCTGTAAATTAATAGATAAAATAAAATTAAATAGTTAATTATTATTATATGTACATAATTCAAGCGGAAAACAATTTTACAAAATAAGGAGATTGTGTGAAGAAAAAAATAAAAAATTATTTTTTGATTACATTAAGTATTTTAGTTGGATTTTATTTAATTCTTATTCCTCTCTTAATAATATATTATGATAACGGCCCAGTATTGTCTCTCCTAAATAACATTCATTTAATGGTGCTGTTCTCTATTATGATATTTTTTTTGATTATTTTGATTAATCTTTTCTTGATTAAATCAACTAAATTAGTTAAATTAGAAAGAATTATACTTCTATGTATTATTGGGGGTAATTTAATCTTAGCCTTTCTATTATTGTTTTTATTTATTAGTCCCAACTCCGCGATGATTCAAGATTCCTCATTAATGTTTGCCATTATTGGAATTGTATACGTGATTTTTAGTGGATTATTTATAGCTATATTCGCATCAATAAAAAAAAGTTATAAAAATAAAATAATTAAAAATTTAGATTAATAAATTAATATCTTCTTGTAGGTATGTAATTTGTACAATAAGATAATTAGCAAATTCTTCTGAAATTTTATGTTTAACCAATAAACAATTGACTATTTTTTTAGAATGTTCAAGTATTCTAATTGATTTATCGAAATAACAACCAGGATCACTGTCATGCATGATAAGAAGAATTGAAAATTCAAGCATTATTGTTGTTGTATATATTTTCATTTGTAAGCAATACCCATAGCAATGGGATAGCTCATCTTCAATTGAATCTTTCAAAATCCATAAATTTTCAATAATTCGAGAAATTTTATAGAGCATTTCATTATTGGTTGTTAGACCTTTAAGGATTATAATTCTATTCCTGATAATCCTTAGTTCAGAAAGTAGATATGTATAAGTATCATCATCTATCTTACCAAACTTATTGAATAAGTATATTTTATGAATTGCTGAGAGAATGTAAGATTTAGCTTTAATATAACAACAGTATGAACAGTGTGTATGATTTAGAATATAATGATCATATGCTTTACATAAATAATAAAATGATTTATCTAAATATCTATTGAGATTTCTTGAAGCACACCAAGATAGATTTTCCTCAATATAATCTATAAGATCTACTATCTTACTTCTTATAGATCTGTAGTATGACGGTATTGTTGGTTTAACAGTAAAACTAGATGTAAAGTTTTCAATAAAACCGTTTTGTAAAACTATGACCTGGATTGTAAAATTATAAAGGATTTTAGACATTCCTATCCAATCGAATGAAACTTCAATATGAAAGGTTCCATTGTATACGCCTCCTGGCTCTAGTGATATTGTTAGTGGATCAGGATATATTATAAATAGATTTTCAACAATTGGAATAAAATTAACTTTAAAATCTGCATTTACATTTCCAGAATTGCCTAGCAATAACGAATACTCTATGCTATTGCCAGGATTGATTATCATCGATGAGGCATTAGTCATTGAAAATTCGAAATCGTAAAATGGTAAGACTACTACGGCAAAGATATCATTATCTCGAATATGTGTATCATCATAACGTTGGATTGTTACATTTACGCTGTATTCTCCAGGAGATATTGAATAATCTTTTGGGACATAAATCTCTATAGGGATTATTCTTGCCTCATAAGGATCCAATTCAATTGTTTCATTAAAACTAAACCATGTTTTATGCCGAGACTCCAATATTATTTCGCATAGGATTGATTCATCGTAATTATTAGCAATATTGATGAAGTGTTTTTCTTGTTCACCAGGTTTAATATGGATTAGGCTTACAGGAATCTCAAGATCTAATGATAACATTAATTCTGCATATCTTATAATTTCATTAGCATATTCAAGAAAGCTATTGTATGTCTGGTTATTGGTTTTTGAAACTATATATTTTGAATAATTCATTAATTTTGATGCCCAATATTCAGCGATATGCCAATTAGAATCGCTTACAGCTTTTTCTGTTTCAAATTTCAGATGATTGAGTTTATCTGCTTCTTCTGTTGTTACTCTCGTTATTGATTGATGTAAATAGTCGATGTTTATATTAATTGAGTTATTCAGTAAACTAATAGAATTTTCTAAGTGTAAATTACCATATGTATTAAAATATTTCGAGATATTGTATATGCTATTGCTTATATTAGTCACCATTTCAAAATCATTAATCTTTAAGACAGATTGAGTTAAATTTTCTATCTGTGCGTCGTTATATCCAATATCTTGCAATATTTCTAACTCATCATCAGGTAAACCACTAGAATTCAATTTGTCATAAGCAATATTAAAATTTCCTTGAGTAAAATTGAGATATTCATTGTTTTGTACTTCTGTAAAAATACCTTGAATACTTTCACCAAATTTCATGTAACTTAATCCATTCTGAGTATGTAAACCACTATTTTCTTCAAGTAGGTCAGAACAGAACTCATAATTACCTTCCTCAAAATTATGTGCATATAAATCTTCATTTAATATTATTTGATCTGTAGTATTCATTATAGATACCGCACTATCAATAGCATTGTGAGTTAAAATTCCTACAGAGTTATTAGCAGGAACGTCTTGTTTAAGTCGATTTTGTAAATAATTATAGTCAATATCAATTGGATCATTATTAGACCACAATAGGCATAAATATTTGAAAACATCACAAAGCACTTCTATAGCAATCAATGCATAGAAGACAATCATTAAAATTGGATAGGCTATTGCACCATAAAAGGGAATAGCTAATGCTACTTGTGCTGCTATGAATGCCATTGAAGCTAAAATCGTAAAGATTGAGCTACAAATTTCTAGTATTGATGAGATAACATATAAATTGAATTGTTTTGCAGATATAGAAATTTTTAATGGAATATCTGGAAATATCATCAATTGTTGTCCATCCTGACCATTTTGCCATGTATATGTAGCAGAACCCTCATATTGATATATCTCATAAAAATGTGTTGATGCTAAAAAGTTAGCAGTCTGCCACCCAATATCTACTAGGAGATTAACAACAAAGAATATCTTAGTTACTGTTGATATTTCAGTTAAACCTTTTGTTAAAATGGTCGTTATTAGTTGAGCATAGTCAACTACATCATTTATTATCATAGAAATCCATGTATTTGGGTTAAACCATGTAGTTTTAGTAACTTTAACTTCAGGAATATAATTTCGGTGTGACTTGGCTTCGATAGTATCTTCATTAATGTTAATTTTCATATCTAGATAATGATAATCTGTCCGAAGACTCTTGAGAGCTAAATCCGTAGCTCGAAAATCAACAGAAATATGTGCATCATTATAAACTATAATTTCAAATTTTATGGCATTTAATTTATCATCACCTGTTTTGAGAGGAAATCCATTAATATTATCACCCCAAGGAAAAAGGTTTTTACCTTCCTCATTTCCAGTAACATCTCCGTACACAATCCTTAGATCAGGAACAGGAATGATATTAATTTCGACTGTTTTTATGAAACTTCTTATAACATTATAAGAGTCTCGGTAAGTAATATTTAAATCATAACTGAAATGACCTATATGGTCTTCTTCATGCCAAGGTGTATTAATACTGAAAGTTTCACCAGGTTCTATATTGATTGAACCGGATTTCTTCCATATAATGTCATCTGGAGCTAAGATAAATCCAATCTCAATTTCAGTAATATTATTGTTATCAGCATTATTAAAAATATCAAGTTGAAAATAAAATTCCTCATTAGGATATGGATCCTCGTTATAATCCTTTCCATATTTAGCAAAAGATGTATAAATGACATCAGGATGAGTTAACTCAAATTGTTTTGCAAATTCTATACTCCTGGGTCCTTGCAATGTATTGTATGTTAATACTCCATAGTATTCATATAATCCAACATCAAACCAAATATCTTCAAATTCCAAAGAAATTTCAGTTTGAGGACTTACAATACCAAATTGCTGATATTCAGTTTCTAGATAATATTTATTGATCTGATTTATATCATATATGTATTTATCAATTGATATTGCTGTATCTAAAGTAGGCTTTTCTGCCCAATTAAGAAATCTAGCCAGTGTTTGAAGATTTGTAGCAGGAAACATTGAAGTTGTATTTGTTGTTATAAAAAATTGCAATTTCTTAACTGAAATATCGACGCTATCAAACCAATAATCCCAGTAAGAATTTCCATTTGCATCTAATAATTCTACAGAAGCAAAAATGAAATAATATCCTTCATAATCAATACTTAGAGGTATTAAAAATGTTTTTTTTTTATTTGGATTAATTGTACTAAGGCTGTATCGATTTATTTCCACTGCAGGAGCTACTACCTTCCCATCTACATCTTGTTCACCCATATAAATATAGACTTTGCTCCCTATTACTGATTTATTAATTCCATTGTTTTTTATTTCGATTTCAACATTAAATAACATTCCAGGTAATAATTTTTTATTCGAGAGAGAAAAAGCACTAATTTTTGGATTAACTAAGTATTTTTCAATATAGAATGTCTCAGAATAAGAAATCGAAAGAGAATCACTAGTTCTGTCATTATCGCTATCTACAACATAAATTAGATATCCAATTTCAGTATTTATTTTGTAATTATCCCCTAGAAAAGCTTTAAAAGCCTGGCCATATTCTTCACTATCTAAACTTTTTACCCGTTGAATAATCGCATCAATTTGGGAAGATCCGTTTATTGTGTATGTTACATTTAATAAGTCGATACCTGAATAATCCTTGATATAGAACAATATATAATTGGAATCCAAAGCAGCATTATGTATGTTTTCGATATGAATTTCCGGGGCATTACTATCATCATCTGTAATTTGTCCTGCATTTAACCAATCAGACCAATCATGAGAGCTATAGTCATTTGATCTATCATTATCCAGATCAGATAATTTATAGCACCAATAAATATTTTTTCCCACATGGTTAATCCAGGTTGACTTTGATATAGTGTGTATTAATTCTTCTAAAGTTGCACTAGATGTAGACAAGGTAGTTTCATGAATAGCCCCATTTAATCCAAATTTATATTGAATTTCAGCTTTCCAACCACTTCCATCTTGAGCTTTTACTTTTAAGTAATAATCATTTAAATAGGAATCATTAATATCACCTGTGGTAGTAAGTTTATCTAATGTTGGAGCATGTATATTATCATCAAGGACCATTCCTCCATCTATCCACGAACTCCAACTTGTATAACTATAGTCTGCACTACCGGCTCCACTATCACTGTCATAATCCTGTGCTTGATATCTCCAATACAATTTCTCACCAATATATTGAATCCATGTTGATCGAGATATATAACGTGTAGTACCCCAAGAGCTTCCAGCATTCCGATAGTCATAGGAAAAGCTATAGACTGTTCCTGAATCACCAAATTTATATTCAATTGTGACCCCCCATGGTGAACTATCAGTACCATATACCTTCAAATAATAGGAGTCTAAGTAATTATCATAAATATTCCCCCCACCTAGTTCTATTTCACTTGTATCATCATGGTTAAATATAGATGGTGCAGACGTATCATCATCTATTATCGTTGTATAAACTTCTTCACTATCTGAAAAACCTGCTTTATCGTCTGCCCAAACATATATCCATAACGCAGAACCTGTTTTTAAAAAGTTCCAAAGCCAAACTTCAAGAGTAAATCCAATATAATTCTCATTTGAAAAATCATAAGAAAATTCTTTAAATAATACTTTCGACCCACCTGACCATGTAAAAAACTGGACTTTTAAGTATCTTAAATCATCAGTCCATAAATGCCACCATTCTTTATAACAATACACACGAGTTTTCATGTGGATTTCATAATCAGTTCGGGAGTAAATGTTAATATATTCCACTTTTGGACCGTCATAATCTTTTATAATTAATGTAGCAGTTTTACTATACAATATGTCATTATTTTTTTTATATGAAACCTTGTATGTGAGGCAAACGATTTCTTTAATTGTCTTTTGGATAATCTCTATAGGTAATTTAAATTTAAAAATACATTTTCCTAAAATAGATGTGTACTGAGAATCAATTAATACCCATTCTTTTTCCAATCGAAAGTAAAGTATTAAATGTCCACTTGAAATCGGATTTCCACTTTCTAATAGAATAGGTTCAAGAGTAAATATTTGGTTTCCAGATTTATCAATAACTGCTAAATTTTTATTAAATATATTTTCTATTGTAATCCCCTGTTGAACATCAGGTATAATATTAATTTCATCATTCTCAGTTGAAGTAAATATCTCTTTTGTTCCTGTTGCAGACTCTCCACTATATTGAACAAAACTACTGCCTATATTATCACTAGAACTGTTAAGCCCTTCAATATTAATTCTATCAATCTTTGTATCTTGCTTATTTGAATCTGAACAGAAATTTGGGGTAGATATACCAATAGTGATTATCATCTGTATGTTTGAAATTAAAAGTATGAATATTAATATAGCTAAGATTATCTTTTTTTGATTTATTCTATTGAATTTTAACATATTAATTTCCTTTTTTTGTTTAAAATGGATTTACATTAATAAAGTAAGTCAATGATTTATTTAAATGTAATCTCCCAAAAAGAACGTAGATTAACTTAATTATTTGAAAAAGTATATTTTTACGTAATTATTTAAATGAATGAAACATAATTTGAACTATAGCTTTTTATCAATTTAGTCTGAGGGCTTATGAAAATTAATATAAAAGCAAATAAGTTGGTATTTTCTAGTTTAGCACTAATTATTTTAGCATTTATTGTTTTTATTCCAATTGAAGTTTGTCCAAATAATCAGACGGATAAGGAAATGATGCTTAAGAATCAGATAGAGATTTCTTATACACCAAACCATGCCCCTATTACAATTTTGGGAAATAACCAATTTACAGAAGGAAATGGAGTTGTTGCTGGGAATGGATCATCTTCTAATCCTTATATTATTGAAAATCTGATTATAGATGGCAATAATGCATCAACGTGTATATATATATTCTATACAACAGTTTATTTTATCATTAAGAATTGTACTTTTTATAATAGTACTGAAACTAACTCAGGTGGAGGGATAAAATTAGAACAAGTGAAAAATGGGAATATTTATAATAACACGATTACTCGTAATAATGGAAATGGCATAAGTCTTATTTATAGTACAGTAAATAATACAATCTATAATAACACTATAAATTGCAATAGAAAATTCGGAATTTTTTGTTATTTTGATTCTGATGATAATGAAATATTAACAAATAAATTTTCTAATAACTTTTTCGAAGCGATTGGTGGATATCTTTCAGATAATATGACTGTGATTGGAAATATCTTTAAAGATAATCGAGGAGGTTTATATTTAGAAAATGATTGTATTAACTGGATCTTATATAAAAACTATTTCCTTGTGAATTTACAAGAATGTGCTACTGATCATAGTACAAATAGTATTTGGCATAATGGATCATTAGGAAATTATTGGTATGATTATGGAGGCGTTGATAACAATGGAGATGGTATTGGTGAAACTCCTTATCTAGTATCTGGAGATTCTTTTAGTGAGGATCCTTTTCCTATTGTTTTTCCAGATTTTGATAGTGATGGCTTAGATAATTTAATTGAAGAATGGTATTATGGTACAAATATGAGTAAATGGGATACTGACAATGATCGTTATTCCGACAAGGTAGAAGTGGATTTTGGAACTGATCCTCTTAACTCTACAGATTTTCCTAATAATGCTTTTGCACCTCAATTAAGTGGTGGGGGAATCGATAAATTTAGGGGATATGAACACTTGAATTTCACATTCTTCATTAATTATTATGATTATGATAATAATACCCCAAGTTATGTTCATGTTATAATTGATGGAAAAGCTTATTCAATGAAAAAGGCAAATAGTTCTGATCTTAACTATATTGATGGATGTATGTATAATTTCAGTCTTAAACTAAGTGAGGGGAGTCATCAATACTACTTTATTTCTAGTGATAGTAAATTCATTAACACAACTTCTTTATTCAGTGGTCCAGTAGTAGAAAAGACTTTAATGATAATTTCACCTCTTAATCAAACCTACACTACTTTAAGTATAGATATAATTCTCCATAATCAAAATAAAGATTTAAACAAGGTTTATTTTAGAATTTATTCTTTAACAGAGAATTCATGGATAACTCAATCAAATGGTACTTTATTTGTCAATAATTTTACTATTACTTTATCTAATGGTGCTTATAATATTGATTTTTTTGGAAATGATAACTATGGATTTTACTATCAGAATCAAGTTTTTTTTACAATCGATAAACCAGCAATAAGTCAACCCATTCCAGGATTATTACCTTTTCCAATTCTGGCTTTCACAATAATAGCTTTGATGTTAATCATTATAAAAGATAAGTTCAAAAAAAATTCAAAATACTAGTGCTTTTATTGTTTTTTTCTTAACAATATTAATATCCAATTTATATTCCTTGTTATTTATCATAGTTATTATCGCTTAAATCATCCATGATATTGTATATCTCATCCATTAATTCATCCAAACTAACCATTTTTTGTTCTTGAGAAATCATATTCCTAATAGTAACCTTTTTTTCCGATAATTCTTCAGGTCCCACTATTAAAACAATAATTATGCCCAGTTCATTGGCTTTACTAAGTTGATTTTTCAGATTCTTAAATCTATAATCTATCATACAAGGGAAGTCTTCATCTCGAATAATCCTAGCTATTTCAAAAGCGTATGTTGAGAGATCTTCGCTTACCGAAGCTATATAAATAGTATCACTATAATCTTTTTCTTTAATTTCTTCTGGAATCAAATTATATGTTTTTAAAAATAAGGACAATGTATAAACTCCCATACCAAATCCAGTACCAGTTATTTTTTCATCAGAAAATATGGATAGTAAATCGTCATATCTCCCTCCACCAAAAATACTTCTAATGTTTTCTTTCCCTGTATCAAAAACTTCATATATAATTCCAGTATAGTAATCAAGACCCCTTACTGTACTTGAAGAAAACGTACAATAGTTAGAAATATTCACTTCTTTTATGAGTCTTTCAAAATTTATTATCTCAGTATACCCCTCGGAGATATAGAAATCTTCTGGAATGCTATCAAACTTATTTAATAATTCATCAACAGTTTTGGCATCTTTTAACTTAAATATGCCTTGAATGATAACTTCATTTTGAAATGTTTCAATTACATATTTTTCAAACTCATCTTCTTCCATTTTATCTGATTTATCTAATACTTTGTAAACAATTGGCATTTGATCTTCGTTTATTTTAAGGATAAGCTTACATAGTGAATCCATAAATCTTCGACTATTATAATATATTTTAAATTGGCTGGAAGTAGCACCAAATTCAGTAAATATATCTACAATTATGTTAAATATCTCGAGATCTGCATATAAGCTCTCTTCGCCTAAAATGTCAACGTTAGGTTGTTTAAACGCTCTTCGACGACCTCTTTGTGGTCTTTCATATCTAAAGCATGTTGGAACGGAGAACCATCGAATAGGTTTTTTTAATTCTTGACTCTTTGCAGCAACCATCCGAGCTAAAGAAGGAGTAAGTTCAGGGATTAATATGAGCCTTTCTCCTTTCTTTTTTTCTATGATAAATGATTGTTCATTGACTAGTTCATCAGATGATTTAGCGGCAAAAATGTCAATAGGTTCTAATTGTGGAGTCTCATATTCTTCATAACAATATCTCTCTACTACATCTCTTATTGTTTCAATTATCCAATTAACTTCCCTTAAATCTTGAGGATAATAATCATCCATTCCTCTAATAGGCTCCTTAGAAAACTTCTTTGACATCAAATCACTTGATTAGTTTATTCAGAATTAAAGTTAAAAAAGAACATTACCAAATATTTTTTTCGATTTAACAATAAGGTTTTTCTTTTTAATTATATGTAAATAAATATTATTCTAATTGAAATTTAAGTAAGATTTAACCGATTTTTTGGAGAGGTTTATTTGCCAATTAATGACTTTTATGAAAAGATTTCAACTGCAATTGTAAATTTGGATGAAGAACAAGCTGTTGGATATGCAAATAAAGCAATAAAAGAAGATATGAGATTGCTTGATGTTATTGAAAAGGGTTTTGCGGCAGGAATTCGGAAAGTTGGAGAGTTATGGGAAGAAGGAGAATTTTTCTTACCTGAATTAATGAGAGGAGCCCAAATTATGCAAAATTGTTTGGATCTCTTAATTCCACACCTTAAAAGTAACTCAGAAAAAATTTCACGGGGTACAATAGTTATAGCTACCATTGAGGGGGATATTCATTCAATAGGAAAAACAATTGTAGGTACGATGTTAAGAGCTTACGGTTATGAAGTATATGATCTGGGAGCTGATGTTCCAGTTGAAAGAATAGTAGAGGAAGCTATAGAGAAAAGAGCAGATATTATTGGAGTTTCTGCTTTATTAACAACTACTATGACAGGCCAGAGGAAGGTAATTGAACTTCTAAGAGAAAAAAATTTAGAAAGTAAATTCAAAGTAATTTTAGGTGGAGCTCCGGTAACAAAAACTTGGGTAGAAGAGTGCAAAGCCGATGGTTTTGCTGAAAATGCTGTTGATGCGGTTAGGTTGGTTAAATCTCTTTTAGAACAATAAAATTTTATATTTTTATTGTAGATGATAAATATATGTTATTCCAAGATTGGTTAAAGGATGATTCTAAAATCATACTTTTTGATGGAGCTATGGGAACAGAGCTTATCAAAAGAGGATTAAAAGCGGGAAAGATCTCAGATATTTTAAATATTGAGCAACCAGAAATAATTTCTGAAATTCATAAATCATATTATGATGCAGGATCAGAGATGTGTCAAACAAATACATTTGGCTCAACTCCTATAAACCTAAAACAATATAATCTTGAAGGAAAGATTAATGAAATTATTGAGAATGCATTAAACAATATTAAAAAAGTCCGTCCTCCTGGATGCCTAATAGTAGGAGATATTGGCCCAACAGGTGAGTTTAGACCCCCCGTAGGGAATGCCTCAAGTGATCAATGGTATTCTAGTTTTTCAACCCAAGCAAAGTTATTAGAAGAAGGAGTTGATCTTTGGCATATTGAAACAATGTCTGACATACAAGAAATTTTAACAGCAATTAAAGCAGTACGAGAGATTTCTAAAAAACCCTTGATTGCATCAATCACATATAAAAAAACAAAAAGGGGTTTCTTCACAATTATGGGAGATTCATTAGAAAAATGCATAGAGATGTTGAGTAATGAAAAAGTAGATGTAATTGGGGCGAATTGTACCTTAGGATCTAATGAGATGCTTGAATTACTAAAAAATGCAAAAAACTTTACTGAAATACCAATTTCTGTTAAACCGAATGCGGGACAACCTGTAGTTAAAGGTGATAAAACTTATTATGAACAACCTATAGAAGATTTTGTCAAGGATATTCATGAAATGATCGAATTTGGAGCTAAAATTGTAGGAGGGTGTTGTGGAACATCTCCTAAAACCATTATGGAAATACGTAAAATTATAGATTCGCTTTAAAAATAAAAATGCTACAGAGTGTAAACAAATGACAATTATTAGACCAAAAATAAAAATATTAGATAATGATCATAAAAACCAGATTTTAGAAGAAGCTAAAATGATTCTTGAAACTCAAGGAGTTTTCATAGAGAATCATGAAGCAATTGACTTATTCAATCAACATGATATAAATCATGAAGGTTTGCGCTATTATATCCCCCCTGATTTGATTAATAAATGTTTAGAAACTGTGCCAACAGATATCACCCTCTATGACCGAGAAGGTAATAAACATATTTCTCTAAAGGAGGATAATGTTAATTTTGATCCAGGATCTGCTGCAATTTTCATTTTAGACGAAGAAACAGGAGATATTAGAGAGGGAGTGTCAAATGATTTCATAAGATTCTCAAAAGTAGTTGAAAACTTGAAATACATTGATGCTAATAGTACTGCCTTAATATATAATGATGTTCCTAAAAATGCTCAAGATTGGCATAGATTATATCTAGCATTGTCTAATTGTTATAAACCAGTTGTCACTGGAACGTTTCGTAAAGAAAGTTTTTCGATAATGCGAGAAATTCTATTGACATTTAGGTTATCTGAAGATGATTTAGCTAGAAAACCGCTCGCTATTTTCGATGCATGCCCAAGCCCACCTCTTAAATGGTCTGACCTCACAACTCAATCATTAATTGATGCGGCAAAAAGTATGATCCCTTCTGAATTTGTTTCAATGCCTTTAGCGGGAGCGAGTGCCCCAATCACTCTAATAGGGTCAATCACTCAGCATTGTGCAGAATGTCTTGCGGGAATTGTAATTGCACAACTTACTAAAAAGGGAGCACCATTGATTTGGGGTGGTTCTCCAGCTGTATTTGATATGAGACACGGTACAACTCCAATGGGTGCTATAGAAACAATGATGATAAATCTTGGAGATGTAGAAATGGGCAAATTCTTAAAACTACCCACTCATGCATATATGGCTCTTAGTGATTCTAAAATACCTGATAGTCAAGCTGGTTTTGAAGCAGGTATGGGTGCTTTATTAGCGGGACTAGCAGGGATCAATATGATTTCTGGTCCTGGAATGCTTGATTTTGAATCAACACAGAGTATTGAAAAGTTAATTATTGATAATGAGATAGTAGGAATGGTTAAAAGACTAATTCAAGGGATCGAGGATCATGGTGCCCCATTCGCATCAGAGATCCTTAAAGACTATGAAGATAAACAAGAGCTTCTGTCACATCCATCAACACTGAAATTTTTTAGAAAAGAATTATATCTTCCAAGTTCAATAATAGACAGAATGACACGTGATTCATGGAAAGAAAAAGGGTCAAAATCTGCGAGAAAGAGAGCTAAAGATCAAATTTCAGAATTTATAAATAAACCAACCATTCGTCCAATTGAAAAAGACTTAAGAAATGAACTAGAGAAGCTTGCCCTTAATAACTTATAAGATCCTCATTTACTTTTATATCACTCTATTTTACCTAATTTTCTCAATCCAAATATTAAAAGTGGAACTGCACTAGCTATAGAAATTGACATTAAAGGCATGAGAAAGTGGAATTTAGCTAAAATCGGAGAAGTTGGGATAGGAAATAATAAAATTATTAATAAGAATACAAATTGAAAAGGTACAATTTGAAGTACCATTAAAAATAGATTATTTGAAGTCATTGTACTGCCTTTTTCCTCAAACGCAGGGCTTAAACATTGAATTCCAACAGCTTGTGAGATAACCACTTGACTATTTATTAGATAAAAACAAAAGAAAAATAAAATTGTGATAAGATCAAACTTAAAAACGAAAGTGAAGAAAATAGTTAATCCTAGTGCCATTAGTATATTAAATATTAACATTGCTAATAGGTATGAAAATACTAGGGCATAAGTATTTCGAGGACTTCTTTTATATACCCAAATCAAATCTTTAGTACCTACAAAGATGTAGCTTCCAAATAGTAATCCATATAATATTCCACCTATCATAATAATCATGACAATTATTATAGATTGAAGTATTGAAGTACTAAAGCCTAGTGTTGAAAAAATTACTCCTAAAACTCCTACCAATCCTAATAGATATACAAATTTCATAATACTTTCTCTCCTTCTTAAAAACTCTTTTAATTGAGTTAATATTAAACCCTCCCATTTATGTCCTATCAATTTTCTTGCTAACAGGTAGAATTTATTCTCTTTTTCAATAACTATGTTTACTCTTTCTATACCTCCCTCTACCGTAAAAAAACTATTAGCTTTTTTGTAAGCTATTAAAAAAATAATCAGGGGTATAATTATAGCTAGAGTAACACTTAACCAAATGTTCAAAAAATAACCACTTATCAAACTCGGGTCAATAAAATATAAAATTATATTGGTATACCATAAAGAAGGATACAACATTAACCAATTCTTTAATTGTGGATTTGTTATTAAATACTCAAATAAAAATTGTAATGTATATATTATTGCTACCATCGCTATAGATAAAAGAAATAACAAGATCCTGCCCCAATCTTTTGCGCGATCACTTTTTGCAATTTTATGCTCCAACCAGGCCGCAATAATAGAACCAACTAAAGTTGCAAATAGTACTAAACCAAAAACACATATATAAATTATTATATATTGAATAAGATTCAGATTGATTAGCATACCAGTGATTATCGGAGTAAATAGCAATACACCTCCTATATAAATTGGTATCTTCCCTATAAATTCTCCTAAGAAAATATCTCCTGTCGTAGCAGGTGATGCTAATATAATCTCTTTAAATCCTATCTCAACCCTCCTATAAATACTATTTATAGGATATATAACAATTGATAAAAAAAAAGCCATCAGTACATATTCGATAATTAGGGCAACAGCCAAATTAAAATTCGGAATTGATTCAAATATAGGCATAATTAAATTAAACAATGTAGGCGCTAAATAGAAAGCCCAGATAATTAAGAAGGAATACAAAGAAATAAAAAATAATACTCGATGGTTTCGAAATTTGTTTGTTCTAAGCTTAATTTCGTTTTTAGCTATAGTTTTCCAGAGGGTCATAGGAATCTATTTTTTTTCTTTTTTCTTTTTTTTCTTTTTCTTTTCTTTTTTTAGGCTTTTTGGTATTTCCTCTCTCCAAGCTAAGAGATCTTCAATTTTAGAAACACCCATAATTTTTAAATAAGCTTCCTCCAAATCCTTTGCTCCAACAGAATCAATAATTTCTTTTGGAGTTCCTTCTAGTTTTAATTCACCTTTATCAATGATTCCAATTAAGTCACATAATTCTTCAGCAGCATCAAGAAGATGAGTGCAGATAAAAATAGTCTTATCAGCTTTCTTTGCTAACTCAGATATCAAATCTTTTACTATTCTGGCAGCAGCGGGATCCAAGTTGGATGTAGGTTCATCAAGAAATATTATTTTAGGATCTTGGATAAGAGCCGCACATAAACACACTTTTTGTTTCATTCCTCTCGAATATCCCTCTAAAAGATCGTTTTCACGACCTTCTAAATCAAATAATTCTAATAATTCATCTATTCGCGTTGATATTACTTCCTTTGGTAAATAATATAACTCACCTATAAATTCTAAAAATTCTTTTGCTGTCAATTTTTGATATAATCCCGGTGATTCTGGTAAAAAACCGCAATTAATCTTAACTTGTTTACTTTCAGAAATAATATCATATCCAACAACCTCCGCAGTTCCAGAGGTTGGAGAGATTATTGCGTTTAACATCCTTACTGTAGTGGTTTTTCCTGCTCCATTTGGGCCCAATAAACCATAAGTAATTCCATAAGGAATGTTTAAGTTTAAATTATTAACAGCCATAATGTTACCGAATTTTTTGGTAAGATTATTTGATTTGATTGCGTAGTTATTAGAAATTATATTTCACTTCGATTATTTTTTTTTTCTTTAATTTTCTTAATCAATTAAATTTTACCTTATTTAAAGTCAATCATCATCATATTAAATCTAAAATCCAATATTTCTACTTATCATATCTTCAATAATTTATGAGAATAAAACTTTATAACACCCAACCCTTATTTATAATTACTTTGGATAAGAACATTAAGAAAGGCTTGCTAACAGGTACAATAGGGGTTATTTTTGTAGGGTTACAACCCGTAATTGCTCTTTTAAGACCAGTTGCTATTGATGCTTACCTTTCAGGAGCTATGACTTGTTTGGTTGAAGCTATGATTTTCTTTCCAATAATGCTATTTGAATTTAAAATATTAAATTCAAGCAAAAGGCAAATTAAAAATCAAGAAAATGTAAAGAGCAATTCTAATTTACTAAAAGGCTGGAAAAAAAATTTATTACTTTTATTGTTTATAGGTCTACTTTTCGGAGTTAATCAAGTACTTTTTTTTGTAGGATATTCAATGTCTGGAGCTATAAATGGATCATTAACTCAAAAAACTACAGTCTTTTTTGGGATAATTTTGGGTTACCTAATCCTAAAAGAAAGAGTAACAAAACTTCAAATTATTTTTTCATTTGTACTTTTTTTTGGATTAGCAGTAAGTATTACTCAATTTTTTACTTTAGTCAATCTAAATAGTACAATTTTAATGGGAGTGGGAATATTATTATTAATAACTTTTTTATGGATGGTAGGTCATACTCTTACTAAACCGATATTTACTAGGAATGAAGCAACACCGATCCAAATGGTATTTATTAGAAATATTATATCTGGTGCGATCTTAATATCAACTTATTTGATTTTTTTTACACCAGATTTGAGTATTTTTATAGAACCTATAAATCTATTATTTTTTTTTACTATGGGTTCTGTATATGGAGCGGGATTAATATGTTGGTATTTAACTTTATCATTCTTAGATGTTTCAAAAGCAACTACAATATTTGCTCCAACTCCGATAACTTCTGCGATATTTGCCACTTTTATTCTTGGGGTTAATTTTACCTTGGCTCATCTACTAGGTACAGTTCTTATAATATTTTCTATTATCATAATTGTTAACCAAAAAGATAATACTAGAATAATGGAAATTTAATTTTTTATTGAGATATATATATCTATATATATTTGAAAAATATCAAAATTATGTTTAATCCAATTATTTAGTCTAATTTTATTATCACCCAAAACATTTAAATATAGTAGTATATGAAAATATATACAGAAATATATTTTCATTTTTAATAAAACTTATGTTAAACAATCAATTTTAAAGAATGAAAATGTCTAATCATGAAATAATTGTTGTGAAGGAATTAAAGAAATTTTTTGGCGAAGTTAAAGCCGTAAATGGTATTTCTTTTAGCGTACACGAAGGTGAGGTTTTTGGACTTTTAGGTCCTAATGGGGCAGGGAAGACCACAACGATAAAACTCTTATTAGGGCTCCTTGAACCAAATGAAGGAGAGATGAGTGTTTTTGGAATGAATCCAGAACGAGAAGAAGTTGAAATAAAACGTCGTATTGGATATGTTAGTGAAGAACCCTTGATATTTAAGTCACTGACTCCTAAAGATTTGTTTAATTTTATAGCCTCTGTCCGTATGTTAGATGAAGAAAGAACTACTGAGCTTGCTAGAGAATATTTGGAGAGTCTGGAAGCAATTGAATACTACGACCAATTAATTGCCACGTTATCACATGGTAATAAGCAAAAATTGCAAATTATTGCTGCTATACTCCACGAACCAGATTTACTTATTTTGGACGAACCAATTGCAGGTCTTGATGCCAAGTCTGTAAGAGTTGTGAAATCTATACTAGAATTACACACACAGAGAGGTGGTTCCGTCCTTTTTTCAACCCATATAATGGAAATTGCACAAGAATTATGTGATCGAATAGGGATAATACATAAAGGAAAAATGGTTGGAATTGGAACTTTAGAAGAACTTCGCCAAAAAGCTGATAGATTTGGAGCAAGTTTAGAGGATGTATTCTTAAGATTGACAGAACAAGATACATCGGTTAATCAAATTGTACAGAAATTGCGTGCGTCTTTTAAAATGAAAAATTCAAAGTGATTTGAATATGGAAGAAGACAAGCTAAAATATTATAAACTTGCACGTTATCCCGTTTATGAAGTTTTAATGGAAGGTCAGATTGCTAGCGCTGGTGCTCATCAAGCAAAATTGCTTGAAAAGTTTAAAAAGAATAGTAAATACATTAAACATCAATATTTAAGCCTTAAATTTGTGTATGCGTTTCTTTTTACAGTTTTACCAGTATTCCCATTAGTCATTTTTTTACAGAGTGCTGAATATATTAATCTGGGAACACATCCAATTAATACTGTATTTTTTGTATCTTCTATTTCATTAATGTTTTATTTCGGGATGACAGTTCTATATATGTTAATGCTTGGTATGGTTTCAACCAGTTCATTCATGTCTGGTAATTCTTTCAAGTGGTTACAAACTCTTCCTTTTTCTAAAAAAAGCTTGAAAAAAATAGGTTTAATGACAATCTTTCGTAACTTAGATATTCCCTTAATTATTCTCATTGCTGGATTTCCTGTGATCACACTTATTGCAACTCAAGATATATTTATCTTTTTAATTTCCATTCCAATATCCATAGTTAATGTTTTGTTTAGTTTCAGTATTCTTGTCTTAGTTGGAGAGAAGATGAGTTATCTTTTTTCAGAATCAAAAACCAAATCAAAAAGAGCGAGTTTAGTTAGGACCATAACTATGCTAGGATACTTCATAATGATGTTTACAACTGGATTTATATTTGGCATTGGAATAAGTGCTGTTGAGAATCTTTTTGATATTTTTAGTACAACTGAACCTCCTTTTGTGTTAATTATGACTTTAAGTTTAGTTCCTTTCTTACTTGCCCCTGCGTTTTTAGTTTCATTAGTCAATGTTCAATTTCAAGTACATCCGATTTTAATACTTACAACTTTTACTGGATTTGCATTAAGTATTATAATTACTTGGGTCTTATTTAAAACCGCTCAACGTGCATTGCATAGTGCTGTTTCAACTGAAATAAAAATGGAGCGAGTGGAAAGAAGAGAAGTTAAATTTGAAGTAATCTCTACATCACCAATTAAAGCATATATACGTAAAGATTTAGTTTCATCAACAAGGGATATCCAATCTTTTATGTTTGTGTTTTTCCCTCTATTTTATCCATTGATAATGATTTTTTCAATGATAGGATTATATGGTGATTTAACTTTTTCACCAGAAGTTATATTAATTATATGGTCAATTCTACTTCTATTTTATTTAATCATTCCAATAATGCTAGTTGTAGGATTTTTCAATATTGAAGAATCAGGTAGCTCAACAGTAGCGTCATTACCGATTATTCCTCGAGATCAAGCAAAAGCTAAAGTAATTATAATGTTAACAATTCAGGGATTATCTCTTGTTCTAGCTTCGGTAGTTCTTACTTTCATAATAAATTCTCTTATAGTAATAATGCTACTATTAATATCCCTTCCAATTGCTTGGACATTTCTACTTCTTATGTTTTTAATGAAAATTAAATTCTTTGGTCAAATGAAATACAAGTATGTTATCGAAGAGGTAAACAAAAGAAATAAACCTTTAAAATGGATTGCAATGTTATCGTCTGAATTTGGCTTTTACTTTGTAATTTTGATAACTGGAACCATTCTACTATTAACGTTCGACATAATTATAGTTTTAATAGTTTTAGGAGTAATAGGACTCCTTGGATTAACAATAATGGTATTTGCTTTTATCAGGATGTTTCCAAGAGTAGAAAGAATGCCATACTATAAAACCGGGGGTTTTTTAAGAAATTATCCGATTCTAGGAGCCATAATTCTAATGATTTTGTATGTAATATTTCAGTGGGTTTCTGTATTTACTGAAATTTTAGTTTTAATTCTATTCTCAGGTATTATAACAATTAATGACTATGTAACATTATTATTTTTTGATTTCTTTTTCATATTTGGATTTTTAACTCTTTTATGGTTTCTAGTGGTCCCAAGAGGCATGAAACTTCCTGAAATTAGTAAATCTTTTAAAGATTATGCTAAGAAAATACGCTTAAGCACCACAAAACCATTATTAAGAAATGTAATACTCGGGATTGGCTCATTTGTAATATTTAGCATTGTAGTATTATTTGGAGCTGTTACTCTGGGAAATTATGTTTTTGATCCATCAATTTTATTTGGTCAACCTAATCCTTACAGATTGGGACTAGCTGGACTTGGCTGGTTTTTATTTATATATATGCTTATTCCTGGGGTTTGGGAAGAGATTGCTTTTCGTGGAGTAGCAATTCCTATGCTATTAAAAAAGTATCATGTAAGAAAATCTCTTATAATTAGCAGCGTAATATTTGGATTTGCCCATGCTTTTAATCTCATTACTTATTCTCTTATTGGAATTGATCCTATTATTGCTTTAATATCCGTTTCATTTCAAGTAATTTATGCTACATTTTTAGGTTATGCCTTTGGATATATTTTTATTAAAACGAAGAGTCTACTCCCTTGTATAATTTTACATTATTTAATTGATTCCGTCGGACAATTATTTTTTAATACTTTGATTTCTGATATTTTTCTAAGAGGTATATTTCTAATTTGCTTTTTAGGTTTATTTCCTGCAATCCTTATCTCACTTTTAGTGAAATTTGTTGTGAAACCTGAATATAGAATGGTAAATTAGACTCATATTTCTTTTTTTTTTATCCACTAACACTAAATGTTAAAACAAGGTATTCTATTGATTTTTAGATTCATTAAAGATATAGCCTATGCAGATTTTTAAAGTATTTTCTAATACTCCCTTTTCAATTTTATCTGGAGTATCAGTCTCTTGATGGTAAAACTGTACCATCTTTAGTAAATTTAAACCTGTAATAGTACTTGCTTTTATATTTGATTTTGAGAAAGCAGCGGCATCAGTGCCGCCTCCAATTAAACCCACAATATTTTCAAGAAAACTTCCTCCACCTAAACCAGCAATTTTTACTTTTACACCAACTAGATCAGCGGCATTAATAAGTTTTTGGACAACTATATCACTATGGATAGTACGAGTTGTGGGTTCTTTATCTGAAAATGTAAGATAATCTGTACTTTGAATTGCATCTAAATTAATGCATTCAGCATCAAATTGCTTCAATTCCTCTAAATGAGCTTCAACATAACGGAACGCCCCCCTTAAGAATGCCTCTTCTGATCCAAATGAAATTAGTCTCACTTCTGTATTTTTTGGTATCAAATCTTTATTATTTTTTATGTATCGTCCGAGTCCAAGCACTATTGCTACTGCACTTAAATTGTCAACTGCACCAGGAACCTTATTAGCTTTTTCGCCAGGAGTTACAAAGAAAAATAATGCTACTATGGGTATCGCTCCAATTATTAATAACCAAATTGCTATATTAAAAAATATACCGTAAAGTAATGTAAGATTTATAGAAAATGCAAAAATAGAAAGAATCACGAAAAGAATGGAACATAATAACCAAAAAAACATAATACCTAAACCTATAAAAATAATTAGCACATATCCATATTTTAAATGTCTCAGCAGATTAAATTGTAAAGCACTATCATGATGCCCAGAAAAAATTAAGATCTTTTTAGTTTCACCTTCAGGTTTTATCTTTCCTATAACATTTTGAGACTCCTTTTTCTTAAAAATTGGATCAATAAACTCCTTATAACTAAAAAATTCTTCCCAAGCAATTAAAACTGCTAAAAAGACTAAAGTTACTGCTAAAATTGAAACTATATATACCCAATTTGAATATAGGAACATTTGGATTAAAAAAAATAAGCAAAACGATGATAAAACCAAAATTATTGCAATTTTTATCCACCCAAGAGCAGCACGTGGATGACATGTGAAAGGTTCAATGCTAACCTCATCACATGTTTGTTCTAGCTCACTTTTAATAATTTCGGCAGATTTTGCTTCTTGAGGACTGCATGGCATTCGAGGACCGCATTCATCTATTATCTTTTGTATTATATTATACATATAGTCAGAATCCTTTTTTGTAATTTCAAGTTCTATATGACTCACCTTTAGTTTAATCTAAATGATAAAAATTTTAAAATCTTAAAAACATAATCATGAATGAAGGAAATGAAGATGTTGAAAAATCAGTATGTTTGCCTGAATTGCGGTTATAACATGGTAAATTTTTATCCTGATGCTTGTCCATTGTGTGGTTTTTCCAAGAAACATTTTATTACTGCAGAAGAGGCATCTCGCAAGTATAGAATTCTGAGTACTGAGGTCAATGATAAAGTAATTCGTTTAAATTCTTATCCAAATATAGGACTTGAGCATTCAGCATATTGTATAAATATAGAAGGGAAAAGGATCTGGATCGATTGTCCTTCTATTTTTAGTAAAGAATTAGAACCTATGGATAAGATCATTTTTACACACAATCATTTCTTAGGAGCAGCCAATTTATATAGAAATTATTTTACAGCTTTCATTTGGATCCATAAAAAGGATTCAGAACATATGCTTGCTGCTCACCACCCGTTTGATAAAAAATTTGAACAAGATTTTAAACTTATGGGAATTGAAGCTTTTCATATAAATGGTCATACCCCAGGATTTACATTTTATATTTTTGAAAAAACTCTTTTTATTTGTGATTATATGATATTAAGAGATCAGAAATTTATATTAAATCCTTATGGTCCATTCAATTTAACTAAAGAAGGGGCGCAAAAGTTAATAATTTTAATTAAAAATAAGGAATTAGATGAAGTCTGCGGGGTCAATTATGTAATGGATTATGAAAAATGGAGAGAGAAATTCCTAAAGCTTATTTCTTCATGGTATTGATTGTAATTCTTAAGTGTTATATAAATACTTTTGGTTGAACTTATCTAACTAATTTTTTTCTAGAAAAAGTAAAAAAAAGATCCTAAATTATCTTAAAAAGTTATCTTAAATCAAAATTAAATATAAAAAAGTGAACTAAGATGGATTATGGGATGCGAAATAGGTTATCAAGAATAATAAAACCAAGATCAGGTCATTGTGTAATGTTAGCTGTAGATCATGGTTATTTTGGAAATGTACCTGGGCAATTAAAATGTTTTGGCGATTTAAATCCATTATTTGAATATGCTGATGCATTAATGTTAACACGTGGGATGTTGAGAAGTTGTGTTGATCCGAATATTGATATACCTATTGTGCTAAGAGTTTCGGCGGGAGCTAGCATGTTAAAAGAACTCTCAAATGAAGAAATAAATGTAACCATTGAAGATGCAATAAGATTAAACGTTTCAGCAATTACGTGTTCAATTTTCGTTGGAGGAGAGTTTGAAAAACAAAGTTTGATGAATTTATCAAAACTTGTGAATTGGGGGCAGGAATATGGAATTCCAACATTAGCAGTCACAGCAGTAGGTAGAGAAATGGTTAGAGATGATAGATATTTAGGTATGGCTAGTAGAATGGCAGCAGAAATGGGTGCTACATTTGTAAAGACTTACTATTGTGAAAATTTCGAAAATGTAACAAGTATTTGTCCTGTCCCAATTGTGATTGCAGGTGGTAAAAAGATTGAGGAAAAGGAAGCATTACAAATGTCTAAGAATGCGATTGATGCAGGGGCTGTTGGAGTGGATATGGGAAGAAATATTTTCCAAAGCGATTCTCCAATTGGAATGATTAAAGCTGTTAGAGCAATTGTTCATGAAAATGCCTCAGTTGATGATGCTTTTCAAATTTATAAACAAGGACCTAAAGGGTTATAATTCTTTTTTTATTTTTTTTATTCGTAAGAGATTATCAGAAGATATAAGGAACTTTTTTAAAGTCAACTTATTAAAGTTTAATTTATTTTTTAATGCAATTGGGTTAAAATATGAATAGATTATTTTTTTAATGACTCTTCCAAAAATAGATAATCTTGAATTCAAGGAACTAACAGAGGATATATTACTTGTTCACCAAATAAAAACACCATATTATTTTTCTTGCTGTGATGGACTTATTATATTACCTAAAAATGGAAGGAATTCAAGATCAATAGTCCTAGACCTAAATATTGAACCTAATTTAATTAAAAAAATCGATGAAATTTATGGTCCAGCATCCAATTATATCAGTACACATTCACACATGGATCATATAGCTCACATACATCAATGGGAATCATTAGGTGCTATAATTCATGCCCCGATCCCAGAACATACATATTTATTGGATATTTACAATTTTTATAAAGGATTTGGTTTCAATAAAGTCATGGATTTCTCAATAGTAAAAAGGTTCGGAGAATTAAATGGATATCAAAAATGCTATAATGTTAATCCTTTTAACCCAGGCGATATCTTAAAATTTGAAGATTTTTTAATTGAAACAATTCCATTTCTAGGTCATTCCAAAGCTCACATCGGATTCTATCTTCCGGAAGAGAAAATAATTCATATCAGCTGTCTAGGTTTCGATCAACGTAAACCAGGCGGTGATGGATTTGGCCCATGGTATGGATTTAGGGAATGTTCACTTAAACAATATCAGAAAGATATCGATATTGCTGAGTCGATTTTTCTAGAAAAAGCTGATTTTTTGACTTCAAGCCATTCTTATATTGTTAAGAACCCAGATCTCACCCCATTTACTTATATGAGAGATAAAATAGCGAAAAATCAAATTAAAGTAGATCAAGCAATAATTTCACTTAAACTATCCAATAAATCTCAAATTCTTATTCAGGATCTCCTTGAATTGGATATTTTTTTCCCAAAAAGAAAGATGACCGGATTCATGTTAGAAATCTATAATTATTGGGAATCTGGAATCATATCTAAACATGTGGAGAGAAGTAAATATTTAAAATAAATTATATGTTTTTTATTATTCTTTATCAGGGAATAAGATTACTTTAATAGATTCACCAGCTTCACAGACTACCTTAAATGCTTCTTGAGCTTTACTAAATGGGAATCTGTGTGTAACTAAGTCTATTACATTTATTCGCTTTGAAAGAATCCAATTATATGCCTCATCAAGATCTTCTGGTGCTGCGCCATAAGAAGTCATTATCGTGATTTCATTTCTCCAATATTGATTTATAGGAACATTAAGGTTGACCCAAGGCTCTGGAACCGCAAAAAATATAATTTTACCTCCTGGAGCGACACATTCTAGAGCTTGGTTTGCGGCTGATACAGCTCCTGTACACACTATAACGATATCAGCCAATCTAAATTTATTTATTTCCTTTAATTTAGTAGGCAAATCTATATTTGCGCGAAAGATTTCATCAGATCCAAATTCTTTTGCTTTTTGAAGACGAAATTCATTAATATCAGTGGCAATAACCTTTTTTGCCCCTCGAAGCTTTGCTAATTTGATATGTAAAAGACCAGAGGCTCCACATCCTAAAACCAAAACGGTCAAACCCTTTTTAATATTTGCTAAACGTTGTGCACGGCACACGCAACCTAGTGGTTCAATGAAGACAGCTTCCTCATAAGAAATATTTTTATCCAATAAATAAACTCCTTTTTTTTCAATGTTGATTTTTGGTACTCTAATGTATTCAGCAAAACCTCCGGGATCAAAATTTGTATTATGAAGTAAATTGCATGCTGTGTGATGCCCTTGTTTACAATAATGGCATTCAAAACAAGGTACATGATGAGATACGAACACACGATCTCCAATCTTAAATTGTTTGATTGATTCACTTATTTCTACAATTTCTCCAGCAATTTCATGACCTAGAATTAAGGAATCCACTCCTAATTTTTTCATCTTCGCTTTTCGATAATATTCTAAAATGTCTGAGCCACATATGCCTGATTTTTTTACCTTAACCAAGAATTCTCCTTCATCGATTAATGGTTTACGTATTTCATCAGTTCTTATATCATCATTACTATAATATCGAACCACTCTCATTATCTAAATACTCAAAATCAATAATTAAAATATATTTTATCTGAAGTTATTTATAAATTTTGAATTAAGCATATTTTATAGATTTTTATGTAAAATGAAGTCAGAGATAATTCTTACTACAGAAATAAATATGAGAAAAAGGGAAATTAATAAAATAATATTAATTATTTCGCAAATCTTCTTCGCAGTAATTTAAATGCAATATCAGTTCCCATTCCTTGATTATATGCTAATTCAATCCAAAGCATAGCTAGAGGTTCGATAAGGCTGGCGTTTTTGAGTGGTCCCGCATCGATAACCTCAAACCCTAAATCAATCCCCAATTGTTTTGCTGTTGATTTTGCACCTAAATCATCTCCGCAAATAAATAAACTTGCTTGTTGGGAACCAAATTGTAATTTATCTAAACTCTCTACTCCAATTGTATGAACAGCTTTTATTACTTTAGCGCCTGTTGCCCATTTTGCAACTTTTTCTGCTGCTGAAGGAGAAACTCTTATTAATGAACCTCCTAAAGGGGGAGCCGTTGTAGTTGTCGAATCTACAATAATCTTATTATTAAAATCTCCGGCTTCTTTTATTGATTCTTTTGCTCCTGACCATGGAACAGCTAGAATAATAATATCACCAAATTTTACAGCATCTGCATAAGTTCCACCTTTGGCATTAGATCCAATTGAATTAGCTAATTTTTTAGCCTTTTGAGGATCACGTGATCCTAACATAATCTCATGCCCCTTTTTTACCCAAATTTTACTTAGAGTACTCCCTAATCTTCCTGTCCCGCCAATTATCCCAATTTTCATAAAAAAACACTCTGTATGTAATATTAAGAAATTTAGTAAAGATAATTCATATTTTACTGTGTTAATTGTGTCATTGAATAACATATACCTTTATATATTTAAATCTTAGTCTGAAAAAGAATTCAGTCCTTTAATCTTGAAAATTAAAAAAAAAAGATTAATTAAAAAAATAGATTTATTGGTGTTTATTATTAGATTTACTTCTGATGAGCATTTTAAAGCTTTCGTCATCAAGGTCTTTGAACATTTTTAATTCATTTGTTAAAAAATCATCCAATGCTATTCTTATTGCCTCACTTCTGGAAGGATATACACCCATATCATTTAATATTTGAATAGCTTGTAAATATTTCTCTGGTAAATTTATTGTGATAATCTTCATTTTACACAACCCTTTTTATAAAAAAACAAACTTTTTCTGATAACTCAGTTTTATACTTAATAAATTTTGTCGGATGGTTTATAAATTGATAATATTAATCCTTTAATGGTATTAATCATTTAATAGCTAACGAATATGCTTCAATCAAATGTATTATGAAAGCGTAATGATATTAACGCCCTAATATGTATTTTAAAAATTAAAACAAAAATAATTAGTAATTATTGTGGTTTTGAAAATGATTTTACATGTAAAATTAATGAAAAAACCGATTTATACAGTTCTGCATGACCAACTTCTTTTATATCGTTTAAATATTTAATTGAATAATCTTCCTCTCGCTTTAAATAAGTTTTGCCTTTTGTTTTGTGTTCTTTATCAAAAAATACATCAATTTTTAATTCTTTTTGATCTAGGCGAGTAGGCATCTGAGGCATCATATTGAAGGTAAAAGCTAAATCAGGTTCAGATTCATTAATAGCATCAACAATAAAGAGTATATTTGGTTCTGCGACTGCTAGGAAACTCTCTAGTGAGTGAAAAATATCATCTACTTCAATAGATAATTTCGAATTTCCATCTATATCAAAAGTACTACAATCACTTATTTTTGGTAAAAGAAATTTTTCCTTACCCCGAAACGCGAGACTCATTTCATTAGGATTTAAGAAATTTTTGATAATTGGGTCGTCCTTGTCTAAAATAAATTTATCTGAAATAATCTTATTTTTTACATAAATTATTAAGGATCCCGCTGAGATTAAATTGATTTTTTGATAGTAAATATTAAAAATAGGATTGTAGGGTAAATTAATGATTTCTTTATTACCACCAAACCCTAATTGAGCTAAAAGATTAGTTGGAACTTGACTAGTTAAGGTAAACAATAAGAAAGATCTAAAATCTCTCAATTCAATATAATTAGAGAATTGTGCAAAATTTTTCTTTACTTCATTTACTTTTTCTATTAATTCATTAGACATTTTTATTATCTTTAAGAATAAAATTTAGGTTAGTTGTATGATGGAATTAACTATTATAATTAAATCTAATCATCTATATATTTTGAAAGAAATTCTTCTAACGATTTCTTGACGTCCCGGGTAATGTGATGTTCTATTTCGCATGATAGCTTCTCGATAGTCTTTTCGTCTTCTATTCTCAAAACTTTTGAAAAAAATTGGTAAAGGAGTGCGTGAATTTCGTTCAATTGTCTCGCAATTTTTTTACCTTCTTCGGTTAACCTTATAGCTTTTCTGGGTTCCCAATTAATCAATCCTTTATTTTTTAATTTTTCTAACATACCTGTGACAGATGCAGGTTCAACACCAAGACTCTCTGCAATCTCACTGTTTGAAACCCAACCGCCTTTTTTAGATCGTGAGATAACATAGATTTCATCTAAATATCTTTGATAACTTTCAGGAATTTCAGATATTTTTGAATTTAATCTCAGACTTTTTTTCTGCATCTCTCAGTTATAGAATTGAATAATTTCAATAAAAATATTTTTTCTTCAAAATTGTTAATACTAATTATTATTCTCAATTTATCTTTTTTTATCATTTTTCTTTCTTTAAATAAATTGAAGATTTTTAACTAATCCAATAATATAAAGAAATTAAAGATTTTATATTATAGTTGTTCCTTTTATGATTATATTTCATTTAATTTTTTCCTTATAATAAATAAATGGCTAAAAAATTCCCTGGTACATTATTTTTAGTAGTCGGAAATTCTGGCTCTGGCAAGGATTCAATCATATCTGAAGTTGTTAAAAAATTTCCTCCTAACTTGAAAAATATTTATGCCCCAAAAAGGTATATTACAAGAGCTCCGTCTAAGTTTGAAGAAAACATTTCTATATTACCTCAAGAGTTCAGAGGTATGGACAAAAAAGAAATGTTTGCGTTAAAATGGCATATTTATGGTTTGGATTATGGAATTTCTAAAGAAATTGAGGATTACCTTAAACAGGGTCACCCAGTCATAATAAATGTTAGCCGTATGGTTGTAAAAATAGCAAGAGATAAATATGAGAATGTTAATGTAATTTTTATTGAAGTTCCTTTTGAAATCACATATCAAAGAATAAAAGATCGAAAACGAGAATCTGAAGATTTATTAAAACAAAGAATCGAACGGGCAAGAAATAACCCAGAATTTCCCGATGCAGATTTCGTTATAGATAACTCTGGAGATTTGGAGAATGCTGTTGATGCATTACTAAATTATATTTTAAAAATTATAGATGAAAATAAAAAAGAAGAGAATTAATTTAGCTTTTAAATACGCATTTTTTATCATTAAAATTCCATTGAGATTATACTTTGAAGTTGCCTCTCCTCATAAATAAAATATAAAAGGAAAAGACAGAAAAGGTTTTATATATTCAATCTTTTTCGACTTCGATTTCAATATCACTAAGTAAATAGTCAAGTTGTTTTTCTTTTTTATTGATGTTTAAAACAGTATGAAGATAAACTACTTCTTCATTTCTTAAAAACAAGTGAATTGAACCAGATCTTAATAACATATACTCGAAAATATCAGGAATTTCTTTTTTAATGCGTAGACTTTTTGTAGGATATCTTTCAGCCGAAACAAATATTCCCTTTCTATGGATTATTTCATTTCTTTCCAGTTTCCAATAATCAAGTCTAGTGGCAATCCAAGCTATTAAAAAAATAATAGCAAGAGAGACCGTCAAAGCCAAATAAAATTGATAACTCATTATAATTGTAACCTCAAATGAAAATATTTGTGATAATATCGTATTTGGATGGAATATAAAAGTAAAAAGTATTATTAAAATAACAGCACATAAGAGCAATATAAAAAATTTAGTTGATGAGGTATCAAAAGCAATAACAAATAAGTTAGCGAAAAAGACTGTAATCCAAATTGCTCCAAGTCCCGGTTCATCCGTTCCTACAATAAATTGTATTAAAAATAATATTAATGACGTAAAGAATAGAGGATAAAAGAAAATAACTTTAGAATAACTCCTCAATATTATTTTCTCTTCTTTTGCTATGTCTTTCTTAATCTCTTTTTCTGGAGGTAGGCTATCCATTTTGCTCATTTTAACTTTTTTTTTAAATAATTGATTAAAATTAATGTGTTTTGCTTTAAATTTGAATTATAATATGTGACTACTAAAATTGCCTTTATAAATATTTTTAATCTATTTTATAAAAATTAAGAACCTCTGATGAAATATCAAGTTACTAATTCTATATACATTATAAATCCTATGAAATGGGATTTTCGCTTGAAAAAGTTTAAAAATTTAGTGAAAAGTCGCAAATTGTCAATAAAAGATTTATTTAAATATAAAAGACAAAGAAATCTTGATTATTACTGTCAAAAAGTAATTGAAAGATTAAATGAAATAGAATAAATTTTTTTAGAAACTAATATTAGGACTTATTATAAGAAAAATTAAACATGGCTCGGTTCGTATAGAAAACTTTCTACTTCAGAGAGTATATAGAATGGTTAGTATTGGGGACTAGATTGGAAAGTTATACCAAGATCCCTACTGTGAATCCCTAGAGACGGGTTCAATTCCCGTACCGAGCCCTTCTTATTTTTATAATGGATTAACGGGGTAAGAATTTGGCAGAAATAGATCCTAAGAAACTTAGAAATCTTCCAGGATGGGAGGATGATGCGCCAATACCCTTATGCATGGGAGGAGATTATCGTGCTTTAACATTTTGTTGTAAACCTGGTTACTCATTGACATTTGCCTTTAAATGTAAAAGGGATGAAAAATTAAGAGAGTTAGGGCTCAGTCCAGAGGAATTTGTTAGAATTAAAGAGGAATTTTCAAAAGAAAACGATTGGAAATCTGAATTAGTTTGTTTTGGCTCCCTTTCTTATTGCTGCATGAGACGAGATGGATGTCCAAAAAGAGATTTTGCCCTAACCGAAAGGTACCCTGATAAAAATTTAGAGGATATAATGAGATTATATTTTCAGAAAAAAAAGGAACTGTCAAGAAGAATTTTGGGTCGTATTAAGAGTGTTGAAGGAATGAAGAAGGTTAAACCGTTTTTAGAGTTATTCTAAAAATTCGTCTTATTCATATATAATAGGAAATTTTATAAACCACTATTTTTTCACTTACATAGTATGATTCTTGAACAAGTTCTGCCTCATCCTAATCGGGATGACATTTATATTAATGAGATAATAACCCCTCCCGATAAAGTTTCACAAAGCGACAAACAAATGGTAAACCGCCTCCTATTAAAAGAAGTCGCAAGGAAAGGAGTAGAAATATTAATATAAATTTGTTTTTTTTGTCGGAAATTTAAAATTTTAAAAAAAAAGAGATAGAGAGTTGAATTTATTTATTTATTTTTGTGCATATTAAGGGTACTACAAAAGATAATATAAATGCTATAATTGCATATCGCGTAAATCTATAGAAAACACTATTAATTTCTAATAAGTATTCAAGAGGAATAAAGACAAGAAGTGCAATTACTATTCCTATTATTATATTTATGATTTTCTTTTTAGTACTCAATTGAGAAGGATCATATTTAACATATTGATGTTCTAAAGTATAACCTAACCCAAATCCTAATATGACCCCTCCAACCACACCGAATGCACCTGAATCAGGAAATAGTGGAACTGGCGTTAAAGCTAATTGCGTTCCTGCGTAGGGATATAATAAAGTTCCAACGAGAAAAAGTACAATTGAAATAATTACAATTATGATGATCTTACCAGCAAAGTTAATTTTATTATAGAGATTAGAGAAGGTCGGTTCTAAATAGATAAATGCTAACAACACCCCCATACCTATGAGTAAACCACCTATAATATCTTGTAAATCATGCACACCAATTATTATCCTTGAAATGGCTATTAGGAAAATTATTACAGACAAAATTACTGGAATAATAGGAATTTGTTTTGACTTATATCTATCCTTAAATTCATTACCTAAATATCCCCAAAAAGCAACAGCATTTTGACTATGCCCAGATGGAAATCCGTAAGACGCTTCAATTACCCCATATTCATCTGAAGGGTCAGCATCGGTAACATTAGGTGCCGGTCTCGGATCTTGAAATAATGATTTAAGTACTTCGTTAATATAATGCGAGAATAATAAGACTAGGAGTAAATTTTTAGCATATTTTTTGTTATAAGCCAAAAATAAGAGAACAACAATTATTAAAAAGACAATTGGTTCACCGAGATAACTTATTGCTTTGAATATAGCCCTTACAGTAGAACTCGAACTATAGAAAGCTTCATTAAATCCAGTGTAATATAGAATTAATCCGACTACTAATGTAACTAAAGCTGTAATTCCAATAATCATTAAAGCTCTTTTTGATAAATAATCTCTTTTTTCAGACATTTTTTAAACCAATTTAGAATTGATTAAAATTCTATGTGCTCTAGATATTAATAAAGCTTTCTACAAATATTACCCATAAAAATCGTAAATTACCAATAAAAATACATAAAAAGGGCAAAATCTAATCTATTTTAATATTTGTTTGTTTTTCATCAATTTTCTTAAGTTTTACTTCTAAAATACCATTTGTATATCTAGCACGGGCATAATCTGAATTGATCGCTGAAGGTAACTTAACTTCTTTATAATAACTCCTGCCTTTAACTGCAGATTTAGTGGATATTGTTAATGAGTCTCTAGCAGCTTTTAATTCGATCTCTTCTTTAGTAACTCCAGGCATTTCGCAAATAACTATTATCTGATCACCTTCCTCATTCACTTCTGTCAAAGGTTCCCTAACTTTTTTGACCTCTGGTTCTCCAGAATATGGTTTTGCTTTAAGATTCCCGAAAGAATCTATAATTGGTTTACCATCTGGACCAATATTAATATTAAATCCATACATTATTGGAAAACCAAATTTACCCTTATTTTTAGTGAATTCTCTCATAATATCTTCTGGAGATAAATTCTGAAACTCGGGTGGCAAATTGTCTGCAACTTTCTCAAAAATATCTTTAAAAAGGTGTCGAAAATCTTTAGATCTAAATAATTTTGTTGGATCAATCAAAAACTTATTGGGATCACTAAAAAATTTGTTTGGATCTTCAAAGAATTTAGAAAAATCAAATGGTTCTCGTTTTTCCTCATCCTTATTCTCGTCTTCTTCATCATCTCTATTTTTTTTTGGCAAGTTCATCCCTCTTCATCATAAAAACGAATTATTAATTATTAATTAAATTTAATAGGCTAAATTTTTAAATAAATATTATAATAGCTAAAAACTAATTAGCTTATAATCTAGAAAAATTTGTATGGATTAATAAATTTATTCTACATATAAACTATGTTATTAAAAACTATAAATCGGAGATGAGATTAAAATATATTCTGAAATTTCGGATGATGAGAAGGAGATGTATATCTCAGTTTTGCAAGAGGCTCCGATAATGCCTTTCTCTAATTTTGTTTCACGTGGTGATATTCCAGATAAAGTAGATATTTCCAGACCAAGAAGTTATATAGATAGAGAAGTGTATCGACTTGTCCAGCAAACTTATCGAGATAGATCATCTCGATTAATACCAATTTTAGGTTCAGCTGGAACTGGAAAAACACATGCATACCATAGTTTCAAAGATAAAGAACGTGAGAATAAAAAAAAAATAGAGGATACTGAAGAATTAGAAGAAGTAGATGCGAGCAAATTTGCAACATCTGCTGACTGGACTATAGTTTACGTTCCAAGTCCACCGGCGAGTATTCGAGTTTTGCTCCATGTTTACACATGTATTATTGAAGAATTAGGAGCAGAACTTATTGATATTGTATCTGATAAATTGATTAAAAAATGGGGAGGTAGCAAAAAGGGGATTTTCCAAAAGCCAAAATTAGATGAAGTGATACAATTAGGTATAAGAGAGTTTCCAGGTGTATTTGCTGATTGTGTTAAAGCCTTGGTAACTTATCAGTTAGATAAAAACAAAAAACCACTTGCAGAAAGATGGCTTCTTGGAGAGGACTTAGAGGACGAAGAATTAAGTGAACTTGGGATTAATTCAGTACTTGAAGAAGATGATGTTTGTCTTGCTATGATTAAGATAATTACAGAAAATTTAGATAGAGTTCTTATCCTTTATTTTGATGAGTTAGAGAGTCCTTACAGGATGTTGGGGGAAGCAGCAGAAATGAAATTCCTCGAGATTCTGAAGAGATTATACAATGAGGTTAAAGGATTAGTTATTACAATAGCAGTTTTGAAGGAAATATGGCCAAGAATTATTGAAATTGCTGATGCTCCGTTGAGATCAAGAATGGAACCTGAACAAGAGTTAAAGCCATTCAGCTTAAATGACTTAAAAATCTATTTTTCAAAATCTATGGAAGCGTTCTGGGAAGAAAATAACTTAAATCCTCCTTTATATCCACTGTTCCCATTAAATGAAAAATTAATCGAAATGATATACGAGAAAACAAAAGGGAATCCAAGAAATTCGATTAAACTTTGTAGAAGATTTATAGATAAAATTGTCATGGAGGAGATGACAGTAGACGAATTATTGAAAGTTGGAGCGGAGATTGTTGCAACTGCTAAACCAAAAGCAGAATTAGAGGAAGAAGAAGTCATTGATTTTTCAAAACCAAGGGAAGTTATTAAAAAGACCATTGAAGATATTTTAGCAGAAGAAGAGTACTCTATTGAAGTAAATCCTCAATCTGTCGCCGGTGCCACTTTAAAAAATATAAATATGGTGGGAGAACAAAAGAAAAAGAAGTTTAAAACTCAATTGGAATTCAAATTTAAGCTTGGTAAGAGAGCACAGACTTTGGCAGCAATGATAGAAGCTGAAGGCAAAAAATGGGGTTTAGAGATACCATCAATAAAAACTTTTGATAGAAGTGCTGGTGTAGCGGGATATTATGCTGCTAAAAGATTAAAAGATGCAATTGATGAAAGAGTAATAGATAAAGCTTTATTAGTTGTGCCTACTGGCAGTAGCGGAGCAAAATTTGAAAGCATCTTGCAAAATAACCCAGAGATCCATAAAGTCGAGTTAGACAATGATATTGGCGAAAAACTAATTGCCAATGCGTTGAAATATCCTACAGAAAAAGGTTGGGAAATTTGTAAAATAATTTTCAAGGATATTGGAGAATATCAGCCTCCTGTAGCAGAAGAGCCTCCATCTAATGAAGAAAATCCTGAATAAAATAATTTTTTTAAATTTTTTTTAAAAGATCTCTAATTTTTTCGTCTAATCCTTGTAATTCCTTTGCTAATTTTGAAGCTCTTTGAGTACTGTTTTTCAATTTTGTCAAGATATCTACAAATTCATGTTCTTCAAAGGTGAGTGATATTTCAATTAATCTATCTATTGGTTCAGTAAAGTTATTATACATTTCTAATTGGCTTACTTCTAAATTGGCCAATATCTTATCAATATCTTTAAAAAGAATTTCACGTTCCTTAATTAAGTCAGGAAAATAACCTACTTGTTCCCCTTTATTTTCTAAGAAAGAAGCAATCTCTTCTTCTTGTATAAGTTCAGCTAATTCAGCGGCTTTTAAGAAACTTTTTTTTGCTTTTCTATAGAGCTCTTGAATTAACAACTCTTCAGCAAGTTTTACTTCCGCAGCTAGTTTTTCAGGAATATCTTCTCCTAAATCGATTAATTCACGTGCTTCAGAGAGTTTTCCATCATCTAGCATTTTCTTTGTTCTCTCGTTGATTGTTTCTTTAATAATTTTCGGCTCTTTTAATTTCTCCATTAATGTTAAAACTGAGTGTATTGCATTATTCAGAATTTGTGTCATCTTAACTTTATCATTAGTAAAATTTTGAATAACATGTTCTTCAATGTTGGTAAAAATACTTTTTAGGGAAACCAGATCTTCCTCTTCTTGTAATATAAAGCTCAAATAGAGATTCTCTTTTTCTAATGATTCAGCATTAATTTTCTTTGAAAAATAGCGATTATCTCCTTCGCGAATTGTTATATCTGATAACTGTTTTTTATCATGTTTCTCTGAAAATTCTTTTAAGACTGTTGGTGATATTTTATCATCTTGTTTTAAATAGTACTCTGCAATAATATTAGGACCAAATGAAGGGTCTATTTCATATAAAATTATTGCTCTTGGCATTTTATAAATCTTTGATTATACTATTTTGGTGATTAATTATATGATTTAGACTTAATAAGTTAATATGATAATAGTTCCTCATTTTTTTTAAAGAAGTAAAGATAAAAGAAAATTGGTTTTCTATAATCGAAATAGTTATTTTTTTAGAGTTAGTGGTTCTTTTTTCATTCTGAATTGTTCTTGAAAAAGACTAATATCACCATTATACCACTGTGAATACTTTTCACTAAATATTTGATCAATTTTTTCTATCGGTACATCTGCATAAGATCCCCAATCAGTAATATACTCTACAAAAATATTACCTTCATTATCATAGGGTGCGAAGAGTGCATCAGTTTCTCCATTAAATTCAATTATAGGAAGGAATCCACCTTTAATAGAAGTTTCTCTATCAAATACAGGAGTAGCTTTAATCCATTTCCCGTTTAAAAAAATTTCACTATAGGCATGACAATAGAATGCTTTTGTGCCCATTAAGTTTACAACTCTTTTTGAGAGCTTATGATTAATAATATCAACCATGTGAATTCGAGCAGGAATGCCAACCGCACGTGCAAAAGTGGATAAAAGTGTGGCTTTTGACATACAAAATCCATTCATTCTACGTAACGTTACAGATGCTTTTAGATTAGCTTTAATTTTTGGGTAATAAGTAAACATGTTATATTTGATTTTGTTTTGTACCCAATCAAACAATGCAATTGCTTTCTCCTTATCTTCCTTTAGGTGTTTTGTGATTTCAATAGCAGTTTCTTTCACGCGTTTCTTATTAAAGTCGAGAAATTCAGTAGGTTGTAGATAAATACTCAAATCTGCCATAATTATGAAAAAAATTAATCCCTTTAGAATATTTCTTTTTAAATTTATAACCCAATGTCCAATTAATTTATGTTTTATACATAGGTGATTTATTGAGGTTAAAGGGAGAATTATATATTAGTAATTAAAGTTAGGTAAAAAAGTTAAGGATAACAGAATTTAAAATTAAATTTATAATATTAAATTATTATAATAAAATTACAAATTTAAAACCGAGATTACAAACATTAGATTCGTGATAATTCTTGATAGGCTTACTACTCGTACGTTTTGATCCTATATTTGGGCCAAGCGTTTTCTTGAAGGCTCCAAAATCTTTAGAGGAGGAACTCATAAGGGACATTCCATCATTAATAGAATTACCCACAAAAGGAGTATTTATTCATATATTTAAAGAGATTAAGACCGCTAATTTATTTTTCAAACAGCCTAACAAATTTGCTCGAGGAGGATATGAAAGTTTCTTAATTACGATTATTACTGACATTGAAACACAAATTAGTCTAATAGTAGCAAAAGAACTTCTCGAGGGGTTTGCTAGTTATCTCATAAATCTTGAAGATGCTTATCTTGCCTTTGATTATGAACCTAAAGATCATAAATCGGATCCTAATAAGTTAAGGGAAATTGAAAATTTCTTCTTTTCATATTTTGAATCTATTAAACCAGTTATTAAGACCTTGGAAATGGCAGAACAACGATACCAAACTCTATTTCAGGCAGCCAGAGATGCAATTTTCATAGTAAACCGTGAAAAAGGAATTATCGTTGATGTTAATTTAGAAGGAGAAAGATTAGTAGAAAAAACTAAAGAAGAAATAATTGGTATCAAAACATTGGAACTTGACTTATTTGATGAAGGATTAGTAGACCCAAGTATGATTCACCATTTAATTAATCAGCCACCTCCAATAATATCTAGAATAAAGAAATCAAGTAGTAAGCAGCTATATTTAGAAGTAAATATAAATGAGATTGAGTTAGGTGATGAATATTTTATTCAATATTTATTTCATGATTTATCTGATATACATATAGTAGAAGAGAAACTGAAAGAACATGCTCGAAAAATAGACTCCTTAAATAAATTCATAAGCATCGCCAACCAAACCAACGATCTTAATGACTTGTTAAAAAAAACTGTAGATCACTTTTTTGATTTTTTGGATTTAAACGGCTGCTGCATTTATATAGTTGATAAAGCACAAAATGTCGCTAGGATTAAGGCCCATAAAGGTCTTCCGCAATTCTTTTTTGAACAAAATGACAATATCAAATCAAATGAAAGTCCCTATGATATTGTTTTTGAACAAGGGGTCGCGCTTTTTAATGAAAATTTCCCAGAAATCATCAAAAAATTCTTTAAAGGTGAACAATCTATTTTTGGTATTGTAATCCCTTTATTTTCTAAATTTGAGATCATCGGTTCAATTAATATGATTTTAAATCGTAAAAGAACCATATCTGTAGAGGAGATGGAACTAATAATTATCATCGCTTTAGAAATCGGAACAGCTATAGAAAAAATGAAAAATCAAGAAAATTTGAAATTGAGTGAAGCAAAAAATGCAATTTTACTTAAACATATTCCCTTTTCTATTTTTAGAATTTCTATAGATGGAATTTTACTAGATATAAAACTGGATAAAAAGGTTGAACAAATATTAAAAATAAACTTGTATCCTCAAACTCTTATTGGAAAGAGTATAAATGAAATTTTACCCGATCAAATTGCCGAAGAAGCGTTGAAAAACATAGAAAAAGCCCTTGAAACTCAAAAGCCATTAGAAATGAGATTCATTATTCCCTATCAGAGTAATCAAATAATTTTTCGTTCGGATATTATTCCAATTGGGAAGAGTGAAGTTTTGGTTTTTCTACAAAATTTAACTCGAACTTGGTAATTTACTCAAAATCGATCGTAATTTTTGAGCTTTCTCCTGTAATTCGATTGAAAGCGAATCATCTCCTAATTCAAGACATATACTACTAATTTTTTCAAATAAAATCACAGATTCATTAAATTCACCTTGCTCCAAAGCTTTTTGAACTTTATCCATTAAAATATTCCTTTCAAAAATTGGTTTTAATAGCGGTGATACTTCCGTATCCATATCTAAAAGATCAGCTATAATTCGGATCATTTTTGGTCTATTATTTGGGTCAATAGCTATAAAAGAATAGGATTTTTGGCCCATTAATCTCTCAATGTCTTCTGTCTTCATAGCATGGGGTAAATCTTGCTTGTTGGCTATAATTGCTAACCGGGCATAAGGAACTACTTTATTTACTAATTCAAAGAAATATCTACTCTTTTCGAGATTTTCCAATGTCGAATCTGTCATTAGAAGAACAGCGTCACTACCTTTTATAAATTTTTCCCAAAGAAAGTCAAACTGATCTTGACCTGCAAAATCCCATAAATAAAAATGTAATTTCCCAATTTTTATTGTTGCAACTTCACCTGTAATCGTAGGTATATGTTGCATGGGAATTTCTTCTGATTTTATAAGCTTGGTGGTTGTTGTCTTTCCAACTCCAGAAAAACCTATAATTGATATTTTTGCTTTTAGATTTCTATGAATTGTATCAACAATCGGATTAAATACCTCGGGTATAATATTAATTTGTTCTTCTTTGAAAGCTTCTCCATAAACTTCAAGAAATTCTTTTTTAAAGTTATATAGTTGTGGTTTAACATTTTTAAAGTCGTCTCCTATTCCGGTAACAAAAAGAAATATCAAGTTTAAATCTTTATCAACAATATATGAAAGTTTATACTTAAAAAATTCATAAGACGCTGTTTCTTCAGCGAATTTGGAAAGTGCTGATTTTTTTATGTTTAAATAAACACTCGGAAAGATGGTATCATCTAAACCTGCAGCATAATTTCGTTGGTAAATAATTTTATCATTTAAAATTATATAGACTTGTCGTAGCATATGGAAAACTTCTTGAGTTTAAAATCTTATTGGTAATTTTGATTCAATTCTTTCTTTAAATCATCTAATAACTTAATCAAACTGTCTTGTTCAATAGTTTCAGATAATAAAATTATATATTTAAAATTAGGATGATATTTATTTATATCTTCTATCACCATATTTAAAATTTTAGCTCCGGGACTTATAATACTAGTTTTTGTTATGCTAAATTCAGGAGATTTACTTAAATGATAGAGTTTTTCATACAAATAATAAAGGGTACTTGTATCAAAGTCGTTTGACATCTCTTGAATAATAAGGTTGTCATCTTGATTAGATACAAAACAGCTTGTTTTAGATAAACCTTCTATAGATTTTTTAATAAAATGTTTTAAATTAGAAGTATCCGTTGAGAAGCTGCTTATTGTGTCGGATATTGCATTGTAGGTAGTATAGATCAAATTTGGATGCAAACTAGTGAAATAAATTGGTAATTCTTCAGGTAGATTTAATTGTTTAGTAATTTGTCTCCTAATTAAAGCAAGCATACTCCCAATTTTTTTAGTTATGAGAAGATCGATTTTATGAAGGAATAAAATAATTTTAGATTCAAATCCATGCTTTTTTCTAATTTCGTAGATTTTCTTAACATCATCGAGAATATCTTGCGAGTTTTTGATCCATGTGGGATAATCGAACACATATATAATAGCACTGGTATCTCCAAACGTCAATATTTGTTTTTGCTCATCTTCCAATAATAGAGGAAGCGATTGACCCGGTGAATCTAATAAACTAATTTTTAAATCCATAAAATTATGTATAGAATAGTCGATTCCTATAGTAGCTTCAAGAGGAAATATTATTAAACCATTCGGGTCTTCTCCTTCAAAAATTACTTTTTTAATCGTGGATTTTCCCACTTCCGGAGGGCCAATCATGGATAATTTAATTGTCATTCTACATCCTATATCATATTTCTTAAATAACTAAAGAATTCTTTTTATAATCAAATAGAAGAAAATATATTTAAACTTGAGTAATAATAAAGAAAAAGACTACTTTTAGTATAGTAATATTGATACTGCATTATTTTATCTCAGGGAAAACAATTGTTACATTGGTCCCCTGTGGATGATCTCCCTTTATTTTATCGAAAATGTAAAATTTTGCATCATATTTTTTAATTAAGTTTCTTACAAGCATTAATCCAAGCCCCATTCCCTCTGAACCTTCTCGTTTCTGATAATTACCTTCAATAATTTGATTTTTCATGACATCAGGAATACCTATTCCATTGTCAATTATTTCTATTTTAACATTCATCTCTTCTCCATATGACTTCCGAGAGACTTTAATTTCAATATCTACTCTCTCATTCTCATTATGCTTTACGGAATTTATCATTATGTTTTCAAATAATTCCAACAAGAAATTATCTGCCAAGATAAAAATCTCTTTTTTTTTCTCTGAAACAATAATATTAATTATTCTACTTGGAAAACTTTTTTTAATAAACTTGATTGCTTTACCAAGAACCTTATAAAGCTCTACCCTTTCTAATTCTGGGGATTTTTCATCAATTAAAGATAATTTTCTCACATTGTCAATTAATTTTGACCCCCTGTTAACTTGATCATTGATGATATCAATCAATTTATCAATTTTTTCTAATTCTCCTCCTTTTTTTAACAACATGGGGAAAATACCTATGGAAGATTGAATGTTTTGCAGTATGTTACTTATATCATGAACAAAAAGATCTTTGTAAAATTCAGTCTGTTTGAAGGCTTCTCTATATTTAGCTTCAGACTCGACCACTCTTTTTTCTATCCTTTTATGCATTATCAATTTCCACATGTTGCCTACAAATAAAGATAATTTGTAAGTATCTTCATCATTATAGAGATCGTCTTTATTTCCAACTCCAATTATAGCAACAATATTATTTCCGTCAAAAATTGGTACACTCATATGACGATTGACAGGAAAATGACCCTCGGGATAACCCTTTCTGTTAGGTAAATTCGGGTAATCATTATGGATTACAGGGGCTCTAATACGAAAACAATCAGCCCAAACACCAGCTTGGTCTATAGAGTAATGAGATGTTTTTTCAGCAGTGCAAAATTTTAATACATCATTGGACCATGTATATAATTCTAATGAGTTTTGATCTGAATTGATGAAATGGAGATACCCTGCTTTACTTTTTGTTAATCTCACACATTCTTCAAGAGTGTAGTCAACAAGTTCTTTAATAGTGTAGTCCTTTAGTTGGATTAACTCTAGAAGAGATTGGAGGGTTTCTTCTTTTAGCTTTAATTCATCAAGAAGCCTTGAATAATCTTTGTTAGTATTTAGTGCCATTATAGAATCTCTTTTAATTACCTGTATTAATTATAATTAAATTGAAATATAAAACTCCAAATATCTTATTTATTTCGATTTTTTAACCTTTTGGTATTAAAAAAAATTATTTAAAGAGAGATTTAAAGAAAGAAATCTTCTACATTGGAAATAAATTTATATTTTAGAAGCAATAAAGTCTATAATATCAATTAATTTAATTTTATCTTGGATATCTGGATCCATTTCATTGTAAGCATCTTTTAAATTTCCTATACAAAACGGACAAGATGTTATTAAAGTGTCAGCTCCACAATCCACTGCTTCTTTAATTCTCTCTTTTGAAATCTCCTTTGCTAAATCTGGGAATTGACTTTTAACTCCGCCTCCAGCTCCACAGCACCATGCATTTTTACGATTTCGCTTCATCTCAACAAGTTCGATACCAGGGACTTTCGAAATCACTTCACGGGGTATTTCGTAGAAATTCATGTGGCGTCCAAGATGACAGGGATCATGATAAGTTACTTTTAATTTTTCTCCTTCTTGAACTTTGAAAGGAATCTGATTATTATTTAGAAAATCTATCAATAGTTCAGTGATATGTTTTATTTCAAAAGGTAGTTTTTCACCTAAAATCTCGGGATAGTCTCTTTTCCAGGTTCTGTAGCAACCCGCACATGCTGTAAATAGAATTTTAGCTCCCATATTTTTAAAAATTTCTACATTATGTTGAACAATTTCCGTTACAGATTTTATATCTCCAATTCGTAACCCTATTGAGCCACAGCACCATTCTTCTTTAGAAATTGCTATTTCTTTCCCCACTACTTTCAAAATCTTTATCATATTCCTTAAGGTCTCAACCTGTCTCAATGGTATTGTGCAACCACCAAAGAACATTAGATCACCTTGCTCTTTTATTTCAGGAAATTCTTGTAGCCATACAAACCTTTTTTCGATATCCTCCCCATAAGGATTTTTCAGTTTATGATCATTCATATAATTTAATAGATCTTGATGTCTATTGAGGGGTGCTAGACCAGCTTCAATTAAATCTTTTCTTAATGCTTCCCAAACTTTAACATGATCAATCCAATTACAAGTTGGAAGAATTATATTTTCATTTTGAGTCATATGGCAAACTTCACTGCAATTGCCACATTCCGAACACTCATAAATCCATTTTGCAAGCTCTATACTTAAGTCAATCTTTCCTTCTAATAGACTTTTAAGAACATTCATCCTTCCTCTTGAAAAATTGATTTCAAATCCTTCTTCTCCTTTAGCTTCTTTGACGGGGCAGGTTAGATATCTATTAACTGCAGGCCTTATAGCATATCCACAATCTCCACAACCCATACATGAAAAAACTGCTTCCCATTCTTTTTTCAGATTTTTTAGCTCATTCATTTTATCTACCCCCTAAAGTTGAACTTACCTCTACTTAATATCATATTTGGGTCGAGGATTTCCTTGATTGCTTTCATAAATTCATAGAAATTTTTAGAATAGGCACCTATATCAACCATTAAACGAGACATAAAATCACCCATCATATACCACTGAACCCCGTGTTTGGTCACTCTTTCTAATAAGGATTTCCATAATTGTAGGTTTAATTCATCAATGAATTTATGTATTTTACCATCGAAATAGCTCCAAAAACTGGTAAAACCGCAAGTTATTTCAACATTATTACCATCAATCAATAGTATAGGCCCACTTCCAGCAATAGGTCGATTACCAGTAACATCAAATATTTTTCGCATATCTTCATCATGTTCTATGTCCCATTGATCAATATCATTCATAATTTTAGGGTATTTATTAATTGGACAAAAACACTCTGCTGTCAACGGTTGCATGGTAGGAAATATACCCCACAAATTGTGATAAAACTGCCAATGCCCTTGTTCTTCGTAATGCCATTTTGCTATATTTCCCTCTGAAATTTCTGAACCCAGAAATTCCGCTTTATTATTTTCCATAATTTTATCTAAACTTTTAGCTTTTTCTCCCAATTCTGTTTCCGTGTGTGCCTCAACCGTATAAAAAATCACTCCTCTTTTCTTCTTTAAATGATTCCACATTGGCATGAATCCTTCTTGAGTAAGAACCCTAACAAGTAGGTCCATCATATACATGGTGTCATATACATCAATTCCTTTATGCCTTATTTCTGAAATTATTTTAGCAGACACTTCTCTTTCTCTTCTCGGCAATTGAAAAGTTTTATACTCAGCAAATTCTGGTTTTGGGAAAATTTGCAGTGAAACTTTAGTTTTTACTCCAAAAATCCCGTTATCTCCACAAAAAAGACCAGCTAAATCAGGTCCATTTCCAAATCTATTAAAAGGGGCTTCCGAGTATTTACTAGATTGAGAGCCTGTCTCAATAATTTCACCAGTAGGTAGAACTACCTCTAATGAAACGAGTTGATTTGTACACACCCCATATTTAGCACATCCACCTCCTCCTACTGAATGATGTGATATCCCACCCCCTATAGATGCACTCAGACCTGAGCCTGGCCCCATACAGCCTGTGTAAAGACCGTAGTGACAGAGATACTCGTTTAATTTTGCCCATGATATTCCTGCTTCCACAGTAACAACGAGATTTTCTTCATCTAGGTTTAAAATATTATCCATTCTTTTCATATCTAATACAATCCCATTATCTCCTATAGGTTTACTGCCTCCAAACTCACATATACCTGCTCCACGGGGTATAACAGCTATATTTTCTTCATTAGCAACTTTAAGAATTTCAGAGATTTCTTGAGCATCTTTGGGTCTGATAACGATATCAGGAATACCTTGTAAAACTAAATCCACATTTCGAGAATAAGCATGACGTACGTATATACTATTTGAAATATATTTTTCAGAAACAATATGTTTCAGTTTTTCATAAACTTCAGACATTTTATAATATCCCCTTATTTTTTTGTTAAAACAATTTATAATAGAAACATTAATTTACTTAAATATATACCAATTTAAATTGTATTTAATAATTTTTTGAAGAAAAGCAAATCGAGAGATCTTATAAATAAAAGGTGTACGACATTTATTATCGAGGATATATCCTAATACGGTTAAAAGCAATTGGGACTGAATGGAAAGTTGTTGAAAAATTAACCGATTTAAAATCCACAGAACCAGATGAGGATTGGAAAATAACCTATGCCACTCCTATATATGGAGGTTGGGATGTCATGGTTGAATGCTCTTTTTCTAAATTGAGAGACATTGATAAAATTGTTACATATTGCAGAGTGGACAAAGAATTATCTCAATGGATTGAAGAAACTACTACTCTTATGGGTTCTAAAAATGATTACACTGGATGAATTTCTTCCTTGAGGTTAGTTAAAATAGAAGGTAAATTTTTTTATCAATGAGTATCTTTTTTATTTAATTTAATGTTTAAATTAATTCAAACTCTAACTTATTAATATTTATTTTGGAAATTAGGTCGTTAAGTCTGTGGAAAATTCAAATAAGTATATAATTATTGGTATCTTATCCATATTTTTAATTATGCCTATGATTTTAGGGGTTTATGTCCAATATATTTTTGTTAGAACTTTAGATATTTTTATATTTCTTTTTTTTTTATTTGGTCTTGTTACACTTTTCATAATAGGAAAATTAATCCACAATTATATTTTCAATAAAGACAGCATTGAATTAATGCGAAAACACGATGTTACAAATGCATTAATCAATAGAAATAATAGAATCGTTATTTGGTTGTTTTTTCCTTTAACAATGGTAATGGAAGAATTAATTTTTAGGTATTATTTAATTGGCTTCTTAATTGATTCATTAAAGTTGGATGTTCTTTCTGTTATTTTTATCTCAAGTTTAATTTTTTCATTATATCATATACACACATGGTTTTCATATAAAAATTTAACAATTCTAATAACAAACTTAGTGTATACATTCTTAATGGGATTATACATCGGTTTTTTATTCTTGAATATAGGTATTGTACCTTGTATCCTAATCCATTACACTTTAGCGTTCTCTCTATACTATAATATATATAAAAGATACTTTAAAACTTAAGAAAAAAAGAATTTATTATTTACCTATTTCTTAGAGCCTTTTTATCAATCTTTCCAACTGCAGTGAGCGGAAGCTGATCTGAAATTTCAATAAATCTAGGTACTTTATATTTCGCGAGGTTTTCTTGAGCATACTTTAAAATATCTTGTCTTATTTCTTCACCTGCTTCATATCCTTTTTTCAAAAGTACATATAATTTTACTAACTCAGATCCCGGGCGATTAGGGTCAGGAACCCCAATGCAGGAACATAGCTCGATAGCAGGATGCTTATTCATTTTATTATCGACTTCAACACTAAATACTTTATAACCTGAGACAATTATCATGTCTTTTGTGCGATCTACAATTTTTATATAGCCATCCTCATCCATTACACCTACATCTCCTGAATAAAACCATCCATCTTTAAGGGCTTTTTTAGTTTCTTCAGGTTTATTCCAATATCCCTTAAATATTTGAGGTCCTTTAATAACTATTTCACCAGGTTCGTTGATAGGAACTTCTTTGCTTTTATCAGAGACATTTACAAGTTTCACATCTGTGTTTGAAACTGGAATACCAACAGTGCCTATTTTCCTTTTTCCTAGATATGGGTTAAGGGTTACTATGGGTGAGGCTTCTGTCATACCATATACTTCTAATAATTTATGTTTACCTACAATATCCTCGAATTCCATTATACTTTCAGCAGGAAAAGGTGCAGCACCTGAAACATAGAGTTTAAAGGAACTTAAATCTGCTTTTTTAAATTTTCTATTTTTTAAAAGCATTAAATAAAGGGTAGGAACGTTTGCCATAAAGGTTGGATGATATTCAATAATTTTGTTTGCTATATAACTTACATCTCTAGGATCTGGAATTAAAAGTTGAGTTGCAGCATAATGAACTGCCCCAAGATTGAAAAACATACCAGCTAAGTGGAATAGAGGAAATCCCGAAATAAAAATTTCTTTTCCTCTTATTACATCAATTTCCCATTGGTGTACTACTTGTTGGAGGTTAATTGTCTCATTTGCGTGAGTCAATATTGCTCCTTTAGGGGGTCCGGTAGTACCCCCAGTATATTGAAGAAACGCAATATCCTCATTAGGATTTATTTCAATTTCAGGAGATTTATCATCTGGATAGTTTGATAAGATCTCTTTAAATGTAAAAAATTTTATTCCATCTAAAGGAAAAACTTCACCAAAGGGTACTTTTCCTATTTTTATTAATTGTTCTTTCATGGAAGGATCTATATCTAAGGTATCAGCAACATTAGTAGTTATAACAAATTTAATATCAGTTTTTCCAGAGGAAAGTGCTTTTCGGACGCTTTGCTCATAAAAAGAATCTAATGTAACCAAAGCAACAGCTCCACTATCTTTCAATTGATATATTATCTCATTAGGTTGTAATAGAAAATTCATGCCAGTAGATGTACCCCCCGCATAAAATGTTCCATACAATGCAATAATATATTGGGGAATATTAGGCAAATGAATAGCAACTCTATCTCCTTTTTTCAAGCCATTCTGAAGAAAGAAGTTAGCAAAACAAATAACTTTCTTTTCAATTTCTTTATAAGTGTATTTAGTTCCTTGAAAATCGCAACATACATTATTTGGAAAGTCCTTCACGGTCCTTTTCATTGAATCTGCTAAAGAGATTATCTCAAAGTCAATCTCTGGCATTATATGATCATCGTATGATTTAATCCAAATTTTAGATGAATAAGGACTACTTTCTATCATTTTTTCTGTCATTTTGATCAAATTAAAGATTTTTATTAATCAGATTTAACTAGATTTAATAGTATTCTTATTATCAGATCTATATTTAAAATTAATTATATAATTCTTTATAGGATTTGAAAAAGTTAGTTTTTTTACAGTATTGTATTAAATAGATTTCTTTATTCAGTTATTTTGATGGAACTACTATGAAAGTATATTTTCGAGAACTGTCCATGGAAGACATTCCCGCCATTAAAGATATTAGTAAAGATATTTGGGATGGTGACGATTATATCCCATATGTTATAGAAGATTGGCTTCAAGATAAAAAAAGCATGAATTATGGTACCTTTAAGGATCAAGATAAAACAGAATTAATTGGATTTGGTAGAGTGAAGCTATATAATGATGATATAGCATGGTTGGAAGGAGGAAGGATAAAGGTATCATATCAAGGTCAAGGAATTGGGAAATTACAATTAGGTTATGCTTTAGAATATGCTGCTAAAGCTGGAGTAAAATTAGCTCAATACGATACGGCATCTGATAATTTTGCATCAATCTCATTAGCTAATTATTATGGATTTAAACCAAAAAAGAGTATGGATCTTGTTATAGTAAATTTTGATGATATTAAACTACCTAAAAAGATAACTCCGAAGGTTGATAAACTTAAAGCTGTTGATGTAAAAGAGATTTATAAGGAGTTTGATATTGATCCTGGAGATGAGATATGTATTGGATGGTCTTTTATCCCAATAAAATATATAACAGATGAACATGGCACTTGGATATATAATAAAGACGCAATTTTACATAAAATTGAATTTGGAAGTTCTTATGATTATGAACTTCCACCAGAAAAGGAATTGTGGATGATTGTTTATGGAAAACCAGAAGCAGCACGAAATTTAATTCAATATACTATACAAAAAGAGCTTGAATCTAAAGATACTAAAATTTTTGAAGTTTTTTGTAGACCTAATGTTGTAAATCTCCTAAAAGAAATGGGATTTAAATATTACAAGGATGAAAGATTTGGTGTTATTCTCTTTGAAAAAGCCCTTAATTGAGAATATTCCTCCAATATTTGATTTGGGGGAATATATCCTTTTATTGTTTTTGGTCCCATAAAATATTTAGCGTTTGGTAATAGTTTAAAATAGAGGGCATTTTCTGGGCAATTTCGCAGACATCGAAAACATAAAATGCATTTTTTATTTTCAATGATAGGTTTAACCTTAAATATTATTGCGTTAGTAGGACATCCTTTCTCGCATGCTTTGCATTTTGTACATTTTCTAGGGTTATAGGCAATTAAATGACTTGCATATCTATATAATGGTTTTTCTAACTTTTGGAAATACGCTCTAATAATTGGTCCTAAAAATGTTGGATTTGACCAGTCTAATACTCCCGATTCTCCTTTAATTAATACACCTAACCTAATTCCGAATTGAATAATTTTATCTATTTTATTTCTTGGCCACTTAACATGTTTAAAAAAATTTAATTCGAATACAGAATCGCGTGTTGGAACTGTAACTTCAAGGGCACCTATAAATATATAATTTTTTTGTTCTAAGATTATTTTAATTTGTTTAATTGATGGACCTGGTAGTCCAGCATTAGTATCAAATAGGAAGAATTTAATCCTCTTTTTCAATATAGGAAGGTTTTTGACCCACTCAAGCATATTTAATGCAAATGTCATAGCATAAATAGGGGCACCAATACCCAAAACTTCAATTTCTTTAAAATTAAGATTTTCGTTTTTAAGAGAGTTAAAAGGTATCAATTCTGGTTCAAACTTAGCTAATTTTAATCCATTTTTAATCAATTTTGCTACATACTTTGTGTTTCCAGAAGAAGAGAAATAAACTATTGGGATTTTCATAGTTAAAATAGAAAAGTATAGAATGTATAAAATTTTTATGTAAATTTCTCCCTATTAAATGATCGTTTAGTATAAAACATTGGAAAAATAAATTCCCGATAACTTAAGATGTAAAAAAATAAAAAAGGATAAAAAAAAATTATTGACCTTCAATACTCATTTGGTATGATTGAGTCTTTTTACTTCCACAATGAATACAGTAGGCAACTCCTGTTTCTGATAAAGATTGAAGCATTGTGTCCGTAAATTTACTACCACATTCACTACAAAAAGTAACTTCGGGTCGAACTTCTTGAATTATTTTTTGAATTGGTACTATTGGTTCTTCTTCTTTAACTTGAGGTGGTTGTTGCTCTATTGTTTGTTGTTCTTGAGGAGTAGCGCAGCATTTTTGTGGTTTAGGTTTTCCCGAGATTGCATAATATAATCCTTCAAATATTTTGTAAAATAGTAGGCCGATTCCTTTTAAAAGATAATATATTCCCTTAAATAAATAGTAAATTAAATATGCTACACCTTTTAAAATGTAATAAACTAAAATTACTGCTAGAACTAACACCGCAAAAACACCTATCAAGACAAGAACCTGCGCAAAGAGAGGTTGGGCCAAAAACCAATCAACAATTTCTTGCCAAGCGATACCAAAAACATTAATATCTACCATTTTTCTATCACTTCAATTATATTATTATTACTTAATTAGAGGAAGATTTCTGTTAAATTAAAAAAATTTGGAGTCCAATTTTTAAAATTAGTATAGAAGAAAATATTTTTCTTTAAACTAGCTAGAAATTTCAGATGAACTTTTATTGAATTCATACATCATCTTAAATGCGATTAGAGCGTGTTTTATCCTACTCATTATTGGAATTGTAACTTCTGGATTAGATTTGGATTCTGTTTTTCTAAGAAATTCAAAAGTCCATCCGGAACCAAAGCACACGCAAACACATGGTTTATTAAATTTTTGTGTTAATAATTTAATGGTTTCGAATTGCTGAACTGCCCAATTTGTGGCCATTGTTCCCATCATTTGAAGTGGCCATCGAGGGACTGAAAAGATATATAAAACACAATCTACATTTTTATCTTCGAAAATTGCATTTATAGTAGGAACGAATGTTTGAAATATAGAAGGGCCTAAATCAATAGTGCCTTTAATTGAAACCCAATTTGGGATTACTGATTTAATAATAGAGATTGTATGGTCACTTAATTGCGCAAGATTAAGTCCTTGCTCTTCAATCTGATCACAGGCTAACGCTCCGAGGCTTCCAGAACCCGTAATAATAGAAACTTTTTTGCCTGAAGGCAATGGTTGAGTGGCGAATACGTGTGCTACATTAAACATTTCGTAAAAATTGTTAACTCTAAAAATTCTAGGATTTTGTTTAAT
>JBHLNS010000097.1:0-3169 GCA_048941285.1 Promethearchaeota archaeon
TAAAAAATCTGTTAGATTTGCGTCTAAACTCGCTGTTCTTAGAGTATACAGGTTGAAACCGAAAATGGTAGTATAACTAGTTTTTCCAGTTAACCAATAAATATCCCCACTCCAAAGAATAAAAATTATTGATAAAGTTACAATTACAGGTAAATATATAGATATGCCTAATCCCATACTCTTTAAAAATTTTAATCCATAAGCTAAAAACAACGTTAGAATTACTGCAGGTATAATTTCTGTTATTAAAATACCATATATAATTAACAGATCAAATTGAAGAATTAGTGAGAGATCTGGATTGGTTTTTAAATAAGTTCCTGCCTCGTATATTGCAGTTTCTTGTAGTGACTCTGGTTTTCCAAAGAGAGGACTATATACAAAATTCGATAATACTAAATTTAAAATAAAGTATAAAACTAGAGCTAAAGCCCCGAAAATTAACATATAATAGAAATTTTGAGTTTTTACTCTGTGAGTTTTCCTTTTTTTCCACCAATTAATTATTTTCACGAAAATTAGAATCGAGATTGGCTCAAAGATATCAATGAATAAGATAAATATTATAGACGCCATTATAAAATACGCAAAAAAGTAGATAATTATAGCGATTGATCCTTCATATAATAATGCGAATAGTATTATTGAGAAAATCGACATTGGTGTTCCTATCGTATATAGGCTTTTATAAGTTTGCGCTCTTATTTGTTCACCAAAAAATCTCCCTTTTAATGCAACCTGGCTTGAGAACAAAATTTCAATACTAAAAATAAAGATTGCTAAATAGACGAATAATATTTCTAAGAACCAGCCTAAAGCAGTTCCACCCGTAGTTAATGATTCCTCTGTTAACCCAGAAATTTGGATTATAACTTGCATTAAATAAAGAGAGATTGGGAGTAAAACTATTAATAATTTTAAAATTTGTTTCTCACGAGACCAATTGCTTCTCATTAATGCTTTTTTAGCTTGTTCTAAAGGACTTTCTTTCAATTCATAACTTACTTGTTCCAGATTCGATTTAAAAGAACCTTCTTCCTTTCTCAATCTATTCCATAAAAATATTATTGAAACAAAGGGCGCTACTAAAAATATGAATGGCAATGTAATTATAGGGTATGAAAAAAACTGCGCAATTAATGAACCTAAATGTGTAAAGAGATAAGCTAAGCCATAGACTATATTACCTTCTTCTGCAGGACTGATCTTTAACTCATCAGGCGTTTCTCCAATTTGAAATATTATAGGGAGAATCCAATAGATAATATAAAATACTGTAATGCCTAGAACTATTCTTAAATACAATTTACCTATTGGTTTTTTGCGTATAAAGAATAATGGAATAAATAGAATTAATATGGGAAGAGCGTTAAAGTATATCATAAAAACAATTTCAAAAAGCTCCATTATAGATACACCATTTTTGTTTTTTAAAAATTCAAATTTATTTAAAATAAATGTATGTAATTGTTATTATAATAATTTAGGTATTTTTGATTGTTATTAATTTTACCATGACTTCACACAATAAAATTGGATTTGTCATAGATGATGATTTTTCTTCAAAAAATGCCCCACCTTATCCATACCCTACATTTCTAGCCTATGAAACACCTTTAAGGATTAAAGCTGTTATAAGTTATCTAGAGAAAAACAAGGTTTTCAACAATGACAGAATAATTAAAATAAAACCAATCGCTATAGATGAAGAATATATTCATTTAGCACATACAAAATATCATATTGATTCAATTAAGGCACTCTCGAGTAGAGGAAATGGATTATTAGGTGAAGAAGTTTATGTTACTGAAGATACATTCACATTAGCAAAAAAAGCGATTGGTGGAGCAATAAACGCCGTTAAAAGTGTAATTAATAAAGAGATTAACCAATCTATAGCACTAATTAGACCTCCAGGTCATCATGCTTTACGAGAAACCTCATCCGGTCTTTGTATTTTTAATAATATCGCTAATTCTATTTTATATTTGCGAGAAATACTACAATATAATAAAAAAATCGCGATAATCGATATAGATGCTCACTTTGGAGATGGCCTTGTTCAATATTTTTATGATGACCCAACTATATTATATTTCTCTATTCATGAATATGATTTTGTTGAAGGAGAAATTGGGTTTATAGATGAATTAGGCGCTGGAGATGGTTTAGGAAAGAGTATAAACTTTCCAATACCATTTAACTCAACTGATGAAGATTTCTTAGAATTTATTGAGATCCTTGAACCTATTCTAAGAGAATTTATGCCAGATCTAGTTATAATAGCTGCAGGCTTTGATATGTATTTTGCTGATCCTATAGGAAATTGTTTATTAACAACAATTTCATATTATAATTTCACAAAAAAGTTGCTTAACATTGCTGAGGAAATATGTGAAGGAAAATTAGCTTTTATACTTGAAGGAGGATACAGCTTAATAGGGTTACCCGTATGTATTCATTCTGTTATTCAATCGTTACTAAAAAAGAATTACGAACGCCCTCTTTTTGAATATTTAGATTTCTCCTATAATTCTAAAAAGAAAGAAATATCAAGAATCAAATCAACACTGAAAAGTCTTTTAGCTAATTATTGGAATTCAATTGAATAAAAAAATTGAAATTATTAAATAAAATCATCTAATCTTTTAGCGTACTCTTGAGCTGCAAAAAGACAATCACGAGGGCCAACTTGTGGATTTATATAGCATATTAATGCACCAGTACCTCCAATAGGAACAGGACAAATTATAATATGTCCCTGACCAGTAATATTTGTACCAATTTTTCTTTCCTCTGTGTTTTCTACAATCATGTATTTAATACCTTGAATAATAATACTACTAATACCTTTTTCGCCTAACTCTAGTTTTTGATTAAGCAATTCATTAATTAGACCAAGATCCGTAGTTAAATTCCAATTTTCTGTTTGAGTTAGTAAAGCACCATCTCTACCTATAATAGCGACTCCAAAAATATTTTGATTTTCATTTAATAAATCATCAATTATAGCTTCAATTTCAGACATTTCCACCAAATATTTATTATTAAATTGTTATAATAAAATAAATACAATCAATTATAAATTTAAATATAATTTAAAAAAAAATTGAAATTATTAACGGTGAAATTAATTGGCATTTAGAATGTGGAGAAAGGCTATTCTTCT
>JBHLNS010000019.1:0-51348 GCA_048941285.1 Promethearchaeota archaeon
GATGCATTATAAAGAATGGTTTTTCCCTTAGCAAAAGCACCGACAACAGATAATATTGGAAACAAATCGGGAATATCAGTGCAGTCAACCTCAATTCCTTTTAAAGACATATCTGATAATTCCTCATTTATCATAACCTGATCGTTATCTCTATTAATTTTGATAATGGCCCCCATTCTTTCTAGTATATTGATTATTTTTTGGTCTCCTTGTTTATTTCTGAAGGAAATATTACTAATAATTACTGATGAGGGCTTTTTAGACAATATTGCCGCAACAATGATATTTGAGGCTGAGGAGAAATCTCCGGGTATTTTATAAGATTGGGAACGATAATTTTGCTCATTTGTAACGTAAAATTTTCCAGTTTCGAAATTAGCGTGAATATTTATTCCAAATGCTTCTAATACATCCAAAGTGATTTCTATATACGGTTTGGAGGCTAATGGAGAAGTAAGTTCGATTTCAATATAGTCTCTATTTTTACACTTTAATTGCGGACATAGTACGAGTAATGCTGTTAAAAATTGAGAGCTTAAATCTCCTTGAATTTGAACTTTATTACATATGTCACTTATTCGTTGGATTTTAAGTTTTGTATTTGATAATTTATAATCTGCACCTAATTGCCTTAAGGAATTTAATAAAGGTATTATGGGTCTTTTTAATTTTATAAAATCACCTTTTAATGTAAGCCCTTTTTCAATTAACAAACTTAAAGCACTAAAGATTCTTATTGTTGTCCCAGAATTTCCACAATCTATGGGCTTTTTGATTGATTTATAAGCGTCCTTATCAGGTTTGATAATGTATTCATTATTGGTTCTTCTTAGAATTCTTACTCCCAATGAATTTAATACTTTCAACGTAATAGCAACATCTCCACTCATTAAAGGATTTTTAATAATAGAAATGCCTTCGGATAGACTAGCTGCAATAAAAGCTCTATGTGAATAGCTTTTAGACCCAGGTGCTCTGATCTCACCGTTTAAACTGTTAGTTATTGGATTAATTTTCAAATTCATTAAGTAATAAATAGAAAGTAATAGATATAATATTAATTAAATAATCATAATAGACAATTATTATATCAATCCTTATCAGGCGTGAAAAATTTGGATAATTCGTTTGGTACAATCTATAGAATAACCTCTTTTGGAGAGAGTCATGGAGATTTAATAGGGATCATAATAGATGGAGTTCCTGCGGGATTAGAATTTGATTTAAATGTTATACAAAATGAAGTAGATAGAAGAAAACCAGCTCAATCATATTTAACATCTCCTCGTTTTGAAGAAGATCGCGTTAAAGTATTGGCAGGTGTTTACGAAAATAGAACAACAGGAGCACCACTATGTCTAATAATTGAAAATAAAGATATAGATTCTTCAGTATATGAAAATTTTCGAGATATTATGCGTCCATCCCATATTGATTATCCGGCATTAAGAAAATATGGTGGATTCTCTGATCCACGAGGTTCAGGTCGTTTTTCTGGCAGAATTACTGCAGGGTTTGTAATGGCAGGTGCTATGGCTAAACAGATATTGAAAAAATATGATATCATGATTTTTGCTTATGCAAAAAGTATTGGAGATATTATTGATAATAGGGAATATTCTCCAAGCGAGATTAAGAAGTTATTTGAATTAAGAACAAAATCTCTTGTTGGAGCAATTGATCTGGAAAAATCAAAAGCAATGGAATCATTAATTGAAGGAGTTAAAAAACTAAGGGATTCAATTGGTGGGATGATAAAATGCATTATTTTAAATTTTCCAGCAGGGAAAGGTAGTCCTGTATTCAATAGCATAGAGTCTAATATTAGTAACGCAATTTTTGCCATCCCTGCCATAAAAGCGATAGAATTTGGTGTTGGCTTTAAAGCAGCTAAAATGAAAGGCTCTGAACACAATGATCCATGGATAATAAAAGATGGAAAAGTCCAAACTACTAAGAATGATGCGGGTGGGATTATTGGGGGGATTTCAACAGGGATGCCTATTGAATTTACAGTAGCGGTTAAACCGACTGCATCTATAGGGATTCCTCAGAAAACTATCAATATTAAAACTAAACAAAATGTAGAATTTGAATATTCTGGTCGATATGATCCATGTATAGTACCAAGAGTAATTCCAGTTGTGGAGGCTATGACTGCTAATGTTTTACTTGACATTTTACTACGTGAAGGTTTCATTCCCAGGATCTTGAAATCTTAAATAAAATGATAATCAAATAAACGTTATTAATAATCATTAAAATGTAAAATAAAAAATTAAAAAGAGCAAAATTTTTAGTATATTATTAAGTGAATGATCGTGCCTACACCAAACCAAGAAAAATTCATTGAAGAAATCAATAAAATTATAGATAGATGGTCATTTGAACAGTGCGCTCATTGTGAAAATGGAACATTAATTTCAATCGATGGAATGCTTGATTTTAAATGCAGTAAATGTGGAAAAACAATGAATCCCGCTGAATATTTAGGAGAGATAGCTAAAACTGTTTTTGCTTATAGAGAACAACTTGAAAATCTTAAAATTAAAAAAGAGAATGATGATTAGATTATAACATCAAACTTAATGAATAATTTAAATAATTTAAATTATTAAACTCAATTCTTTCATTTATTGAAAAATTAATTAGTTAATTATGGTGGTCATGCCGGTTACTGCAGTGTTATTAGGGGCTGGAAGAAGGGGATTTCACGTTTATGGAAGTTACGCTATAAAAAATAAAAGAAAGCTAAAATTTGTTGCTATAGCAGAACCAATAAAAAAGCGACGTGAGAATTTTGCAAAATTACATCAAATCCCTTCTAATAAATGTTTTAGAAGTTGGGAAGATTTACTTTCGAAGCAAAAGCTCGCTGATGTCGCATTCATATGTACTCAGGATCAAATGCATGTAGAGCCTACTTTATTAGCATTAGATAAAGGATATCATGTTTTGCTAGAGAAACCTATCGCAAGTAAATTAACTGATTGCATTAAGATTGTCCAGAGAGTCGAGAAGACAGACAGGATTTTAGGGGTTAGCCACGTTTTAAGGTATGCTGATTTCTTTTTAACTATCTTCAAAATAATTAAATCTAAATTACTTGGAGATATTATTAATATTTCGCAGCGAGAGAACGTGTCATGGTATCATATGGCCCATAGTTATGTGAGAGGACCGTGGGCAAATGTAGAGAAATCTTCACCAATAATTCTAACGAAAGCGTGCCATGATTTAGATTTATTATATTGGATGGTAGGTAGCCTACCAAAAAAGATAAGTTCTTTTGGTAGCTTATTCCATTTTAAACCTGAGAATGCACCTAATGGAGCTCCAAAATATTGTCTAGATGGCTGTCCAATTAAAAATACTTGTAATTATTACGCTCCAAGAACCTACATCGATATAATCCCGATAATTCAAATTATGCTAAAGGGAAAAAACAAGTTATATAAATTTATAGGAAATTTAAGATATAGACATATAAAATTATTAACGTTTCTATCTAAAATATTCCCTCAATTTAAGAGATTAAGGTATTGGAGTGAATGACCTGTTTATTATCTTTATACAGAACAGAAAGAAGACTATTCAGACGCGGCAAAACTTAAACTTCTTAAAACAAGTCTATATGGCAGATGTGTTTATTATTGTGATAACACTGTAGTTGATCATCAAGTTGTAAATATTGAGTTTGAAAATGGTACAACAGCTAATTTTACCCTACATGGCTTTAGTGAGAAAGAAGGTAGAACCCTAAGAATTGATGGTACAGAGGGAACACTATTGGGTGAATTTCACGATGCATATAAGAAAATAACTCTTTACAATCATTACTCAGGTGAAAAGAAAGTTATATTAAACCAAAAATTATCTCTTCGCACAGTTGAACATGGTGGTGGAGACATTAAGTTAATTGACGCATTTCTTGATTCAATCACAAACCCGAATACTAAAAAACCTCTAACAAATGCTAGGGAATGTCTTGAAAGTCATTTGATGGCTTTTGCTGCTAATGAATCTCGTATAAATGGAACTATAATCAATATGGATGACTTTCGCAAGAAATCCGAACTATTTTTACGGTAAAAATATAGTTAAGTTATTATAATTGATATCATAAAATATCTTATTCATACCAAATTTAAAAAGCTAAATTAGAATGGAAAAAGACAATATTGATACATCTAGTCAATTTATTGAATTTTATAAGAAAAAAGGAGATTACCTTGTTTCTCTTTCGGAGAATCATTTCAAGAATGTAGAATATCGTAAATGTCTTGAATTATTAAATCAGGCTTATGGAATGTACATGAAAGGGAATTATACTGAACTTGCTGAAAAAACAAAACAAAGATTCTTAGAAATTAAAGAAAAATACTTTAAGTAATTAATATTTTAATCATATTTAAAAGTTTTACTTAATTTATACTCGATATCTTCAATATGGGAGCCCTGCCAGTACACTTTTTTGCATTGAATGCTCGAACACTGATAGAAAATATCGAAGTGATTATATGTCTCTTTTAAAACATCCTTTTTAATTGAAATTTTATCTTCAACTCTTTCTAACTTGGAATTACATAAAGAACATCTAGCTCGTTTTAAGTTAAATTCAAATTTTAAGCCAATTTGCTTATTTAGTTGATCAAGGTAATTATATAACCCTTCCCCTTTAAGAAAGATACTTTTATCCTTATAACGCCTATATAAAGCTAAATCTTTTGTAATGATAATCCTGTTCTCATTATTTGCATATTCAATTAAAAAGTCATCAGGAACAGGATCTATATTATATATCTTTATCAAATCATTAGCGTATACTGTGTTATATCCAAAAATACGCAAGAACCTTGTTAATTTACCCAGCATTGAATTGACTAAAAATTTCATATTGAAGAAATAAGAATTATTCTAAAGTAAATATATTTAAAGCATCTAATAAATTATATAATCGAAATTTAATCATAATAAAACTTTTTATGAATATAAATGGATGCTAAAGGCTTAATGGAAAAAGCTGTAAGATTTCATGGCCACATTTGTCCTGGTCTAGCGATTGGTGTTTTAGCTGCAAAATATGTTTTGGAAAATGGATTTGATTATTCACCAAACGAAGAGTTAGTTACTGTCGTTGAGAACGATAATTGTAGTGTTGATGCGCTCCAAGCAATACTAGGTACAACATATGGGAAAGGAAATCTTGTTCATCAAGATTATGGAAAAATGAATTACTTCTTTTATGATAGAAGAATCAAAAAAGGTGTAAGACTAGCTTTAAAAAGTGAGGAGCTTAATAATAAAAAGTTGTCTAGAGATGAAAAGATACAGTTATTGTTAAAATCAAAGCCTGAAAGTATATTCAATATATATGAAATAGAATATAATCCCCCAGGCTTGGCACAAATAGAACAATCAGTCCCATGTGAGGTATGTGGAGAACTTACTATGAATAGTAGATTAATGACATATAACAACTCTGAGATGTGTATTCCTTGTTATAAAAAAATAAGAGGTTAAAAAAAACAATTTTTCAATTCTAGCTATTTGGACTCAATTACCCTAATAAATTTAATATTATTGATACAGTAAAAATCCATTCATTTTTTGGATAAATTTGAGAGAAAAATGAAAAATATAATTAAGAACATAATGCCTGGTGCAGGACCTTTTTATTTTGAAGGAAATAATATTGGAATTCTTTTAATTCATGGGGGAGGTGGTGGAACAGCAGCAGACTTGAAACCTCTAGCAGAAGATTTACACTTGAAAGGAGGTTATACTATTCGTGTTCCTTTACTTCCAGGTTATGGGACTACACCTAAGGATTTAAAGAATACTTCTATTGATTTTTGGAAATCAGCTCTACATAGAGAAATACGTATCTTGAATGAAAGATGTGATAAGATTATTATAGGAGGACATTCTATGGGAGGTGTGTTAACTTTGATTTTGGCTAAAAATTATAATTTGAATGGTATTTTTACCATCAGCGCACCACTTGGAATTCAAAGATTTTTATTTCATCTCGTTCCATTGTTTAAAATTTTTATACCATATCATTCTATTGAATCAGAAAAATTTAAAGAAGATACTAATGGAAAATGGGTTGGTTATAATAAAATTCCATTAAATATTGCTACAAAGCTGAAAAAACTAATTAAAGAGATGAAAAAATCTTTAAGTGAAATTGAATGCCCTGCAATTATTTTTCAAGGAAAAAAAGATTCCGAAATTAAAAAAAATAGTATGCTGTATATTTTTGATAATATTAAGTCTACAAAGAAGAGGAAAATTTGGTTAGAACATAATGATCATCCAATATTAGATAGTCCAGATCACAATGAAATAGTATTAGAACTCGTAAAATTCATTAATGAATTTTGTACTTAAATTATTTATTTTTAAATTAATTACTAAAAATATCAAGATTGGACATTTGCAATTTTTATACAAAATTATGATTAGAAAAAATTTATGGTATTGGCTAATCAGATGTCAATCCTTTATTTCTATAAATTTACATAATATTATACGAAAAAAATTAAATGAAATCATAATTGAACAACAGATTTAAATTACTTTATGCATAAGATGAATAATTTATGATTAAGGATGTAAGTAAAGGCCATACATTATTAATAAAAGGGCCCGCAAGAATAACATTGATAGAAGGAAAAGTTGATGTTTTTGGAAAAATTTTTACTCCTGGAACAGAGAAAGCACCATTGGAATCTTCAAATTTAAATGATGTTTTAATAGTACCCAGTGCTCACAGTTATCCTATTTATGCTGTAGAGAAATCAAAAATAGAAATTTATATAAAAACTGAAGAAAATCTTATAAATATTGAAGAAAATTCGATATCTCCCAATTGGAGTGAGATTAAGGACGCTATAATAAAGATAATAAAACAAAACCAAGGTATACCTATAAAGATTATGGTATTGGGAATTAGTAGTGGCAAAACAACTTTTATAAAGTATCTAGCGAACAATTTCCTAAAAGAAGGTCTAAAGGGGGGCTATCTCGATTCTGATCTAGGTCAACAGATAATTTATGTCCCAACCACAATAAACATTGGCTCCATTGAGAATTATATTGTCTCAAGTGAAAATATTAATTCTGAGAAAACAGTATTTATTGGCGCTACTTTTCCAAAAGGTGATTATAAATTCATAGTTTCTCTTTCATCAAGAAGATTAATAGATGACTACATTGCAAAAAATAAATCGATTAATTTTGTATTAATAGATACAGATGGTTGGATTAAGACTGAAGCGGGGATTCTTTATAAAAACTTTTTTATCAAAACAGTTGATCCAGACGTTTTAATTATATTTCATGATGAGACAATTGAGGAACTCCAGACAATAGAAAAAACCTCCTCAAGTTCTAGAAAAGATAGAAAAATATACTTAATCAAAGATAAGAATAAATATTTTTATGAAAAAGATAAAGATGAAAGAAGATTTTTACGTCAAAGTCAATTTTCAAAGAAATTTGAAGAATTTAGGAAAATTTCGATTCCTTTAGATATGATGAAATTTATAAAAAAAGAATATGACAAAGAAAAAGATCAAATTTTTGAAAAAGAAATAGACGTCTACGATCTTGTTAATCTTCCTTATCATTATGTAATTATTGGCTTAATGTCTGAAAAATCTGAGTTAATAGAAATTGGACTTCTTTTCACTGTGAATATTGAAAAAAATTATATTTTACTATATTCAAACTTAACTTATAAGCAACAACTTAAGGTAAAGAAGATTTTAATCGGTTCACTTAGGTTAAGCATAAAAGGGAATCATCAGGGATATTTATATCTTTAACTTTTTATTTTATCATTAAATACATTTCAATTTTTATTATTTCAAAATTGGCAATAAGACTAATTTTTTTAAATTTTGAAATAATTATAATAATTTATGGATGAGGATCTTCTCACTAAGTTTCTGAAAATGATGTCTTCAGAAATTTCAGAATCAGATTTAGAATTAATTAGTTTGGGAAAATCATTAGGATTAGATTTAGTATCATTTGCCGATTTGAGAGCATCTCAAGATGATTCATTTACCGATGAAGTAAGAAATAAAGCTTTAGATATTATGAAAAAAGATATGGGCAATGTATTGAACAGTAGGGATTCATTTTATGCTGGTAGTATCGATTTCATGGTATCTGATGAACCTAATAGTAAAAAATTTTTCCTTTTAGAAACGAATGGAGGTTCTCACAGAGGACTCTCAATAATTACCGAAAAACAACAAACTATTTTATATGATGGATATTTAGAAGCTATTAACCAGGCTATTTATAGAAATAAGAATAATCTCAATAAAATTTTTGTAATAGTCGGTGTAACGATTAACGACGGCCTAATTCATGAAAAGATAATAATGATAGAATATTTTAGAAAATACCTTAAAGCTAATGGGCATTCTGTAAAAATTTTTAATACGGAAAATTACGATAAAGAATTCAAAGCGGAAATTGTATTTCTAATAGCCGATTATAGCCAATTGTCCATATCTCTTTCATTTTCAAACAACTGGATTAAATATAATGGAGAGGAAGTTAGTGTATTAATTGGTGATGGAATAACGAGACGGTTCAATAATAAAAAGTTCTTAAAATTAATTAAAAAAAATTTTCATAAGATAAATTCAATTTTAGTAAATCCTATTTATAATGTAACTGACGATAAGTCTTTAACATATTTAGCAAGTTATTTTAGTAAAGAAATTCTCAAAAAGTATAATTTAAAATATCTTATATTCACAAAAGCATTCACGGAAAAAGATTTAATTGAAAAATTAAAGTATCTTATTAGAGAATACAACAAATCGTTTATTATCAAACCTAGTGGGGGATCGGGAGGAGCGGGAGTAATACCTATTTCTAGGGAGGAGGATGTCCTTAATATTAAAAATCTTGTTGAAAAAAGTAAAAATGAATTTTTTGCAAAATTTACTAAAAATCGTAATCCTTTTCCGTACACTATCCAGGAAATGGCTGATTTCTCATTAATAGATTGGAAGGGAGGGAAACACACATTTGATTTACGCATTTATTTAGCTCAAAAAGATTGTCAAGTTATCCCTATAGGAGGGTTAGCTCGAATTGCACGTGAACAATTTGTTAATAAAAAAATCCTAAATAAGCAAGAGTTTGTTGTAAATTTATCTGGGTATAATGGCCAAATTGAAGTTCAACGTGGAATAGGTTTTTCGGAGAATAATTGTAGGCTATTAAATTTAACCAAAGAAGATTTTGTAAATATGTTTTGTATAGGATGTGTATTATTTACAAATATAGTAAAAAATTATAAAAAAATCATCAATTTTTCAGATTGGAAAAAGATTTTTGATTGAAATGACTATTGAAACTCGGTCGAATCTGTATTCTATAGAATTAGAGGCTTAAAAGCATTTTTTTCACTTTTTTGAAGAAGTCAAGAATTCAAAATCAGATCCTAATTACTTCGAAAAAAAACTTATTCTTATTAATATTGGCATAGAATTAGCTTTAAAATCTATAAAAGCAATGAATAATTTATTTTAAAACCATACCATTATGAATTAAGAAAATTGAGAGTAGCTCCGATTAATATAGATTCATTTTTCTTCTGAGAATGTCCTCCTTTCTTTAAGATTATAATATTTTTTTTAGGGGGTTCTAAAATCAATATATTTTCTTTTAAATTTTTGAATTTTATGACTTTATCGTTTTTACAATGTATTAACATTACTCGCTTTGCGAGTTTTTCCCATTCTTCTGAAGTTATCTCCTCTTTTACTTTTTTCATTAATAGAAAAGGGCTTAATAGGTTATCTTCTTTGGCATTTGGGAATAATTTCACCCCTTTCATTATATAACTAAGCATAATAATAAGATTATATTTTGGTATATTCTGTTTATAATGAGACATTGACGAAATAGCAATAATTTTCTGAATTATTTTATTAGAAAAACCTCCAGATAAAACAGTAATAGCACCAATACTAAAACCAATACAATATACTTTTCTATTTATAAATTCTTTTTGATTTTTTACCCAATCAATAATTTCCTTAAAATCTTCGATTCTTTTTAAAAAATCACTTCTTTTCCCAGTCTTTTTTGACTTTCCAGTACCTCTCGCATCGTAAGCCAGTATTATGTAGCCCTGATATGCAAGTGGAAAATAGAAATATTGTAATGTTTCTTTTGTGTCGGAAAAACCGTGACAGACTATAATAATAGCATTTTTTTTATCAACTTTTGATTGATTACGATTTATTACTAGATTTCCCGATAAAAGTCCATCAGTCACGCCAATTTTAATATTTGAAACCTTGAGATCTTTGAGAAAAAGTTTTCTCCACCTATCAAACCAAAGATCTCTAAAAGACCAATAAATCTCAAAAGGAACATATACAATCAGGAATGTTGTAGTTGATAAAGTAAAGCATTTAGAGAAAGCTGTTGTATAGCAAGGATTTCCAAATGAAATATTTATTTCCCAGATATACCAGCTAATTAAAATATCAATAATTATTAATATGATGCGTTTTAAAAGATTTGAAAGCAACATATTCCCTAAAAGAGTATAATCTAAAGCGATTTAGGTGATTAATTAATAAAAAAATAAAAAATAAAAATTATGGCATTTTTGGTTTTGGACATCCATAATCATGAGCAATTTTACAATCTGGTTTGCTTCTTAAACCGGGACAGGGTTTACATTTAACATCTCGTAACATTTTCACGATATCATCTACTTCCATCCCAAATTCTTCATCCTCATCTTCATCTGCTAACATATCATCTTCGATTTTACTTAAATCATAATCTAAATCTTCTTCTAAATCATCCTTCCAATCAGCAAGATCCAATATTTCATCTCCTTCTTCATCTACTTTTCCATTTGGAACTTCATATTCATCTTCTTCAATTGGCGTACTCTTTTTTTTAGCCATATCTCTCACTCACAATTTTAATTTATTTTTAGATATTATTGTTTTAATATATAATCTTTGTTAAAATTTAATTTTAATTCGACTTTGAATAACGAAAAATAAAGTAAGAATTGTATTTTAGCTAAAATTATTTTTTATTATATCTTCTATTTGATTTAATAAATTTTTATTCGAATATAATTGGTTAAATAACATGTTTATTTGATTTAAATTAGAATCTAATTCCTTTAATGAATAGACTCTATAATTTTTTATATCAAATATGGGGATATAAAACTTAAATAGGATTTTTTGTGATTCTACTTTTAAATCTAATAAATCTCGCAAGATATTGTAATCTAAATTAGACTTTAGGTAAAATTCATCTAAAAATAGCAATTTTACTAAAGAATTGTTTAAAAAATTGAAAAATTTGAGGTATATATTTATTTTTTTATAGTATTTCATGTTAAAGGTCTCTAATTCAGCACTTTTAACACTTTCAGAATTATATGAATCAAGATCATATTTTAACTGTGAAAGTAGTTGCAATATCCTTCCTAGGTAAGATAAAAATATCGGAAATTTTCTTGGGACTGGTAATCTTTTAACAAAACTGCCGTTGAATCTTAAATAACCTCCAGCCATATGTAGTGTACCAAATAATGTTTTGAAGATTATGTCCATGAATGTAGAATTCAAAATAGTCAGAAGACAAAATAATTGATCGGTGTTTAATGAATCAATTTTTATGAAATAAAGCCCTGTTATATTTACAAATACACCAGGATCATAGCAAAAAGTCAAATCTTTTCCAATTTCTCTAAAAATTAGTTTTTCGCTATTAAGATTTTTCCAAATTTGCTCAAAATTAGAACGATAATTAAAATATGAAACTATGATGTTTTTGCCTGCAATTTTTATTCTTTTGCTAAATTTAACATAATATTTATCAATATTGCCTGTACCAATTAACAACAAGTCATCGTCTGATTTAGGTTTATCGCTTATATTATCAAAAAATTTGCTATATTTTAAGAAACCAAAAGGCCGATATATAATTTTTAAATCTTTATAGGTTTCTGCCAGTGATTCGAAGTGTTTATATATGTATGTTATTAATTTTATATTTCCTGAAATTGGAATAACTCTTGATGGTAATTCATTAATTATCTTTTGATCGAATTTTATTATCATATTTCTTTTATATTCAATTAACTCGTTCATATGATTCACTTTTTTAATAGTTACCTCTTTTTCCTTGTTAGTTTTATCCTTTTTTAATGATAGAATAATTGGGTACGTAGAGGTCTTTTGAAATATGGGTAAAGATGATATATTTATGATTTCTTTTATTGCTGTTTCATTTGATAATAATAATCTCACTTTAAAGCCATAATCTGCAGATAAAAATTTATTAGGTAAAACAAATGAAAGAAACCCATTTTTTTCTAATAATTCTAAAGATTTCTCAATAAAAATAATTGAAAGATCAAATAAACCATAAGCTGTTTTATATCTCTTGGTTATCTTTTTTTTTAACTCCTTATCCTTAATCTTTTTATTTTCTACATAAGGAGGATTTCCAATTATTATGTCGAATTTATCAATATTAAAGTCGAATAGAAAATCAAGGTTGAAAAGATTAAATTTAAGATCGAGTTTTTCTATCATTTGGTGAATAATCTTGAGACTTAAATTTTTAGTGTTTAAGTTATGAAAGATTTGATCGTTCATATCAGTGGATATAAGCCATTTAAATAATCTCAATTTTGAAATATTAATAGCTGATTTTTCAATTTCAATTCCATAGAGGTTTTTCTGAATTATTTTTTTTTTAATATCGACACTAGATAATTCAGGTTCTACTTTTTGATAAATTTTATATAATTCTTCAGCTATAGATATTAAAAATCTCCCAGAACCACAAGATGGGTCTAAAATCTTTATACTTTTTATTTTTTTATTTAAATTTTCTTTATTTTTCTGACTTTTGACTAATTGATTAAATGCTTCTTTTAAGTTAGTTTCAATTTTGAAAATATTCAGAGAATTAAAAAACTCTTTAAAATATAATTTGAAAATATTAGAAACCATCTGATCTACTAATTGATTTGGTGTATATATTATACCAAGATTACGATCACTATCTTTTCCAAAGAGTTTTTTATTTTCAAAACTCTCAATTTGCTTTTCAATAAAACTTAATAAATTTTGAGCTAATTTTTTATCCATTCAAATTTATCTTTTCATATTAAAATTCTTTATTATAAATATACTCGAAACCATAATAAAAGTAATACAATTAATTTAAAATAATTACAATATATCATTTAAACAAAATATCATATTGATAGAAAACTCAAATTTACAGGACTTAATAAAGCATCCTCAAAAAATCTCAAAATTGCAATTTGATGATATTTCAAGTATTATCACAACAGTTATAAAAATCTTTAAGGAGGAAAATCTACTTTTAGAGTTTAATGTTAATAGAGAAAAAGATTCAGCTTATGTAATTGGAGATATTCATGGTAACTTAGATACCCTAATAGAATTAATCAAAATCATAAACAACGAAAACCCTAAATTAATAATTTTTTTAGGAGATATAGTTGATCGAGGATCCAAACAATTAGAATGCCTCCTTATAACTTTTGCATTAAAGATTCTTTTCCCTTCAAAGTATTATATAATAAGAGGTAATCATGAAACTCTTGAAATGAATAAGTATTATGGATTTTATCAAGATTTTATTTCAAGATTTCGTGATCATAATAAGTTCAATGAAATAATTGATGTATATAACTCACTTCCGCTATCTGCTGTGATTAATCAAACAGTTTTATGTTTACATGGAGGGATTCCACAAGATATTGAGATTCTAAAAAAAATAAAAGGTCGAAAATGTAAGGATTTTAGTGAAATATTTGCCTCAAATGCACAATCCATATATCAAATAATGTGGAATGACCCTAAGTCTGAATTAGAAGGATTTTCTGAGAGTTTTAGAGGCCCTGGTATTAAGTTTTTTGGAAAAGATGTATTTGAGTTGTTTATGAATCATAATAACCTTGATTATCTTATTAGAGCCCATGAATGCTTTCCTGAAGGCTATAGATGGTTCTTTAATAAGAAATTATTATCAATATTCTCATCGGCGAATTATAGAGGCATTTATAGCCCTAATCCAGCATCTTACGCAATAATTAAGAATAATGAGATAATATTAAAACTTTTAGAATTGTAGAATTTTTCGAGTAAAAAATCTCTCCTCTTTAAGAATTCCTATGTTATATAAAATACCTACTCGTAATTTTATGAGATTTGGGAAGCATCTGGCTTTATAAAGAGAAGATTGTTGCCACGAATGAAAATTTCATTGTATTTGGCAATAGGCTGCCCTTCCATGAGCTCAGTGGCATCTTGAAGAATCATGTTCATATAAGCGTCTATCTCTCTTAATAAACCTCTATATTCGGTTCCATCTTTCAATCTAAGCAAAATTACCGAACCTTGGCTATTCTGTAAAATTTGTAAAGGGTTCTTGGATCGTTGTTGATTATTATTTTTACTTGACATTTTTAATTCTTATATCAAAAGATTATTATTATAATTATAAAAAAGATAATTTAAAGATAGAATTTTTTGAATTAAAACCTTACGACATTAAAAAAACAAGATAAAATTTGTTTGGTTATCATCTTGGAAGAGCATTCTAAAAATAATAAGAAAAAGAAAAAGATCATTAAAAAATACAATCTTACTTCCTATTTTTATGATAAGAGATATAGTTCAATACAGACAGAAAAATATAAAGTTGTATTAAGTAATTATAGGCCAAAAGGAAGACTTATTCTAGATTTAGGTTGTGGTACAGGTTTATTTTTTGAATATATTAAAAATTATTTATTATTTAATGAAGAGATTAAATTAAATTATGTAGGAGTAGATATATCTTGGAATATGCTGTTAAAATTTAAATCAAAAGTTAATAATACTGATCTATGCAATCACACTCTGAATATCATTTTATCTGATATTGAAAATTTACCTTTTAGAGATGATGTATTCATGGCAATTTTTGCTCTTACTTCTTTCCAAAATTTACCCGATACTAAAATTGGAATAAAAGAATCATTTAGAGTTAGTAAAAACAATGCTGAATTTAAATTTTCGATACTAAAGAAAAATTTAGATTTAGAATCATTATTAAAGAAATATAAAAGTAAGATCAGAAATTTATCCATAATCAATATTAATACTATAGAAGATATTGTGATTCAGGGGGAAATATTAAAAACATAAGGAGTTAATACTTATCAACTATAAAATGATTGAATAATTTCGTCTATATTGCTTTGAATTTTATACTTTTTCTGAAAATAATTACAAATATTCTCAATATCCCTGGCTAAAAGCGAATTGGCATTGGGATGATCAGTTGGAACCCACTGCAGCCAATCGATTATTAATATGTTACCTTTTTGGCCTATTACTATGTTAAATTCACCTAAATCCCCATGAATCATATTTGCTTTTTTAAATATTATTTTATATTGCTTTATTATTCTTTTGAATATTTTTAAAGGTTTATTTATACGTTTATAATAAACCAATTCCTTACCTCTTAAATATGACATTATGATTATATGTCTGTTATATCCTATTGGTTTTGGAGTATTTAAATTGAGTTCATATATCTTTTCAAGAGCTTCATATTCTTTTTTAGCAGCAAGCCTATTAATGTAAAGCCAAGATAAATGTCCTCTTTCTCCAATGATGTCTCTTAATTGTTTGATACTTTTAAAGCTTGTTCGCCCCATTCGATAAAATTTTGCTGCATAAATGTTTTTTTCGTCATCCATGCAACTATAAACATCTGACTCTTTGCCCTTACCTATGAGTGGCCCCAACTGACTGATTATATTTTTTTCAACGAGCGTATGCAACGCAAGTAAATCATATGCCTTAGAATTGAGAGTGTATGCAATTTCATGTTTAGAGGCATCTCTAATAATTAAATCAAATTTGTGAACTCTTTTTAGACGGAAAAGTGTTTCTTCCATCTTGTAGCGAGAATAGAACTTAATGTTATTTACAGTTACAAACTCTGATCTTTTCATCCCAATCTCAATTGCCATAAGTATTCTAAGATCTTCCTTTTCAAGTTTGGTAAGAAGGCTTGCTACTTGCAAAGTATTTCCAGCTAAAAAATGAATTTTCGATATGTTTTGAAAAAAGATGTTAATTTATATATATTTGGTATTTCAAAAATCAATAATGCTATAAAATTCAACAGTAAAAAGTTGAAAATATCTTTTTGTAATATTTGATAAGTGGTTGATGTTTCTTCTTGGAATAAGAATAAAAAGATCCCTTGGTTTAGGTAAAGAATCAACCCGATTGAAATAATCATACTGTTTATTGAAAGTATGATAACTTGATTTTCATACTCTATTATTCCAATCATTATATTAATAGAAAAAAATATTAATGTAATCAGAGTTATTAATTTCGAATTATTTAGCCAATTTGCATAAATCAGTTTACCTACTTGATAGTTGCCATTAAAACTTGGCCAAAACATGGATACACTTAAATTAAAAAACGATATGATTGGTAGGATTACTGAAATTATTATTGAAACGCTGTAAATCCGTATAGTGGTAAATCTGCTAAATTTTAAATGTTTCTGCTTTCCTAATTTCGTGGATTCTAACAATGAATCAAGTTTATTTTGAATTAAAATAGGGAAATTCTTCTTTGCCATGACTAATTGAATATTTAAGTTAGGATAGTTAGAAACTAATTGTTTTATTTGTCTATAACCTTTTCTAAAATTTTTTTTTTTGCTTTTGGGACCGTTCCAAACATAGAGAATTTTGTTGTCCTCATCCAAAATTGCACAAATTTCTTGAGATAGTAAATGGTGTTCCTCTTCGATCCAATGAGACTTCGACTCATCAAATATAAATGTTCTTAGCATCAATTATCTACTTAACTTAACTAAATTTAGCTTTTATTTTTTACCATGACAATAAGATAAATTAATAAAAATTAGCGATATAAGAAATTTCTAACCTTGACTTTATAACCAATATTTCACTGATTTTCTACTCTCTGTTTTATTTCTTTCCACATATTAGCAATATATTCCTCATATATCTTAATAGTCGCATCATCAATAGATTTGAATCTTTTTTGAATATCTAAATAGTTTGTTATTGGCTTTCGTCTTGAAGATTCTAAATACTTTTTACTAGGTTTCGATAATTCAAATTTACCATCAATAACTTCATAAAGAGGCCAAAAACCTGTTTCATTCGCTAATCTACCAATTAACATTGTATCTTTTGGTTCATATCCCCATCCTGGAGGGCAGGGCGATAATATATGGAAATATTTTGGTCCTTTTATATCTTTAGCTCTTCTAAATTTTTCAAATAGATCTAAAGGATAAGCAGCATTTCCTGTAGCGACATATGGAATTCCATGGGCTTCTAATATTTTAGGCATATTTTTTTTATGAACATCCTTTCCTTCCGGCGTGGTTGTTGTTCGAACACCTAAAGGAGTTGAACCACTTCTCTGAACTCCTGTATTCATATATGCTTCATTATCATAACAAGCATAGATAAAGTTAGTTCTTCTCTCTGCAGCTCCACTTAAAGCTTGTATCCCTATATCTGTTGTCCCGCCATCTCCTGCAAATGCGAGAACAGTAATTTCATCTGCTAATCCTTTATCTTCTAATGAAGCTAGGATTCCTGATGCTGAAGCACCTGTAGTTGCGAAAGGTGTATGGTATACAGAAACTTTAGTTGAACAGAATCCTTGCATTCCATGTAACACCGTTAAACATGATGCTGGTACTGTTATTATTGTTTTTGGCCCTAATGCTTTAAGTGCAATTCTATAAATCAATGCCATCCCGCATCCTGCGCATGCACGAGTTCCTGGATAAATAAATTCCTCTTCGGGGAGGTCCATAACATTTACCATTATTTTTCACCCATTTTTAAAATATGTTGATTCATCATAATCTTTTAATTCTTCTAATCTTAACCCTAAGAAATCTGTTTTATTTGTGAATATTCCTTTTTCAAATTCATCCAAAGCTTTATGAACACCCGTAATAATATGCTCTGTTTTTACATCTCTGCCACCTAAACCTACAATAAAGCCTTTTATATTTGGTCGATTCTTTACTCCATAAAGTGCAGCTTTTAATTCGTAAGATAGAACACCCTCATATCCATATCCAATATCTCTATCAAAAACAATTATATTTTCAGTATCTTGGAAGAATTCTTTTAATTCCTCGTGCGGATACGGTCTAAACAATCTAAGGCTTAATATTCCTATTTTTAAACCTTCTTCTCTTAACTTTTTAATCGCCATTCTAGCTTGTGACGCAACGGAGCCCATAGCAAAGATAATTGTATCTGCATCTTCGGTTTGAACTTTTTTATATATTCCATTTCCATAAGATCTTGCAAATTTGGAAGCAAACTCGTTATGAACCTCTTTAATTATATCAATTGAATTTTCTAAAGATTTTTGAAGGGCATATCTATATTCATAATACCCCGGAGCCGTACCTTCTGCTCGTTTAACAATATGAGGTGTGGTAACAGGATCAATGCCTTTTACTTGTGAAATATCAGATAAATTAATGTGATGGTTAAGAGGTGGCAAAAACTTGTCTATATCTTCTTGATTTTCTAATTGAACAGGCATCATTGTATGACTTAGTATGTATCCATCATATGCAACTATTGCTGGTAGGTATACACGTGGATCTTCGGCAATCTTAAATGCTTGAAGATTAGTATCATAAATTTCTTGGTTAGTTTCACACATAAACTGAATCCAACCAACGTCTCTGATTGTTATAAAATCTGAGTGATCTGTCCAAACTGACCATGGTGCCCCAAGTGATCTTGTCGCGAGATTAATGATAATAGGTAATCGGTTACCTGCTGCCCATGGTAAAAGTTCATACATTAATTCTAAACCATGAGCAGAAGTTGCAGTGCCAACTCTTGATCCAGTTGCAGAGGCAGCACAACATACCGCTAAAGCAGAATGCTCAGATTCAACTTTAACGAATCTAGCTTTTAATTGCCCTTCTGAAATGAATTCAGCAATTTTTTCAACAACAGGACTTTGTGGTGTGATTGGATATGCGGAGACTACGCCTACTTTCGCTTGCCTAAAAGCATGTGCAGCAGCATGATTTCCAGTAAGTATCATTACCTTTTTATCTGATTCGATCTTTTCTGATTCGAGTATATTCAATCAGTCTTCACCTCCTCCATGCTAATAGCTTTAACTGGGCATTCTTCCATACAAATTCCGCATCCTTTGCAGTGTATTAAATCAATTTCCGGAGGAATTTTTCGTGTCACTACTGCTTCAGGACAATAAAGCCAGCAATTAAAACAACTAAGTTTTCCCGATTTAACTGGGATACATTTATTTAAATCAATAATAGGTTTCTTCGAACTCCAAGTTCCAGTTTCACCCGCTTCACCAATTACTGGTTTTTGGACTGAACCTAATATTTTTTGATAGTCTTTTTTTGAATCAGTCATCTATCCATCAAAAATAGTTATAAATCAGATTCTGTATGAAATCAAACGTTCATAAGTTTTTAATTCTTACCATTTATAAAAATAAAAGATTAAGGTAAATTTCACTTTCTTTATTAAAAATTGCATTATTAATATCCAATTAATTGAGCGATATTAGTTGAAAAATAATATTTGTGTTTAAATAAAAATTAAATACTAAATATTTCATTAGACCTATAGTAAAAAGTTATAAAATTTGAAAATTACTGTAAATGTTCTGATATTATAAATATTTTTGTGAAGAATTATCTAAATAGCAGGCTAAGGGAAAATTGGAAGTTTCTAAAGATAAATTTTTTCAGGTAATCGATAATATTAAAGAAGGCTATTTTGAAGTAGATCTATGGGGTAATTTTACTTTTTTTAATAAATCTTTACTCAAAATTACTGGATATTCACGAGAAGAATTATTGGGGTTGAATTATAGATATATAACTGATGAGAAAAATAGAAAAAAAATTTTTGAAGGTTTTAACACTGTTTTCCAAACTGGGCAACCATTAACAGACTTCGAATATCAATTTAAAAACAAATCTGGAGAAAAAGTGATTGGTGAAACTTCTGTATATTTAAAGTATGATTCTAAAGGTAATAAAATTGGATTTTATGGCATATTTCGAGATATAACCAAAAAAAAGGAAGAACAAGAGAGATTTAAAAAAGAAGCAGAACAATTAATTAATTTAAGAACATTAGAATTAAAGGAATCAGAAGAAAAATTCCATCAATTATTCAATAAAGCTCCTTATCCTATAGGTTTATTCGATTTAGAAGGTAAATTAATAGAGTGCAATAATGCTACAAGTATTTTATTATCTACTCACACTTTAAAAGATTATATTGGAAAAAACTATAAAGAATTTTGGGCCTATCATGAGAAGGATAAGCCCTTAATATCGTTATTTGACGATAAGTTTACAGAAATTATTAAAAAAGGAAATACGTCAAATTTTGAATTTCCAATTTATCGGACAAAAGGAGGAATAATATGGTGTTTTGCTACAGCTTCGAAGATAAAAATTGGCAATAAAGAGTTTATACAAATTATATTAAATGATATCTCAGCACAAAAAGAAGCTCAACAGAAATTAAGAGAATCTGAAAAAAAGTATAGAAACTTAGTAGAAAATGCTCAAGAAGGTGTTTGGGCTGTAGATGAAAATGATGTAACTATTTTCGTTAATCCAAAAATTTGTGATATGCTGGGATATACTAAAGATGAGATGATGGGTAAAAGTTTGCATTTATTTCTAGAGGACTCAATGACAGAATTCGTTAATAGCTATCGAGAACGTAGGGAAAGAGGATTGAAAGATACTTACGAACTTGAATTTATAAAAAAAGATGGAAGTATATTAAGCACTAATATAAATGCTGCTCCAATCTTTAGTCAAAGTGGAGAGTTTAAGGGTTCATTTGCATATATCAATGATATTACAAACAGAAAAATTGCAGAACTAAAATTAAAAGAGTCTGAAGAAAAGTATCGTTTCATATCTGAAAATGCGATGGATTTAATTGCTGTTATAGACATGAAACTAAGGTTTGAATATATAAATGAAAAAGTGCATTCTAAAGTTATGGGATATAAAAAGGAAGAACTTATCGGCAAAAATGCCATAGAATTTATCCATCCAGATGATCGTGAAAAAGTACTTAATATATTCAAAAAAGCTTTAGATAAAGGTGAAGTTTTTGCAGAAGTAAGAATTAGGCATAAAGATGGGCATTATAAGTGGATAGGAAATAATGGAACGATTTATATTGATAAAAAAGGAAAACCAAAATTTCTAATAATAGCAAGAGATATAACAAAACGCAAAAAAGCCGAAATAAGGTTGATGGAATCAGAGGAAAAATATAGAAGTATGATAAATCATTTAGATTTAGGATTTTATCAACTAACCTGGGATGGAATTTTGTTAAATCATAATCCTAAATTTTGTGAGATCCTAGGTTATAGTCTCTATGAAAATTTAAAAAATAAAGATGTTCACGAATTCTGGCAAAAAGCAGAGGAACGAAAAACTTATTTAACAGAATTAGAAAAAACGGGTTATATTAAAAATTATTTAGTTAATGCTAAAAAGAAAAATGGTGAAAATATAGTATTACAATTAAATTCTCATATAATAAAAAAAAGTGAAGGAAAACCAGTTTTAATTCAAGGTTTAATTTCAGATATTACTCAGAAATTTGAATTAGAAAAAAAGTTAATGGAATCAGAAGAAAGATATAGAAATTTAATTGAATCTGTCCCATTTTCAATAGCTTTGATTAATAAACAAGGAGAAATTACATATTGTAATCCTGTAATAGAAAAATTACTTGGATATCATCGAGATGAATTAATTGGATATCAATTCAAAGATCTTCCATTAATTCATCCAAAATACTTACCTATATTGCTTAGACGTTTTCAGCAAGTCATAAATGGAGAAATATTAACTCCATTTGAAATTGAATTATATAAAAAAGATAGTAGTATGGTTTGGGTAAGATATCAGTCCACATTAGTTAAATTAGGTAATGAAGAACTGTTACAAGTAATTCTAAATGACATTACAGAACAAAAACAAGCTGATCTTCTTATAGAAGAAGAGATCATAAAATTGAAAGAATTGGATCAAATCAGAAAAGATTTGATTTCTCGTGTTTCACATGAATTAAAAACCCCATTAGTTTCTGTATGTGGTGCTGCTGAGCTTCTTTTAAATTCATTTATAGATGAATTTAAAGATGAACCAAAAGAACTTATTGAAATGATTGAAAAGGGAGGTAAAAGATTAAAATACTTAGTTGATAATTTGGTTGATATTACAAGAATAGAATATAAAAAATTCAAATTAGAAAAAGAACTAAATGATTTCAACCAAATTGTGAGGGATTGTACAAGAGAACTGATGTATCTTATAAAAAAGCGAGAAATAAATTTAGAACTTAACCTTATGGATGATTTATATTTAGAAGTTGATAAAGTAAGAATCGAACAAGTCATACTAAATCTCCTTTCCAATGCAATCAAAAATACACCCCCCAATGGAAAAATCACAATAAATTCATTACAAGTAGATAATTGTGTGCAATTATCAATACGCGACACTGGTATAGGCCTAATAAAAGAAGAGATAGACAGACTATTTACTAAATTTGGTAAGATAGAAAGATATGGGGATGGAATGGAGTATATTGATATCCAGGGAACTGGACTAGGATTATACATCTCTAAAGAAATAATAGATTTGCATAAAGGTCAAATTTGGGTAAAATCTGCTGGTAGGCATAAAGGGAGTGAATTCTCATTAAAAATACCAATAAGAAGTTAAATTAAAGAATTAAATCAAAACTTGAAGATATGATGCCATATAATAGAGATGAATTAGGAGAGAGTTATAAGGAGTTGTTTGAACATTCACTAGATCTAATTTATGTCAATGATTTAAATGGAAATTTTCTAGATGCTAATGATCTTACCTTAATTGCATTGGGTTATGAAAGGGAAGATATTGCAAATATTAAATTTACAGATATCCTTGAAAAAGCTGAGATAGAAAGAGCAGATAATGTTTTGCATGAAATTTTAAAATTTGGAAAACAATCCAGACGTAGAGAATATAAAGTAAAAGCGAAAAATGGTAATTATTTAGATATTGAAACTTACAGTATTCCTTTAAAAAGAAATAACAAAATATATGCAATTTTAGGCGTTGGGAAAAACATCACAGATCGAAAAAAAGCAGAACAAAAATTAAAAAAATCTGCCGATATGTTTACCGCTCTTTACAAAGAAGGACCAATTGCAGCCTTTACATGGAAAAAAGTTGATAAAGATTTCATTTTCATTGATTTTAATAATGCTGCTGATAAAATTACTAATGGTAATATTGTGAATATTTTAGGTCATAAAGCATCAGAATATTATATAAATAGACCAGATATTTTAGATGATTTAAATGAATGTTTTAACAAAAAGACTCATTTTGTAAGAGAGATGCAATATAAATTTGAGTTTACTAATGAAAAAAAATATTTTTTAGTTAACTATGGCTATGTAAATCCTGATTTGGTTATTGTTCAAGCAGAAGACATAACTGAGAAAAGAATTACTGAAGAAAAACTAAAAGAATCTGAAAAGAAATATCGATTTTTTTATGAAAATACTCCATCCTCTATCGTTGTTATAAATTCTAAAGGAAAAATTATTGAATGTAATCCTACAACAGAATTAATGTTTGGTTATAAAAAAGAGGAGTTAGTTGGTAAAAAGTTTAATAAAATTTCGGTAATTCACCCAGATTTTTTACCATCCATTATAGAAAACTTCCAAAGATTCATAAAAGGAGAGGTGGTTCATCGTGTTGATCTCCAAATGTATAAGAAGGATCAAAGTTTAATCTGGGTAAATTTATTAGCATCTCTGATTCGTATAGAAGATGAATATTATGTACAAGCTTTATTTACTGACATTACAAATCGAAAGGAAGCAGAATTTCTAATAAATGAAGAAATAACAAAACTAAAGGAACTTGATAAACTCAGAAAAAATTTAATATCTAGAGTTGCTCATGAATTAAAGACTCCGCTTGCCACAGTATGTGGAGGAGCAGAACTTTTTACAGATCTTTATAGAAATATTTTGGATAATGAACAATTAGAATTAATTAATTTAATTGAAAAAGGAGGAAAGCGACTAAAATATCTGGTTGATAATTTGATTGATATCTCTAGGATCGAATATGATAAATTCAAATTAAAAAAGGAAAGAATAGATCTATCTAAGTTAATCAGTGATTCTACTAATGAAATGATACATTTTGCCAAGGAAAGGAAACTGGTACTCAATTTAGAACTTTCTGAGGAAGTGTATTTGAATATAGATAGAATTAGAATGGAGCAAGTATTGATGAATTTATTATCCAATGCTATAAAAAATACACCTCCTGAAGGAAAAATTAGCGTTAAGCTAAAGAGATATAATAATAGTGTAGAGTTCTCAATATCCGATACGGGAGTAGGTTTAACTACAGATGAAATAAATGTTTTGTTTACTAGATTTGGTAAAATCGAAAGATATGGTAATGGATTAGAATATATTAACATTCAAGGTTCTGGGCTTGGACTATTTATTTCAAAAGAAATTGTAGCTTTGCATAATGGGACTATTAGAGCAGAATCAGAAGGTAGAAATAAGGGTAGCACTTTCATAGTAGAATTACCATTGAACTAATTCCATTAGATATCAATAACTTATTTAATTTTTGCCAGATTATACCCTTGTTCGATTAATTCGTAATTAATATTACCTAATTTTTCCCCCATTCGCTTAAGAACTACAGACTTCAAGTTATCTAAATTTAGATCAGGTAATGCTTTTGAAAGTAAGCCCAGAATTGGAGTGTTAATAACAGGATTTCCATCAATAGTGAGATCTTTCTCTATTGCTAATTTGCTGATGTCAGCAACAATTATCTTTATATCCATACTTAAATTAAATTTACTAACAAAAAATTCTGGATCTTTTTCAGAATTAATTATAAAAAATCCATCTTGTCTTAAAGAAGACACAATTTCTTGACTTAACACAGTTTCATCAAAAATAATTAGAATATTCGGTCTTTCTATTTGAGCTCTATCCCAAATAGTTTCTTTTCGAGATAATTTAACATATGCTTGCACAGGAGCACCTCGTCTTTCTGCTCCGAATGAAGGATATGCATGCACATCAATAAAATTTCCACTTAAATAGGCAGCTTCTGCAATAATTTCACAAGCGGTTACTGCGCCTTGACCTCCTCTTCCATGAATAATTATTTCGATATTTTCTGATTCATTCATAATTAAAACTGAAGAATATTGGTTAAATGTTAATTATTATGAAGTTTACCGAATAATATAAAATTTTTTTAAATTTCTTGCAAGCATGTAAATAAAAAAAGTTAATAAAATTATCAATTCTTTAAAAGAAATAACATTTATAAGAAAAAGAGATTATAATTTATCATTAACTCAATAAATAGCTATTCTCAAGTCTAAGTGAAAAGCATATGAAAAATCAAACTGGATTTTTTGAAGGAAGGGAATTAAAAAAATTATTCTATCAATGCTGGCTACCAGATATGGGAGAAATTAAGGCATATATTATCGCAATTCATGGTTGGGGAACTAATTCTGAAAGATTAAAAAATGTTTCAGAATATTTGACAACAAATGGGTACGCTATTTATGCTTTTGATCTAAGAGGGCACGGGAAAAATATTGGGGATATACCTGGACATATAGATAGTATAGATCATATCCTAAAAGACACACTTCTTTTTATGGACTTCATCAAAAAAATTGCGAATGATAAAAATATTTTTATAATGGGACACTCTTTTGGGGGTTTAATCAGTTTAATTTTTGCTATTCACCATCCTACATTATCAGGAGTATTAGTCTCGTCACCATTATTAGGAATGTATTTAAAATTATCGTTGGGTAAAAAAGTTATAAAATCGATATCTAAAACTATTACCAAGTTGTCACCAAATAAGATGTTAGATTACGTTATTGATCAAAATCAATTAACAAGTGATTTAAAAATATTAAGACTATATATTGCTGATAAGCATAAAATAGAAGTCATGTCGGCAAAATCTGCGACAGATATTGATCAATATTCAAAATGGGCAATGGAAAATGCATCAAATCTACTCTGCCCAACATTAATTATGCAGGCTGGATCAGACAAAATAGCAGATTCTTCTAAAACTAAAGAATTCTTTGATAAAGTAAGAAGTGGGGATAAAACCTATAAAGAATACCCTGGCTTTTTACATGAATTATGGAATGAAAAAAATAGAGCTCAAATATACCAAGATATGTATGTGTGGCTTGAGAAGCATTTATGAAATAATAATAAAGTTATAAATATTGTAAGAATTCATCTGTAATTATTATAATAAAATAAATTTTCTTTGATCAAAATGTCGAAAACTAACCAAAAAATCTCAAAAATATTAATAATCAGTCTAGTAGTATTAATAGCTAGCAACATTCTTGTGTTTTTTTTGATAAAACCATCTTTCGGTCAAACTAATAGCTCAAAAAATATATTACTAATAAGTAAAGGAGATGATAATGAATTTGTACAGGGTCTGGGAATTGATAAGGATAATTTCAATGTATCGACTATTTCTGATACTGAACCTTTAGAGTCTATTGGTCCATGGATTGATTCTGTTATTTTATTTGATGTTCATTTAAACTCATCGCAGCAACAAGTGATTTCTAATTTTGTTGAAATGGGTGGAGCTGCAATAATTTTTATGGGGCAAAATCTGCATGATAACGCTTCTCTATTAGAAGAATTAGGAATAATTAATAACGCCTTGTATGAATCAGGGAAATCTAAAAATCAGGAAATTATGCTTTCTATTATATATAACGGCACATATTCAATTTCTAAGAATATTGATTGGAATTCTGCTCCTGAAATGAAGGTTAATAATATGACAATAATTCCAATAGCTAGTTTGAATTCATCAGTTAGAAGAATAGTTGACGTTTATCCTGCATCAAGAAATTTGCAGATTAACCTATTTCGACAACCACTTATACTAGAAAGAGAAAAAGGAAGCGGTAAAGTAACTCTATTTTCAGGTTGGTTAGAAACAGATGCGAACAAGGATTTTAAAGTATGGCCTTATTTTAATTATCTATTATATGGTTTAATTTTTGAAACTCTAGATTCACCATTTCAAACATATCCCATATGGCCTTATTCACCAGTTCCTCATCTTTTAGAACAAATTATTATAGGTGTAATTATTTTTATCCTTGCAATTTTGGCAATAGCTTTATTTGTTATTGTTAAAAGAAGATCTAGAACTGCTATCGACCAAGAAGCTATAGAAGCTTTAAAGCTTCAAGCTGAAGAGGAAGAGAGAAAAAAGTTAGAAGAAGCTGAAGCTTTAGATAAAAGATTGGAAGAGCATGTAGATTTAAAAGATGATTGGGAAGTAATAGGGGTTCACCGTCAATTAGGAGGCTTTCTTTTTACATTATTCCTAGCACTTATTTTAGTTTTACCGCAACTATTAATCTCAAACTATATAATGCCACAATTCATACAACCATATCCACAAGCTGCAGGTTGGTATAATTATGCATTTAATTTCTTTCAAATCATATGGATTCTATTTGATTTTGGAACTAGTTTTGCTTTAGCTAAATATTTTGCCCAACATCGGGTAAAAAATCCAGAAAAAGCAATACATTATATACAGATTTATGTTTGGTGGCAAATATTTACTGGAATTATTCAGATATCAGTGATTGGTTTTATAGGTTCTATTATCTTCCCGTATACTAATCTTGCTCATATGAGTTGGATTTTTGTGGTTTACTCTTTTGTGCAATATCCTGGTGTATTTTTAGTATTCATGTATACTTTTCAAGGAATGCAGCGGTCAGACTATTATTTAATCTTGTACATCGCTTGGGAAGTGGTGTTTTTATTAGTAGGGCAAGTCCTCTTTTGTTATATTGGCCGTATATGGGGTGCTGCTAATCCAATATTTGGTGAAGCTTTGGGTGCAGGAATTGGTTATGCTATTGCCAGGTGCTTCGATTACTGGATGACATTTATTATTTCTATATTAATTTTTAGGAAACAGGGATTTTCGCCAAAAACGTGTTTTAGAATTGACTTTTCTAAAAGTGAGATTAAAGAATCACTAGTTTACGGTTCAAGATTAGGGATTGGAGAAGGTTTCGTACAAATAGGATGGTTTATACAAGTAATAATTACATCTACTTTCGTCGCAAATTATTCTAACAATTTAGGCTGGTTCAATTTAGTATGGACATTGGGTCAAATCGTAATGATAGTAACATTATATTCAAATACATTATTAGGGGCATACAGCGAATCGTTTTCTCATAATAAAAAGGCATTAACAAAATTATATATATATCAAGCATTTAGATGGGGTAATTATTTTGCATTTTTCTTAATATCTGTTTTATTTGCAACAGGAGCAAAATTCTTAATTGGAGCCGCAGGTGAGGAATATGGCGGTCCTGCAGTTAAATTCTTAGTTCCGTTATTATTCTTTCATGTAGGAGGAATATATTCTTGGCTGGTTGACCCCGTATTCCAAGGCACAGGACGTACAAATTATGCGATGATAACATGGATTATCGAACAAGCAACTCGCGCATTTCTCATGTTGCTATTCGTAATACTTCTTAGAGATATGGTTTTTGTAATTATAGCTTACATTCCTGCAGTAATTGTAAAAGATATAATTGCATGGTTGATTGTTAGGAAAAAGATTATTAAATTTAAAATCTATCCATTTAAAACATTTCTAACTCCATTAATATCGGCAATTATAAATTTTATTGTTTTATATTACTTAGGCGAACTGATTTGGATGATAGATTTAGGAGATAAAATCATTAATACCGCAATACTGTTCTTATTAGGGATTTTTGTTTTTATATTCTTTTACGCTTTCTTAGATGGTTTTCTGGGGGGATATGATGATAATACATTGCAAGAATTTCAAAGAGCAACATCTTTGGTAACCACCCGAGGAATTAAAGCTTTTCCAAAGACAATGAGTAAACTAGCAAAAATTGGCAGCAAAATAAGTCCATTTCATAATAAATTCAAAGTAGACATTTATGAAGAAGCAATGAAAGAAGCATACGATTTAACATTAGAAAAACGGATTTTAAAAATTTAAATTTCTTTTTTCTCCATATATTTTTTTTTTTATCCAACTTCCTTTTTTTTATTTCTTAGTATTTTGGAAGTCTCTTAAAAATAATAAAAAGCCAATATATCTTCATTATAATTGTTATTAAAAATTTAACAAATGCAGTTAATATTAAATCACTGTTATAATAGAATATGTGATTAATATTCATATTTAATGTTCAAATGAGTGAATTATGGAGGAAATAGACCCTAGAAAACTTACTCCTATGTTGAAGCATTGGTATTCGATTCGCAAAAGGTTTCCTTCAGAGTTCCTTATTTCATATCGTATGGGGGATTTTTACGAGTTCTTTTTTAATGACGCCGAAAGAATTTCAAAACTTTTAGGAATTACATTAACAAAAAGAGGTGATGTTCCGTTAGCAGGAATTCCACATCACTCTGGTCATAATTATTTTAATAATCTTATGAATCTTAATCAAACAGTAGTTATAGTAGATCAACTAGAAGATCCCGCAACAGTTAAGGGAAGAATTGTCAAGCGAGGAGTAACACGGATACTTTCTCCAGGTACAATTATAGAGCCAAACCTATTAAAATCTAATGAAAATAATTATATAGCCTCCATGGTGAAAGAAAGAAATGGATATGGTGTTGCTTTTGCAGATATATCTACCGGAGATTTTGTAGCGACTGAATTCTCCAACAAAGAACAAGATCCACAAGAAAAATTGCTTAGCTTATTTTCTCAATATGATCCAGTAGAATTGATTCTTTCTCCTGAATTAAAAAAAGATGAACGTCTTTTTATAATTTTAACGGATTTAACAAGAGCGATCATTAAGGAGTATGAAGAGAATGTTTTTCTATTCGAAGAAGCTCACTCAATAATTATACGTCATTTCAAAATTTCTAATTTAAAAAGTTTTGGTTTAGAACAAAAAGAAATGGCAGTTCAAGCAGCTGGTGGCCTTTTAGCATTTTTAAAAGATAGCCAACGAGATGTCGTTCCAAATATTTTTAAAATTAATGTAATCCACGAGAAAAATGTATTACATTTAGATTATATCACCCAAAGAAATTTAGAATTAATTAATTCTCTGTGGGAAAGAGGGAAGGATGCTACACTATATTCTGTTTTTAACAGTACCCAAACACCAATGGGAGCTCGTTTACTGAAAAAATTTATTCTCCAACCCCTAACTGATGTTGAAGCAATAAATCAGAGACTTAATATAATTCAAAAATTTAAAGATGACATCTTTTTAAGATCTGATTTAAGGGAAGAGTTAGGAATCCTCGGTGATCTCGAAAGGTTTATTAATAGAATCAATTATGTAGGTCGTACTAATGCTCGAGATCTAATAAACATTAAAAACTCTTTAGAAAAAGTCCCAATAATTAAAAAATTATTAGAAAAGGCAGACATTCCCGAAATTTCAAGTTTTCTTGAAAATATTAAAACTTTCGATGAAATTAAAAATTTGATTAACATTTCAATTAAAGACAACCCTCCAACCACTATTAGAGAAGGAAATATTATTAAAGATGGCTTTAACAATGAAGTTGATGAACTTAGAGATATAATCCATAACGGAAGGAAATATGTGCTTGAGTATGAAAAAGAACAAAAGAATAAATGGAACTTAACAACAGGCTTAAAGGTTGGATATAATAATATCCTAGGGTATTATATCGAAATTACCTTAAAAACGCTCGCAATTATTCGAAATCTTCCTGAAGAATATGTCGAAAGAGCAACACTAAAAAATGCTAAGAGATATACAACTAAAAAATTAAAAGAACTTGAAGAAAAAATTGTTAATGCAGAAGATAAAATTAATGATTTGGAATATGAAATCTTCAATACTATTAGAGAAATGGTTGAAAAAGAAACAAAAAGTATTCTTGAGACTGCACAAAATATCGCAATCATTGATGTACTTGCCTGTTTTGCTGAAATTGCAGAGAAATACAATTATTGTCGTCCTAAGATAAATAATGAAAACAAAATTAAAATTAAAGATGGTAGACATCCAGTCGTAGAGCAAATAAATTTGGATGAACAATTTATACCTAATGATTGCTACTTAGATAATGAAAATGACCAATTACTAATTATTACTGGCCCAAATATGGCAGGTAAAAGTACATATCTTAGGCAAGTGGCATTAATATGTATAATTGCACAAATGGGATGTTTTGTTCCAGCAAAATCAGCCACAATTGGAATAATTGATCAAATTTTCACACGAATAGGTGCTTCTGATGATCTTGCCAGAAAATTAAGTACATTTATGATTGAAATGACAGAGACGGCAAAAATACTTAATTATGCTACCCGTAAGAGTCTTATAATAATAGATGAGCTAGGGAGAGGAACGAGTACTAGTGATGGTCAAAGTATAGCAATGGCGACTCTTGAAAAATTGCATGAATTAAAAGTAAAGACTTTATTCAGCACCCATTATCATCAATTAACAGAAATTAATTTACCAGGCGTTAAAAATTATCATTTAGATATCATTGAAAATGATGATGGGAGCATTAATTTCGTCAGAACATTGAGACAAGGGAGTACAGATAAATCCTATGGTATCCATGTTGCAAAATTAGCAGGTATTCCAGATGATGTGATAATAAGAGCATTTCAGATTCTTGAACAAATAGAAGAAAAAGACCCTTTTAGAACAACAGTAAGAGAAAATGGAGAAACAACATCTTCAAGTAAGTACTATGATAAAATTATTCATGAAAAAAAGGTTGAACTTGAAAAATTAAACTCTGAACTAAAAAATGTTAAAGAACAATTGAGCCAATGCAACGACAATCTAAGTAGAACAGAAAAAAAACTTGGAAAAAAAATGGAAGAAATTAATAAACTAGATGTAGATCTTGGAAAGAAAAATGTCAAAATCCCCAAAAAGAAAAAATATGTTCAAACTAGTTTATTTGAACATACTACCAATAAAGAAAAATTAGGAGATTTACTTAATTTAATTAATAAAATTGAATTAAAATCAGATACTCCGGAAAATATAAAGGAGCAATTATCTGAAATAAAGAAGAAAATAGAGAAACTCAACTAGCCAAGAACGACAGGAATAATAAAAACTATGGTAGTCAAATAAATATAATATACTGTTATTATTGAGACAAGGATAATTCGGTATATATTTCTTCTATCCTCATTTTTTATATTCTCTAAAAATATAATCAAAAGCAAACCAATGAACATTAAATGTGAGGGTTGTAAAGCTTTCCACATAATTGAATCAAATATTAAAATTCCTTGAATCCCTGAATCACCATGAAGCCAATTACTAAACATTTGTAAGAAATAAGGAGGAAAAACTATATAGGGAATACAAATTATTGCAAAAGGAACTAAATAATAGATAAGATCTTTCCATTTTATTCTTTTAACAACAAGTAAAACTGGAAGAAACAATAATGCAGTTATTTTAAACGTAGAAAGAGTGAATAATATCCCAGAAATCCATTTTTTATCTTTTTCTAAAAATACAAATGAATAAAATAAAAAAAATAAGATTAAAGAATTGACATTATTATAATACGCGTCAATACTATAGCCGATAATACTCAAAATATAAAAAATTAGTAAATCTTTTCTATTTTTAAATATTTTGGGTGACTCTCTGATAACCAGAATAGTTAATATTAATCGTACAATATCCCATATATAAACTCCTATTAAAGGGGGGATTATATATATAGGAAAAAATATAAAATACCAAAAATAAAGATAATATGGTGGCCAATCCGATATAGCAATAGGATCATAGAAATTAATCAAACCATTATTCATTCCTTCAATCAGTATATTAAAATCAACATCCTTAGTTTCTTGAATCCACTCAGAAATTTCAAAAAAATAAAGTAGGACTCTTAAGATGATAAGAGTAATAGTAATAATTATGAATAAATATATAAAATAAACAGGAACCGAAGATTTTTCCTCTTGCTTAGAACTATTTTGAATACTCATAATTTGGTCTCGATAAAATTATATTAAAGTATTAAAAGAAATTTAAAAGACTTACCTTCAAGTTATTGGTTGTTTAGAAAAATCTCGATCTATTTTTATTTAAACTTTAATAGTGTACTATTTTAAATTTGATTGTAATGAGAAATATATTAGCTTAAGAATCTTATTTTATCAATGAAAAAAATTCTGAAAAATATTAGAAAATTTTGAAAATACCTAAAATTGAAAAAATTATAGATGCAGAGAAAATTGCAGCGGGAGAAGTAGTTGATAGACCTGCAAACATCGTGAAAGAACTTATAGAGAATAGTATTGATGCACAAGCAACAGAAATAAGAGTTATAGTAAAGAGGGCAGGAAAATCTTTAATCCAAGTAATAGATGACGGTACTGGGATTCCCTCTGAAGATATTGAAAAGGCTTTTGAGAGACATACAAGTAGTAAAATTAGGAGTATTAAAGATTTAGAACATCTTTCTACCTTAGGATTTAGAGGAGAAGCTCTCGCTAGTATTGCAGCAGTAAGTAAAGTTGAAATAATCTCTCGAATAGAGTCTGAAGAGAAAGGAGTGCAATTACATATTCAAGGCGGTAAAATTGTAGATAAGAAATTAATTTCATGCCCAATAGGAACAAAAATTCATGTAAACAATCTTTTTTATAACCTTCCAGCAAGACAAAAATTTCTTAAAACCGATGCAACTGAGTTGAGTCATATTACAGATATTCTCCAGAGATATGCTTTAGCCTACCCAGAACTTCATTTTGTTTATCGTCATAATGATTTAGACATACTCAACTGTCCTGCATCAAATGATTTAAAAACAACAGTATTTCACATCTATGGAAAAAAAGTAGCTAAATTCATGGACCCATTCAACTACACAGATAAAGATGTTAAATTTCATATTTATGGTTTGTTAGGACATCCTCAAATTGCTAAAAAAAACAGGTCCTACTCAAGTTTATTCATAAATCGGCGCTATATCATTAGCGATATATTATTTAGAGCTATTAATGAAGCATATGAAGGAACGTTAATGGTGAGTAAATATCCTTTTTTTATTATTTTTCTTCAGTTAGATCCTTCTGTGATTGATTTCAATGTTCATCCGAAGAAACTTGAGGTGAGATTCGAAAGAGAAGAAGCTATATATAATAAAGTCTATAATGTTATCAAGAGTTTTGTAGAAGACAAGTTTATTATCAAGGAGGCAAAATACTTAGCCACTGAATTAGAGGTTTTTATTCCAAAACAAGAAAAATTAACAGAAACAATTATAAAACCAATAAAAGAAATCCATGTAAAAGATCTTGAAAATGACAAAACCCTTCAAATTTCACCTTTTTTCCCTGAAGAGAGTGTTCAATTGAGCTTAGAAGATAACATAATTGAAGATAAAAAAGAGAAAATATATTCTTCTGAAGCTTTTTTAAGAAAAAAGTTTATAGTTGCTGAGAACTTTCCTAAATTGCGATTTATTTCTCATACTGGACAGTTAAGCAATAAAGTTTACGTTGTGTTAGAGGGAGTTAATGAAAATGGTGAAGAAGGATTATTTATTTTAGATCAGCACGCTGCCTCAGAACGAATAAATAAAGAAAAATTTCAAGAAGAATATGAAACTTCAAAAACGAGTAAACAAAAACTAATATCTCCATTAAAAATTGAAGTATCGCCGAGCGAGAAAATCTTTTTAGAGGATAATTTAAATGAAATCCAGAAATTGGGATTCAATTTTGAATATTTTGGGGGGAATAGTTTCATTTTAAGAGAAATTCCCGTGATAATGAGGAGACTTCCAAATATAAATGTGATAAAAGAAATTGTGGGTGATATAACGGAAATCGGTAAGGATAAAAGCTTTGCAGAGGTTCAAGAAGAAATTATCAATTATTTATCATGTCACAAAAGTATTAGAGGCGGTGATGATCTTTCATTGAAAGATATACGTGGATTATTGTTAAAATTAGCAGCATGTAAAGATTCTTTTCATTGTGCTCATGGAAGGCCAACAATGAGGTTTTTTTCTTTTAAAGAACTAGATAAACTTTTTAAAAGGATTATTTAAAAATATACTTATATCCCACTGTTTATGCTTTTGAAAAAGCTATCCCTTCAATACCTTGTATCCCCTCAACTTGACTAAATAATTCTTCAAGCTTGTCAGTTCCACCCCATTCTTCGGGGTATCTTACTCGGACTCTTGCTTTTTTCAATCCGAAAGCAACTGGTAAAATATCATAATGCTCAATAACACAGATGTCAGGTAAGACGCTTTTTAATTTTTTGACAAATTCTTCAAAATTTACATCAGTGCTTTCAGGAACAACATCTATTAAGGCAACAAATTCTCCCATTATAAATTCACTTCAAATATTATTCTTATGGCCCAGAAAAGTCACATTTCAAACAACGATACTCTTTTCCCATTTCTCTACAGCGTTCACATCTCCAAATAGTCACATCTCCGCATGAGGGACAGGGAAAATGAACTGCTGCTTCATAAGGAGTTATTGGTCTGCCACAACCAAAACACACGTTTCGTTTGTACGTTGACATTGACATATCACAAATAAATCTTAAATTTGATTTAGATTTAGGTAATTTTACATAATTTAAACTTAGATAATAGAATAAATTATAATTTTAATTATTTTTGGTTTTAAAATTACTCTTATTAGACCAAATATAAGTAGTTCTAATTAATTTAGTGGTTGATTTAAATTGATATATTCATTAAAGAACAAACTATTAAATTAAATTTTAAATTGATAAACACCTTAATTTGCATATAACTATTTTTTGGAGAGAACTGAGTTGCCAGAAAATAAGGTAAAAAAATACTTTTCATTAATAGAAGCATGGGCATGGTGCGATATATGTGAGGATATGGTTGCATTAAGAGTCGATAAAAAAGAGATTATTGACGGATTAAAAATGGGTATTTACGCAAAAGAGTTTAAGCATTCCAACGATCACCCTGATCCAGAAGATCTAGATGATCGTTCTGGACAAGAGCACACAATTTATGTTTATATAAATGATAATTTTGATGTAACCGGAGTTAAATCCTTTTTTGGAGAATCGCCAACTACAGAAGAAATTGGTGCAGAAGCTATTCAAGAAGGAACAGAGGTTCGAATTCCTATTGTAGTAAAAGATGTTCCCCCAATGGCAGTGCAATTGGGAATGCTAAATAAAGAACAGTTTAAAGTCTTAAAAGTATGTGATGGAATGAACACAATCGAACAAGTTGCGGCTATAGCACAAATAAGTGAGAACGAAATTGAACAAATGATGGAAGAGCTTAGAAAAAAAGGATTGGTAAGAGTTATTAAAAGAGCTTAAAAAAGATTTAATATATTTTAGATTACTTTTAAATAAAAATTTGTAAATTTATTTGGGATAATCCACCATCCTTTTTGCAATAAATTTGAAAACTGTCTCTACATTCTCTCCTGTCTTAGAAGAGCACTCGAAATAACCTGATAAACCATATTTATTCGATAATTCCATAGCTTCTTCGGTTTCTATAGATCTTTTGTCTTTAAGATCTATTTTTCCTCCAACCATTATTACAGGTATGGTTGCCTTAGATTCAGATACAAAATATTCAAAAATAGAAAGCCAATCATCTATATCTCGTATAGTTGAATACCTAGTGGTGTCAAACATGAAAATACCTCCATCGGATCCTTTAGCAAAACTAGGTAATAGCACTCTGAAACGTTCTTCTCCCGCAAAATCCCATATTCGAAGTGTTATCTTTTTGTCATCAAGCTGCACTTTTTTGATGCTAAAATCTGCGCCGATTGTCATCTTTATATTTTTCTCAAATACCTTTGTAACAAATCTTCTTATTAACGTGGTTTTCCCAACACCACCTGCACCAAAAATGCACAGTTTGAAAGCAAGCTTCTCTCCTATGTTTAACACCTTCTATTAGATTAAAAAATTTTTTATTTTTAAATTATCTGTTAAAGGCTTAAAATACTTTTTTAAAATTGATTTAAGATGTATTAATTATGTTATTTATTTTTTATGTTCTTTATTGAAGTTTCACTGTTTCTGATTAATTTTATTAAAAATTGAATGAGTCTTATATTATAGAAATTTTAACTTTCAAAATTTAAAATCTTTAAGATTTAAAAAAAGCTTGAATATTCATTACTTAATAATATCAGTTATAAAGCAAGTTTCAATAATCTTGATTCCGGTGATTTGCGATATTTTATCCTCAATCAAAGGATTGAATCTGTCAATTGAGTCAAGATCTACCTTAAGAAGTAAACCGCAATCACCCGATAACCGCCATATATTAGAAATCTCTTTTATATTAGATAAATCTCTCAAAATTCGTTTAATATCCTTAAAATCAGGCTCAATTTTTATAGTAGCGTGAACTTTTTGTCCAGTGTCAATATCATAATCAATTGTGAATTTCTGTATAATCCCTTCTTCCGTCAATTTTTTTACTCTTCTTCTAACTGTTGCTTCTGTTTTATTTATTTTTTCAGAAATCTCATAGAATGACATTCTACTATTTTCTTTAAGCAAGTCTAATATTTTTTGATCAATTATATCCATAAATATGAAAATTTTATGTAATTTGAAAAAAATCTTTTCTTTACTAGTAAAATATGATGACTTCTTTATTAATCCGTATATTAAAAGTGTAGAAAATATTTCCTTCACTTAGGTAAAATAAATTAGTGTGTTTTAAAGGTATTAGTGTCTTTTATTGAATAAATTCACATTTTTCATAATGATATGTTAAAGATCTAATGAAATGATGTACGTTTTACAATTATTTTCACGACTAATATCGATAAGATCATTATTTATTTTTTGAAAAATAATTAATATTTTGAAGATTTTTACTATCACAGAAGAATTTAAATTAAGTATTAACACCTTTAAATTTATTTTCGAGTTAAATTTGACAAATATGTTTATGATGAAAAAATGAGTGAAAATCAATATGATTTAGCTATTATTGGTGCTGGACCTGGTGGATACCATGCCGCTATTAGAGCAGCTCAGTATGGTGCAAGAGTGGCTTTGATAGAGAAAGATAAACTAGGAGGGACATGTCTTAATTGGGGCTGTATTCCTACTAAAGCATTATATGCATCTGCTCATTTAATTGAAAACATTGAAGAAGCTCATGATTTTGGCATCGAAATTTCTGATTATAAAGTCTCATTTGCAAAAGCAGTGGAAAGAAAAAATAGAGTGGTTCAGGAATTAGTGGATGGTATTGAAGCTTTAGAGAGAAGTTGGAAAAATGATATATATAGAGGATTCGGGAAAATTGTTGGTGGAAATTCGGACACTGGTTTTAAGATCTCAATTACAGGTGAGAAGAGTTCCACGATTAATGCAAAAAGAGTGATTATTGCTACTGGATCTTCGCCCGCAATGATCCCTGCTTTTAATATTGATCATGAACGAATTTTAACGAGTGATGATATCTTAGATCCTAATTTTAAGACGGTCCCAGAAAGATTATTAATTATAGGAGCGGGTGTCATTGGATGTGAATTCGCAAATATTTTTACGTATTTTGGTAGTAAAGTGACTATGTTAGAATATTTATCATCTCCCATTGCTACAGAAGAACCTATGATTGTTAAAGTTTTGCAAAAAAAATTTGAAGAAATTGGCATTGAGATTCACACATCAAAAAATGTTCTTTCTGTAGAAAATACGGGAAAATCTGTCAAAGTTACAACTTGCTCCGCTGATACTGTGCGAGATCAAATAGAAAGTGCCGAAAAGGATGTATTTGAAGGGGACTTTTGCTTAGTTTCAATTGGCCGGGCAAAAGAATCAAAAGGCATCGGTCTTGAAGATTTAGGTATAGAATCAGAAAGGGGGGCAATTAAAGTAAATTCGGATACCTTAGAAACTAAAGTTAAAGGAATTTATGCTATAGGTGATGTTACAGGGGGAATTATGCTCGCTCATGTTGCAAGCTACGAAGGGGATATTGCTGTGGCAAATGCATTAGCCAGTATTGGTGGTTTTCCTGTAGAAGAAATGAAACCAAATTATAACGTTGTACCAGCAACAATATTCACTTCTCCAAATATAGGTTCTGTTGGATATAGAAGGAATATTGCTAAAAATATGGGTTATGATGTCCTAATGGGACAGTTCCCATATCAATCACTTGGTAAAGCTAAGTGCATGGGAGAAGAAGAAGGTTTTATTATGGTTCTTGCAGATAAAAACACATATAAAATTCTCGGAGCATCTTGCATTGGAACTGAAGCCCCCGAACTTATAGCTGAAATTGCATTAGCAATGCAGCATGGATTAACAATCCATGATGTCGCAGAAACCATTCATAGTCATCCTACGATATCAGAAATGGTACTCGAAGGAGTTGAAGCTGTAGTAGGAAAATCTATTCATAAGAAAGGACGCCCTATTCATCATTAAATCTACTTTCTTTTTTTTTAACTTCTTATAATGATTTTCTACTTTTCTGTAAAAGTTTAAATATTATCTTTGGGGCTTTAATAATTACTAATCTAATTATCTAAATTTCTAAAAAGTATAAAAGAGGTTAAAAAAAAATGATCTTTATAATCACCCAATGGACTCCATATAATAAAACCGAAGAATGGTTTAAAATATTTCAACAAGTTCGAGGAAAGATTCCCTCATATGTGAAAAAATGGCAAATGTTTGCTTGTCCTGACGAAAATCGGGGGATCAAAGGATATAATCTAATTATGATCGAAAAAGGAAACGCTGACGAAGCAATGGTTGAAATTTCGAAACTAATCGCTCCCTTTTGGAAAATCGAAGGCTTTGCGATGAAAACTGAAGCTGTATTTGCAATGAAAGATGCACTAAAAGTATTAGGGAAAAGTCTCTAAATCTTAATTATATTTTTTTTTATGTTTCTTTAAAAAATTGGAAATTTTTTTTAAAGGAGTAGGTAAATCTATTCATAGGAATGGAAGATCTATTCATCATTAATTTTTTTAGATTATTTTAATGATCCTTATTTTTTTTATTTTAATTTTAAAAATAAGTTAATTAAAATACTAGAGAAACCAGAGTTAAAGAAAATTAGAAAGAGGAAATAAGATACAATTATTAAAAATCATTTCTAAGATAACAATTATTATAATTATGACCTCATGCCTTAAATCTTTGAAAATGATCTCAAAAAGTAGGATTCCTAACAAAAAGTTGATAACAAAAGATATAATCACTAAGATATTAGGTAGGAATAGTATTTCATAATGATAGAATGGATCTATTTTCCCTATCTGGTCATTCATATAATCTGTCCATATTAAAATAAAAAGCATTATAGTTTTCCAAACACCAATAAAAATTATGATCCTTTTAATGTCATATTCTAACCCTTTTTTATGGAGATACCATTTGAATATAAAAAATCCAGTGATGATAAAAAAAAGAAAACCTAATAGTTGAAATGTAAGATTCATCTTATTCTCCCCTTTAACTGCTAAACTAGTATATGATTATAATTTATTTAAATTATTAAAATACAGTTATTATTCTTCTTCGATTTTTTCTAATAAGTATTACTAAAATGATAATTATGGCAATTCCAATAGACGCTGAGATATTAATAATAATTATTATTAAGAATCCATCATCGCTAGGTCCATAGTATGTGACTCCAATAAAACCATCAGGAACTTGACTATTATTCCATAAGCATATAAAGACAGTTCCTCCATTGATATCAACAAGTTCATATTCAGGTGAGAATGCCGATCCTCCTATACTAAATACAGGTTGTTTGCCATAAGCTCTTAATTCTACTCTCCCTGAAGTATTTCCAATCCATTCTTGCGAAGTCCCTATATGATATATCATATAAAATGGGTCAATGGAATCCAAGGGATTAAAAACCTTAGTATGAATATAATATCCTATCATTGATGTGCTGTTCTTGATTAGTGTTACATTAGTTTTAATAAAATTTATTGGATACCGTTCAGTAAACCAAGGTGGATTGGTATCAATTGCTGTTAAAGTCTCATTCCAATTTGAGATCCTGAATAAGCTATGAGGGATTTGTGTATTATTTACATATACTTCAATAATAGATTGAGACATATTTATATCCAAAGACAAGGGTAAGATAAATGAGACATCAGTAGAATTCTCTGCATAATTTATTGTGTAATTTGCTTCAAATTGGATATTAATTTTATTCGGGAGATCAGTTGCGTTAAATGTTATAGTAATATCACTATTAATAAGCTTTAAAGGTAATGTGCTATTTGGAAATATTTCAGAAATAAACTGATCTGGAGGGGAAGGTGGAGGAGGCGCAAATACTTTAGGAATTGTAAAAATATTATTTATTATAATAATTAAAATAAAAATGTTTAGAACTTTTTTCCCTGATACTTTCATTTTCATACGCTTTTCAATCACTCTATAAGATCTAACACAGATGCTAGGTATTTATTAAATATGAATTTTCTAATCTTCTTTATTCAATTCAATTTAAAAATATTTAGTACTAAAGGTTGCGTTCTAAGACAATAAGTATGTCTTTTAAGACTAATATCTTGTTTAATAAAAATTAATAGTGGAAATCATAAAATTTAGTACAGAATGTTTATATTGTTATTTTTCAATTTTTGATCCTTAGTATGTTTTCATTTAATGATTTTGTAGAAAAATATAGCCTTAGCAATTTTAAAGCAGTATTAGAATTAAAAGGTAATGATAAAATTAACTTTTATAACGATTTAAACTCAATAATGGAGGGTATTTGTAGAATATTTAATAGATTAACGACGATATTTTCTCTTAGAGGTGGACAGGTTTTAATGAGTTTGGCTAAATTACAAGCATCTGAGGAAATTATTTCAAAAACTGATATTATGAACTGCTTAAATATAGATAGGCGAGAAAAGTTAATTCATGCTTTCGATTTTTTACTTGAACAAAATTATATTAAGATCAAGAAAAAAACAACTAAATTCCATATGGTTGAATTAAATGAAAAAGATAATCCAGACTTTAGATTATTTCGAGAAATTGTTCAGAAATTTTGGATTTCTCCTCAAGAAGAGAAAACTGAAACAAAATCATGGAGGGAGTTAAAATAAGAAATTTGAATGAAAAGCATGTTGAGTTTTATTATGAAAATAGTGATAAGAAATTAAAGTTTCTCAGTTTAATTAAGAAAGAATATATTAAGCAGGTATACAGATTAACCATTTGGCTAATAATATTATTTTTAATATACTCAATTTATTATACTCTTTTCTATCGATTTTTAATCATTGAAGTTCGAGTGTTTTTAAATCAGTTTGTAGCAGGGATTATTTTTACCACATTTTTATTAATACATTTCTTTCAGTTAACTTTCTCTAAATTTTCACCTTCACTAGTAAATCTTCTTTACTCTGAATTAAAAAATTTAGATTTCGAAATTAAAAAAAAATATAAAATGGGATTAACCTTTTTTCTTTTTAATAGTCTTGCGATAACTTTTTTCATTTCAATTAATGTATTTATTCAATCTTCTACTGATTATTTTATTTCTTCTTTAACTATAAGATTTATGATTATATTTATTTTTTCCTGTACAATAATTCCTCTAATTGGGGGCGTATTTCATGATAAATTTATTGTTAAATTAAAGAGTCCCTATTTTGTAAAAATATATTTACGATTTAAATTTATGAAACACTCAGAAGCTGAAGCTCATATGATTAGAATTTTGATGACGTCAAGCAAATTGTGTTTAAGATCAAACAAAAATGGTTATGTTATTTACAAAGAGATTTCAGAGAAAAGATGGTTACCAATAAAAAGTAGATTTATCACTCCAAAATTTCAATTAACTAAATATTTGCATTTTCAAGACAATTCGTCATTCATTAATTTTAAAGAACACTTTTTAAATATCGTCTCAGCAATTAGAGAATGGGATATCAAATATCTTAAAAAGGATACTCACGTGTAGAAAACTTATTTTAAAAAAATTAAAAAGGACAGTTCCCCCAGCAAAACCTTGAATAGAATGAGTGTGTGAGGTGAGTATTCAAGCGAATGGCTCAGGGAACTGGTTATAGAAGTATGACTGTATTACTATAACAATTAATTTATAAGAATAATGAAAATAAGCTCTCTTAGGCATTCGCTAAATATTCGTTTAACACAATGTTTAATTCGACTTCTGAGTTTTGGATTTTCTTCAAAAGATTCCTAAGTCCATACTCATTTAATAATAATTCGACAAGATTCTTATATACTGCTGTAATGTTATCTTTCCCTGCTTCATAATAGAATTTATCGTCACTTAGGGTAAGATCTAAAATATCGTATAAACCTTTTAAGGCTTCCTTTATATTTTCAAAATTTACAACAGCTTTTTCTTTCGATTTTGAACTATTCATTTCACTTACTCACCTCAATTATATTATGTAATTGATCATATATAAAGATGACGATTTCCGTTTATTATGATGCAATATATCGAAAATATGAATGATGGGATTTATCACCATTCGGCGATAATAGTGAAAGTAACTTTTGCTTACCTATCACATATAGAATAATCACATGATTCTATGTCAACTTTTGGAAAAATAGATATCGATAATTGATCATCAGTGATGAAATCAATCACAAAATATTGAACTTTGATCAACCTCAAGATAAAAACACAAGGAAAAAATAAGATTAGAGCAGTTCTTTTTGAGTTTCATACATTTTTGAGATGGTAGAAGAATAAAAGAAAAAAAAAGAAATTCGATCTCAACGATCGAACAATTATAATTTTATTAATAAATATTACCACTCAGATACCCAGAACGTCCAAGCCCATGAAATAACGCTTTGCGATCTGCTTTGTCCAATGCCATCGTACCAACTAACTTCATGCTCAATTGTATGCTCCCCCATATCTAGAGTAAATGGTTCGAAAACAAAGTAAAAAATTAGCCACTTGACAGGTTCCCCATATATTAATCCCTCTGTATCATCCCACCAGAATTTATTTAAATTTAATTCTTCTCCATCTAAAACCATAGTCCATGAATAAGGGGGTGTAAATATATGTTCTTCTTTTTCAGAAGCTAATTGCCCCATTGCTACACTAATATAATTGGTCTCTGCGGTATTTATTTCAATTCCATTTGTTATTCGATTTTCTCCAGTTAATAAAGAGTTAATTACTTGCCCATGTTCAAATTGATTAAGTCCAATTTCCTCGTAATTTGTAATTAGGGTTAGAGTTCCTGGACCTCCAATTGGATGATATGGGCCGTAAGGCCCATCAACTCCGCTTTCTGGATCCAAAAAGCTCGCGTAAGCCCAATTCCCGCTCAAGCAAAATACAAGTGTAATTTCCGCCTCAGAATATGTATCAGTTTGAGTTTTAACCACTCCATTCCCTACGATTATCCAAACATATTGCCACCAACCACTTAACTCCGTATACCACCACTCGAAATAACCCGCCCATCCTCCTTTAAGTCGCCCATGACATAACAATGTTTCTTCCCCACTTATGGGATCAATAAAAATTTTTTTAAATTCTCCATTATCCAACCATGCATTATTGTAATCGTATTCAACGTTTCCCTTGATTAAAACTCTAGCATTAGGATCCCATAAATCTGCTCCTTCACCCCTCATGTGTAGTTTTACTACTAGACCTGATTTCACGGCATTTACTTGAACTGCAACGCATACTGTACCTAATAAAAAAAGTATAGAAATTGCCAAGAATACTTTTATTTTGGTTTTCATTATAATTTTTCTCCAAAATCTATTCTCTTAATACATTGAATTTCGCTCTACAATCAGTCCTGATCAAAAAATTGGATGTTTGATCTAAATTGATCATAGAAGTTTATTTTAAATCTATATATAAGGATTATGCTAATTTTTGGTGGTAAACATATAGAAATTACTGGTAAATTTCCTTTTTCACCATTTAGGAAAAGTTATTTCTTTTTTTATATTATAAAAATTTTGAAATTAATTTAGTTTTACCAAAATGTAAAGAGATTTTTCCTCAATTCATAGGAAAAAAAAGAAAAATATAGTACAGATTTTTTAGAAATTAAATTTCCATTAATTTACGGGAATAAAATGACAAACGGATTGAAAATTTAGCATATATTTATATATGTAAATTATTATTCATATGTTGCCTTAATTTTACTTAGTTGTGAGTTGTATGAAAAAAACAATAACAGGGTTAATTATTTTAGGGTTGGGGATAGGGTTTCCAGCATGTTTAGGTATTTTCCTAATAGAAACACAAAACACAGAAGACAATTATATTGATGGAACTAAACCTGACGATTTACCTCAAAAAGAAGAAGAAGAATTACCAAAAAAAGAACCACCTGGTGATACCATAGACGCAAATATAAACTTTGACCCGAATGTGCTAAATTTTAAAAGTAAGGGCAAATGGGTCACTGTTTATATTAAATTAACCAAGGGATATGATGCTAATGATATTGTTCTGGACTCAGTTTTATTAAACGAATTAATACCTGCTGAGTCTAAATTTGCAATTATTGATATCGATAGTTGTATGGTATTAATGGTTAAATTTAACAGAACTAGAGTTATAAATGTAGTTCAGCCCCAAGAATTTTGTACTACAATCATTACTATTACTGGAAAATTGATTGATACTAAAGTTTTTGAAGGCAATGATATAATAGAATTGATACATTTTTAGGAGGTTTAATGGTTAAATTCAACGTTAAAAGAAAATGCGGTTTTAATACATTAAATTCATGGCTCCATAATTTTTAAATTCTCTTTTTTTTTTTAATTCTTTTTTTTTTAATTCTAAGTATTTTAACTTTTAACTAATTATCATCGAGATTCAACTAACTCGCCCTTTCTTTTTGAATTTTATAGATCTTCTTAAGAGGTTTTTTTCTTTAAAATTAAGTATTATTAATACAATATAAAAAAATGGCAAAAAAACCATTAAAAAAATTATCATTTAGAGTGGTTTCTATTCAAAAAATAATAAGAATACATAAGAACCCTATTTATTATTGTAAACAATGACATTAGTGAATATATAGAAAAGGTGATATTATAATGAGTTTAATATGTAGTAAATGTGGCAGAAAAAGTGAAACCTTACCATTACAATGTGGATATAGTATTTCGATGAATAATGACACAAATCAATGGGAATGCTACATGGAAAACTGTGGAGTTATTTCCTTAAGTAAATATATATGCGAAAATTGCTGCCTTAATAAAAATATAATGAAATCTAATAAAGCTCTTGAACATTTGGCAAAAAAGAGTAATGAGTTTTATAAAGAGTTAAGTTTTTTCAAAAAAAATATTGTACAAACTAAATTAGATAACTCAGATTTTAAATATTGGGTTACCTTTGGTGATGGAGAATTTAAGTGCGGGAAAGGAGATATAGAAGGGGCAACAATCTTCATAACTAGCCCGGAAAAGACCATGAATCAAATTCTTCTTGGAAATTTGGATGCCTATAGTGAATTTTTAACCGGAAATGTTAAAATAGAAGGAGACATGCAATATGCTGTAGTTTATTTTGATTTACTTAAATTAGGTCTAGAAATAAAGAAAGAATTGGAGGTTTTAACAGTTGAATAGAACATTTATTTGGGGTCATAGAGGTTCTGGATTCACAGGGGTACAAAACACACTTTCTTCATTTAAGAATGCAATTGATATGGGAGTCGATGGATTAAAATCAGAGGCTAAATTATCAAAAGAAGGAGAAGTAGTTTTAACATTCTTTCAGAGCCTTAAAACAGATGGAAATGAAGCATTAATAAATGATTTAACTATTAATGATGTTAAAAAGTTTAAATTAGAAAATGGTGAGACAATTCCAACTCTTCGTGAAGTCTTTCATGCTTTTAAGAAATATAATATAAAATACAACTTTGATATTACTGAACCTGAAGTAGGAATAAAAATAATTGAACTTGCTGAAGAATTTAAATTAGTTAGTAAAATAGAAATTGGAAAACCCTCCCTTTATCCTCACTCTCTTCCTGTTATATTTTCTAAGATAAGGGAGTTTAATCAAGATGTAACATTAATCAATTCGATTTTCTTGAAGCATTCAAGTATAAAAGAGGAACATTTAGAATTAGAGAGCATGAGAAAGTTAGAAATCCAGGGAATAAATGTCAATTTCAATTATGCCAATTATGAGTTATTTAAAAAAGTCAAGGATGAAGGTTTTAAATTTTATATATGGGGTCTTCTTTTTGAAAGATCGATAAAACATTTTCTTTCAATGAGATATAATGGAGGCTATATAGACGCAGTCTTTTCGAATTTACCCGAAAGAGTATTGCAAATGAGACATGAGATTCAGCAGATCAATTAGTCTATAAATAATCTTAAAATTTTTCTACTTTATTTTTTGAGAAATTTTTGCATCCCATTTGTCTAATAGAATAAAGTTGTAAATTTAATATTCTCTTTCTACATTATTTTTAAAGTAATTTATTTATTTTTTTAAAAGTCGGTGCTTGAGGAACATTTAAATATTGTATTCTTACTAATACAATCAACATAAAATTATTGAAATCCAAAATGACTAAAAAGAAAGTTTTAGCATTAATAGGGATTTTTTGTTTAATCCTATCGCTTTCAATAATAAATTTAAATATTAGAAGTTCAATAGCTTCAACTCCTTTTAATCCACCACCAGATCCTCCAAACGAGAATATATATTGGGATTTTGATGTTGGTAGGATTGTTGCTTGGGAGACGAGTTGTTATAATGGCACAGAGCTCCTTTCAGGGCCATTGAGGACAGTCTATAATATTTCTGATATCACTTATTTCAATAATTATAAAGGAAGTGGTGTTGATTATTACGGAATTATATTAACACATATGTTTTTTAATCCTAGGACAAATTTAATGGAAGAATTACCTTCTTATATATTCAATTGCTCATTAGTTAATTTTACGTATGGAGGAGTTGGTGATTTCGTGGGTTTTGATAATATGGCTCTATTTGAACCTATTTTTATTCCAATAAATGGAACTGATGGCTTAATTATAAAATGGTGTGCTGAGAGAATGAAGGATGAATTTACATTCTTTTTAGGAGGAGATTTAAACCCAATCATATCACTTCCAGAACTTAATACGATATTACTTGAAAACAGTATGGGGTCTGGAGAATTTGTTAAATTGATATTTTATAATAATGGGACACTAAAGAGCGGGGAATTTCATACAACTATTAGTGCACCCATTCCATATACTCTTACTATTCATTTGAGGAGAGTATTTGATTTTAATCCTATTGATGATATAGAATGGGTCGTAGATATTGGAGATGTCTTTTATACAGGGTCTAAGTCTCTATTTAAAATGGAATATAAAATTAAAATTATAGATTTTATTAATTCTATAAGATCTTCAGCGATGGGATTAACGAGTTTTCAAGAAGTTAGAGCGAACATTTTTCGATGGAATTGGCCAACTGATTCTTGGATTTTATCCTATTCAAATATTACGATAGCAATTGCCAATGAAGACCTATTGATGACTACAGGTGAATATTTCATGAGTGGACAACCATTGTTAGTTCCTAAAGGAACTAAAGGGTATGAACTATATAACCTGCTTTATAATATAAGAATGTATGTTCCTAATTTTTATTCAGAATATAGCATAAATTTTGATGAATGCTGGATAAATATTGTCCATAAATCAAGTCAAGAAATTGTATTTTATTTAGAATATTACTCAAATGGCATTATAAAATACTTGTATAATACTATTGATTTAACGGATTTTGACCAAGGTTTCTTATATTTTAAAAATTCAACAATAATCGAGGGAAGTTATAACTTCAAAATAAGTCCACATTGCACGACTGATTTTAATGTTAATGTAGAGATTTCTGTTTTTGACATTACCCTTTTACTTTTTGCTGGATTGGTTGAAAATCCTACACCCCAACACTTTAAGGATAGTTTGCTTTACATTGACTTGTTTATAAACAAATCAAGTAATCTAAGAGCTCCTGTGAATATAACCATTAACTTTGATGGAAATAAGTATAAAGTTTTAGAAGTATGGTGCTACAATCTTACAACTTTAGTATGGGAAAAAGCACATTTTACAGATCTTGGACATGGCATAATTCTCATCAGGGCAAATCACGTAGGAATTTTCGCTCTAGTTGGAATTGAAAAACAAAAACCAAACATAATTCCTTTCGGTAATTTTTACTTAATATATCTAGGTATCGCTATAATTGGACTTACAATTTATAAAAAATATAAATGATTTTTTTTTCATATTTTATTAATTGTAATGCTATAAATGTATATTTATGAAATAATCAAGAAGTTAGGTTGAAATTCAAATAAAATTGATTCAGATTTTAAACATAACTATCTAACACTTATGTAAATAATGTTTTATCTGTTTTATTCTCAAGACTATTCATTTCTTTTCTTGCAATTAAGCTAATGAAAAATATTTAAATAATTTATTACTACTTATTCATTAGATATCAATTTAGTGAAATCCAAAATGAATGAAAAGAAAGTTTTAGCATTAATAGGGATTTTTTGTTTAATCCTCTCGCTTTCAATAATAAATATAAATATTAGAAGTTCAGTAGCTTCAACTCCTTTCAATCCACCACCAGATCCTCCAAATGAGAATATATATTGGGATTTTGACCCTGGTACGATTGTTGGCTGGGAAATAAGCATTTATAATGGCACTGAGCTTTATTCAGGACCAATTAGGTATATTTTCAATATTTCAGATATTACTTATTTCAATAATTATAAAGGAAATGGCGTTAACTATTATGGAATCCAATTAACATCCTTATTTTTTAATACAACTACAAATTCATTGGATCAAATGCCTTATCCTTCTCCTATAATAAATTGTTCTTTAGTTAATTTTACGTATGGAGGAGTTGGTAAGTTCTTGGGATTTGATGGTATGAGTCTATTCACTCCCCTTTTTATTCCAATAAATGGAACTAATGGTTTAATGATACAATGGTGTGCTGAAAGAATAAAAGATGATTTTATGACTCTTTATATAGTTGGTACAAATCCAATCATATCGTTTCCAGATGTTAATACGGTAATGTTTGAAAATAGTACAGGTTCAGGAGAATATATGAAAATGATATATTATAATAATGGTACTCTAAAAACTGGGGAAATTCACTCTACTTTTAGGGGAGGAAGTCCATATGCTGCTACTTTTAAAATTAATAGAATATTTGACTTCAATCCTCTTGATGACTTAGAATGGGGAATCGATATTGGAGATGTCTTTTATTTCGGATCGAAGTCTCTATTTAAAATGGAATATAAGATAGAAGTCATAGATTTTATTAATTCTTCAAGATCGTCACTGGTGGGATTCAATGGATTTCAAGAGGTTAGAGCAGACGTTTTTCATTGGGATTGGGCAACAGATTCTTGGATTTCAGACTATTCAAATATAAGTATTGCAATTGCTAATGAAGATCTAGTAATACTTACTGGTGAACATTTCATGAGTAGATTACCATTATTAATTCCAAAAGAAATGAGAGGTAGAGTCTTATATAACCTAATTAGAAATTTATTCTTGTATGATCCTAATTTTATTCTAGAATACAAGATAATTTATGGTGAATACTGGCTAAAAATTATCCATAAATCAAACCAAGAAATTGTGTTGTATTTAGAATATTTCCCAAATGGAATCATAAAATACATGTCTAATAGTATTTATTTAACTGATTTTGACCAAGGGTTCTTATATTTTAAAAATTCAACGATAATCGAGGGAAGTTATAACTTCAACATCATCCCATATTTTACAACTGGGTTTAATGTTAATGTAGAGATTTCTGTTTCTGATGTTACCCTTCTACTTTTTGCTGGATTGGTTGAAAATCCTACACCCCAACACTTTAAGGATAGTTTACTTTACATTGACTTGTTTATAAACAAATCAAGTAATCTAAGAGCTCCTGTGAATATAACCATTAACTTTGATGGAAA
>JBHLNS010000020.1:0-49674 GCA_048941285.1 Promethearchaeota archaeon
GCAGTTTTTGTGATTTTAGTTGCTGATTGACCCATCCAATCAACTAATTCATCCACTGCATCACGAGCAACAATAATTGCACCATTATGTTTCATTAATCTTCTAATGGGACTCCAACTAATATATTCGGACATTTTATATTCCTCCACTATTTTATTATTTTATATAATTTTTATTGAAATTTGTTATTTTTTAAGAATTTGTTATATAGATATATCTCTTTTATATATTTAAAGATTTTTATTCGAGCTTAGTTTTATGGAGAAAAAAATAAAAAAAATTGAACGACAAAATTCAAAAGTAAGTATCTGATCAATCTCGTGGAAGTTAGTGAATTTTTATGGAATCTCCATATGTGTTTAAATTTGAGATTTTCTACTAGATAAACTCTTCTAAATTTTACTATATATCTGAGATGGTTGCTTTTGAGATATGTAAAGAAAAAATAGTTAATTTCTGAAATGCTATTATCAGAAATTTTTTAAGATTTCTGACATAATCAATTTTAAAAAATCTAAACGATGGAGTCTTTTATATTCCTGTTCAAAACGTTATTGATGATTAAAGAGAAGAAATAAAAGATTTTTTAGGTTACCAAATCATTTGTTCATATTTACAGTTTTTACATTCAATAGGTTTTCTTTTTGGAGGAAAATATGGCAAAATTGCCCCACAATTCTTACATTCTAAATCATAGATATCGTCTTTAGAGTTTATTATTCCATTTGAGAAAAGATAGTTATTTAAATCATTTGAGATTTGAATTAGGAGTGAAATTATTAGATAATGATTTGGAGATGAAGCAATTATTTCAATTTTATTTGATATAATCTGACCAATAACTAACACATCTTCTTTAATCATTGATTCGGTCCCAAAATACCATAAAATTTTCTTGTCAAGGTCTTTAGAAACTAACTGAAAATTTCTACGATAGAAAAGTTGTTCTAAAATCTCAAAAAACATCTCTGGATCTATTTGGTGTTTGATTCCAATACCTATGCCTTTTATTGCTTTTTTAATTCCTTTTTGTTGCGCAAATTCTCTAATGAAACTTGAGGGGACTACTTTAGGTTCAATTATGGTTCCATTGATGGCTATCTCTGAAGGTCTTGAATCTAAAACTCTAATTGTATTTCTATTATTTACATAAGTAACTATTGTTCTTATTTCCCCCACATTATCAAGAGTATTTACCGTGAAATGTAGATAAATTTGTTGATTGGTTTTTTCAATTAATTCATTAATTTCGAAATTTATTTGTTTTATATTTTTCTCAGTCTTTATTCCCGAACAGGTTATTGATTGTGGATAATACTTTGAAAAAGTTAAAAATTCGGGAAATTTTATCTTAATTTTCATTTCTGTAACCGGTGCCGAGCTCTGATTATCAATAAAAATTGAGTATTGAAAATGACTTCTATATGGTCTAAAGTCAGTTGCTAATTTTATTTTATCTTCTTGATCGACTTTTTCATAAAAGTAAGGCTCTACTTCCTTAGCTTGAGTATCATCCTTAATCTTAAAGAAAACTATGCCTTGCATCTTAAAGGAACTTTTGTTATTTTCTTTCTTCGCCATTTTAATTTGCAGATATATCTTTTTTTAAAGTTGAATTTGAAATTTCGGAACCTTGATAATTAATTAAATTGTACTCTGATTTATATTTTTTTATACCTTATATTAATTAATTATACTTGAATGTAATATGTTTGAAGAATTAGACGCTCTATGGCATTCACCAACAATTAAACCTTCTTTCGAGTTAGTTCATGTTATTTTAGCTCTTTTTATGTTTGATGAAAATAAGGATGGAATTGGGAGATATCGTCTGCAAAAAGAATTATTAATTGGTTCTGGGACAGCAAAATCTCTTATCAAAAAATTAAATGAGGATTTGAATTTTATAAAGGTCTTTACTAATGAAAATGTAATAAAAGGCCATATTCTTACTAAAATTGGTATAGAATTTGTAAAAAAAATAAAACAGAGACTTCTATTTATAGAGGCAGGAGAATCTTCGGAAATAAAAGATATCATTATTAAAACTGAAGGTAAAAATTCCTATCTTTGTATTGTAAGAAATGCAATTAATAAAATAACAAATGGAATCGAACAAAGAGATGCTGCTATCAAAATTGGAGGTGTTGGGGCAACATGTTTACTTTATAATGGTAAGGATTTAATTTTTCCATCTTATTCACTTTCTGAGACCAATAATGAACATATGCTTGTTGAGAATAATATTTTTGAGTATATTTATTCTGTTATTAGAAAAAGAGGATCTAAATTAATAAAAGATGATGTTATTGTTATTGGTTTAGGTAATAATCTAGGAAAAGCAAGGTTAGCTACTTTAAACGCTGCATTAACCTTGGTTTGATATTGGAGGTTAGATATCTTTTATTTGAAGCATGAAAAGGATATTATTTTATTTATAGATAAAAAAATTCATGAAGCTATCTTAAAATGCGTTGAGAGAGCTTCGCCTAATGAAGCTTGCGGTTTGATTTTCGGTAAAATACAAGAGATAAGAATGTCTGATAGTGAGAACCATTACTCTTATTATTATAATTCATATAAATTCGAATGTATTGAATCTTCGCATAAAAGTCCCGTTGCCTTTCTAATGGATGATTATAAAAAATTATTAGAACTCTCTAGAACGTATTCCAAAGATTATGGTTATCAAATGCTTAGCATTTTTCATTCTCATCCTGGAAGTGCCTATCCAAGTGGTATAGATCTCACTTATATGGAAAGTTATCATAAAAGCAATGTAACTAAATTTAAACACTTAATTTGGACTATTATGAATGCTGAAAGTAAAGATTTGAATGGCTTTATCTTTATTTTTAATGAGCTTAAAGAAATATCAGTGCAATTTGGGAATTAATAAAATAATTCTATGATATTTTTCTAGACTTGTTTGAAACCATCCTTATCAATAGTGCAAATTTGGAGTTCAGACCCCGAGCCAGCATCTCGTTCTTTTGCACTGGTGATTGATGTTTTTATAAGCTCAATACCTTTAGTTTTTGTTAAATTAGGTTTCCAATCAGCCTCTAATACGCCTAAAACGAAGGGAGAACCGCTTCCAAAAGAGATATATTCATGTTCTTCATATAAAGTGCCCAGTAGGTCAATTCCATAAAGTTTCCCTGAGGTTTCCTTCAGAGAATAGCCTCCCACTATCATCATTGATAGGAAATAAGTTCTTCCTGAGAAGAGAATATTACGACAAATACTTGCCACATATTTTGGGTCTGGAACTTTTTCTTCTTCAACTTCTTTTAACCTGGATAAAGCACGTAGTTGGTTTACCACATATTGGCAGTCTGCTACGCCGCCAGCTATTGTAGCAGCAGTATATTTGTTTATCTCAAACAGTTTTTGAGCTTGTTTAGACGCAACAAAATAACCGCCTGTGGCTTGGCTTTCAGTTCCAATCACTACCCCATCTTTTACAATAATACCTACCGTTGTAGTGCCTGTTTGAAGTATTTCATCAATTTGCTCTTGATTCAATTGCCTAAGATTATTATTATTTTCCATCATTTTGCGTTAAAGTAGAATCTTTTATCAAATTATAGCTAAGTTAATGTTATATATTAAATAAAAATTTTGTCTATTTTTACTTTGCTTTAATAAATCATAATTAGGATGATTTTTAAAAAAATTTTAAAGAAATACTTTCCTATCCTACCTATTAATTTGGATCTAAATTGGTAAATATTCTATGGCAAGAAGTCAATCTCGAAGTAAACGAAAATACACTGGAAAAAAGTACAAATACTTTAGAAAGAAACGAAAAAGAGAACTTGAAGGACCTACTTTAGATACAGTAATTGGTCCCGAAAAAAAAAAGAAGAAACGAGCATTAGGAGGAAATGTAAAACTCAAATTATTTGCTACACAATTCATTAATGTTACTAATCCGAGCACCAATAAAAGTCAAAAAGTGAGAATTTTAGGTTTTGAAGAAAATCTTGCTTCGAAAGATCTGAATCGAAGGCACGTGCTGACTAAAGGCGCTGTTGTTGAAACGGAATTGGGAAATGTAAGAATTACTAGCCGTCCAGGTCAACATGGTGTTCTTAATGGAGTTTTAGTTTAAAAAGAGTTCTTTTTTTTATTCAATTGAATTCTTGATTATTATAGATTGATAAAATATTAATCCATCAAGCAATTGATTAGTAGGAATTCGTTTTAATTTTTCGTGAGAGAGCCATCTCAAATCATTTTTCCATTCATCTTTTTCAGCTGGAATTGTTTCTTCAGGATTAAAATCATAAGTATCATCTATTGTTGTTGAAATTAAAAATGTAACAGAAGTTCCATTCCATCCCTCTAATATTGCGTTTAGAAAAGTCTCTAATTTAATGGGTAATTCAACTTCCTCATGAAATTCTCTCATAAGAGCCTCCTTTGGCGGTTTATTTAAATCACTAATTTCTAATATTCCTCCTGGAATTGTTGTTGCTCCTGGAAAATATGGCTGAGATAGTGCTCGTTCACCTACTAAAAAATATCGTTTCTTGGGAGAAAATATGAGATATTGGGTACCAAGCAGACCAATTCCTTTTTTTATTCTTATTTTGTTTTTTACCATAAAAGTAGCGGTAGAAAACTTCATATAACTACTATCTAAGAAGAGAAGTCTATCTTTAAAATGAAAATTGTCTAAAAATATTAGAGTTCCATCATAATCGTTAGGATTTTCTTTGATATGTTTATCCCAACAGTTTCGAATTTTAGAATTATATTCAGAGGATAATTGAAATTCTTGATGTCTTACTTGATTCCATCTAATATTATCTAATGGTAATAAACCTGTCCAAAGTATATTAATGTTCTCCATACATTCTATAACACTAATAAACTTAAAATATCTATTCTTGAATTTTTATATTTTTCACATTAGCTTTTTTACCTTCTATTATTTCAGTATTATTACTCCCACAATTAGAGCATTTAAATAATTGAAGTCCTGTGAGTTGTGATTCTCGAGTTAAAGAAACTTCTGATATATTATTACATTCTCGGCACTTAATTTTACCGGGTGTTATTTTAATGTTTAATTTAGCCCCTTCCGCAATTGAGCCTTTAGTAGCCATTTCAAAAGAACGTTGAAGAAGTTCTGGGACTATAAGTGTTAATTCTCCAATTTCAAGTATTACCTCAGTAATCTTTTTAGCATTATATTTAATTGCTGTAGCTTCAGCTACTTTAAAAATATTATAAGCAAAAGCGAATTCATGCATAATAGGAAATCTATGTTTTTGATTGTATTTTTCTTATTTCTTTGGCAACTTCAAGAAGTAGCTTATTTTTATTTTTTCCTTTTGCGTCAATTATGACTCTTCCAGGATCTTCCCACCATGTTCTAGGATATTTATAACCTCTTTCAATTTCAGCATGATAACCCAAATTCTTAGCAGCTTTTACCATTTCTTCTAGATTAACTTTATCTATAGCAAATTTCTTTGGAAGTCGTCTCCCATTGCTCCGACTTCTTTTTACATCAAAATATTGTGGCCAAAAAATTAAAAAAGGTTTCCTAGTTCGCATTTAGTTGATAATTAAATTAATTTTGATGAGAATTATAAGACATAAAACTTTTTAAGTAATTTAAAAATTATTGGTATAAAATTTAAGGTTAAATATATTTAATGATTAAGTACAAAAAAGATTTAATTACCAGTTTTCACTATTTTTTATATACACTATCAAATGGATCTCTTTATTAAAAGAGATAATTTATAAAAATATTAAGTAGCCCCATCTGTTTGTTAAAGGGAGGGTAGTCTAGCTTGGTATGATACTCGGCTGGGGGCCGAGTGGTCGGGGGTTCAATTCCCCCCTCTCCCATACATTTATTTTATTTTTGGCTTTATTCATAAATAGACTATAAATTACTTTTCTTTTAGCATCTCTAAATTTTTTATAATTTAACGTTATTTTTTATGAAAATTATATAAAAAAATAATGAGGTTATTAAAAATCTTAGAATTTGAAGATATTCAGGATTGTGAATGGGCACATGATTGGAATACCATTGTTGAGCTATTTGATATTGTTAACAAATTGAAAGAGTTATTTAATCGTTTAGATGTAACATATCTTCGTGAAGTAGAGCAGCGAATTTTAAGCTTAAATCTTGAAAAGTATATATGTTCTCTACAAAATTATATCATTGAAAAATACTCTTAATTTCAAACCTAACGCAAATACACAACACCTTCTCTCCAATATATTAATGGAATTGTATTTATATTGTCAAAATTTATAAGTACATCAAGTTTATTTTTTGATAAAATATAGATAAAAAACAAAGTTGATTATAAAGTGCCATGGAGCAAGTTACAAGAATCTGATGTATTTATGAGAGTTGTAGCAATTGCTGGAGGTATTATTGCCCTAATAGAATCATTATTACACTTGATAGGTATTTTCGAATTTTGGACTCTTGGATGGGTTATTGAAGTTATTGCTATAGTCCTCGCAATTTTGCCTATTTTATTAGGAATAAAACCAATTCAATATACTCCTACATTTTTGGGTATTATAGGACTTCTTTTGATCATATTTTCAGTATTGATTGGGGGTATAGTGGTACTTCTCGCAACAATCATTGGAGCTATTACTTAATTCTCTATAATTTTTTTTTTTTAAAATTTTTGAAAAGTATCATTTAATATTCTATGCTTTATCAAATTGGTTATTAATTAATCAGAAAAATAATTACTTAAGATCTAATATGAATATGCGAACATTAGGAAGAACAGGTTTAGAGGTTAGTGAAATCGGCTTAGGAACGGAGTATCTACTTAGACAATCAAAGAAGACCATTGTTTCTGTAATACGTGAAGCCATCGAGAATGGAATTAATTATTTTGATATTGTTTTTAATGTATCTGAATACATTGATAATATCTGTGCAGGGATTAAGGATTATAGAGATGAAGTTATACTCACTTCTCATTTAGGGTCTGTGGAACAAAATGGTAGAGTTCGAAGAACTCGCAATATTAAGGATTGCGAAAACACATTTTTGAAAACTCTGCTTAAATTTGCAAATGGTTTTATAGATATCGTTAATTTGCAATTTGTTAAAGAAAGCGAATTTGAAAAAATAATAGCACCTGGAGGATTACTGGATTTAGCTCAAAAATTACAGGAAGAAGGGAAAGCACAATTTATCGGAATTAGTACTCATAATGCATCTGTTGGACAAAAAGCAGCAAAAGATGGTCATTTTGATATGATAATGAATCAGATTAACATATTAAATCATAATATGAAGGAGAGAGAAAGTTTTTTGAATACTTGTAAAGAAGAAAATATAGGTGTTGTAGCGATTAAACCATTTGCGGGAGGTAAACTTTTGCAAAGAAATCGTACAGTAAATATAGCAAAATATCAATCTGGAGGAATAAGTTTGAAAAAGAAGATACCAAAAGATATATCTCCAATTAAATGTTTAAATTATACACTTTCACAAATTGGAGTCTCAACCACTGTACCTGGGGTAAAAAATGTTCAAGAATTAAGGGAAATTCTTGCTTATATGAATGTATCAGAAGAGGAAAAGGATTACACTGCTTTAATCAAGATTTTTGAAAATAACAGCTGAAAGCATTAATGATCAAAAATGGAAAAAAGGGCTATTTGCTTAATGTAAGTGCTAAAACTAAGGCACCATAATATTCTGAATGGCCACCAACTCGAGAGGTATCAATAATTGTTTTATCAATTCCCATATAAATGGCACCGTACGCTTTGCCTCCACCTAAATGAACTAATGTACGATATATTAAATTTCCAGAAATTCCATTAGGTGCAACAATTAGGGTCGAATTATTCTCGATAGCATTTTCTATTAATATTTCATCATGAAAAATCATTAATTTTGGGTATTTCTCCTTCATTATATCAACAATTTTATCTGCTTCTTGCAGTGATTGGTTTATTTTTTCTTCCCTTCCAATATCATCAAATCTTCCTCCACTTAAAATACTTATTTTGGGGATAATCTCAATTTCTCGCAATTCTTTAAGAGCAGATTCTATAAAAATGATTTTGTCTCTTAGATTGTTACATTCGTCAATACCAACTGGACCGTAGAAAAATTGGTCCTCTTGAATTGTTTCTAATATTGCTAATCTATTGATTTTTGTAATATTTAGGTCTTGCTTGAGATTTTTTAGAAATTTGCTAGAACTTAATGATCCTCTTACAATCGCTTGAATTGAGTTTTCTTTTAAAGAGTGGATAATAGATTTTTCAGGATTTTGGCATTCAATTAACTTTATTCGTGAAATTTCTTTATTTTGGGCTGTTTGAGAGAGTAATATATCTAAAGAGTCTTTTTTTCCAAAAAAATAAATAAAAGAATTATAATTTTTTAAAAAATCTAAACTTGCTATTAATATTTTGTGATTATCGATTTTATTATCTCCTAACCCAATCCCAATATTGATTGATTTTTTCTTTTTAGCCAACAATTCATATTTTTGGAAGATTTTCATATTCAATAGTTTCGTAATTTAGAAGGTATAAGTAAAAATGTAAGCAATTATTATTGTTAATGTATTATAAACACCGTGAGTTATTATAACTGCTATCAAATTCTCATTTCTCCAATAATAAATTAAACCAAACAAAAGCGACATCATAAAGTATGGAGTAAATGACAGAAGAAATGAAACAAGAATGAGTATTGGTGCATTTAAAAATAAAAGTACTATCCCCAACACATGAATCATCGCAAAAATGAATGCTGTTATCATGATTCCTCCCACATGTCCTAAACTGCGGGATAATCCTTTTTGCATGAATCCTCTAAATAAAATTTCTTCAGATGTTCCTATAATCAATATCATAACCAAAGATAAGAGAATTAAGCCTAGAATATCTCCTTCTAAAGGAATTATATCAGTGTCACTGGTAGCTATACTAACATCCCTTATAATCTCAATTCCGAAAAAAAACTCAAGAAAAATTTCAGTTAAAAATGAGACTAAATAGACTAATAATACACCTACCACTGCAAATCCTAATCCTATTAAAATCTCTTTTATAATTCCTATCGTATCAAATCTTTTTGATGTAAATCCTAATAATCCTAGTCTATTTTTTAAAGAAGGTTTTTTCAGATATTTTCCAACATATAATACAGGTACAATTATAAAAATTAATTCGAAGAAAGAACTAAAAATTATAAAATACGGATTTGCTATGGCATCAAGTAAAGCCTCTAAATTGAGAGAAAAGAAAATTAATATTGCAAGGATTCCTGCAGTAAGAAAATCCATTAAAAGAAATGCACCTAGGGGTATTCCAATAGACGGCATTGTGCCCCATAATTCATATTTTTTTGTGTTTGTTATTTCATCCTCATCTATTTTTGAACTCTCATAAGAAACTGAAGGTCTTTGATATTGGGGAAAAATATTTGGTTGAACATAATGATTAATTTTTTCATTTGGATTTAATTGTTTATATTTTTTAAGATAATTAAGATCAGTTCCACATTTAATGCAAAATTTAAGTTTCTGAAGTTTTGGGATACTTGTACCACAAACGGGACAAAAAGACCAAAATTTATCGTCTAATTCTTTTGTTATACTAGGTTTAGAGATTTTTTGATCTATTTTAGGATCTTGAACTTCTTTATTGGTCATTATCAATTTGTAGTAAGATATCTAATAACTAAAAGCTTTATGTTTCGAATTAAAAATTGTTAAAATAAGTATGTTAAATTGACTTTTAAATTCCAATTCTCATAAATTTAAAAATCCTGTTAATTTCAATATCGTTTTGTAAAAATCCTGACTTTGATAATTGATAAGCATTATATTTAGCAAGTTCGTCATCCATTTCAACTTCTAATTCAAGTTTTATTGATGGCATCCAAAAAGTCTTATTAATATGTTGGTATTCAATCATTACCATAAATAGAAAATTGCCAATTTTTTTTGGAACTATTTTAGTTTTTATTTTTGTTAATTCACAAGATTTTAACCGTTTAATACTCGTATATTCTAACTTAGACTCAAAAGAATCCGACATAAAGAAATAAATCTTTATATCCTTAATTTCACCTAAGTTAGGATTCTCAATTGTCACAGTAATAATTTCTGGGTGATCTAATTTAAGTTTTTTATTTTGTACTTTAAGATCTATGAAAAGAGGATATGGAATTACCTTTTGATCTAAATTAAAACTTAAATCAATAAGTTTTTTAAGATTAGGCTTTAAATTTAAACTAAATTTGCTTTTTTGTTCTTCTAAAGTAAGAAATTTTTTACTTCTCACTTCTTCAAACTGTTGAAACATATAATTAATATATTTTAGTATATAGTTATCAAATTCTGAATGTTTATTTGACATTAATGAAATTAATTTTTTGTAATATTCAGGTTCAAGATCTCGAAGTAGTGGTTTCTCAAGAATATCCTTGATAAAGTTTTTTAAGAGTTCATCTAATTGTATTAAATAATTATATTCAATTTCAAATTTCTCAATAATATTTTCATTTAATTTATCATCCTGCAAAATATCACTTATAGAATTCAATAGTTCACCCACTTCAGAATCATAGACCTCGAAAGCCTTTAGGATCATAGTTTCTAATAAATAATTGAATTTTTGAACATTTTTGTTTTTATAATTGATAAATTCTGTGCGATAGGATTCTAAATATTTAACTAATTTTCCAGAATGTAATTTTAAAAGGCTCCTTTGATATCTTTGGTATCTCTCAGAAACACTTTCAATCCAATTTCGAACACTATTTAATTTCTCCATATTTTCCTCATTATTAAAGATGAGATTTTCCTCCACATTATCTGTAGATAGCAATGGACAATCGATTTTTACTTTTTCTAAAACAACGCTTGTTTCGCGTTCTAACTGATATATGTTTTCAATTTGATCATATAAGTTATATTTTCGAAAATCATCTACTTTAATTTTAATCAATCTATCAAGTAAATCTTCTAACTTATCAGAATAAAATTTAGGATTACTGTTTAAAATACCTCTTAATATTGCTGTAAATTCAGAAAGAATCGAATAAAAGTCTCGTTCCTTATAAATATTACGATCTTTAGTTCCTAGGTTACTAATATTACAAAAATCTACAATATTTTGGTAGTTTTTCTCAGCAAGTTTATAATATTTCTCACAATTCTCCACAGATAATGAATTTTTTGCTAAATAGCTATAATATAATGCTATTAGTGATTTATTGATAATAAAGGAAAAATCTCTGAAGTCTTCATACTTTGTTTTCTCTGCATTATCTTTCATAAATGGTATTATGAATTCCTCAACAATTATCTCAAAATTGCCAGCTAAACGAATTGAATGGAATAATTTTAAGGGATCAATATTTATATTGTCTAATTTGGTAATTATTAAGTGCCTATATTCATCAAAATCAGATTTAAGATTGTAGAAAAAAGTCTCAATTAGAGATTTTATTCTCTCGAGTTCTGAGGTCTTAACCATTTTCTCCGTTTTGAATAATGTAAGATGCAAAATTTCTGCCAAATAGTATTTAAAAGAATAAATTGATTCCATATATAAAGTTTTTGCCCCGCAATAAGGACACTGGGCTACAGATCCTTTAACAATTGCTAAACCAGAACCACATTTTTTACAGGGCAAATAGCGCATGAAATATAATGTCCCCACTAAAATTATTTTATTATTCTTTTTTCAGAGTTACAAATTGCTAATTATTTATTAAAATTTTATCCTCTATGCCTATAATATCACAATATTTTGATGTGTTTTTATAGAAATAATTTGTCTACAAATTCGAATATATTAATTAGAAAAAAGTTTTCTTTTTTACAACAAACATAAAATATTAATGCGTAAAATAACAATAGAGATGATCATCTTCACATTTTATAGGATTAACAAATCCAAATCGCTCGAATTGAATTGTTTGGTTTAAAGGAATTTCTAATAGATTTATTTCTCCCTTCCCTTTTGATAGCATCCCATCAGGATTTAAAATTGAAACGTCGATATTATCATCGTTGGGAACCCATTGAATAATAGAGAACTCTCGATCCAATTCTTTACTATGATAGGATGCAAAAATTATATTTTTATTCAAATTAGTAGAAGAGATCTGGATATTGAACAAATCTTTCAATCGAACGATTTGCTTTGATTTAAAATTTTTCGCATCAGATAAAGCAGTTAAAATATTTAATTGGTTATTTTTTGTTATGCATTTTATTCTTCTCTTACCTTTTTTTGGATGTGAAGGGTGTAAAAGAGGCTCTGAAATGTATTTCTTTTCAGGAACATTATCAACAATCGTTAATACTGGATCTTCAACATAAAAGTATCTATTAGATATTTCGTCAATAATATCTTTGTTTTTCGCATACAACCAATTTACTGAAAAATTTATTCCAGATTGAGACATACCAAGCTCTAATAATGTTTCTCTTAATGCTTCCGGTTTTATTCCACGTTTTTTAAGAGATTGCAAACTCCAAGTCCTTGGATCATCCCATCCTTCATATATTCCATTCTGAATTTTATTTCTCGATTCAGTTTTACTTAATTTCATATCTGCAAAATTAAGTTTCCCATAATAAAGTAACTCAGCTTTTTTCCAACCAAAATGATCCCAAATGAATTCCTCGATAATACCTTCCTTTACTAAATCAATACCTCTTAAAATGTGAGTAGCAGCTATTAAATAATCATCAATAGCCCAGGAATATTCTAGCATCGGCCATACAATGAATTTATTACCCACTCTTGGATGTTCTGCTTCGGAGATCCTCATTATAATTTGATCCCTTAAAGCTTCATCTTTCTGATCCATTCCTGTTTTTAATCTTACTACAGCTTCACCTTCGGAATAATTTCTATTGAGCATAGATTTCCACTCTTTTAAGTTGTTCTCAACCGTTTGATCCCTATGAGGACAATTTATCTTTTGTTTCTTATATTTTTCTCGAAATTCATCAGCAGAACAAAAACAAATATAGGCCATATTATCTTTGATTAATCTTTCACAATAATTATAAAAAATGTCTAATCTATCGCTTTTATAGTATGATTTGCTATATTTTACACCTAACCATTCCAAACCCTCTTTTATCAATTCATAAGCTTCAGGTAAAACATATTTAGCTTTAGGGTTATCCCTTAATGATTTAGGACTACCGATCGTATCATCATAAAAAAGTATGAGTTCACCGTTATATCTTTTGACGTATTCATCGTTTAATACAATCATTCTAGCATTTCCTATGTGTAAAGCTCCACTCGGATAAGGTGCTAGACGCATAACAATTTTTTCAAATTTAGATATATTGGGTAATTCGGGTAATTCTTTTTCTTCGTCTTTTTTTTCTTTTTTATCTAACGCATGTGGATCTAATAGTAATAATTCTTTTGTTTGTTCCTCTAGAGTTAATTTTAAAATCTTTTTGATAATTTGGTCTAGCAAGGGAAGAACAACTTTGGTTTGGGTTCTCAATTCAGGTCTGCAAGCCATTAGTTTTCCCATTATTGCTTTTTTGTTAGGAGATCCATTAAATTTTACAGCATTTTTTAAGCCATATAACCAAATTATTTGCTTAATATCTCTATCAGACATGTACAGTATCCATCTAATTTTATAAATTCTAAAATCTTTAAATATTTAAAATTAAACTAAAGTTTATAATTTAGAGAGGTTTTGAATGATTTTATCAGTTTCTTTCATGATTCTTTCGATTAACTCTTTAACTGTAGGTATATCTTGAATAAGACCTACACCTTGACCAACAGAAACTACACCAACATCTAAATTACCCTCCTCATACATTAATTTGGATCTAGCACCCGCAGCAGCATTAAATATTTCCATTTGATCGCTTTTAGAATTTTCTAATTCTATGACTTTTTTTGCAGCTTGATTATTCCATACTCGATGAGTAGCATTAAGAGAACGCATAACAATCATGGTATCATAGATAGTAGCGTTTAGTAGAGCTTGTTTTAAATTCTGATGAATGGGACATTCTTGCGTAACTAGAAGACGAGTACCGATCAATGCACCTTCGGCTCCTAATGCTAATACCGCAGCTACACCTCTTCCATCTGAGATACCCCCTCCTGCAACAACAGGGATGTCTAAAGCATCAATAGTAGCTGGTGTTAATACAAGAGTTCCAATATCATAACGTCCTGTAGCACCTCCGTTTTCCCAACCAACTACTTCTACTATATCAGCTCCTAATGAAGCTGCTTTTAATGCATATCTCACACCGGCACATTTATGAATCCAAGTCACTCCATATTCCTTAAAGAGAGGTATATATTTATCTGGTGCTTGATGACCAGAAGTCTCAATTATCTTTATTCCCTCATCTAGCATTACTTTTACATGATCAATCTGCTTTATTGGTTTCAGCATTGGAAATAAATTTACATTTACTGCAACTGGTTTATCAGTTAAAGATTTAAGCTCTATAAGAGCTTCTCGTAAATCATCTGGTGTTCTGAACATCACAGAAGCCATAATTCCCAGAGCCCCCGCATTTGAACAAGCAGCAGCAAATGAAGGATAACTAATATTCATCATATTTCCACAGAAAATTGGATATTTTATACCCAACATTTCAGTTACTTTTGTTTTTAGCATAAATCTACAACTTTTTTTGATTAATGTTATAAGAATTTAATATAATTAATACTACTATTATTGTAAAAAATTTAAAATTTCATTTTATTAGCAGTCGTTATTTTTATCAAATAAACTCTTAATATCTTCAATGTTGATCTCTGTTAGATCCTTGATAATAATTTGCGCACCAAAAAGTTGTTGTTTATTATGCGTAGTTGTAAGGGCTATTGACATCATTCCCGCTCGCTTCGCGGCTTTTATACCAACTGGAGCATCTTCAATGACAACACAATTTTCTGGTTTAATATTTAAGTTTTTTGCAGCATGAAGAAACACTTCTGGCTCAGGCTTTCCCTTATTAACATCATCGGCTGTAATTATAGTATCAAAGAATGGCTTGATTTTCAGTTGGGATAATAGTAATTCCACATTTTCAGGCGGACCACTAGAACCTATAGCTAATTTAAAACCTGCTGATTTTAAATCTTTTATAATTCTTATTGCTCCAGGTAAAGGTTTCAATTTTTCTCTTATCATCTCCCGATAATACTGTTCTTTTAAATTAGCCCATTTTTCAACGAGAACTTCTTCTAATTCTGGTCCTACTAGTTTACGAGTAATTGTAGGTGATTGCTGACCAAAAGTCTCATTAAATATTTCTCTTGTAAACTCTACACCAATTTCTGCTGCCATTTTAACCCAGCTTTCATAATGAATTGGTCCGGTGTCTGCGAGAACACCATCCATATCAAAAATAACACAATAATCGCTAAACATAATTTTAACTATGAAGTACAATTAGGTAATTATTATAGAGAATTGTTAATTATTAAATAGAGATATTTTTTATTTGTAGAATTATTAAATGTATATAATTACAGCCCAGTAGTCTAGTATGGACAGGGCGCTGGCTTGCGGAGCCAGATATCGGGGGTTCAAACTTTTTTAAAATTCTTATAAAAGGAAAAAATCCCCCCTGGGCTATTCTTTTTCCTTTAGACCTAGATTTCATCTCTTAGACACTCTATTTGTGCAAATAGTAGAATTGCAGAAAAATTCTTATTTAAAGATGAAGTATAATATTTTGGGGTTGAAGGTTGGGTAAAATCAAAGAAATAGAATGTATTGAAAAATTCCTTAATTTTTTATATGAAATAGAAGTAAAACCAAATGAATTTAACAATAATCAAATCGTAATAAAACTAAAAAATAAAATTATTGAAGATCAAAACGTCTTTTAGAATTATATAAATAAAATAAAGAAAGTTAGTAAACTGAAAATAGAGAATAACAAAGTAATCTGTGATTGCGGAATAAATATAGGAGCCTTCACTAATTTTTCTTAGATTTGAGATATTAATTTATTTTTCAAAAGCAATCTTATATTTTCTTTCAGTAAAATTAATTGCAATCGGTTCTTTGTTAGGATCATCCAATATAGTTTAAGATTTCTGAAATATTATTTATCTTTCTTAGATTTGAAACATTAATTTCTTTTTCAAAAGGGAACTTGTATTTTCTTTCAAGTAAAATGAATTGTATATTGGCTCTTTGAGCTCCAACTATATCAGCATATTCGTCTCCGCACATAATAACAGAATTTGCATGAGACTTTAATCCAATTTGTTCAAGTGTGTAGAGAAATATGTTTGGATCTGGTTTTCTTGTTCCATATTTGGCAGATGTTAGAATATAATCAAAATACTTATCAAAATCATGTTTTTTTAACATATTTTCTATAGTTTTGTGATGTGGATGGTTGGAAATTAAAGCAATTTTAATCTTTTTTTTTGTTAAAATATCTAAAGTCGCTCTTGATTTTTCAAAAGGTTCCCACTCATCTTCCTCGCAAGAATGGTATGTCTCAGCTAATTTATCATATGTCTTCTCATCAATATATTCAATATTATTAATAATTTTTTCTTCTTTTAGCGATTCTAAAACAGTTTGAAAAATTAATGATGTTGGAAATTCTGTCTTAGTTTTTATGCTTTTTCTAAAAAAATATTGCCTTTGTTTGGCAAATTTTTTGACAAAAGACTCGTTTGATAATTCTTCACTCCAGATTTGCCTCGCCTTTAAAATATCAATGGATTTCAATAACCCTTTTTTAAAACATTCATAATATCTTTCAACAGAAGGATTATCAAAGTAGAATAAAGTGAAACCAAAATCAAAAATAATTCCTTTAACCTTCATGGTGTCAATATTTATAAAAATAGATTCTCAATTTTAATTTATCTAAAATAAGATGTAATTATCATACTTATCTTCTGTTAAATATTTAATAAATAACAAAATATTAACTTAGAAATTTATTATTACTGAGTGTTAAGATGTCGATTGATAAATGGCTTAATGGGAAAGACCCAAAAGAAGAAAGAATTAAAAGAGATAAGGCATTTAAACAGCTTTCGAAAGAAGAAGTGCAAGAATTAAAAAAAAAGAAAATTCGAGATATCGTTGAAAAAGAAGAAGAAAAAAGAGATGATCCTGAAACAGATAAACTTCTGCAACAAATAATTGAATTTAAAGAATGGATGGACCAGAGAACCTATTTAAAAGGTGATCTTGAAAAAATTGTTGTAAGGATACAAAATTTAAATTCAATAATATCCGTATCATCAGAGCATAGGGAAGGATCAGCACTTCATAGTGAGAAAAAGAAATTAATTGAAAAATACAAAACAATTCCACCTAAGTTCCTAGATGAGAAAATAAGAGTTGCTATAAATAAATTGATATCTGGTACACAAAGGACAAGTTCAGATAATTACTATTTAAGGAAATTAAAAAACACACTTAAGGAAAAATTAAGAGAAGCTGAGTATTATGATATATTAGATAAATTATTTAAGATATTTTGAAACCTAAAGGAGATTTCAAAATACTTTTTATTTTATCAAGTTTTATAATTTTTATATTAAAAAATTGCCATCTATAAAGTTAACAGAATGATTCTGATTTGCCCAATTGCTGGTGTGGGTAAGAGACTCCAGCCCTTCACATATTCTAAGCCAAAGGCTTTCTTGAAAATTGCTGGAAAAAGGTTAATCGATCATATTCTTATAAAGCTAAAAAATTCCTTCCCTAAAGGAACGAATATTTGTTTTATTGTTGGATATAAAAAAAGGCAAATTACCGAATATCTTAAAAAAGAACATTCAGATTATTTCAACCTTCATTTTATAGAACAAAAACCGTTAGGATATGAAGCAGATACACCATTTTTTAGTGGACTTGGAGATGCAATTTTATTAGCAAGGAATCTTGCTATTAATGATGATTGTTTTGTTTTTTTGAGTGATAGACTTCCAATAGAGGATTATTCACAAATTCTATTAAATTTTCACCAAGATATCTGTGATGGAGTGATAAACGTTAAGCAAGTAGAAAATCCCCAATTTTATGGTGTAATCGAATTAGATACAAGTGGAATTGTTAAAAGCATTGTTGAGAAACCTACAAAGCCTAAATCGAATTATGCTGTTTCTGGAGCTTATTTATTTGGAATGAGTGTGACGACACGATTATTTGAATTATTAGAAGAACAAAGTAAAATTCCATTAGAAAATGGTCAAGAACATTCTATAACACCGATTATTCAAAAATTAATTGAAGAAGGTTTTAAACTAAAAATTAATGAAATGAACAAGGATATATTGGATTTTGGGCGTCCTGAGAGCCTAATAGCTGGTAATCGCCTATTGTTAGATGAGATAAAAATACATGATCCAACATATGAGAAATTATTTCAATCTGGTAATATAACCGATTCAAAAGTTGTTCCTCCTGTTTATATTGGGGATAATTGTAAAATTTCTGATTCAGTAATAGGCCCAAATGTATCGATAGGGGATAATGTTGTTTTAGATAAATGTATTATATCTGAATCTGTTATTGGTGATGGAGCGAATTTGAATAAGATTATATCTTCGGAAAGCATTATCGGGGATTATACAATTTTGGAAGACCTAATTAAAAAGAGTATAACAATCGGAGATTCTTCTTATATAACAACATCTAATATGACAGCATTTTAAGCTTGTTAAAAAGAGATAAAGTTGAAAAATTATTCAAATTGTGGCCTTCTCTCTTGCCAAGGAGCAATTTCTTCAAAAGCTTTTGATACTTGAAGTACTGTCAAGTCATCAAAACGTTTTCCAACTATTTGCATACCAATTGGCAATCCTTCATTTGACCATCCACAAGGAACTGAAGCAGCAGGAAGTCCTGTTAAATTAAATGCTGCTGTAAATGGCATCCAAGCTGTTGGTGAAACCATTTTTCCATCTATTTTTGTTGGAAAAGAAATTCCTAATTCAAAAGCTGGTAATCCTGTTGTTGGAGTTAGCAATATATCGTAATTTTTAAAGTATTGATAAAACTCTTCAAATATGATTTTCCGACGTGCTATTGATCTCGCAAAATCTTGTCCAGTAGCTTCACCTCCAGCCTTAACTGCCTTAATAAGATCGGGATGCATTTTATCCTCCCATTCCTTTAATTTAGGTCCTAAATCATATCCAAATAGTACCGTATGATAAGTTAATAACATTCTTTCAGGATTCCTTATCTTAAATTTTGCAGGTTTCACGTTCCATCCAAATTCCTCAAATTTTTGAACAGAATTCAAGAAATTCTCTTTAACCTCGGAATCAATTATTTTCGCAAATCCTAAATCTAGAGAATATCCAATTTTTAATTTATTCGGTTTATCATTGACTTTTTCAGAATAATTAATATTTTGATGTGGTAAAGAATACATATCTCCATGATGAGGGCCTTTTATAGCATCTAGCATTAAAGCAGCATCAATTACATACCTGACAATCGAGCCATAATGGATAAGAGATTCAAAATGAACTCCTTGAGTTGGATATACAGGAACTCTTCCAAAACTAGGTTTAATTCCATATGTTCCACAAAAACAGGAAGGTATTCTAATCGAACCCCCTCCATCAGCACCTAAAGCGATATATCCTAATCCAGAAGCAATAGAAGCTGCTGCGCCACCACTAGATCCGCCAGAGGTTCTTTTTAAATTCCAAGGATTTCGAGTTTCACCAAATATAAGATTATTTGTTACCGCTATGAATCCGAAAGGGCTCATATTTGTTTTCCCTAGAATAACGGCTCCAGCATTTTTTAATCTTTCTACACATGCATCATCCTCCGTTGGTATATTATTTTCATACAGTTTTGACCCAAATGTAGTTCTAATCCCTTTAATAGGCATTTCATCTTTAACTGATATGGGTATACCATGTAAGATTCCAAGTTTATCACCGTTCTTAACTGCATCATCTGCTTTTTTTGCTGTTTCTCTTGCCCAATCAAATGTAGGTGTACAATAGGCATTAATTATTGGGTTTATTTTTTCAATTCTTTCTATAACAATCTCTGTAATCTCTTGGGATGATATTTCTTGGGTTTTAATTTTATCTTCCAAATCAAATGCTGACATATAACAAATTTCTTCTTTATTCATTTTCATTTCTCATTGTAATATTTCCAATAAAAATTATTTTGCTTTATGATAATATAAAATTTGCTTTACAGAATAGTAAAATATCGAATTAAATTTCCGTATTTCAGAATTTAAAATCTTTTTGCCATTTCTGATATCCTAATTTAAGTAGTTTTAATCGAGGCTTGTTTATTTTATTGTCAACCTGTATATTAGAATGAGAATTATACATCATTTTATGATATTGAGCATAATATTCATCTGCTTTTGGATTTCCATTTATTAGATTTAAAATTGCTTTTTCAGTAAAATAAAGAATTAAATCAGGTTTAATTCCTGGAGAATTTTTAACCATTTCTAATGTAGTTTTATCTTTTTTGTATAAATAATAATGTACTTTAGGTTTTTCTTCATTTAGAGAATTTTCTGTAATAATATATTCCCAACAAGCACCTAAATTTAGATGCCTCATTAAATCCAAATTATGAGGAAAATAAGATTTTAATTTGTTGAATAATTCTTCAGAATCCATAATTAGTACAGTTATTTTATTTTCTCTATGTTTATTGGAGTACCGTCATAAATATATTTTCCATAAACTAATTCTTGTGGATAATATTTACAACCTGCAGGATAAGCTGAATCTTTAATTCCTCCTAAAGAAACTGTAATATCAACAAGCATAGGTCTGGCATTTATATAAATATTTGCAGCTTCTAATTCATTCTTAAAAATCTCAATATTTTTCAAATTTGTGGTGTAAGCAACTGCTCGCATTCCATAATTACTCGCATTTGCCAACCTTATCGCCTCTTTCATATCATTAGCTTTAGTAATAGAGCGAACGGGTCCAAAAGCCTCTTCTCGCCATAAAAATGGAGCTTTAGTTAGATCTTCACATAATTCAGGTTTTATTTCTACTAAAGTTGGTTTGTAAAACAACCCATATTCTTCACCAGTATCAATTTTTTCGTCACCGGTATATATTTTGGCTCCGTATTTTTTTGCATCAGCTACCATTACCTCCATCATCATTAAGATTTTTCTACTTCCCAGTGGACCAATATCTACATCAGGGTCTGTGGGATCTCCATATTTTAACCTTTCAACCTCTTTGATAAGACATTCCACATACTCATCATATATATCTTTATGTACAATAATTCTTTTCATAGAGAAGCATTGTTGTCCAGAATTAGTATAACTAGCCATAGCATTCCATTTAGCTACTTGCTTTAAATTTATATCATCCATAACTATTCCAGCATCGTTCCCCGCACATTCGAAAAAGAAATGTTTAAATGGCTGAGTGTACATGGGAATTCCCATTGATTTATCAACAGTTTTTTTTAAGAATCTACCATAACGAACTAATATATCTTTTGCTGTATGAGAGGCTGTAATTGTCATTAATGTTTTAATTAAAGGAGATTTAAGAAATTCATCTACTGCCCATTCTCCAGGAGCAATCACCAAATCTAAAGCCTCTAGGCCGGGTAAATCCATTTCTTTCATCATAGAATAAGCTTCTATCATGGTTAACGGACAAGCTGTGGATGGCTTAACAATAGCTCCATTGCCAACTAAATAATTGGCTCCAAGTTGATAAAGAGGTAGACTTATAGGAGTATTACGAGGAGAGATACATGCTGCTAAACCATGAGGAATATATCTTATTCTGACTAGTTGTTCTCCTTCAATACTTGTTAAAGGTTTTTCTTTTAAAAACTGATAATACCAATCACAAAATTTAAAACCGTTAGTTACTACATTTAATTCCCATTCAGAATACTTGATTGGCAATCCTCCTTCTGCAACAATCATATCTTTCAGTTGGTTTTTCTTAAATCGCAATTTACTAGCAAATTTCGAAAGAAGTTGAGCCCGTTCAAAAAAATCCATTTGATGTAGTAGATTTTGATTTTTATAAACCTTCTTTAATTTTTCTCTAACAGTTTCCGGTGTATCCGCAGGAACAGTTCCTATGACTTCTCCAGTGTATTTATCTCTAATACTTAACTCTTGTGATTTTGACATATTTAATCTTTATAATCTCTTTATTTTTTAAATTCAAAAAAAAAATTTACAATTTAATTATACTACCATCATCTTCAAGCATACCCGCAGCTTGAGCAAATCTTCCATAACCCATCTCAATTATGGTTTGCGTTCTTTTATGCAAAGTGAAATCAATCCACCCTTTTTGCTCATCTGGGTTGTTATAAAATGATCCAAGAAGTTGTGCATATTCTACTTTCGTTTTTGTTTGAATTAATTTTTCAACAGCATGTGCAGAGAGTGCTAGTTCCAAATCTGAATCAACCGCTCTGCCGGGTTTTATTACAATTCCCTTTTTATTTCGATAGACATTAAATGTATCTATTGGAGATTGATTATCATATGCTTCAAGCGAATTATATAGCCCAAAATCAAAGTTTGACCCATTAATCAAATCAGAAAAAATCTCGGGGTATTTTGACAGAAAAATAGTATATTTTCTAGCTATTTCTGTTTTATAAGAATTTATATCTATTATTTGGCTTGTCATTTCATCTTCTAACAATTTTGATACCACACTTCATTTTTTTCCTTTTTCTATATAATCTATATACCATTCAACTGTCTTTTCTAATCCTTCTTTAAAAGGAGTTATTGTATATCCCAGATCATCCATAGCTTTCTGAGATGAATATGCCCAATCGTATGTTGCCATTTTCATTAGTGGGCGTGTTATATAGGGGATCTTATTTCTCGAAATTTTTGCTCTAATTTCACATAGTCTTCCATAAAGCAAAGCAATAGATAACGGAAATTTCCTTGGCTTTTTCACTCCTGCAATTTTGGCTATTGAATTAAAATAATCAATAGTTGAGACTGTTTCCCCACCTAAAAAATATTCATTCCCTATTAATTCACTTCTGCCAATTACATTTATCAATGGTTCTACAAGATCATAGATATAAGTCATACTAAATTTGGCAATTGATGTCTTAGGAATTCCCAAAAGTTTTCCTAAAATGAGATCTATTGTCAATTTCCCATAAAAGTTGAGATCTCCTGGACCATAAACAAAACCAGGATAAAAAATTATACTTTTTAATCCTTTTTCTTTATATTCTTGAATTAATTTGGTACTTTCACATTTAGATCTTTCATAATCCATAAAAAAATCAATATTTCTCTCATAAGTCTCAAAATTTGGAATCGCTTCACCACAATTATAGGGACCAATCGCAAAAAATGAAGAAATAAATATCAAGAGAATATTCTTTTCTAATGCTACTTTAGCAATGTTTTCAGAACCTCTAACATTTATTTCTTCATAAGTAGATTTATCTTTAGCCCAAATTTGAGTATTTGCAGCAAGATGATATATTATGTCAATATTATCAGCAGCCTGACTTATGCTATCAATATTTCGAATATCACCAACAATATATTCAATATTATTCAAATCTTGAAAAGGTTCTGTATTACTGTTTTCCCGAATTAATAATTTTATGTTATGTCCTAAATTATAGAGATTTTTTACTAAAGGAATTCCAATAAAACCCGAACCACCAGTTATTAATATGTTTGCCATGACTAGATTGTTAATGTAATAAAACGAAATTTTAAAATATTAAAAAGTTACATCGTATTAAAGTTAGATCTTAGAAAGTTTCCGAATTTACACCTTTTGATATTAGGAAACCTCGGAATTAGAATAATGTTTTTTTTTAACATTTTCGGAAGGCATTTATTAAAAAATTTCAATTATAATATCTTAGATCTCCCAATTTTTAAATTAAATAAATATTGAAAGTAGGTTGAAAAAAAACACTTGAATTTTGAGAATTTTCATTCACAGCTAGATTTACCCTTTTTAGAAACAGATACTAAATTTATAAAAGAGATCTTTCAGACTTTGGAGTCCGAATTTGGATTCAAGATTAATTCTAAACTTAAATTCATTGATTTAGGATCAGGAAATGGATCTGTTGTTATTTTTACTGCTTTAAATTATAATATCAAATCCTATGGTATTGAAATTAATCAGAAATTAATCAGTGAAGCAAAATCCCGGATAAAATCATTGAAAAATGAAAAGAATTACTATAAAAGCAAATTGAGAAAAATAAAGGTTACGTTAGGAGATTTTTATTATCAGAATTTAAAAGATTATGATTTTATTTACATCTACTCCTTACCCTCTATGCATAAATATCTCAAACATGTATTTAGTACAGCTAAAAAAGGAGCAATAATCATATCGCATAGACACCATCTTAAAAGCTTTAAGTCTATATTGAAATACGAATACAGACTAACACATGAGAATGATAGACAAGAAATTTATAGCTTTTTCTATAAGAAATTTTAATAAAATAGAATAGAGAGGATTTTAATAAGAGAGCCTCTCTTATTCAACAAATGATACATTCTTTTGTTATTATAAAAAATATAATTATAAATAAAATCAAAATAAATAAGTACATAATTTTAAAATTTTGGCATAAAATAAGGTGTTATTTAAAATGGTTTCATTTCTAGGTTGGATAGACGGAATAACTGCGACTCTAATTATAATTTCATCTACAACCTTTGGTTTATTATCATTATATAAATCAATAAAATTAAAAGCAAAATTACTTACGTTTGCCGCATTGACAATGTTTTTTGTAGGTTGTCTATGGCTAGGCCCTACTGTCGATTTTTTTATGGTGTTATTAACGGGAGCAAATATTAATCCAATTTCGGTATATTCCTTATTAAGTTATCTCTGGGTTGCTCCTACTTTAATTGTTGCAATGTATCTTGGTGGTGAACTTATTTTCCCAAAAAAAAAATGGATTTTAGTTGGGATTTTTATAGTATTAGGGGCAATATTCGAATATTTTTTATGGTTTCAAACAAATGCGTCATTCACATGGACTTTGGCAAATCCTGGTGAAGATTTAATAGATGCCAGTTTTGTCCGAACACACCCAACATTTTTATTGGTAGCGGCATTTCTTGTTTCTGCACTAGTTTTCCTAGGAATTGGTTTCTTTATAAAAGCTAAACAAGCAACAGGTGCGCTTAGAAAAAAGTTTTTCTATCTTGGATTTGGTTTTACCCTGTTTGTAGTATGTGGTGCCTTAGATTCAATAATTCCCCCCGGTATATATATAGGATTTGTAAGAGTCGCAATGGCAACATTTAGTATATGGATGTTCCTTGGGCTAAAGACTTAAATAAATTAATTTTTTCTTTTTTTCAATTTATATTAATTTTGTCTTAAATGTCTTAAGAAAATTATATCTTATGAAGTTTTATTAAGAGCTCTTTTAAATACAATTTCATAAAATATCTTTGATTATTACAAAAATCAAGTTTTTCAGAATTAGAAAATTCTGTACAATTGGATAAAATTGCATGGATATCATTTGAAATAGCAAGATATTCGTCTTCTGGATTAGTTAAAATATACTGCGAAATTTGAAATTCCTTTTTGCTAATTTTACTCAGAGACTGCTCTGCATTCTCTATTAAGTTTTCAAGGTGAAATTTCTTTTTATATTCACGGCGAGAGGTGACTAATAAATTTGAAATATAACTAAAGGAATCTTTAGAATTTATATTTTTGAATAGTTCCGAGACTAATTTTGAAATGTTACCATTATCAATAATTTGAAATTCTTTATGATCAAGATCATGTGAGTTATTTATATCAGAAATCTTTTCGAGTGAAATTTCAGAGATTTCTTTATTGGCAAAGCCTTTTGAAATTATCATTCATCTCGGATACAATTTGATATATTTAAAACTGATTGTGTATTTAAAAAAAAGGCCTCTCTCAATTTAGTAGAGAATAAAATAAAAATATTAAAAGAAAAAATTATTTTTTAATTGATTTTTAAGGTATATTAAAGTTTAGACCCACAATTAGGGCAGAAATTTCCAGTTGATTCTAATTTTTGACCACAATAAACACAATAATTTTTTCCTTCTGTTTGTAAGGGCTCATCCATTTTTTTAGGAGGAGGAACGTATTCAGTCGCAGGAGTATATGTTATTGGTTGCCCTAAGATAATTTGTCCTGTTTCAGCGTCAAAACTATATTTCACTATTCCTTGATTTCTTAGATCCACTAGCACACGTAGTAAAATACTTGGCTTCATACCAATTTCCAATGCAATATGCTCAAGCTTATAAGTTCCTTGGAATTTTCGTTGAGTAAGAGCATTCTTTACAATTTTTTTATATTTTGAATTCCTATATAGTTGTTCAAATCCGCCAATAAAAATAAAAAATGCAGGTATAAAAAGCCAATATCCCCACCAAGCAAGTCCTATAAAGTCTACATTGAGAGCTCTAAGAACTAGCGATAAAATAGCAACAAAAAGAAAAACACAAGCTGTTGCTAAAGTCCCAATAGCTGCTTCATAAGACTCTTTGTAGTAATAACGATGTTTATACTTATCTTCATTCATTTAATTCACTTATTAAAAATTTGATATAGAATTTATAATATTAAGTAATAAAAATCCTTTGTTAATATTATTTAAATAGTCCAATTTTTGAAAGTTTGAAAATGAAAGATTCCAAAAAAGAGAGAAATTTTGAGAAGATATTTTTCGAAGGGAAACGAGATTAGCGAATGATTTAATTAGAAATTCTTCTCATATTCTCTCATATAGGAGAAGTAATTTAAAAAACAATTATTGTTTCTTTTATTTGTTTTTAAAGTCCTCACTTATTTCAGGCTAACATTTAATTTTTTCTAAGATATTATCAATATAATATACATTTTCCTTTCCAGCTTCTTCTATTAATGACCGTGAGATAGATTTTTTAAAACTCCAGATTTCAATTTCTTTTTTTAATTCTTTTAATTTTTTTACTACATCTAAAAAATCTGAGTCTCCACTTACTAGTATTGCTTTATCATATGAATCATCTTCAGCTAATTCCACTATATCTTTATATATAAAAATATCAACTCCTTTTTGCTTTTTTACACCATTTGGGGAGATAATAACTGGTTTTGGTTGAATTATAAAACCTTGAGCCTTCAGATATTTTAAAAAATTAAGTTTTTTTGGTAAAAGTTTATCAGGGATCCCCATATACATAAACAGCCCAACTAAGTGATGTTTATCTATAAAAACATCTTTAAGTTTTAGATAATTAATCCGTATGTTCAAGTTTTCGATATTGTGAAATAAATTTGCATGGTCAATAAAAATTATTACTCGTTTTCTTTCGAATTTTTGATTCACTCTTGGAATACCTTTAGTTTTTCATTTATTTTCATTTGTATTGAAATCTTATTTCAATAACTCTTCTATTATCCAATATAAAAAGGTGTATTTTTTTTATGGAAGGAAATAGTGCAGATTTTAAATTACACCTTCTTAATCCTTTTAATTTTTAATGAATTCACTCAACCAGTCTGAATTTTCTTTCAATTTCTCATATGTGATTTTATCTCCAAAGTCACCTCGAAATTGATTTTTATCCATTCTAATAACTCGAATTTTCCAGTTTTTTTCTTTAATTCCAATCCTTAATGCATTAGTTAATTCAATTTCACCGCGTTTAGATGGCTTAAGAGTATTTAAAATTTTAAAAATTACTTTAGAAAAAATAAAAATTCCGGAATTATTAAGATTTGAAGTTGATTTACCTTGAAGAGGTTTTTCAATGATATCTAAGCAGTAATCATTTTTTGTATAAACTGCCGCACCCTTATATGGATCCTTGGTATAATTTGAGACTAAAATAAAGTTCTGACGCTCTTGGTAAAAAAGATCCAAAATTTCTTTATATACAGAATATGAAACTAAAATATCTCCCCAAGTTAGAAAAAAGTGTGAGTTATTGATAACTTTTTCACATGTTAATAAAGCTCCACCGGTACCATTTAGTTCTTTCTGTTCTACATATTCTATATTGACATTCCAAGCCTCTCCGTTTTTAAAATACTCTAAAATTTGATCTTTTTTATAACCTACAACTAGAACAAAATCATGTAACCCCGCATAAATCAAACCATTTAAAATGTATTCTAAAAGGGGTTTATCTTGAATTGGAAGCATTGATTTCTGAATGGTATCGGTATATGGTTTTAAACGGATTCCATAACCAGCACACAGAATTACTGCTTTCAATATCTCGCAACTCCATTAATAGTTTTGGATAATATTGATATGCATATGATAAGAAAAACTTTGAGAAGCTCTTGATAATCATTTTTATTTTGATCAATTATATTATTCTGATATCACTGAAGTATTATAATTCTTTTTTTTTTCAATTTCGTAAATAGTATTAATCTGATAAAAGCAGAAACATTACTTATAAAAAGACACGATATAATTATCTGAGATTAATGATTTGCGATGTTCTTATAATTAAAGATGGATTACCATTATTATCTAAGAGTTTCTCTAGTTCAACTAACATTAAGAATATATTTTCGGAAGTAGATAACCTAATAATGGTATCTGGGTTCTTTTCTGCATTAAATTCCTTTTCTGATTCATTTGAAGATTTAGGAACGATAAGTGAGTTGAAATTAGAAAATAATAATTTGAAGCTTTCTTTTTTGAAAGATCAAAATGTTCCAGATTTGATTTACCTTGCTACTTATGATAAAAATTCAACCAATTTAGATGTTCAAAGATTTTTAAAAAAATTATCAGATTCTTTTTTGAAACAATTCAATATGGATCAAATTTTAAAGTGGAATGGAAGATTAAATAGTTTTAAATCATTTGATACTGCAATCGAACGTCTTATTGAAGAAGAGGATGAAACTAATAAAGTTAAATATAATAATCAAATAGTTGATTGGATAAGAAGTTTTGAAAGCGAACCAAATGAAAGGCTAAAACAAACATCTGAAACAGAAATAATTGAGTCTTTTCCTGAATTTTATAATTATATCCCAATTTTCACAACCACAAAAAAAATCAATCCAAAATATTATCTAACAGGAGAAAGATCTTGTGATGTATATAATGAAATAGACGGAAAAAAATCAATCAACCAAATCTCTAACCGGTTAAATATTCAACAAAATCAAGTCTATAATGTTTGTAAAAATCTTATTAAATTGGGCTTTATTTCACTGAATTAATTTCTGATTTAAGCCCAGACATTTTTTTACTACATATTTTATTGTTATGTTTTGTTACGGGCTCAATCACAAATATTCCTTCCCTAGAATATTAATATTATTTCAATTTTATTACAATAGAGTAAAAAATCTTAATAGTACGCGTTTTGGTGTAAAGAAATTTCAGCGTCCTCAATTAATCCTTCATCTTTAGATGCTCTTATAGAAGAGTTAAAAATAGCAACGGGCATGAAATTCGAACATTATCAACGAAAATTCCTTGAGAAAAGAATCGATTTTAGGATGAAGAACCTAAATCTAAGTTATTATCAAGATTATATTAAATATATTCGTGACAATCCTGTTGAAATTAATTTTTTTCTAGATAAATTTACAATTAATTATACTTACTTTTTTAGAAATTATAATATATTTAAGAATTTCGAGATTTTTATCAAGTTTTATATCAATTATACGAATAGACCAATTCGTATATGGTCAGCACCCTGCGCAACGGGAGATGAACCGTACTCTATTGCAATGATATTAGACCAAATGATGAAGCAGAATAAAGATTTTCCTTATTTTGAAATAATCGCTTCAGATATTGATCCCACTGCTCTTAGAATAGCAAAGGAGGGGATTTATGGAGAATATCCAGTACATGAAATTCCAGAGGTCTATTTAAAAACCTATTTTTCAAAAAAAGATACAGAACTTGGTCTGAAGTTCATATTATCAGAGGACATTAAAAATAAAGTCAAATTTATACAAGAAGATATTATTAAAGGTCATCAAAATAGAGGAAAATATGATATAATTTTTTGTCGTAATTTCTTTATCTATATAAATCAATTTGCTCGAGAAAAACTTCTACAAACTTTAGATTCACGTCTTTATGATGGCGGTTTATTAGTCTTAGGAGGTTCAGAGGCACTTCCCCTTAAAAGTAGTAACTTTAAGTTAGTAAATATTCGAGATCGTTTTTATATTAAAAATCTGGCATCTCAAAATATTGCATTTAAGAATTTTGTTCAAAAGCTATTTAATAGGGGTATAATTTCTAAAAATCAGATCTGCCTCTAAACAAGGTTATCATTTCCTTTTCCCGCACACACTTGTAGATACTGGAGTGAATGATCCGCATAACAATTTATCGTTTCATGGAGCTAAAAGAGCAAATTTTAAAGGTTTAATTAAGGGAGGGACGAATCAATTCTTAGATTTTGATATGGTAGATGAAGAGAATATTGATGATGTAAAAAAGCAATTAAAAGTGTACCAAATAGATGTAGAAGCTGAAGATTTAGGAGAGTTGAGTGAAAGAGCAGTTATTTGCGATACAATAAATGATAACTTTTATGGTAAAAAGACTTGAGAGTTTGAGTTTTGGAAGATCAATTAGTACTATAAAAAAATTGTAAAATTCAGATATCTTAATGGTGTTTTCTCTTTTGCTGTATTTTTTTTTTCCTACGTTCAGCATTTTGAATTTCTTCTTCTAACGCATATAACTTTGAATCAGCTTTACCTTGTAGTTTAAATTGCCCCACAATTTTACTTTCATCTCTTTCACCAGTTTTTGATAATTTTTCGAATGATAATTCTATTGGTAAATCGTGTTTTAATGCTAGATTTATAAAATTAATAAAACCAATATGTTTACTAGGAGGTATACTTAATTTTAACAATACATCTTTATTTTTCTTTGTTCTAGTTTTCAAAATCAAGCGTAATTTCAAGAGTATCAAATCTCTTTATTGTTTAAATCATTTATTTATATGTTTCAAAATAAAAAAACTATGTTATTTTATAAAGTGAAATATATTTTAATTTAACCTATAATACTATTTGAAATATGCCTTCAAAATTTAGACTTAGATATATTTTTAGACCACTAATCAATCAACTAGCAAAAGCTTTAATCAAAATAAGGATCACCCCAAATAAAGCGACAATCATTATGTTTTGTTTTTCAATAATAAGTTTTATTACGTTAGTATATTTTCGAAATCTTCTTTTTTTTTCTATTTCAGTATTCATTACAGGAATTATGGATGGATGTGATGGAGCAATAGCTCGATTGAATAACAAAACTACAAAATTTGGAGGTTTTTTTGATTCATTTATGGATCGAACTTCTGAATTTTTTATCTTTTTAGGTTTATATATTTACACCCAAGATCAATTATTATGGAATTTTATAGATATGAATCTAATTATTTTAATATCCTTCTTGGCTTCCATTATGATTAGTTATACAAGAGCAAGAGCAGAAGTTTTTTTTAATGGAGATTTCGACATTGGACTTATGGCAAGATCAGAAAGGTTATTTTATATAGTGATAATATCCGTTGTCAGTTTTTTTTATGACTTATTTAATTTATTTTTATTCATCTTTATGTGGTTGACTTTAGGGACATATCTATTTAGAATGATAAAAATATATTTTATTATAAAAAAAAAAGAAGCATTTTAACATAATTTTAAGATCATTTTTTTATTTATTTTTTGGAAATTCTATTCTTAATCTGTCCCCATCTTTTAATTTAAGTTTATCTCTTAAAAAGGGGGCCGCTAAGACTTCAACAATATTTTTCTTATGGTGTGTTCTTTTAATTTTTAAAATAGCAGCATTTACTTTGTTATCCTGATCATCTAAACGAGACACAATACATTTATAACAATCTACAGCACCAAATGTCCGTTTTATTGGTCCTTCTTCTTTATCTTCTTCCTTTTCAAAGCCAACAATTCTTACAGGAATTCGATTTTTTAAATTCTCTTCTAATAGTTCTTTATTAAGGTCACTTAATTGTAGATTTAATGTCCCATAATAAGGTGTAAATCCTAATTTTTCCTTAAATTGTTCATAATATTCTTTAATTCTAACATAATATCCTCCTTCCCCCATTCCCTCAGTAACTTCTCCTACTATTAAAATATCTTCGAGGATTTGTTTCAAATCTTTATACATTAATAACATGACATCAGCACCTTTTTTTGTAATTCTAATAACTTGCTCCTTCCCCGAGATTTTTCTTTGAATCCAACCAATTTCTTCTAATTGATTAATCCTCCTGGAAGCTGTTTGTTGAGATAAATTGAGAATCTTGCTAAATTCAACACTGCTTATGTGAATAGCTTTCCGACTTCCAATAATTTGACAAAGATTATAAAGAGCAAACCAATTTGCATAATTTTCTGAAGAAATACTATCTTTATCTTCCATTCTATATATTTATCCTTTTGTTTTCCTTATTTTTTTTAATAATTTTTTTTTTTATTAAACTTGAACTGTGTAATTCATATTTATCATAATAAGTCTCAAGCCTTCTAACCTCAATATGGTTTAATCCTTTTTCCAAAAGACCCTTTTTAAGTGTTTCTATACTATATTTTTGATCAGGTCCTAAAAGAATAATATCTGGGTTAATTTCCTCAACTGTCTTAAGAGTATCATTATCATTCCTGCCTAATCGAGCATCCTTCACATTTTTTAAATTTTTCATTATTTCTAATCTTTGTTCTTGGGAAAGAATTGGCCTTTCACCTGAAAATAATTCACGATTTTTATCTGTAGCAACAACCAAATATACATCTCCTAGTTTTGAGGCCTCGTTAATAAGATAGATATGACCCGCATGAATAATATCGAATGTACCCGCAACTAATACTTTTTTTTTTTGACTGTTCATCTTTATTTCTCTAATATCAATTCAGATAAAATTATTTTGTTTTAGAGATTATTTTTAAAGCATTTCTTCAAATCATCCATTTGTATAGCTAAAGAGACATCTCCTCTAGTTTTTTCTATTAGAGTTCTAGCTACATCTATTTTATGTCGCAAATCCTGAGTGACTCCGGAAGGATAATCCAATGTAAACAGATAATTGTAGATCTCATCCATATTTTCTAAAATGTAATTTAAATCTTCAACATGAGAATTTCTAATGTTATCTAAAGCATATCTTCGCAATTCTCCAATAACATCAGCTAATCCTAGCAGAAAATTTAAAGGATCAATCTTTAATTCGATGGGTAATGGAATTTCTTCCTTGCTGATAATTGAATAAAATGTAAGGGATTCAGCAAATTCCTGTTCCGGAGCTTTCAAATACTTGAAGAAAATTCCAGGATTTTTGTTAACTAATCGTACTAATTCTTTATGTTTATTCTTAATAGTATTAGTTCTCTCATGAAAATTATCAAATTCTTTTCTATGAATGTTTTTTATAGCAATACTACAATCTCTAATTATATCTCGAGATATTCTCAAAATTTCTTCTCTGTCTTGGTACAATATCTCTAATAACTCATTTATATCTGAAAAAGCTTTTTTAAGATTCATAATAATAGAAATTAATTGCAATAATAATTAATTTGAAATTAGAATATAATTATTTATCAAAAGTAAGAAAAATATTTAGAATTTATTATAATATACTGGTTAAAAGACTAAACTAATGATTTATCATGAAAATCTTAATAATTCACTCTCAAAATGTTGAAGTAGTTAAAAACAAAGAAGCTACTACCAATCCTCAGGAATTTGAAGAGAAATTTATAAAAATGGAGGGTCTAATTCTTGTTTGTTTTGTATCTGTTGAAGATCAAGACACATATGACACAAATTTAATAGCAAAACAAGGAGCTGATGAAATTGAATCAGCAATTCTACAAATTACTGGATTTCCTGAAAAACTTCGAGAAAAAAATGAAGAGATAAGAGAGCATAATAGAAAGATAGAGAATGGTGAAATAAAGGGAAAGAAAAGAAAAATCTTAGAACTCACTAAAAATATTAGTATGTATCAAGTTGATAAAGTATTAATATATCCATGGGCACACTTGAGTAAATTTCTAAGTAATGAACAAAATGCGATGGAAGTTTGCCCAAAAATAGCAAAAAATTTAGAAGAGCGGGGAATAGAAGCAAAATTTTCTCCATTTGGTTGGTATAAGTCATTTAAAATTGATTGTTTAGGCCATGAGATGGCCGAAATGTACAGAGATGTAAAATTAGCTATAAAACCTGAAGAACAGGCTAAAAATTCAGTTTTTAAAATTCTTATGCCCTCCGGTAAAGAAATCAATTTAGAGTTTAACGAAAAAGGTGAAGTATTATTACCTAAAGAAATAAAAGATCAAGATTTTCATTTATTTTTACAATCTGAATTAGGTTCAAGAAAAGTTGATAAAGTACTTGAACCTGTACATATAAAAATAATGAGAGAATTTGAATTAGCGGATTTTGATCCTAATACTGATGCTGGAAATTTAAGATGGTATACAAAAGGAGTCATCATGAAGAACCTAATAAAGAATTTTATAGAAGATAGATTAATAGATTTTGGAGCAATACTTATTGATACTCCAATTATGTATACAGTTAAAAAGAAAAAATTGACAGCACAAACTGCTCGATTTCCAGCAAGAAGTTACTGGCTCGAATCTGGAAATGATAGATATCTTTTAAGATACGCCAGTGACTTTCTTTTATTTGATTTATTCTCTCAAATGAATTTAAAACCGTATTATCTTCCCTTAAGAGTATATGAATATGAACAGTATGACTTTCGAAGAGAACAGGAAGGCGAATTATCGGGTTTGAGACGATTACGTGGATTTATCATGCCAGATCTTCATACACTATGCAGAGATATAGAATCTTCCATTGATGAGTTCATAAAGCAATATGAAATGATTAAGGATCTTGAAAAAGACTTAGGAATTAAAACTTATGTCATTTTCAGAGTAACGAGAGAATTTTATGCTGAAAATAAGGATTGGATTATACGTTTAATAAAAACAGAAAAACATCCCGCATTATTAGAATTATGGGAACAGCGGTATTATTATTATATTTTAAAATTTGAACGAAATGTTTTATCTAATCAAAACAAAAGTGCTACCTTAGCCACAAATCAAATTGATGTTGAAAGTTCGTTAGAATATATGATCGATAATGATGGTGTAAAAAGGGAGAAGTACAATATATCTTTTATTGACGATGATGGTACTGTCAAATATCCAATTATACTTCATAATTCTCCAACTGGAGCAGTAGAGAGAATTTTATGGGGTTTAATAGAATCTGCTATTCGATATAAGGATAAAATAGTCCCTGGATTCAAGACATGGTTATCTCCAATTCAAGTGAGAATTATAAGCGTCAGTGATGAGCAGAACGAATATGCTGAAAAAATGCTCAACATCATTAATGGAGAAGAATTTAGAGCAGATTTCGACGATCGAGAAGAATCAGTTGGAAAGAAAATAAGACAATCTGAGATCGAATGGGTACCATACACAATAATAGTTGGGAAAAATGAACAACAGGATCAGACAATTTCTATTAGAAAGAGGTTAATTGGTAAGCCATTTGGCCCAAAAAAGCAAACATCAGAACAAATTAATAATATTAAACTAGAAAAATTTTTAGAAATGCTAGAAGATGACACAAGAAATTTCCCTAAATACAAACTGCCAATACCTTTCAGAAGAATCTCAACTAGAATTTATTTTAGACATTAAAAGTACTCTTAAGTTCTATTAAAAAAATATTTATGCGATCTGTTATTTTAAGCCTAAAGAATCTTATTTTATCGTTATGAAAGTTAAAGCAATAATTTTTGATTTAGGAGGAGTTATTATTGATTTGGATTTTTCTAACTTTTATAATCAAATAATAATTCAATCTCCTTTAAATAAACCTCAAACTCCAATTATGTTAGAATTTTTTAGACAATCTGACATGTATCATCAAGGAGATATGACTGATGATGAGTTTTATCAACTTGCATGTGATCTCCTCCAAGTCTGTATGCTGAATCAATCAGATTTTTTTAATGCTTTTAATAGCATAATATCGGGATACAATCCTAAGGTAGTAGAAATAGTTAAAAAAATCAGAGAAACTAGTCACTATAAACTTATTGCTTTGTCCAATGTGAATTCTAGTCATTGGGATTATATCTTAAAAAAAGACTGGAAATTTATTAAATGGTTTGATGAGTTAATTTTATCTCATGAAACTCATTTGATCAAACCAAATCCTAAAATATTTGAATTTGCTATCAAAAAAGCAGGATGTAAACCAAAACAAATTTTATACATCGATGATGGTTTGAATAATATACGTTCTGCAAAGGAAATGGGAATTTTTGGGATTAAATATACTAATTCAGAGGAATTGCTAGAACAGCTTAAGCAATTAAACATTTTTAAGGATTAGTATATAAAGATTTACTTTAATCAATTATTTATATCTTGTAGGCATGCTCTTGCTATTTTCTCAAATGCAATTTCTACATTTTCTCCTGTTTTTGCTGATGTCTCCATATATTCACAATTTAATCTCTTTGCTAAATCTTCTGCTTCTTCTTGATCAACTTCTCTTTCTAAATCGACTTTATTACCTAAGAGTAACATTGGTATAGTTTTTTTTACCGTTTTCTTAATAGAACTCACCCACCCTGGAATTTTTAGAAGAGTTTGGCTTGATGATAAATCGAAAACACCCAGTGCAGCATTACTCCCTTTAAAATAAATAGTTCGGAGTTTATGAAATTGAGGTTGTCCACCTATATCCCAGAGAAGAAGGCGGACATTTTTAGTATCGATTTCTACATCTTTAATAAGGAAATTGCTACCTATTGTTTTTTTAAGGTCATCACTAAAGTAGTCCTTAATATAACGTAATAAGAGAGATGTTTTACCCACTCCTCCAGGACCAAAGAGAGTTATTTTAAATTTATATTGGGAATCTGGACTCATCTTTAATTTCCTCGATTATAATTAATAATTTAGTTATCTATTGAAAGTTAATTAATAAATTTTTATTTCATATGAATTATCTTTAATTTTAATTAATTCATCGCTTATTATTATCTTAATATCTTTTTAAGATATTTATATCTTTATAATATAGCCTTATTATTTTTTATTTTACTCTAAAACAGATCTTATTTACGAATTTTTCTTTCTTTTTCCTCCACTTCCGATTTTTCTCACAATCCATTCAGGTGTTCCAACACCCCCAAAAAATTTCAACCAAAGATACATAAGTAGCCCTAGAAATCCACAATACCCTACCCAGACAATTGGATAAAAAATAATTGAAAATTGGCCACTATATAAAGGTAAGAACAAATATTGAATTAAGAAAAGTGAGAGACTTGTCTTTCCGTAAAATAATAGTAATTTTACGACATCATTAGTTTTATTTTTAATATCAATAAAGTAAAAACAAATCGCTATAAGTAAAAAAGCAACACCGAGATTGTAGAACATATTTTGGCCAGTACATCTTACCATATACATCGGCATTGCATCAAAATGATAATAATCTTGCATGTTGGCAATCCGCAATAAATCAATATGTAAATATTCCGAAAGCACAAGTACCCCGGGAGATGAATCAGTCCCGGGAATAACTCTTGCTAATCCAGATTCCCATATGTTGAAAGTAACGCCCCTTGGAACAATTATGAATATTCCAACTACGATAAATACAATACCGTAAATACTAAATATTCGAAATAATTTATAATAAGCTTTTTTACTCCCTTTTATCATTGCCTCGTGAAGAAACTCCCCAAAGATAGTAGACATGAAACAAATTGCTAAGAATGGTAAAATTGGTGCTTGAGGAAGTGGAGAAGTTATAAAAAAATGTAGGATATCAATCAATATGTTTGCATCCTGGAATTCATAAAGGAGATCCCGAATCCATGGAGAAAAGTAAATAATTAATACGCCAATTACAGCTCGTGTAATCTTGTTGAATTTTATAGCATAATAAGATAAAATTTGAGAAAATCCTATAAATACTAAAATGTTCCAACCCCATAAATTAAAAGGGAATGGAACTGAAACACCTGAAGTTAGTAAAGACATAGGATTGAAGAGCATACCTATAGCAATAATTACTCCTCCACGTATAAAAATACCATTACGAACTGCTTTATCAGATATCGTTTTCTTTTTTCTTTTAAGACTGAAAACAACACTAAGAGCAGAAAGAAAAACAAATAAAGAAGGGCCTAGAACATCCATAAAAGCAAAAACAAGTCCATAAATATACACCCAATCACTATCCAACCAACTAATAGCGGCATGAGCTAATATTATCCACACTAATGCAAAACCTTTGACAAAATCTATTGACGCAATGCGTCTTGATGTATTATTACTAATATCATTATTAAAGAGTTCTTCCTCAATTTTCACCGACATTCTTAATCCTACTCATTTTAATAAAAAAAAAAACAAATTATTTTCTTAACTAAAATTTTATAATACTAATATTCAACGACTATTTATTTAAAACCTTTCTTTATCATTAAAGTTAGTGCGGTCTATTAGTAAAATCTCTGTTATTAGAAAGAAATCATAACATACATTCTATAAATTTGATCTAATTTGATTCTTATAATATACAATTAAAAAATAATAGAGTAAAGTCATCAAAACTAAGCCACCAATGTTAAAAGGGAAAAATAGATAGGTTAAATAAAATATTCCCCAGAAAATGACCATTAATATGGCAATAAGATAATAGAGATATTTAACGATGTTATAATATTTGAATTCTTTGTTTATGAGTAGAAAAAAAATGATAAATGGTGTTAAAACTACAATGTGATGAGGCCAAGAATCAAAATAAATAATTAATAATACTGTAAGTCCACCTAAATAACCATTGAATAAATTAAGTGGGTGGATTGTATCTTGGATATACAAAAAGTATATAGGAATTAATATTAGCAAGGTTATTATAATAAAAATTAGAAATCCACTGATTTCGATATTAATTATTTCGAAGAAAATTAAAACAATTCTTGTTAGACTGAATGATGGATTTATTTCGATACCTCCTTCAATAGCATATGTATATTCTCCAGTAAGATTAACAGCAATAAAATCACTAAACATCTGGGGATAAATAAAGAAAAATAAACTTGACAAAAATATTAAAATAAGAGCCCCTGATAATCGAATGAAAGTTCTTTGAAGCAAAAAAGAAAATTTCTTACTTTTTCTATTATAATTAAAAATTATTAAAAATAGGAGGAGTAAAATTAAAGTGGGTCGAAATAAGATTCCTAATCCTAATAAAAATCCTCCTATTAATTCATTCTTTACACCACCTTTCAAAAAATACAATAATGAAGAAAGAATGAAAACACATACAATTATATTTATTTGTCCTAAGAAATAATTCATGAATTGCGCTAAACTTATTAAAAAAAAGGCATTCTGATGAAGAATTGATTCATTTTCTTCTTTTTGAAAAATATCTATAAACTTCTTAGTGTCATATTTTAACTCAGAGTCTTTAGACACGTTTTTGTAAATTTGAATAATTTTGAACATTAAAAAAATTATTAATAGGTTTAGAAAGAAATTGAATAGTTGGAAAATAAAATACCCTAATTCTAGTCCCAAAATCGAAAATGGAGTAAAAAAGTAGGCCGAAATCGGTAAATATCTAAAAGGAAATGGTGATAGAGAAGAATTGTATAAATTAGGTAAATCTTCAATAACATTTAATCCAGCATAATAAAATGAAAGATAATCGTTTTCATTAATATTCATTAGGGGACTATTTAGAAAATAAAAAAAAATGAATGTTAAGATCAAATAGAAAGCATTTACAATGCAAGCTATAAAAAAAAAAATTCGTGTTTTATACATTAAAAATCTTCTTTATATTAAGCTATATGATGAATTTATTCATTTCTTCTGTCTTTACTTAATTTTTTCATAAAATCTTCCATTTTTTTAACTTTCTCGCGCTTCTTAATTTTAGCATACATCTTTTTAGTAGTCTTCTTAACTGCTTCACCTGATTTCTGACCTATTCTACCTAATTGAACCATTAACCATTCAGGAGACCCTACACCTTTACCGTATTCCATCCAAACATACATAAATATACCAAGAAACCCAATATATGAAAGACTGACGGTTAGGAAGAAAGGAACATTAAATTGACGTAAAAACATAGGAATAAATAAGAAGTGAATCAGAAACAAGCTTAGTGAAATTTTTCCAAAATATATTAACATATTGGTGAAGTTATTAGATCTTTCCTTGATATCGATAAAATAGAAGAAACATGCTATAATTAATAATGAAGCTCCTTGGTTATAAAACATATTAGCACTTGTTCCTCTTATTAAAAAATTCGGCATTCCTGGAATTACAAAAAAATCTTGAAGATTAGCGATTTCTAAATTGCTTAAATGAGTATATTCAGCTATTCCTCCAATCATTGTTGCAGGAGTTTCTAAAGTCCATCCAGGTTCCCATACTGCAAAATTTAATCCATCGGGATAGTAAGCAAAGATCCCAATTAAAACAAATATTATTCCCCAAACAAAAAAGATCCTAAATAAACCAATATAAGCATCTTTTGTGCTTTTGTTCATCGCTTCATAGATATATTCTCCAAAAATCGTAGATATAAAAGAAATTGAAACCCATGGAAGTAATGTTAAATGAGGCGTCGGAGAAGTAATGATATAATGGAATATGCTTAATAATATATTTCCTTCTACTTTTCCTAGATAAAGAATAGCTCTTAATGAAGGAGAGAGAAGAATAATTATTATTCCCAGGATAATACGCCAAGATTTTCTTATCTTTAAGATGTAGTAAGAAATAATTTGAGAAATTCCAATAAATGTAATTATATTCCATCCATATATAGCAATCTTTAACTCCCCTGCTTCAATAACTACTATATTAGTGAGCATTCCAATTACCATCATTACAAGCCCTCGAGTAAAAACTCTATTTCTGATTATTTTAGGATGAATTAGACCTTCTTTTCTCTTAATACTAAATATTACACTAAGCGCTGAAAGGAATACAAATAATGAGGGTCCTAATATATCTAATAAGGCAAACATCAAACCATATAGGTAATAAGAATCGAGATCTAGCCAACCGCTAGCAGTATGAGCTAAAATTATAAAAACAATAGCAAAACCTTTGACAAAATCTATAGACATAATTCGTCTAGGGGAAGCATAATCTTTAATATCTTCAAGAGGAATCTCCTCCTTCAGGTAATTGAAAAGTGGAGGTGATTCGGTTTCAATTTCTATATTGGATTCAGACGCCATTTTAACTCAAAATTTTATTGGGATTAGAATTCAAAAACTAAGAAAAATTAAAATTTTCTAAATTTATTTTAATATTATTCTTTTTGAATTTTTATAATTTTTTAAATTTTAATGCAAATTTGTTTGAAATTTCATGGAACTTAAAAAATACATTAATGCCCATATGATTGGTTTAATTGGTTCAATTGTTTTAATTTTATCTGAATTTTTTTCTTGGTTCTCTGATTATAATTTAATTGAGGAGTATATTTTCTATAGCATAACACCTATAGAGGACTCTTTTTTATATCTATTTCCGCTATTAAGTGGAATTGTTTGCTTAATTGCTAGTATTCTAGTAATTTATAAAATAGAATTAAAAATTAAATCTATAATAATATTTTTTGTTGGGTCTGGGTTTTTTATATTATTTTTTATAGATTATATCATTCAAGAAATACCTTCCTTTCCGAATCCGGGTATTGGATTTTATTTAGGGGTAGTTGGATTCCTATTAATCATCTTTAATATATTAAACATGCTATTAACAAAAGAAAAACAAGAGGAAGGTAATTAAGAATTTCTAATAAATCTAATGAATCTGAGAAAGAATCCAATGAACAAGATGCTGAAGCAAGTTATTATTATGCCCTTAGTCATGATATCCGAAGAAAAATAATAAAAATTATTGGAGATAATGAATTCACAACTTTTACTAAACTTAAAAAAGAATTAGGAGTAAGTACAGGAACGATATATCATCATCTAGATACATTATCAGAACTAGTTGAACAAAAAAAAAATAAGAAATATTATCTGAAGGAATTAGGGATATACGCATATAATTCCTTAAAAAATAATATTGAAACCATTAGGAAACCAGATTTTGCACATAGGGAAATAAAATATCCAATTTTACGTAAATTGATGTGGATTACGTCAAAAAGATTTATCCAGTTCGAGCAGAAAGATAAGAAATATTCTATTATTATTTCAATAGGAATTCTTGTATTAGGAACGATTTTATGCCAATTGAATGGTTTTTATTCATTTTTATTATTTTTTATGGAGATTAGTCAATACAATTTGGAATTTTATTTTGAGTTTTTAATTAGTTTAAGTTTTATCGTAAATTTCTTATTATTTTTTGCCATAATAGAAGCCATTTCTCGTCTTATTTATAAAAAGAATGAAAATCTGCTAAATTTTTTAATTTCTTTTGCAATTATTTTGTATCCTATGATCTTTTTCCTAGTAATTCATTTTATTTTTAATTGGTTCAATCTGTTAATCTTAAATATATTTAATTTAATTGATAAAATTCTATTGATTATCTTCCAAGTTTGGTCATTATGGTTATTATCATATAGTTTATGTGTGAAAAAGGGATTAAAAATAGAGAGTAGTTTATTAGTTTCACTTTTACTCCATTATGGCGGCTTTACTATAATATTGGTTTTTTTGGTTTAACAATATTGAAATTAAACTTTTCTAAAGACTTAATTATCTCATTTAATTTTATTTTTGAGGAAGCTAAGTCAGTTGTTTTTGTAGCAACGAAACAAGAATATTTATTATCATTGAACGATATTGGTGGAGTAACGAATTCAGGGATTAGTTTTATCAACTTGGGTATTATTTTTTCCTTGCAAAATTCCATATTTTCAACAAAATTATAGTAAAAATCAATTCGCGTAAAATAAGAATAATATTTTAAATCTATTTCAAATTTGCTAATATTTTTAATCCTAGAATTAAAAATTAATTCTGCGCAGTTAAAATTAAGTATATTTCTTAACCCGATATATGATGTGGTTAATCTAGGGTTGATTTCTATAAAAGTGAATAATTTATTATTGTCTTCGATAAAATCAATGCCAAAGTATCCTTCGATATTAAGATTCTTTAATTTTTCTATGGTATTTGTCAATTGATTGATAATATCTTTATAATTTTCCAAAGGAGTATAACCACCAAGGTATTCAGGTGTCTTATCCGTGATATTAATATTTTGAGAATTAATGCTCAATATTAATGGATTTACAAATAAATTTGGTGATCCTATTATAGACATGCTTAAATTGCTTCCACTAATAAATTGTTGAATAATATAATTCCTTTTCTTCTCTAATTTTTGCTCAAAATTTATATAGAAATTCAAGATTTGAGACTCATTTTCAAAATAATTTATTGATTCTGCTCCAACTCCATCTTCAGGTTTAATAACAATAGGGCATTTTAATTCTCTAAATTTATGAATGATAAAATCTAAATCTAAAGTTTGTTCTTTAAAAGGTATTCGATAAGTTTTTGGTGTAGAAATCTTAACATTATTGAAGATGTTGTGACTAATGATTTTTGATGAACCATATTTTATTCCCCTTAAATTTGTGCTTAATATGATTTTACCAGACTTTTTAACAATCTCTGTTAAATTGTATAGAATATTCAAGGTTTCGGGAGCAATAATAAACACATACTTGCATTTCATTACGCAATCCTTGAAAGTCTTAAGAGAATTTTCATTTTTCCTCACATTTAATATATGATCAGCTTTGATAAATTTAGATAAAAAAGAAATCCTATAATCTAACGTTGTATAAATCTCAAAATCTAATAGCTTAAAGTCTGCAGTGATCGATCTTAACATGCCAAATCCTTCACAAAAGAGTGAAGTCGGAATAATAGTATTATTAAAACCACCACCAGAAACAAATTCAAAAATAAAGATTTTATTATTCAATTTCAAATTTTTTTTCAATATAATTATTCTAATTTAAACATAAAACAAAGTGACTTATATTTCAAAATTCTCAATGGATTTAAAAATTTCATCAAAAGATTTTAAAAGAATTATAAAATATTGTTATGTAACTAAAATTTATTAAAAAATGCTGGTTCTGATATGATTTTTGATGAAGAAACCATGAGAAGAATAAGGTATCTTCACTTTAAAATTAAACATTTAGAAGATGCTTTAGAAAAAGAAGATGAACAATTTAGTTCGGATGATTTAAATCTAGTATTGGAATATACTAAGATTTTAAATATTAATTATAAAAATGAAAACCATACAGAAATTTTAAAGGATTTAGATATAATTCAAACTTTTTATGACCCGATTGCAAATAAGGATATTGAAATTCAAGACTTAATGTTTGAATGCTCGCGTGCTTTATGGATTATGGCCAAAGCTTACTCTCAATTATCTGAAAAGTATGAAGAGGAAGAAGAATGGGAGAATGCAATAATAGCCATGACAGAATGCAGTAAAATGTATAAAACTTCTGCATATTTTAGTGCTGCTGTTGTCCATCAAAAAGAAAAGGGAGAAATTCTCACTTCAGAAAACCTTGAGTTAAATTCAGAAGAATCAAGAATCCTTGCTCAAAGTCTTGCTGCATTACGAGAAGAAACAAATAATAATATTTACTTTTCTTCAAAATTATATGCAGGTCTAAGTATGTTATCAAAGCGATTATTTTATCTGAAAAAACATGAAGAAAAAAAGAAGCAACAAATAAGAGCTCAATTTCATTATGATATGGGAAAAGCTTGTTATCTTAAAGCACTTGCTTCCTTAGAATCATCAATTACATTAATAAATAAAGAAAAAGTATCGAAATTACAGCAAAAAGCCTTATGGTATTATATAAAAGCTAGAGATATTTGGGAGGATATGTTAAAAAATGTATCACTTACAAACGATGAGAAAGAAAATATTGAATTAAATTTATCGATAGTGAAAAATAATTTAAAAGAAAATAATTTAGAAGAACTAGATTATGAGGAGATAAAAAAGATACAAGATCCTGAACCAATTGTTATCATCCCAGAGAATTTAGCTCCCTTTGTACCAAAAAGTATTATTTACTTAACTAAATTTGTACCTAAAGACTTGAATATCAAACGGTTTAAATCATACCAAAAAAAAAAATTAGATGAAAAAATCCCCTATAGTAGAAAAGAAAAATTAATAGACCAAAAGGCGGGAGTTGTAAGGACTATAAATGAGTTAAAACTATTAAAAGAAAATAATGAGATTGACATTGAAAAATTTGCTGACCTTATGGAGAAATATTCTGTAAAGTTAAAGATGATTGATTCAGCTATAGAGAAGTTAGCTAAAAGATAAATTTAAAGCAAATTAAAATTCCAAATTTAAATTTATTACCCTTCTATAATCTTTTTTCTGATTTTATGTACTTTTTACGATTTACTTCTATTTTGGCGTCTCTTCGAGATTGCTCTTGAAAAATTAGGTCATATACTTCTTTTAACACTATACCAATTAATAAAATTTCTATAAGAATTATAAGAGATATCATTAAAAGCTCTAAATTATTCAAATTTGTAAAAAATAGAGTCATAAATAGAAAAACGTGAGGTAGATAAATTAAAGTAGCTATTCCAATAGTCTTAGCAAATTTAATAATATATTTAGTTTCTAAGCTGAAAATTTTTGGCAATTTTAGTACATTCCATAAATAATAAAGAGAAAAAAGAATGTTTATAGAACATAAGATAACGGTTAAAGTTCTTTGTTGTGATTGAATCCCTGTATATGATTTTAATAATATTGATCCAAGCATAAAACTTATTGAAAATAATAATATCATCAGAGCTAAAGATAACAACCCATCGTGGAAATCTTTAAAATCCAATATTAGACCACTATTCCATAAATAATAAGAAAATTGTATTTTGATGTATGGAAGATATTAATAATTTATTAAGTCAATTTACGTTGAATGATAATCTTTATTTTAGATATATTTTCTATTTTTATTCTATGTAACCTTTTTAATATTTATTATGTCTAAAGAAACTTCAATAGAATTAAGTGTTAAAAATATGCTTGCCGATTTAATATATCTCAATAGTATAATTGCAACTGAGCTTATTAAAATCACAGAAAACACAGCAACTATCCGACATGGTAAAGAATTTTTAATTGAAACAAATTGCCTATCTGAACATCATGAATTGACTAAAGCTATCATTGAAATTGCAAAGAAATACAGAGAACCACAATTAGATTTAAAAATTTTAGAAAACCATGTTTTAAAACATATATGATACTATTTAAAATCTCTAAATTATGCCAGATAAACTTGATAAATTTGTAAAGGCCCTTCAAAAAGAAATAATTCAAAAAGAAATTTTAGATCATAGTGAAAAAATAGTAGAATTATTTTATAATCCACAAAATTGGGGAAAACCACCCAAAGAAGAAATAACGGTATTTGAAGAACGAAAAGATGATGTAAAAGGATATTTTTTAGGATTATATTTAAAAATTAAGAAAGATGTTATTATTCGAGCAAATTTCATAACAGATGGATGCGGAGTCTTAGTTGCGAGCGCTTCTCAATTAACAATAATTATTACAGATAAATCGGTAGAATTTGCTGATAACTTGAAACCAGAATATTTAATTAATAAGTTGAACGGGGTGCCTATCAATGAAATTCATTACATTGATTTTGCTATTAAAACCCTTAAAAATGCAATTCAAAAATATAAAGATATTAATAAGCCTAGATGATAATGAAGGATTTAAAGATTGAAAATATCGAAATTCCAATAATAGCGGATAAAGTAATACTGAAGGGTTCTATATATTATACCTCAAAAACCCCCTCAAAAGCTCCATGGGTAATTATATTGGCGGGGTTCTTGGCTCATCGCGGTAGTGATTTTGTGAAAGTTTTTATTGAGAAATTTGTCAGTAAAGGTTTTTATGTTTTATCTTATGATTATCGAGGTCATGGAGAAAACATAGAAAATATCAATAAATTTGATCTATATAGAATAACACCAAAAATTTTTTCAGATGTTCATGAGGTTGTAAGTTGGGTAGTGGAAACTCAATTTAACAGACTTTTAGAAAAAAAATTAATCCTATTTGGAAGAAGCTATGGTGGAGCTATAGTATTAACTTATGGTTTTATAGATGAGAGAATAAATTATCTAATTGCTCTTTGTGCTAGATATGATTATTCCACAGTTCAACTAAAAATTCCAGATGATCTCAAAATAAATATGTCAAAAAAAATAAGTCCTAAATACTTTTTAAAAAATTCTCCAATAAATAATGAAAGAATTCTTTTAGCACATTGTAAGGATGATAAAAGAATTCCTTTTGAAAATGTACTCGAAATTAAAGAGCATTTAGGTTTAAGAGAAGAAAATGTATTTATATATGAAACAGGAGGCCATTCATTCGAGGGTCATAAAGATCATCTATTTAACAGCATAATAGAATTCTTGAAAAAAATATAAGAAAGGAAATTATAAATTATATATCAATTATCATTTTAATGGGTGAGATTTTTGGAAAGAGTAGTGATTGTGGGACCAGCATCACAAATTCTTGGAATTAAAATAGCAAAAGAACTAGGTATTGAATCAATTAATACAGAAGTTAAAAAATTCCCTGATGGTGAAAATTATCTTAGAATTAATATTGAAGATGAAACTTTAATTGCTGGAAAAGAAGTAATTATAGTACAATCGACGGGTCCAAGTGCTAGTGATAATCAAAACGCTAGACTCATAGAACTTTTTATGATGATCGATTCGGTTAAACGCATGGGTGCCGTAAAAGTAATTGTCGTAGTTCCTTACTTAGCTTACACGCGTCAAGATAAAATATTTAGACCAGGAGAAAGTCAATTTGCAAATGCAATTATCTCCATGTTAAACTTTTTTGGGATTGATGAACTTTTTTCAGTAGATATTCATGCCCCCATAGTATTAAATGATTGTACATGCAAAGCCGTTAACATTGATTCTATGAAATTGCTTGCTGATTATATAAAATCGATGGGAACTCAAAATATAGTAGTGGTAGCCCCTGATAAAGGCGCTCTTGAAAGATCTACTGCTTTTGCTGCTCATTTAGGTGAGAAAGTTCCTGTAAAAGTATTTGAAAAAATACGAGATGTTAAAACTGGTGAAATAACAATGAGCGGCAATTTGAATCTAAAGAATAAAAATGTTGTTATTGCAGATGATATTATTTCTACTGGAGGTACTATGTCAACTGCAATAAAATTAGCGAAAGAGAGTGGTGCTGAGAAAGTTTTTGCAGTGGCTACTCATGCACTTTTGTTAGATCAAGCAAAATTTAGGATTATAAAAGCCGGGGCAGATGAAATAATTGGAACAGATTCAATAGATAATGAAGTATCTAAAGTTTCACTATCAAAAATTATTGCTGATTATCTAAAATAAGTCTTTTGGAGACATCAATAGTTCTTAATTATCTCTAATACTAATTTTCTTATATTTTTCTTTAACTCTTCAATTGAATCATTATTTTTTATTATATAATCAGCGTTTTCTAAAACTTTATCGAGTCCAAATTCAATTTCTCTTTTATCTCTCTCTTTTAAATCACCCAAACTCTTAGGATCATCACTCCTATTTCTTTCAAATAGGTGTCTGAATCTCTTTTCTTCATCAACAATAATAGCTATAATTGGGAATCTCCAATATCTTCTAAAAATCTCAACTTCCGAGAGAGACCGGACACCATCAACAAAAATTACTTCATAATTCTTCTTTTTTACTAATTCTACACATTTTTCAGCGATTATCGCTGGACCATGCATTTCACGCAATTCTTTAGCAATTTTTCCAACATTATTCCCAGAAGGTTCTAAATTCCTTTTTTTAACTTCATCTCGAACAACATCACCCATAGTTACAATAATCCCTAAATCTTTTATTGCATCTATTGCAGTTGTTTTACCAGACCCCGGAAGACCACAAATTGCTATTACTTTCATTTTTAAATAAAAACTTCATTGAATATAATTTAAATATTTAGATTTTGTTTAAATTCTATATAGATTAAGAAATAAATTTTATAAAGTTAAACATAACAAGGCATTAAATGCATAAGTAATGAAAAAAACTAAAAGCATAGATCCTTTTAAAACACCAGTACTGTTAACTTTAAAAGCGTACAAGAGAATTGTCGGTTATGCAATAAGATATGCTCATGAGGATCAGAATCCAAATAAATGGCGTGAAGTATATGGAATCTTAGTTGGATCTATTGAAGATAATGCGAAAGTCATTGTAAAGGACGCTATTCCAATGATAGTGGGGAGTAGAGCAGGAGTACAATTCGAAAGTAAGCAATATGTCGATATGTCTCAAATTGATGCATCGGTATTTGAGCGATCGATCCAAGATGCTAAACACGACTTTATAATAGGTTGGTTTCACACTCACCCAGGATTTGGATTTTTTTATAGCCCTATTGACTGTATGACTCAATTAGGATACCAGATCCCTAATCCTTATGCGGTTGGTTTAATTTTTGATCATAGTAAGA
>JBHLNS010000020.1:49774-50873 GCA_048941285.1 Promethearchaeota archaeon
TATTTATATGAATGGGATCCTGAATTCTTTAAAAAATCGTACCGTATTCCAAAATTTAGAGAGAAAATCGAAAAAGTAATCGCTACAGCTTATGATGAATTAGATGAACTACTCGGAAAAAAGGAAATGGAAAAATATAAAATTAGAAGGGAAAAATTAATTAGAAAAATTCAAAATATGTTAAAAAAACCCAATGAATGGTATGATAAATTAATGGAGGATTTCTCAAAAAGAATTGAAATTATCTTTCCATATTACTCCTATCTAGATACAGATGAAAGGAAAGTTATTGAATATTTCGAAGAGAGAAGTTCTGAATATTTTAAGATTTTGGATGAATTAAATAGCAGATCAAATTTAGATTTGGAAGGATTTGGATGAAAATATTTTGCTTTGTGATTATCAAACTTTAAAAATTTAGAAAAATATAATCAACTTAGGAACTTTAATAAAATTTTATATATATGATATAATTATTAAGAATTAGCTTCTTTTTAATAAAGTATAAAATTTTCGCAGTTAATGATATTCATGGTTAATGAGACTACAATTATTATAAAGCACAGAAACGATAAAGAGAAATCAATTAAAGACGCGATTTTTGCATTTTCTGGAGGTAGAAAATCATTGTTAATAAAGGGTGAAGGGGAAGAAATCAGCACAGCGGTAGAAGTAGCGGAAATTCTAAAAAACCGTATGTATCCTAGATTAGAAATTGCAAATGTGTCCTTAGGAAGTCGTCCATACTTTGATAACAACCAGCGTGGATTCAGGAATAAAAACACCAAAATTAATAAAAAAAAAATTGAGATAGTTTCTAATATTGAAATTACTCTTCAAACCAAATCTATTACTTGAACATGGCAAATTTTGAACATTTAGGACCAATTTTAGAAGAGACTCGAACAGTTGCGGTATGTCAGATATGTAATAATTTCATATATAAAAGAATTTATTACGATGAGAACTCTGAAAAGAAAAGAAAAACTGTTTTTGTCTGTAAGAATTGCTTGGAAAACGGTAGATAATTCTTATTCTGCACTAAATTTATTTTTTTGATTTAACTTTTTAATTCTTCGTTTCTTGAGATATTTTGTCC
>JBHLNS010000021.1:0-50291 GCA_048941285.1 Promethearchaeota archaeon
GAAGCACAAAAAGCATTTTTATTTGGAGATAAAAAACCTTTGCATGTAGAATTTGAGAATAAAAAGGGACAAGTTACAAGCAGAACAATTACATATCAAGGGTTTTATAAACATTGGTTAAGAGATTGGGATGTGGGAGGTACTTATACTGATAAAAAAATATGCGATGAATGTAATGGAACAAAATTACGTGCCCAATATTTAGCAATTTCTCTAAGTGGGCATAATATATTTCAAATAAGTGAACTCCCACTAAATGAACTTTATGCATTATTGAAGGATATTAGGATGGGAGATGATATTCCCGATTTTGTAAAAATTAGTTTAAAAATTATATTAGTTCGATTGGAGTTTTTAATTAAAACGGGGTTAGGGTATATAAATATAAATCGCGTGGCTGAAAGCCTTTCTGCTGGAGAGGCTCAAAGAGTTCGATTAGCTGGATTATTAGGGAGTGAATTATCATCATTAACAGTGTTACTTGATGAACCCTCAAGAGGGTTACATCCTTCTGAGCTCCAAGCATTATTGGAGATATTAATGCAATTACGTGATATGGGTAATACTATTATCACTATTGAGCATGATCCATTATTTATGGAATTTGCTGATTATATTATTGATATGGGCCCTGGAGCGGGAATAAATGGAGGGAAAATAGTAGCAGAAGGATCTTTAGAAGAAATAAAGAAAACTAATACTATAACAAGCAATTGGTTAAATGGAAAAAAAAAGTTTAAATTATCGAAAAAAGCGCGGAAACCCAAAAAATGGCTAAAGATCTATGGTGCTACAGAAAATAATTTGAAAGGAGATTTAATTGAAATCCCTCATGGTTTATTAGTAGGACTATGTGGTGTTTCAGGTTCAGGAAAAAGTACACTAATTATTGATACATTGGGCAGAGCTTTAGTTCCTATAAAGCACACTACATCTGTATCTCGTGAACCTATTGATCCTGGGAAATATGAAAAGATCGAAGATGCTTTATCTAAAACTATAATTATTGATCAAACAAAAAAAAAGATAGGGAGCCCTCTAAAATTTTTAGGACTAGATCATCTAATTACACAGCTCTTTGCAGAGACAGAAGATGCTATAGCTCTAGGTTTAGATAATAAAAAGTTAGCTAAAAGATGTTCTGTCTGTAAGGGACGTGGTTATATTAAAATTGATATGAAATTTCTACCCGATATCGTTGAAACATGTGAGATATGCAAGGGATCAGGTTATCAAGCTGAAGCCTGGCAAGTTTACTTTAAAGATGTGTCCTTACCTCAAGTAAATAATTTAACAATAGAAGAAGCATACAATTTTTTTAGAGAATTCGCGAATATATCATCAAAGTTAGACTATGCTAAAAAAGTAGGATTAGGATATTTGCGATTGAATCAACCTGCCCGAACACTTTCTGGCGGTGAAGCTCAAAGGCTTAAGATAATAAAAGAATTATCAAAGAAATCTACTAAAAAAACCTTATACATCTTAGATGAACCGACAATTGGACAACATTTGGAAGATATATCTAACTTAATTGATGTGCTTCAACTTTTAGTTGATGATGGTCATACAGTATTAGTTATTGAACACCATCCTTATGTTTTGGCATCTTGTGATTGGATTATAGAGCTTGGACCTGGTGCAGGGCCAAAAGGAGGTAGAGTTGTTTCACAAGGGCCTCCTGAAGAAGTAGCGAAGCAAGACACCCCAACAGCACCATATTTAAAAAAAGTATTGGAGGGAGGATTGTGACTTGGATTCCTCTGCTATTAACTGATCCATCACCATGTTTAAGGTATTTAATTTTGACTGAATTGTTGCATCTTAAAGAGGAGGATGAAGAGGTTCATGAGCTATTAGAAATGAGAGAATCAGATCAACTTGTAAAAGGGTTATCCAGACTCCAAAAACCTAATGGAGCATGGAATTCTCTTGGAAATAATCAGATAGTTTCTGGAAATAATATCCAATTAACTTCTATAGCATTACAAAGACTTGGTTATTTTGGATTTGACTCTTCTTATCCATTGGTGCAGAAGGCAGCAGATTTCCTTTTTTCAAAACAGCAAGAGGATGGCTCTTGGCCAATGCCAGCGAAGAAACAACTAACAGATGAAGAAGTTGGATATCAAATGATGCCAATTCAAACTGCAATACCACTCTTAGGATTAATAATGTGTGGGTATTCTACCGATGAAAGAATTGAGAATGCATTTGAATGGCTAATGGCTCAACGATTAGAGGATGGCGCATGGCCGGTTGGTATTTCAGCGGGTAATTATGGGGGGATTGCTGGATATCGTCGCCTTGCACATTCAAGATGGGGGTGTCGATCGAGTACAACTGCAGTTCTTAGCTGTTTTGTTTATCATCCCAAACGTTGTCGAAGTATTGAAGCAAAAAGAGCTCTAGATCTCATACTTGGAACAACATCTAAATTAAGAAATAATCTTGGTTTCATAGTTGCTCGTCTTATAGGATTAGAAAGATCTATTGGTCAAATAACTTTTATGGCAAAATTTGATATTGCTCATATATTAAATCTATGTTGGAGAGTAGGTTCTAATATAGATGATGAACGCATTTATGATCTCATTGAGTTTATAAAATCTGAAAAAGGAGAATATGGATTATGGGAACATTTGAAATATCCGCAAGCTACGCGTTGGTTAACTTTTGACTTATTAAGATCGCTCTCTCATATAAATAAAAATGTAGAATGGATTTCTGAGGAACCACGAACTCCGTTTCAAGCATATCCAAAAAAGTTGAAAAGATACTGAAAAAAGCTTATTAGATTCCATGTATTTAGATATATATTATTAATTTTATAATTTTACGAGGGTAGAGATATGAAAACAACACTTCACCATGCACATTTATTTGCTTCGAATCTTGATATTAGTATCAATTTTTATAAAGAAATGTTTGGGGCTGAAATATTATTTGATTTAAAAATGGCAGGTGCTAGAAACGTAATGATATCCATTGGAACATCGAAAATAAATTTTTATGATCAACCCCCTAAAGATAAGGGAAGGGGAGCAATACATCATTTGGGAATAGAAACTGACGATTTGGAGGGCCTTGTAACGCACATGAAAAAAAATGGTTTTCAATTTATTAAAGAAATCAAAAATTTTGGTCCTTTAAAGTATGTAATGGCGGCAGCTCCAGATAATGTGCTTCTAGAGCTGTTTCAAGTTGTAAAAGAAAAGATTTCAGAGGATCAATTTAATCAAATATCATCCTTAAATTCTTTATAAATCTTTCTAAAGAGATGGAGGAAGAAAGGAAAAAGGATCCAAATAAAGGGGTGCGACCTGAGTCTAATTCCATAAAAGAAATCGAGAAATGGGTTAAAAAAAATTTTTCTCTTGATTATAGTTGATCAAAATTAAAATTTAATCATTTTACTTTATTTAAATTTTATTCTGCGAAATCTATTTCTGTTTTAATATTTCTTTATAAAAATCTCTTATAATAGATTCACGTTCTTTAGCCATTTCTTTTGAAATATCTAAATATAACTGATCTTTTAGGTTTAAAATTTTGTTTTCTAAATGCTCAATAACTTGATCAAGACCCCCTTTTTTCTTAATTGTAAATCCTATGGTTCTATAAAGTCCTATAGCACCAAGGGCATCTAACTTATCGGCATCAGATAAGATTTTCGCTTCAAGAGTTTGAGGATTTGAATTATTTGAGAATGAATGGGATCTAATACAATGAATTATATTGTTCTGTTCTTCATAAGAAATTGAAAAACCTTTAGATTGCAAGAATTCAAGAGCAATTTCAGCAGATAGCTCAGCATGGTTTTTTTTATTAATATCAATTTCATGAATTCTTCCAATATCATGAAGTAGAGAAGCAATTTGTAATATTCTTAAATCTGCTCGTAAAAATTTACCTAATTTAAGACATAAATTATAAACCCTCTCAACATGAGAGAAACCATGAATATCATCTTTTTCTGAATTATTAAAAGCAAAATCTCTAATTAAAGATAGAATTTTATAATCTAACATTAGGCTAATTTGATTAAAATTAGATAAATTTTAAATTAAACCTTTACAAATGCAAAAAAGGTCCTTCTTTTTTCCTCACATTTAGAGGTTATAAAGAACAATTTATATAAAAAATTCAGGCATGGATGATTTTACTTTATCAATGTTCATAACTTTTTTTATTGCTTTAAAAAAATCTTCTTTTGAAATGATATCTGCATCTCTTCTTATAGCAAACATACCTGCTTCAGTACATATCGCCTTAATATCCGCTCCAGTAGCTTCATCTGTCATGTTAACTAATGTATTTAAATCAATATCATTTTCAATATTCAATACCCTCATATGAACCTTAAAAATTGCTTCTCTTGATTGATAATCTGGAATTGGAAATTCCACAATTCTATCAAACCGTCCGGGTCTTAATAATGCAGGATCTAAAATATCTGCTCTATTAGTTGCACCAATGAATTTAACATCTCCTCGATTGTCAAATCCATCAAGTTCTGCCATTAATTGCATAAGAGTTCTTTGAACTTCTCTATCCCCAGAAGTTGCGTCATCCATTCTTTCAGCTGCAATTGCGTCTAACTCATCAATAAATAATATTGTTGGAGCTTTTTGTCGTGCTAATTGAAAGATCTCTCTAACATAACGGGCACCCTCACCAATAAATTTCTGTACTAATTCTGAACTGATTACTCTTATAAATGTGGCATTTGTTTCATGTGCTACTGCCTTAGCTAATAATGTTTTGCCAGTACCGGGAGGACCATGAAATAATACTCCCTTTGGGGGTTCAATCCCTATTCTTTTGAATAAATCTGGATTTTTTAATGGTAATTCAACTGTTTCTTTTACTTCATTAATTTGTTCTTCTAAACCACCGATATCACCATATGAAATATCTGGAATTGAATCCATTAATTCCATTCCTTTAACGAACGGATCTAAATTGGTAGGAAGAATTTCTACAATTTTTAGTGTATTTTGATTTAAAGCAACACTCATACCAGGAGTAAATTTCTCAAATTTGAGATTATGATTAACGGATACTACAAAACTAGGGCCGGAAGAACTAGTAACGATTACTCTTTCATTTCTATCATCTAATACATCTATGATCGTAGCACTCATTAAAGCGGGTTTTCTAATCTGATCAAATTCATGTCTTAGATCATTTAATTCTTGTTCCAAGTTTCTCCTTTCAGTTTCTAGTAAACTTATTTCGCTTTCAAGATTACGTAATCTTTTTTCAAGATGTTTGGTGTAGACGATTAAATGTTCTTCATTTTTAGTATCTCTGTCTTTTTTAGTATCTCTTGGAATTGATTGCATAATTATATGATAGAAATTTATTTTATCCTTATGTTTTTATAGAAAATATTTACATTTATTTTTATCTAAGACAATGTTGGAAATGTTTTTATATCTTTAATTTTTCCTAATTTTTTGAAATTTTCTTTTAATCTAGACTTCATAACTTAATAAAAATCTCATTTAAAGAGTCGAATATAATTGATTATTATAGGAGGCAATCCTATTGTTAACCTTTCACTATCTTTTTCTGAAAGGTATCATCCAATTTCTTAATCATTTCTTTTAATTTTAAAATAATGGGCAAATCCTTCATAGTCTTTTCCATAGGTTTTCATTATTATTGTTTTGAATTTTCCAAAATCTAATCTCTCTCTCATAACATCAGCTCATCAATCAGCATGCACTACTATAGTAATTTCGCTATCAGGATATAAATTAAAATTGATATCTTCATGTAATGGCATGAATTCTTTATTTGGTCCATAGGCGTTCACCGCGCAATCTTCGTAAATAACATTATTCTCAGCATCCCAAATTAATTGAAGAAAACTGTGAATTAAACCTTTATAAACAGGAAATATTGAAGAATTGGGATTTTCATATGTCATTTTGTCTAAATTAGTTAATAAATCTATGATTGATCCGTTATCAGATATGATTATGTCCTTTTCAAGCCCATTTGATAGCCTTTTTTCTGGATCTGGCGCAAAAATTGTAAGTTTAATTTTTTTAATTTTAATAATCACCCTTTGTAAAATAAAAAATATAAATTTGAAATTTAAATTAACCCTTTTGTTTTAAGAATTTTAGGTAATTCTTGCTTGAGAGAAAAAGTTGAAGTAAATATTGTCTCTCCATCAATAACTACACATTTATTCCGTAAGTTTAGTTTTCTTGCTTGTTCAGAGTTAAGGTTTTTAGTATCATAATCTATATGCTGTATATAAGGTGTAAGTTCCATAAAGACTCGATTTATAAATTTATCCCATTCGCACGCACAGGCGTCTAAGGGGACATAGATGTCAACTTTTAATTTTTCTAAAACTTTTTCTTCACTAATTTTTATCACATCCAAAATCTAGTTTAATCATTTTGATGAAGTCCCTTACATCTATCAGTGCCACAATGAATATGCCTGGGTTCATACTCAGGACTATCTTTATAACAATGTGATTCAATTTGATTACAACTTGAATGAGAGATTTGGTTAATAGCTTCTTTTATTATCTCGGTAATTCGTTTATCCATTTCTTCTTCTTTCATATCTAATCATTAAAATTGCTTTAGTTTTTTCAAGATTTCTATCCATTAATCAATATTCTATTTCAAAATTGAAAATATTAGGATTTCCAAAATCCCCGTTTCCTCAGAAATTTGCCTAAATAGACAATCGACAACATTACAGGAACCTCCCAAAATAGCCCCATTGTAGTGCCTAAGGCTGCAATAGAGCCAATACCATACATTGCGATAGCTGTAGCAATAGCAATTTCGAAATGACTGGAGGAGCCAATAATTACTGTGATAATCGCTTCTCGATACTTCAATTTTGTAAGCTTTGTAATTAAAATATTATAACCAACTACTATTACGAAACCAATTAATAGAGGAATTGATATTAATAATAACAAATCCGGATTCTCGATCAAAACCTCTCCATTCATAGAAAAAAGAACTACTAATGTTGTTAATAACGCCACAATGGAGATTTTTCCAACAATTGGTCGATACGTGTTGTTAAACCAATCTTCACCCTTAGTTGATATTAATAGTCTTTTACTTAATACACCAAACAATAATGGAAGTCCAATAAAAATAAACGTTGATACAAGTAAAAGAATCCAATTCACTGGAATATTCTGAATACCTGTTAATAATGTAACCATAGGTGCATAACCAAATATTATCGTTATTGTGTTAAGGCTTGTATTTACCACATTTTGTTCTTGATTTCCTTTTGCCATCCATCCCCAGACTAAAACCATAGCAGTGCATGGACTTGAACTTAATAATACAATAGCAACTATTAGTTGCTCACTACCCTGTAAAAAGATACGTGCCATAAGTAAACCTACAAAAGGGGCAATTAACCAATTAGATATTAATGTCAAAATTATTGGTTTAGGATTTTTCCCTAATTTCTTTAACTCTGAAACTTGTAAATTTAACATAGCAGGGTACATCATTAAGAATAAGCAGATACCAATAGGTATAGAAATCTGACCTATACTAATAGAATTAATAACTTGACTTATACCAGGGATATATATTGAGAGAAGAATTCCAATAAAAATACATAGAGCAACCCATAAAGTAAGAAATTTCTCAAAAAATCCAAGTTGTTTAGAATCTTCATCTTTACCTGTCGATTCATCTTCTTTGTTTGATATCCTGATTGTTTTGCTTTCTTCTTTACTCATTTTGCTTCATCTTTTTGATATTAAATTAATAGATTTGTAAAATCTGAGATAATAAAATTTTTATTCAAATAAAAATTTATTGATTTGAAAGAAACAATATAAATTAATTTTTCTTCTCTAATTATTGAAAAATTAAAGAAAAGTGTTCCAAATGGATATAGAACATGAAAAGGAAATTAAAGACAAATTAATTAAGTGTGAAGATATAGAAAATGTAGATTTACATTTCAATAAATTAAGAAACAAAGGAGATGTATTATTTCAAGATTCTAGGTTTAATGATCTGATTGAATTTTTAAATGCTTTATCTAATAAGAAACGTTTAATTATTCTCAATATTTTAAAAGAAAAAGACAGATGTGTGTGTGAGCTAGAAGCTACATTAGATGAGTCACAACCCTCTATATCACATCATTTAAAGATTCTTGAAAATGCTGGATTAATTAGAGGTTGGAAAAAAGGTAAATTTACACATTATGATTTTATTAGAGAAAAGTTTGAATTATATTTTAATTTATTACAAAAAGAATTAATCTAAAATATTGTATTTGGTTTTTCTAGTCTCAAATTATTTTGTAATTTTCTTCTTCCAAAATACGATTTTGTAAATTTTATGGTTTTTGTCGAAGTTCTACTTATCGCTAACTGTGATTACCGCTAAATATATATTTGTTAATTGTCATACAATTAATGTTCATAAAACTAAGGAATAATTAAAGGAAAACTGTATATGAAAGATATAAATGACATTCCAGAATTTTCGAAATATTTCAAGGTAATTTCACCGTCAGAAATCAACATTGAAAAAGAGCATATTTTTTATCGGGATAAATATAATGATATTATTAATTTTCTCAAAGCTATGTTAACAAATCATGACGATCCTGCTTTAAATGGATATATAGAGCCAAAAGGAGCGATATTAATTAATCTTAACGTCGGAACAGATATATTAGACTATATAAAACTTATATCAAAAAACTACTACTTAGATTTAATTGAATTTAACGATACTGAAGCTATCAAGAATCCCGATATATTTTTAAAAAGTTTTACTTCAATAATAGAAGCATTAAGAGAATATGGAAAAAAAGAGGATGAAAGTAAAAAGGAAGTAAGAGAGCATGATAAAATTGAGGAAAAAAAAATATTGTTGATAGACCAAAAACCTTCATTGAAACAGAATTTTGGTGAAAAAAGTTTATTAGAAATTTTTCTAAACACTTGGCAAGACCCGAGTTTAGAATATAAATTTATTACCTCTAATTTAATTATGGTTTGGTTAAATTATGAAATTCAGGATATTAACAGAGTGTCCAATAAAATATATGATACTTTTGATCTTTTTATTAAAATCCCATTATTGAATAAAGTAGAACGCGAAACGTTATTGAAAGATTTTTTAGAAAAAAATCAAAAGATTGTTTTCGATATTAATGATATTTTAAATTATACAGAAAACTGGGAAGTAAAAGACATTTTACAATTGATCAAAATTGGTATATTCAAGCATTTCTTGAACTCAGAGCTGAATGAGATGAGTAATGAAATTACAGACATTTTAATTGATATGATTATTTCAGGGGAATATATTCCTAGTTCGATATCTCAAAATTCAGAAAAAAACTCAAATATTGATTCAGATAATGAAATTCATCAATTTAATGAGAAAACCTCCAATGAAATAATTAAAAATGTTGAAAAAGTCACAGATGCCAAAGATATTGTGAATATTATTCAAGAATCACGAGTTTCAGAATTTATGCTAAATCAATTATATGAAAATGCTGCTTCAAAAAATTATACCGAACTTACAATTATTATTGATAAATTAAATAAAAAAGAACCTTTGGAAGATAATGATATGAAATTGCTAGCGAAATTCCCATTTATTTTAAATGATTCTCCAAATAAAGCACAAATAAACCTAGAAAAGGCTAAAAAGAGGGTAGATTTAATAAAGCAAGCATTTGGCAAATAAGGTTTGAAAAGATGAGGTAATTTGGCATCTAGATCAAAAACAAATGATAATGAAGTCAATAAAACGGAAGATAAAAGAATTTTTATTAAAAAGGTAATATTAGAAAATTTTTTATCTTTCCAAAAGGATGAAGTTGATTTCGGTAATTCAAAATTCGTAATTATTGTAGGCCCAAATTGGAGTGGGAAAACATCTGTATTTCAGGCAATTAAATTTGCTTTAGGTAGCAATGAACGAGACGAGAGATACAAAAAATGGTCTAACTTCATTAGAAATGGACAAGACCATGCAATGGTCGAGATCCATATTCAATCCGATAAAGATATTATAAAATTAAGAAGATATGTTATTAGAGGTCAATCACCATTTTTCAGTATTCAAAGAAAAGAAGATTTTGATTATAAAAAAATAACTGCTAAAGAAGTTCAGAGAGTAATTTCTGATTTCAATATTAACCCAGATAACCAGTTCGCTATTGTTAGTCAAGGGAAAATTGATGCGATTAAAAATTTAAAACCGACAGAATTATGTACTTTTCTTGAGGAAGGTATTGGATTAAAGGATTTGAGAGATGAAATAATACATCAAAAAAATGATGTTCTTAATTTGAATAATAATCTCCAATCATTAAAAAGTAAAAAAAATACACTAAATATTAGCTTGAATTTATTAAATCCTAAATTGGAACGGTTGGAAAAAAAGAATAAATTCTTAGAAATTAAAAAAAAATTTACTGATGAGCTTCTATGGGCAAATAGAGACAGATTAGAAAAAGAAGTTATAAATCTTGAAGAGATAATTAAAAATGTTAAAGCTGTATTAGAAGGAATAAAAAAGAAGAAAGAAGTTTCCGGTAAGGAAATAAAAGCAATAAATAATAAGATTTCAGATGAGGAATTACACATTAATACTCTTTCAAAAGAACTGGGGGCTTTAAGTTATAAACAGAAAGATTTGACAGCAAAAATACAAAATTGGCAGAAAGAGAAAATATTATCAAAGCAAGAGTTGGATGAGCTATCAGAAAAGATAAATGAATTTAATAAATCAATTAATAATTTAGAAAAACAGAAAATTAGTTTGGAAAACGAAATACAAATTATTAAAAAGGAAATTAAAAATAATGGAATAAAAATTGATAATTTGATAACTGAACAGGACCAATTAACTAGAAAAATAAAGCAGAACAGAGAACTTTTCGATGAATTCAATCAAATTAATCTTGAGAAAAATGATAAACTATTAAAAATCCAAGAGAATGAGAAATCCATAAAAGTATTGAATGATGAAATCAATCAGCTTTTTCAGAGTTTCAAAGATATTGAGCATAAATTAGAAATGAATATATGGTTTTTAGAAAATCCAACTAAGAATTTAATTATTCAATTTGATCGAGAATTGAAAAGAGTTTCATTAAGATTATTTGATATTGAATCAGAATTGAAGCAGTTGGAATTTAATAAATCAAAAAAATTAAATAAATTAAAATTATTACAAGTTTCACTTAGAGAACGGCGTGTAATTCTACCATCAAATATAACTATTCTTAAAGATGAGATAATAAAAAGAGGATTAAAAGTCAAAGGCCCTATTATTGATTATCTAAAATATAATGATGAGTTAAGTTATGCTATAGAATCTGTTCTGGGTGAAAGATTGCTCTATAGTTTCATTGCTAATGATTGGGATACATTAAACTTATTAAAGAGATTAAAAGACAAATATGGAGCATATTGTAACATTTATCTTCCAAAGAACATTAATATTGAACCTTTAATGAAAATTTCCGCTACAGGTGTGATCGGTTATTTAGCAGAATTAATTAAAATCATTGATAATGATATTGATATCAAAAAGGTGATTTATTCAAAAATAAAAAATTGTCTTGTTGTAAATGATTACCATTCGGGAAGACAAATCTATCAGAGACTCAATTTTAAAGGAAAATGTGTAACATTGAAGGGAGAACAGATAATATCTTATAAATATGTCTTTGAAACTCCATATTTAAAAAGATTGAAAGGATTATTGAGTGCAGGCACTCAAAAGGAACAATCTAAGTTATTAGAATCTGAGATAAAGTCTTTGAATGATAAGCTTTCAGAATTGAGAGTTGAACAAGCAAAACTCGATACGATACAACAAGATATATTTAAAAAAAAAGACTCGTTCAATGATCTCCTTTACAATTTTAACCAAAAACAGAGAATCACATCAAAAAAGAATCAATTATATGATCAAATTCATGAATTAGAAAAGATCAATTTAAACTTTAATAATGAAGTTAAAGACTTAGATTATCAGCTTAAACAGTTGGAATCTCAAACAGATCCAGAATTTTTCAAATGGAATGACAGGATTAAAGAAATACCCAATGAATTAGCATTCCTTAATGAAGATAAGAAAAAATGGGATTTAAAGTTAATAGAGAGTTCAGAAATTCTAAAGGGAGTAAATGATAAATTAAATAAGCAAGTATTTGAAAAAAATTCAATACAAATTGAGTATCAAACAAAAAGAGAAGCTTTTCAAAAAGCAGATAAAACTGCTTTTAAAATATATCGTCAGTTAGAAAATATAGAAGAAGAAATTGAATCAACTGAAAAACAAATCACCAATTTAAAAGGAGAAATTATACTATTAAAAAATAAAAGGAGTGATTTGGAGAAAAAAGATATTCAGATAACTTTAAATTATGAACAAGAAAATATCAAATTAAATTCTTATAATCAAGACCTTGAATCAAAAAAAAATGATTTAGATAGAATCAATTCTGAAATTGGACCGTTAGTTTCAGAAGAAATAATTAAAATCCGTTCTATAGAGGAAATTAATACAGATATTGCAAAAATTGAGAAAGAATTACTCAAATATTTAGATGTTGATGACTCTATTTTAATTGAGAAGGATCAGATAATAGCATCTCTTAAGGAAATTTCAAAAAATCAAAATAACCTAGAGAAGGATATTAAAGCTGCAATTAAAACAGAAAATAAAATGGAAAAAACCTATTATCAAAAATTTAGTATCTTATTAGATAATCTTCAAATGAGAGTTAATCAAAAATTCGAAGATTCTCAAATTAAGGCTTATTGTTCCCTTGGATTAATTGGAGATTTTGAAAACTTAGGTGTTGATATTAAAGCTGCTACTTCAAAAGAACAATTAAAATCATTTACAGCGTTGAGTGGAGGGCAAGTTTCACTTATCTCGATCTGCTTAATCTTATCCTTGCAAGAAATTAAGCCTTCCGCACTCTCCATGCTTGATGAGCCTGGGATGTTTTTAGATGAAAAGAATTCAGAAGTAGCTTATCAATTAATAAAATCAACACTAGAACAGAATCCGATTCAATTGTTTATGTTTTTACCAAAATCCTCGAATTCATTATTCTTACTTGCTGAAAAGTTAATTGGGGTGGCAAGAGTAGGAAAAAAGGAAATTTCTTCGATATTTAAACCAAAAATTATAAAGAAAAAATAGGACTTGATTAAATGCAATATAAAGATTTATCTAAAGAAATAAATGAGATGATAGAAAATATTAAAACAAGAGTCCTTTCTGGAGAAATTTCTCTTTTGGATATTGAATTAGTGCCAATATTCAAGAATTTAAAGGATTCTCTTAATATTTTCAACTTAAACAAGTATTCCATCACATATGAGAGTGCATTTCAACTTCTCAGCCAAAAATTTGAAGAATTAAGAATTTTTTTAGACTTTTTAGATAATAAGGAGAAATTTATTGATTTTTTAAAGACAAATCCAACTGATTTAGAAATTTACCAATTATTAAATGATTGTTGGAGAAAGCCTTTTATTGTTGATGCTGTCTCCCTGGAATTTCTTGAATCCTCTAAAGATAGACTAGTCAATGATAAAAAAGAACCTCTGGTAATTAAGCCTATTGATAAAATAGATTTTACACAAAATTTTTTTTTAGAAATACCCGAACATAAATTTACTGAAAAAATGATGGCTTTTTTTGAGCTAATTAAAAGAAAATTACCATGTTCTTATGATATGATATTTGAAGATGAGAATAATCAAATAAAATTATTTGAACATTTTGTATATCTTCTACATCTACTACAATTAGGCAAAATTAAATATCAAAAAGAATCAAATTTTTTATATTTAGAAGAGAGTTGAATTTTATTGAATGAGTTGACAGTTTTGATGCATTTATTAAGCAGAAAAACATTTAAATCTAAGATTGGTGCTACTGAAGAGGAAATACTTGATAGTTTAAATATTAAAGATAAAAATAAATCCATTTATTTTCAAACTTTAATCAGTAACTTATCCAATTATCTTGAGCCTTTAGGTCTTCAAGTAAGATTTAATCCCCTTAACTCATACTGGTATGTGTCTTTTGACCCAGAAACAAATGAAATTTTAGCAGCAAACCCATTTGAAGGAAATCCTAGATTGGCAGCAACATTATTTTGTACATTGATATCTTGTTTTAGCAGTTCTGGGGAAACTACAGTTCAAAAAGTCAAAGAGATAAGGAAAAAAAAGGGAGTTTTAGAAGATTTAAAGGAATTAAAAAAAATGGGATTTGTCACCATAGAAAAGAATTTGAATAATGTGAGTTTAACTCCTTTAATTGGATATATGATAGACTTAGAAAAACTCTTTTTAAAAATTGCTTTAAAGCTAAGAAAATAGAATAAAATAAATTCTTAAAAATTAAGATCTAATGTTGAGTGGTAATTTTTAAAATCATTTCTGCAACTTGGTTATTGTATGTCTCGACGTCTTCAAATCCTTGTATGGTTTCACCACAAGTTATAAAAGTATCATTAATCGCAATCTTTCTTTTTTCAAAGAAATTAATAATTTGTGTTTTTACCTCATCAAGCTTTTTCGCTTTGTCTCCTTTAACCAAATCGATTTTATTTATACACACATATATTTTATCTGGAAAAAACCTAACATCATTAAAAAACTCAAATTGAGGCTTAAGGTCTCTATCCAGTGCGAAAACAGCTATAATCTGAGTAGCAATTCGAGAGATGGTGATAATACCCATTTTAACTACTGCTCTTGCTCGGTCTCCACCAGGGGCAAATATTGTGTGCGCTTTATTGGTATCATCTTCCCGAAACACAATTCGGTTAGGGTGAATTGTTTTAGTTTCTTTTTCATTAAGAGCATCCTCTTTTTCGCCTCCTGGAACAGTTGCTTCTCCAGAGAAATCAGCTTTAACCACTGAGCATTTTATTCCACCTTTTACTTTTTCAATGTCACCTTTTTTCAGATATCTAACAAATAATCGAAGTATACTAGTTTTTCCAACACTGACGTCACCCAAAAGTCCAATATTTACCATTCTCTAAATTTCACCTTCTAATAATTTATTTAATAGTAATTCATAATCTGGTATCAAAAATTGTTCAAGCAAAGCATTATTATGAGCATGTATAAGTGCTACCAATACTTCTTTTACATTTTTAAGATTTTTTGCATATTTTATTAAATTCTCTGCTGTAGGGTCTGCATTAAAATCGTTTTCCTTCTCATCAAATCCAAATTTTGAAAGTTCCGGTAAAGCATTGAAAAATCCAAAGGCAGAATATCCTTGGTACTGGAAAAACACGAAGAATCTTGTTTTTATATTCTTTATAATTTGAGATAAATAAGCTGAAGGATAAATTTCTCCTAAAATTAAATCTTCATCTTGTCTAATAATAAAGTATGGAGAAATAGGAGAGACTTGAGAGCCATACATTTCTTTTGGAGGTATAGAAATAAAAGGTAATTTTTCTGAAACAATAGCCCATAGATCTTCTCTTTTCTTTTCTAATAAAATCTCTTTTATTTCATCATACGCAAAATAAAAATCTGATTGTAGTGCTAATAATGAGCTTAAATAAACTGAAAGTGAAGCAAACGTGGCTTCTAATACGGGTCTTCTTCCTCCGTTAGTTTCTGAGGGTTTTACTGCACCTTTCCAAGCTCTTAATCCAGAATATGCAAATGATTTAACATCAAAAAAAGCACCTGAAAGAAATAGAAAGGAAGGCGCTTCACCTTTTTCACCACTTAAAAATTCCAAAGCTCTTTCAATTAAAATACTCTCTAATTTCTCATCATGAAATTTTGAGTGGATTACTGGCATTTGGAGCCAAGTTTTTTTCTTTGCCATCGTTAATATAATCCTTATGGTAAATTGGTTAAAATAAATAAGAATTACTGTATAATTAATTTTTACTATTTTAATTAAACAATATATTATCTCAATATAATATTTTGTATATAAAAAGTATCAGCTTAATTGAGTTATTCCGAAATCTCTAATCTTTCAAATATTGAAATTTTATTTAGTTATTTGAACTGATTTCTTTAGCTAGAAGTTCTCTCATTTTTGATGTAATTATATCATAATCTTTTATTGATTTTAAACCTCTAATACTCATATTTTCTATAAATTCAGTTTTTCTGAGATATTTATAATCTAAACTTAAGTTTGGATTACTTTCTTTAATTTTAATTAATGCTCCTTTCAAAAATATGCGAATAAAATCCTCAGAAGTTTCTTTAATACTTCTCTTTTCGGGCTCAATAAATTTAATTTCAATTCTATTAAAATCATAAAAATTTAAAACACATAATAATTCTTCATCATTTTCTTTGCTTTTAGAAAATATTTTTCTTTTAATATTGGTCCCTTCCACTTTTTCTTTTGAGATTTCTTCGACGAAATAATCCTCTTCAATTTGATTATCTACTTTTTTATATAATTCTTTTGAGTAAATTTCATCAGCGCTATGAAATGATTTACCCGATATAAGAGAATTTAAGAGATTTATAACATCTCTTAATTCATCTATCTCTGATTTTAAATCTTCAAGTTCTTCTTTTTTTTTGAGGTGAATATTTTGAATCTTACTAAGCATATGTGATAATTTCTCAATTTCATTTTCAGTGTCTTTAGGATCCATTGAATTCATATATGATTTATAAGAACTTAAAATTATTTAAAAATTAGTGCTATAGATTAATTAAGTAATTTGTTTTAAAGTGATATTGATATGGAATCAATGATTATAACTCCAAATTCAGAAGACCCAGAAGTTCAAATTCTATCAAAAGAATTTGAAAAACATGGTTATAAGGTACGTTATTTCGTTCCCTCATCAATTAGGGTAGATGTTGGGTTCCAACGTAGTTTTTACAAACATTTTGAATCTATTGAGCCCAAAGCGGCTCTTGTAAGGGGATTTGGGGCCGCAATTACTCAAAAGATATTTTTTAGACTCGATATTCTACGTGCTATTGAGGAATATGATGTAAAATTAATCAATTCAAGAGAATCATTAGAAATTGCGAGCGATAAATTTTTAACATCAATTTTTTTAGAAAATTATAACATACCTACACCAAAAACAATTATTTGTGAAGATCCACAGAAAGCATTAGAAGCTTTTGATGAGTTGGGGGGAGATTGTGTTCTAAAGCCTTTATACGGTTCAAAAGGAATTGGAATAACTAGATTGAATGATAAAGCTTTTGCGGAAAATGTGATATATTCTTTAGGGAAATTAAACCAAGTTTTCTATTTACAAGAATTTGTTGATCATTTCAATCGAGATATAAGGATTCTGGTTTTAGGAGATAAAGCCATTACCGGAATGTATAGGATCAGTGATAGCTGGAAAACAAACATATATGCAGGTGCTAAGGCTGAATCTATAGAAATAACTAAAGAATTGGAGAACCTTGCAATAAAAGCTGCAAAAATAACTAAAACAGAAATTGCTGGAGTTGATATAATTGAGCGTGAAAACGGATATTCTGTATTGGAGGTCAATTCAATCCCAGGATTTACTGCATTACAAAAAGTTACAGATGTAAATGTCGCTGGTGAAATTATTAACCACTTTTTAAAAAGAGTTAAAAACTAAAAAATATGTATAGAATAAAAATAAAAGAATTTGAATTATTTTTAGGAAATATTTACTTAAATTTTTCACTTTAAATCTTCAATTAATCCGATAAGAGCAGCGATAATTAAAAGGACACATGCTATTATTCCACCAGCGAAAACCACCAGAAGTATTCCTAATATAAATAAAAATAGCCAATGAAATGGAAAGGGATTATTAGGTTTAATTGCTGTATAAATTGTTATAACGGAGAAAACGATTCCAATAATTGCATATAATAAGTCATAGAATCCTACATAATGCGGAATAATCCATGGAATACCAGCAATTGTAAAAATTTGACTAGCTAAAGCTACTAAGCCTCCGATCACAGTTAGGAATTTCATTATACCTTCATTTTTGTATTTCTTAGCCATTTGTTATCAACACGTTTGAAAAAATGATTTTTAATAATTTTCTAAATTATAAAAGAATTTAATATTTTGCTTTCTAATATAATAATCAATTTTAAACTTGAACAATAAAACTTTATTTAAGATATAAACCAATCTAATTATTATGATTCATAAGAGTAATCAATTCAATAATAAGATTTTCGCACATACATATTCTATTGTAGCTAGGGACTCTGAAACGGGAGAAATGGGTGTAGGAGTTCAAAGCCATTGGTTTTCAGTGGGTAGTGTGGTTTCATGGGGGGAAGCAGGAGTTGGAGTTGTAGCAACTCAATCATTAGTTAATAAATCGTTTGGTTTACGTGGACTTGATCTATTAAAACAAGGTAAATCACCACAGGAAGCAATAGCCTTTCTAATCTCTGATGATGAAGGAAGAGATGTAAGACAATTAGCTATTTTAGATACTCAAGGACGTATCGCTACACATACTGGATCAAAATGTATAAAATATGCGGGTCATACAATAGGTGATAACTTTTCTGTTCAAGCAAATATGATGCTCTCCAATAAAGTTTGGCCAGCAATGGCGGAAGCTTTTGAAAATTCAAATAATTTAGCTTTACCTGAACGGATTATTAAAACTTTAGAAGCTGCTGAGTCTGTCGGGGGGGATATAAGAGGAAAGCAATCTGCTGCCTTGCTAGTTGTCGCTGGTGAATCAACTGAAAATAAATGGGAAGATCCAATTATTGATCTCCGAGTAGAGGATCATATTGAGCCACTGAAAGAGTTAGACAGGTTATTAAATATATTTAGGGCATATGAACATATGAATAAAGGAGATCTCGCAATAGAGAAGGGAGATATGAAGAAAGCCCTTAATGAATATAATTCTGCTCAGAAAATGTTTCCAGAAAACCTCGAGATGAGTTATTGGACTGCTGTCTCATTAGCTAATCAAAATAATTTAAATGAAGCATTACCATTGTTTAAAGAAATATTTAAAAAAGAGGAGAATTGGCGTTTACTTACAGAAAGACTTCCACATTCAGATTTACTTAATTTAAATGCAGTAGATTTAAAAAAAATCTTATCACTAAAGTAAGAAAATCCATTTTTTTTTGATTGGATATTACAGAGATATTTTTGTGTTTTAAATATGAACATAATTGAAAAAAAAATGTGATTGAAGAAAAAATAATACTGTATAAAAATGGAATTGAAATAGCAAAAGAGCGCTCTAGAGGTAAATATGCTGATCACGATTATTACAATAATTTAATTTCCAAATTTGAGAGGATCTTAAAATTTTATGAAGATTTAAAAGTTTGGAAAGACTTTTCAAAAGAATAAACTCAATAATTAAAGAATCGTTTTCTAATCATCAGTATTATATAATTCTTGATTAATAAATGGCAATAGAGCACAAATCACGGCTTTAGAAAGAATTTCTGTTCTTGTAAGAACATTTTTACTTAAAAAACTGATAGCTCCTGTCTCATTTTTCAAATTTATATTATTTGCAAGCTTTCCCATAATTTCACCAATCTCTTTTCCTTGATTTGGGAATATTTGATCGACAATGAATTTTGGATATTCAAAAGCGATACCAGAACCAAGTGAAATTTTTTTTGTTTCATTAATAATAGCACAAAATTGAAAATCCATAAATCCTGTTCTTGTATAGGGGATCTCAACTAAACCCGCTTCAATTCCTACACCGAAAATATTAATACTTGTCTTTTTTTCAAAAATTATAAAATCTAATGAGTATTGGGCTCTGTTAATTGCTCCTTGGATAATAGACTTTAATTCTATTGGTTGATTTGGTACTTTTGAATCGGCTTTAATGTGATATACTTCAAAATAATTATAATATTTACTAAAACCCAATTTTACTGCATTTATTTTTGTAGGATTTAAAGAACCTACACAGATATTAATTTTGGGTTGCATTATGATTATTATCCCTCAGATTGCAAAAGATTTAATTTAAATTCTTTTGTTAAGATTTCATATATTCTATGCATAGGCAAGCCAATAACATTGGATGCAGATCCTTCAATTTTTCTTATGAATAAACTAGCTCTATCTTTTATTGAATAAGCCCCGGCACGTCCTTTCCATTCTTTGGTTTTAATATATAAACTAACTTCTTCATTAGTGAGTTCGAGAAATTGGACATGTGTAGTATCAGAATCAACAATTATTTTAGAATTAGTAGTTTCAGTAATTGCTATTCCGGTTATTAGTTCATGAGTTCTTCCTATTAATTTTTTTAGAATTTTGAACGCTTCTTCTTCATTTTGCGCTTTCCCAATTATTTCTCCATCAAGAACGACTAAAGTGTCAGCGGCAATAATTATTGCATCTATTTGCATTTTTGATAGCTTATTTCTAGCAAATTCTAATTTAGCTTTAGCAAGTTCCTTTACAAGACTATCCGCATTTGAAAATTTGTCTTTAAATTTCTTTTCATCAATATTAGTTATAATTATTTCAAAAGGAATTCCAGCAGCCTTAAGAATTTCGCTTCGATCAATTGATTTTGAGGCTAATATAATTTTTTTCAAACTTAATATCCCTCGCTTTAAAATTTAAGCTAACTAATTATAAGATTATTTTTTTTGTAAATTTTTTTCTTCTAACTTATTTTAAAATTAATAATTTCCCTTGCGTTCAACACAAATATATTTAATAAATTTTAAAGAACAAATATATAATAGTTAAAAATTAAGTTATAAAAATTATGGATTACTTTCCGCTCTATTTTCTTCTAATTGTATCTTCTTATTTCTTTATAATTTTTAATTATATTCATCTTTCATATAAATCGGATTATCTGAATAACTTTTTTGGATTTATTACTTTAATATTCGTGTTATTCCATATCGTTTTATTCGTTTCATTGATGAATCAAGAACCATCTCTTCGATATTTTTTTATCCCCCTTTGGTTAATATCATTAGGAATACCCATATTAATTGTAGGAATTTTAATTTTAATTTCTACAGGAGTCATTTTTGCTATTAAAGAAGACCTTCAAGATAATTTTTCAAAGTTGAGTTCTAAATTAGAGGAAAAACGAAGGGTCTGGAGTAAAGCAAAGAAAGATACTCTCAGAAAACTTAATCATATTTTAATATTTATAGGACTTCTATTTGTTTGGTATATTGGGCTAATTCTAGTACATATTTTTACAGGGTCTTCAACAGGGATGATTCCGGAAGAAAACAATATGTTTCTGTTATATTTAAGAATTATTAATGAACCAAATTCTATTAAAGAAGTGCTTTTTTCATTAGGCTGGTTTTACTATATTTTATTTTTCTTCTTTTATATTATGACCATTTTCATGTTATCAAATGAATTTGCTCGTAAGTCTAAAAGATTTTATTTTCCATTTACATTTTTTACCAAAATATACCTTTCTGAAGACGAGAAACAAAATTATGGTACATATTTATATTTTGCGATTGGACAGATGTTTGCTGCATTTGTTTGTCCTCCAATGATATTTTTTATGATATTAGGTACTGCCTCAATTAGTGATTTAGCAACAAGTCAAGTTGGAATAAGATTTGGAAAGAGACATCTTAGATGGAATCAAAATAAAACTTGGGAGGGTACGATGGCAGGTACGGTAGTTACATTAATATTGGGGTTTATATTTGTGGGTATTTTTTGGTCGCTGATTTTCGCTTTAGTATTTTTAGCTATTGATATTCTTACAAATCGACCAATTAATTTATCAGATAATTTTTTAATACCAATAGGCTTTAGCCTTGTGTATTTATTTATACGATTTGTCTTTAACTTAAATTATTATACAATCATATTATTCTGGATTTGAGAGGGCTTAATATAATGTATTTCTTGTTTACGAGTTTAATTTTAATTGTATATTCGATTTTAACTTTAATCTATACAATAGAAAATAAGAAAAATAAAATAGAAAATCATGTTTTTACCAATGAGATTCTAATTTCTTTACTATTTTTGACAGCAGCTCTTTTATTTCCATTTATGTATCAATTTCATTCTCCCAGTTTAAGCCAAAATTCTTTGAATTTCTTATGGATATCTACCTCTATCTTTTTTATGGTTGAAATGGGTATTTGGGGCCTTACATTACTGTATAATGCTATTATTTCAAAAAGAAATCCGTTAATTATGGCAGAAAGAGATTATAGCAAATTTTGTGAAGAATTCAACAGTAATTGGGTAGATGATTTAAAAAGCGAATTAGGTAGAAAATTTCTTCATTTATTTACTTGCCTGGTGATTTTTTTCTTCTGGACCATAGGGACTATATTAAATGTTATAGGTATTTTAGCACAGTGGGGTTTAGATAATTATAGTTTTTCTTACTGGTTAACTATTACTGTTGGTTATGGTTTTGTATTTATGTTTCAAGTAGCAGACCTTATTCGGCTAAATAAATATTATATGTTACCAAATTGGGCAAGAAAATGGTATTTAGATATGAAACAGAGCGAATTATATACATTCATAGCATCTACTCCATTAGTTTTATCTTTTTCACCTTTTATTTTTGCTCCTTTTCCGATATTAGCTGCTGTTGCCTTAATTACAACCGGCTCAGATGGGGTTGCTTGTATTATAGGAAAGAAATTTGGAAAACATCATCTTCGGACAAATAATAAAAAGACTATCGAAGGTCTTATTGCAGGAGGTTTATCAACATTTGTCGTAGTTTTATTAATTTCGATCCTCTATTATCCCTGGATGCCAATAGCTATCGAAAAAATTATCATAATGAGCGTTATCGCCACTTTAATATTTATGCTTATAGATGCTTACGTCAAAAATATTTCTGATAACATACTAAATCCCTTATTGACAGGCTTTGCAATGTGGATAATATTCTTAGTCTAAAATGGACTTTTTAATTTTTATATGTTTTAGCCACCAAAGTAAATATAAATAAAGACTACTTGGTCTCCATCTTTCAGTATAGTTTCTAAAAATTTATCATGTTGATAACTTTGCCCATTTATAATAATAGAAAGAAGTTTGTTGAATTTTCCTTTTACTCCTTTTTCCCAAACTAGATCTGTAAATTGATCTCCAAACCTTTGCCCAAAATATTCTATTAATTCATTTAAGGTAAGTTCTTTATCAAATTCAAGTACTTCATTAAGATTTTTAGTGATCTCATTAAATGGTGGAGAAAATTCAAGACTTAATTTCATTTTTTAAGGAATCTCTTCAATTTATTAATCTTAAGAGTTTAAAGGGAATAAATTAATAAAAATTTGATGTTAATAAAAAATAAAAAGAAAAAAGAAGGTTTAAAATAATTTTTTGCTTTTAATCATCTTCAGTCGCTTCTTCAAGTGCCTTTTTAACTCCTTTTTTCACACTACCTTTTTTAACTGTTTTTTTCACTCCTTTTCCCACTGCTTCAGAGCCGGTTACATTTTCTGCGATGTTACCTAAACCTTTAGCCAATCCTTTCTTAAGTTTTTTTCCAAATCCACCCATAAAATTCACTTTAATATGTTTAATTATATTTTGAAATAATTCTTATTATTATATTCTTATAATAAACTAATGAAAATTTGGGTATTTTAAATATTTGGAAAAAGCTGAAATAAAAATTTATTAAACTCTATTGAATTTTATTAAATTTGTAATAAATAAATTCTAATACTGTAAATAGTAAATATCAGTATTATTCATAACATAAGAAAATATTGAAAAATGGCAAAAGTTTTTTTTATTTCAAAAAACAATATTAGAGATGCTTGGCTTTCCGCTGTTGGAAATGTATTATTTTTAGGTGATGATATTAAAACAGAATATGATAAGCCTAACGAACCTCCTTCTAGGGATGCTACAGTTTTAATAGAGGTTACGGAACCATTTAGTAATCCAATTATCCGCAAAGATAAGGTTATGAAAATTAAATCTAAGTTTGGTAATTCTTATGAAGTTTATGGTTGTTTAGCAGATACATATTTAATTGGTTCTATACAAAGTGGATATATTGAAGAAATAATTGAAGGGATAAATGATTATTTATTAAGTAAGTCTGATGTTAGTTTTCCATATTCGTATCACGACAGAATTTATAATTATACACCATTCTCTCTCGAGGATACGATTCACAGAAATTATGATCTTACAATTATCAAAAATAATACTGTAAAAGGACATCAAAAGTTGTTAAAAGCCGAAAAAGTAATAAGTACTCCAGAGTCAAATATCTGGAGATTGAAAAATGGTATTGAATTTGACTTAGATAAAAATATTTCAGAACAAATTGGAATTAAAGAAATACCAATAGCCGTACTTGAATTACCGAGGATTAATCAAATCAATTATATTATTGAAAAACTTAAAGAAAGACCTTATAGCCGTAGAGCACAAGCGATAACCTGGAGACCATTAATTGATCCATTTCACATAGACCCTCCTTGTTTACAAAGAATTTATATGCGTATAAAAGAAGGAAAATTAATAATGCAAACAACTTGGAGAAGTAGAGATTTATTCAGAGCGTGGGAAGCAAATGTTAATGGCATGATTAGAATTCAAAAGTATGTTGCTGATCAACTAGGAGTTGGAATAGGTCACTATTTAGATTTTAGCAATTCTTTACATATTTATGGAAGCAGTATTTCTGAAGTTAAAGATATGTTGAACCGTATGAATAATAAGGGAGAACTCCCAGAAGAAATTATTAATTTAATGAAAATATAAGACTTTTGCGATTAAACAAAAAAGATTTAAAAGATTTTAGGAAAAACTTTTCTAGTATTTTTTTCAATTTGTATTTCTAATTCTTCAGAATTAATTTTCTTTAATTTAGAGATGGCATTTAAAACATCTTTAATCATTGCAGGAGTGCCGATTTTTCCAGAATATTTCACTGGTCCATCACTTTCCAAAAGTAGATGATCTATATCAACATCTAAAACTGTTTTTTTAACCGCTGGAGAATAACTAATGGCAGGTGTAATTGAGAAATAATATCCTCGTTCAATTCCTAAATTTAATATATGATCAGGTCCAGAATACCAATGAATATTAACGTTAGGAATATTAAATGAGGGAAGTAGATCAAAAACTATTGTTTCTGCACCTTTAGTATGTAGATTAACCGGTAAATTCAATTTTTGTGCTAATTCAAGCATAGTTTTAAATATTTCCATTTGAAGTGGGTATAACTCCTTTTCTTTAACAAAATGGTGATCTAACCCGATTTCTCCAATAGCACAGATTTTATCACAATTTTTACTAATAAAATCTACTACTGAATCTAATTGATTTTGAATATTTTCATTCATCCTCACTTCCTCAGGATGGATTCCTAAAGCAGGATAGATTGCATTATATTTATCAGAAATCTCTAATATCCTCTCTAGACTGGTAAAACTCATCCCAACTGAGATGATCTTTTCCACTCCGAGATTTTTTGCTTCTTTAATTATTTCTTCAATAATAAGATAGAGATTAGCGTGACAGTGGATATCTATTAACATTTTTAAAACCTGGTGGATTATTGCTGAGATTAGGGCAGGAAAAATTATTACATATTATTTACTTGCTCTCGTACCAGAGCAATCTTTTTAACCAATTCAAACTTTTTCCTCCAATTATAATCAGAAGTTTCTAAATCATTTTGTAAAGACTCTAACTCTTTCAATAACATATTTTTGAGATCTTCCTTGTTAAATTGTCCAATATATTTTGGAAGGGGTTCAAATTTTGCAGCTCTTTTTATCCTCAAATCTGATATTGCTTTTGCTAATTGTGCTTGAAATCCTTTTGATTGTGTTGGATCAATATCTTCTAGTGTGTCAAAAGAATGCTTTAAGCCTGTAATAAATGCTTCTAGATCTTCAATATCGACTGTATCTTTTGCCATAAGTAATCGTAGGATACTATTTTCATAAAAATATAAGTTCTAGAAGGAAATTAAATATTTATTATTGTTTATTTTGCTATAAAAAGAAAAATTGAAAGATATTAAACAAAAAGAAACCAATATAAAAAGAAAAAAAAAGAAAGAAAAACCTAAATTTAACAAATTTAAAGTTCTTCTGAGGTCTCAATGTTTTTAATCGTTTTTAAAGCACCTAATCTTATCTTTTAATTTAAATTTTTGTATTGATTTAGGCTCTTTCTTTTCTTTTACTAGAATTTTATTCATTTGTAGCTGTAGTAAATTCAATGTCTTGTAATATAAAATTAAGATTATATTTAAAATCCTATAAAAACTAAATAAAATATATGCCAATTACTAATAATCAAGATATTTCAAGTTTATTAGCAGAATATAGAAAGAAACATGTAAGTTTAGATGATGCAATTAAGAAATACATTAAACCAGGGAATCGTATTTTTATTGATTCTGGTTGTTCAGAACCTATTGATCTTACAAAAAAGTTAATAGAATTTGGTTTAAAACTTCCTGATGTGGCAATACTACATTTCCTTAGTCTTAGTGATTTAGATTACTATGAAACTGCTGGAGGTATAGAAGATTTATTTAGGCATAATGCGTTTTTTATTGGAAAATCACTTCGTAAATATGTAGATGCCGGCCAAGCGGATTATACACCAATGCTTCTTTCAGAGATTCCCAATTTATTTAAATCTGGAAAAATACACATAGATACTGCACTAATTCAAGTAAGTCCACCAGATCGATACGGTTTTAGTAGTTATGGAATTAACGTAGACATTGTTAAGCCTATTGCAGAGTCTGCTGACCAAGTAGTGGCTGAAATAAATCCAAATATGCCACGCACCTTAGGGGATTCTTTTATTCATATGGATGACATAGATGCTTTTGTTCTAAGTGATCATGACATTATAGAATTTAATTATGGTGAGCTTGATGATGTGTCTACTAGGATAGCAAAATTTGTAGCTTCTTTAGTTGAAGATGAATCAACTATTCAAATGGGAATTGGTCAAATTCCAAATGCAGTAACAAATGAATTGATGGGAAAAAAGGATTTAGGTGTTCATAGTGAAGTATTTTCAGATGGGATAGTTGATCTTGTCGAAAAAGGCGTAGTGACCTGTAAAAAGAAGACCTTACACAGAGATAAAATTATTTGCTCTTTTGTAATGGGATCTAAAAGATTATATGATTTTGTTGATGATAATCCTATGGTAGAGTTCCATCCGTGTGATTATACAAATGATCCCTATATAATTAGTCAAAATAAAAAACAAGTAGCTATTAATGCTGCTTTGAGTGTTGATTTAACGGGGCAAGTAAATTCAGATTCTTTAGGATACAGATTTTATAGTGGAATTGGAGGACAAGTTGATTTTGTAAGAGGGGCAGGGAAAGCAATTGATGGAAAACCAATTATGACATTGCCATCCACGGCAACTTTAAAAGATGGAACTTTGGTTTCTCGGATAGTTCCTTATCTTCGACCTGGTTCTGGTGTTGTAATAACAAGAGGAGACATCCATTATGTAGTGACTGAATGGGGTATTGCTTATCTTTATGGAAAAAGTATCAGGGAAAGAGTTCTTGAAATGATTAATATAGCACATCCGAATTTTCGAGAAGAGTTATTAGAACATGCAAAAAAATGGAAATACGTATATTCAGATCAAAAATTACCCATATCTATAGATGGAAGAATTAGCATTTATCCAGAAAAATATGAGACTATTTTTAAGCTTAAGAATAAAAAAAAAGTAAGAATACGACCTGTAAAACCTACAGATGAAAGAATGATTCAAGAACTTCATTATTCCTTAGATGAACAAGATAGATATTTGAGATTCTTTACCCCTGTCAAAGATTTTCGCCATAAAAAAATACAACCGATGGTTAATATTGATTACTCAACAGATATGATTTTAGTCGGAGAATATAGTGAAGATGGAGAAGAAAAAATTATTGCTTTAGGAGCATTTTTCAAAACTGTTCAACCCTCTATCGCAGAGTTAGCCTTTGTAGTTCATAAAGATTGGAGAGGATTAGGGATAACTAAATTTTTATTAAATTACTTAGTACAAATTGGCAAAGAGCTCAATTACCGTACATTTTCTGGTTCAATTTTGCTTGAAAATAAACCTATGTTGCATATTATTAATAGTTCAGGATATTTGTTAAAACTTAAGAGAATAGAGAGCGGTGTTACGATATTCGCATTTGATCTTTCTTAGTTTCGAAATGCGAAGTTTAAATTATAATTTAAAATCCATAAATTCAATTTTACTAAATCCTTTTTTATATCTACTATAGAATGACAATTTTTTTGTGTTTAAAATTAACGAAGAATTATTTATTAGCGACTTTCATAGACTTTATAGCAAAAAGGGTCTAAACTCTGAAATAATAGAATTATTTAAGAAAATTATTTATGATTACTACAAAAATCATAAGAGAAAATTTCCTTTTAGGGAAAATATAAACCCCTATAATGTTTTAATATCAGAAATAATGCTCCAACAAACCCAAACAGGAAGGGTATCAGAAAAATATTTAAATTTTACGAAAAAGTTTCCTAATTTTTCATCTCTATCTGCGGCTTCAATCGAAGAAGTTCTTAAGGAATGGAAGGGCTTAGGATATAACAGAAGGGCTATAGCATTGAAAACAATAGCAGATACTGTTGTTAGAGAATTTAAGGGAAAACTCCCTGAATCAATAGATTTGTTAAAATCCTTTCCACAAATAGGACATAATACGGCATCATCAATTATTACATTTGCTTTTAATAAACCTACAGTTTTTATTGAAACAAATATCAGAAGGGTTTACATTTATTTTTTCTTTCATAATAAAAGGAAGATCAATGATAAAGAAATTTTATCAATCGTTAAAAAGACAGTTGATAATGCTAATCCTCGTGAATGGTATTATGCTTTAATGGATTATGGTGTAATGCTCAAAAAAATTCATCCAGAATTAAATAAGAAAAGTACTCAATATCGAAAACAAGCACCGTTTAAAGGGTCAACAAGGCAAATTAGAGGAAAGATTTTAGATTTATTAATTAAACAAGGAACTGTGAATATAAAAAAAATACATAGAGAATTTAATATTAAGGAACCAAAAAGAATAAAAAATACTCTTAACCAATTAGAAAAAGAAGGTTTCATTGAGATTATTGAAGATCAGATTACTCTCAAAAAATAGAGATTTTTATTCTAGTTTCTTTGTCTTTATATATTTAGCGATCTTTATGGCCATTTTTTCTTGTCTCCTCCAATCTCCAAATGCGAAGCCTTTCGATATCAATTTAATTATTTCCTTTTTATACAAATCTTTTATCTTATTGACCGGTACTTTAGCAAATGGAGTCTGAGGTAAAGGAATAAAGGAATGAGCATGTACTTTTGCACCTTTATTAGACAATTCTCTCATCATAGATATTGTGTATTTTACATCTTCATTATTTTCTCCAGGTAAACCGAAAATAAAATCCACATTAATGTTAAGATTATTGTCTAATGCTAATTCTACAGCATTATATATATGTTCAATTGTATGATCTCTATGGCATAAGTCTAAGATTTTTTGACTACCTGACTGTGCTCCAATAGTAATATTATCATTATCTGCATATTTCAGGAGCAAGTTGAGTGTTTCATTAGTGACATGTTCTGGTCTAACCTCTGATGGGAATGATCCCAAGAATAAACGACTCTTAGTCCCTATTATTTCTCTTATGTTTTTGAGCAAATTTTCTAGTTTTGTTAGATTTAACATCTTTCCATCTAGAGAGCCATATGAAAATGCATTTGGAGTGATAAACCTTACATCAGTAAAATCTCCATAATAATTATACAATAATTTTACATACTTACAAATTGATTCAATACTTCTGTGTCTTGGTTTTGTCCCGGAAAGGTAGGGGGTCTGACAGAAATAACAAACATAAGGACAGCCCCTGGTTATTTCTATTGCTCCAAATCTTCGATCATTAAGAGGAAATGGAGGATAATCGTCTAAATTAATAGTTGATCTTTTTCCAGTAAAAATGTATTCATTGGAATCATTGATATAAGCAATTCCCTTTACTTTCTCATAATTAGTTTTTTTATTAATACTTTTTAATAAATCTATTATAGTTTCTTCACCCTCTCCTACAACAACAAAGTCAAACCCAAGTCTAAGTACTCCTAAAGGATCCCCTGTAGCATGCGGACCGCCTGCTAATAAAAGAATATTTTCGTTGTATTTCTTTCTTAAAACTGATACTAATTTATATATCTCCCATAATTGAGTAGTAAAAAAAGAGAACCCTATAATTACTAATTTATGGTTTTTTATGATATCTTCTAGTCCATAAAACAATTCTTCTTTTGTTTTAATAAAGTAAATCTTAAATTCATCAAAATAATTATCTGTTTCTAATGCCCCTATTATTGCATTGAAACTATAGATATTATTTTTATGATAATATACAACAATAGCAATATCTTTAGGCAAATTTTTCATCCAATTAATTATCTCAAGTAATTTCTAATAATTTACAATAGATATAATTTTTCTATGAACGCATTCCAGAGTAGTATAATACTTAAACTTAAATTAGTATTACGTGATTTATTACTTAAATTCTTATAAGGAGTTAGAAATATGTTACTAAATCTATGGTTCGCAACCACAACTGATGAAGTAGGGCTTTCTGTTTTTGATTTTTATTCGATAGGCCATATTTGTTTTGGAATTGGACTATTTTTATTTTGGTCGTTGTTTTATACAATCCCTAAAAAAAAAGGAAAAATTCCAATATTCTCATTATTGTTCGTGTTTATTCTTACCGTTTTATGTGGTGTAATTTGGGAGATCATAGAACATGCATTATTTCTTCCATTAGGTTGGAAATTTGAAAACCGTGCCGATAGTTGGGCTAATATGACTACAGATGTCCTTTTATGTGCATTAGGTGGTCTTGGAACCTGGTTATTCGCATATATTACCTTTGAAAAAGAAAAGAGTGCGTTTGCATATTATACTTTTGGAATAATAGGATTTGGAGTCTGGATAAGCGTCTTTATTATACTTCGATATTTAACTTTTCAAAATTCCCCAATAATTTAATCTTTTTTTTATTAACATTCAATAAAAAATGTCTGATATTAAACAATTTATAGAGTTTGAAAAAGGTAATATCCCTTTAATTCTTTCTGTTCCCCATGGTGGGGAATTAGAATGCGATTCTATTCCTCAAAGACAAAATGGTGTTATAGGAATTGACAGGGGGACTATAGAATTAGCTAAAAATTTAGCCAAACTGATTAATATAACTTTTGAAAATGAAAAATTAGGAATTAGAATGCCTTCTTACATAAGTTCAAGGGTAAGAAGAAGCAAAATTGATTTAAATCGTGGAGAGCATGAAGCATTTAATCAAAATTCATTTCTTGGTAGAGAAATTTATAATTTTTACCATAATAAAATTGAAGAATGGATATATAACAATCTAAATGAATTTAATCGTTCCTTGCTTATAGATATCCATGGTTTTGAAAAAAACGCTCGACCACCAAGGTTCCGAGACGTAGAAATAATTTTAGGCACAAATAATCTTGGATCTTTTTTTTCCAAGACAATTAAAAAGAGAGATTGGGAAAAAAACATTCGCGGAAAAATAATTCAGACTTTACTAAGGCTTAATATACCAATTGCGCCGGGACATCCCAGAAGGAAGGAGTATATTTTAACGGGGGGATATATAACAGCACATTATGGTGCGTCTCGTATCCCTAAAAGCCAAACAATTCAAATTGAATTTTCAGATAGATTACGATTATATGATGAGAATTTGAAAGAAATTGTAATTAATGCTCTCGCTAATATTCTTTTCGAAGAAATGAATCATCTAATTGTTTAACAAGATAATATATTTCACGATTCGATTCATAAACTTACTCTTTTGTATTTTGCATGTGTGTGCAACTTTCTTATAATTAAAAGATTCGGCTAACGTATCCAGGTATGAGAGGTTATATAAAATAGATATGTTTTTATCATTTCTCATAAATAATTTATCTAATTCTCCTTGGATTTTTTTCTCTGGAATTTTTGATTTTTTCAATATCCGTTTCTTAATCTCTTTTATTGTCTCTTCAAAATTAAGATCTCTTATGCTTGATATTAGAGAATTTAAAACTAGAGTGTATAAAATAACAGAATTAATATGTTTAGTTTCCTTTAAATTTTCAAATTTAAGTTGGAGATCTTGGTAAATTTCTCTAATATAATTCTCATCTAAACCTTTTATTTTTTTGAAGAGACTAATAAATTCTAAATATTTCCCATCTAAAAATAAGTTTAAATTTTGGTTAAATAAGTCTTTAAATTTCCGTATTATTTGCCCTGAATTGCTAATCTTAAGAGAAATTTCAGGGGTTCTACCTATAATTAGATCTTGGCCATCTTTATAAAACTGTTGGTTTACAAGGTTATCTGTACTTTCATATAATCTTTCTAATACTATTTTTATATTAAAACACCAAATACGAAAATTTGTCGTTTTATCTCAAAACCTTAATAAAAAAATACAGATATAATTTTTTGCTTTGGTATAATTTAGCTTTTTAAAATACAATTTTAAGGCAAATTAAAATGAGTATAAAATAGTAATAGATGTTATTATTTAACAATGAATATGATTGCATGGAAAAATATCTGAATTCATAAAAAAAGGGATAAAATATAAAAAAATAATTTTGAAATTCAACTAAAAAACTAATAAATTGTCATTTAAACGTAAACAAATTAACTTATTAGTTGAAACTTAAAATTCAAGACAAAAAAGAAATAAAACCTTTTTATATCATTATAACCTTTTAATATTGTTATTTTAAGAAAATATTCAGTGAATAACATAATTTTCTTAAATAATTTTCAAAATAAAAGAGGAAAATTATACAAAAAGGTTGAAAATTAAAATGGTTGACGAATCGTTATTGAAAAAAATTAAGGCTGCTCAAGACGCAGGAGCGTCATCTGCTTCTGCTGAAGATGTAATGCTGATGTACGAATTTATCAAGCAAATCTCGAAGGAGAATGAGGATCTTAAAGAAGAATTGGAGGACATGGACATTGCCATAAGTATGATAATTACTGACCTTGATAAGAAGTACTGGCTTACTGTAAAGGAAGGAAACTTAGATTTTGGTGAAGGAGATGTCGATAATCCTTCATTTACAATGTCTTCAACACTCGAGGTTGGAGCAGGCATTCTTATGGGAGAGGTAGATGCTACATCAGCTTATATGGCTGGAGATATCACTGTAGAAGGAAATCTTCAAGACGCAATGGCATTTCAAGAGATTGTAGAGCTTGCTTTAGAAGCTTACGAAGATTTAGCAGAAGATTTATAGATTTAGAGACAAGCCATTAAATTTCAAAGAATCTTTTCTTTTTTTTTATTCAATTTTTATTCTTAAATCAAATTTCTTTTTCCATATATTGGAAGCGTAAAATATTGAGAAATCCATAAGCGCAGAAATTTTAGTAATTTAAATACTTGAAATAACTCTTTATAATTATAGAAGTCCAATACTGTATGTCTATTTCTAATAAATCTTCAGGATTAGTAAGCCTGCTATTTAGATGTGTTAGATTTCGATTTAGGTAAATAACACTAAATTCAAAATTTTAAGAAGAGAAAAAATGATTTTTTAGAACAGAAATTTGTTCCAAAATTTAGAATGGCGCCCACAGCGGGATTTGAACCCGCGTCGCAGGAGCACTATACTCCATCTAAATGATATGAGTTTGACAGTCCCGAATGCTAGACCGGGCTACACTATGTGGGCATTAAATTAACCATAAAACGGAAAAATAAGATTTATCTATAAAAAATGAAATAAAGAAAAGTATAAAAATTTTATTCTGAGACCTTTCAGATAAAGAAAACATGTAGAAGTATATAATAGAAATATTTATATGCCAAAACGTAGATTTAGATTATAAGGAATTTTTAGGTATAAAAATATAATATATTTGATTTTGTATTAAGTTATCTACAATGCTCAATACGAAGAATCTCAATTTAGTTCTTAGTGATTTGAAAAACAACGACACAGAATTAAAAATTGTATTGGATAAGTTCATTAAGTTCGCAGTTGATAAGTTCATAAGTACTGAAGATTTAAGAGAAGAAATCGAAGATTACAACGATATTTACCAAATTTACATTAGGGATTTAGATTTTAATTTTTGGTTAAAAGTTTCAAATAATTCAGTTATTTATAAAAAAGGAATTAACAGAAATGCATCATTTGCAGTGAATTACACTAAAGATATATTAATCAAAATCTTAAAGCGCGAAATGAATGGAACTGATGCGTTTATGAAAGGATTAATAAAAGTTGATGGCGATCTCTCTCAAGGTTTAAGATTTATGAAATTATTTAGATTATTTTTCTTATATCTAAATAATGGTTTTAAAAAATTCGAGTAGTTACATGTTTGTTCCTTCTTTTTAATATGCTCAAAAATGATTTACTTTATTCTTTAAATTTAATACAATAAGATTTTTTAGAAATAATAAATGAATGTACATAAGTTTACATATTTTTAACCCTAATTTAAGGGCCTGTAATCTAGTCTGGATAGGGTGCCCGGCTTCGGACTGGGATGTCGCAGGTTCGAATCCTGCCAGGCCCGTTCTTATTTTTTAATTAAGCTAACTGAAAATAATGCACACTTATGTCTTCCTTTAGATTCTACGAGAATTTACCCGCCATGAGATTCAATAATTTCTTTTGAAATATATAAACCGAGCCTAGAACCTTCAATTCTAATCTAATTTTTAAGAGAAGGATCTAATAATTTATTTAAATATCTTTTTTCTCTCAGTTTTATTAAATTTAATTTATTTTTTAAAAAAACATATGATATTTTTTGTTGTCAAAAATCTTTATAATTTTTATTTTTTTAATCCAAATAGATTTAAATACTTTATTTATAGTTAATTTATTAACACAAAAGAAAAAATAAGCACAAAAAATTTTTATAGATCAATGATAGCAATAAAAGATAACTACCAATAAATAAAGGAACCCTCCCAAATTTTCCAATAACGGGGTTTTATTCTCTCAGAGTTAAATATGGAGGGAAATATTGAGACTATTTTCCAAAAAGGAATTGGTATCGCACTTAGAAATAAAATTATTGATTTATTTATAAATGAAATTTTTAATAAAAGACAGGGGTATATAAAAGATAATATTTAAAATTACTTTTAAAATAATTATTCTCAGTACATTAGAATTTCTGTAGGATTTTGAATAGAAATCTTAAATTTTACCTAAAATTATATATAAGCAAACCATTAAATTATATTACAATGACTGCAACTTTAGAAGTTGATGAAGTTCTTCAATCTTTAATCAAAGAATTTGGAGATTTAGGACTATATTTTGTTATAATCACTTCTGAAAATGGAGCTGTAATCAAATCATATATTAACCAGGAATTTAATAAAAATTCAATTGGGTTAAATATGTCGCAGTTATATGAACTAGCTGAAGAAATTACCTCGGAAATTGGAGTTCATAGCCCTGATTTTAATTTAATTCATGCCAGTAACTATTATATCTTTTCGATTAAATTTATGGGTAAAATTATTATAACATTATTAGACGACCAGTTAGATTTTTCTCAGATTTTTAATGTGATAAATAAATGTGTTAAAACAAATTAACCAGAAATGATAATTTATTCTTTCATATTATAATGTAATTGAAAATAAACTGATGAAATACAATCTAAACATTTATAAAACTTTAAGACTAATATCCAATATTCTTTTTGAACTTAAAAATTGAAAAAATATGTGATTTAAATTGAAATATGCAAGAAATCAATATTCTGAAGGTTTCTCTATATGTGCATTAATAATTGCTGGTGCTTTCCTTTATTGGGGAATTTCCTCATTTATTCCTTTGGATCAATGGAGTTGGTGGGGTTTTATTAGCATTGGGATTGGGATAGCAATATTAGTCAGTCAAATTTATGCATTAGCCAATAGAAGTAAATTAAGAAATGTTGTTTTAGCTGAATTTAGGGAGAATCCAGAAGCAACCATTGAAGATATTAGCGGAAGAACAGGAATTTCACGAAAAGATATTCAAGCTATTATATTAGATTTAAAAGCTTCAGGTCAATTAATAGGAAAATTTAATACAACTACAGGACAGATTAAACATTTATCAATACCAGAAAAAGAAATTGTTTCAGAAGAACGACCAAAATTCTGTTCTAATTGTGGAACACCTATAACGAAAGAAACAGCACAATATTGTGCATATTGTGGAGCTCAAGTCTAATTAGTTTCAAAAAACTGTTTAATAAATATTAAAGTAGAAGATATTAAAATAAACAAAAAAAAGAAGATTTTTTTCTCTTTTAGATTCTATTTTATTTCGATCTTTTTCTTCTCTTTTTTTTCTGGTTCTTTCTTTGGTATCTTCACATTTAAAATACCTTTTTCAAGACCGGCTTCAATTGCGTTGGTATCAATGTTTTCTGGTAAACTAAACGCTCTATAATAACTCGCAGAACTATATTCTCTTCTGACAAATCCTTCTTTTTCTTCCTTTTTCTCTTCTTTCTGCTCGCCTTTGATTTCCAACATTCCATCATGGAAAGTTATTTCAATGTCTCCCTTATCCAAACCGGGTAATTCAGCAGTAATATTATAATTCTTTTCATCTTCGATGATGTTTGATAAAGGCGTTCTATAAACAGGGAGATTTTTCCATTTTATAGGTTCGTATCTTCTCCTTCTAAATGGCCAAAATGATTCATCAAAACCTCTCCATAAATCATCAAACATGCGATCCATTTCTTGGAATAATGAAAAAGGACTTTCTCTTCTTACAGCAATTTCATGCTTTTTTTTATCATCCTTCACTTTCTTGATATCTTTACTTTTTTTTACTTCGATCTTATCAGACATATATTACACCTCTATTTTAATTATTTTAGAAATTAATTACGATTTGGATTAATATTAAGAGTTATGTCAATTCATGATTGACAACCTCTAATTCCTAATAATTACATTACATATTTAAATTTTTCGTTTTAATATGAAAAAAATAAGAACTTAGAAATTTAAAAAAAATAATTGTTAATGGTTGAAATTATTTAATTTCTATTACCCTTTTATCACTTATCTTTGCTGTTTTTTTGGGAATTATTAATCTTAGAACACCATTTTTAAAACTTGCATCAATTTCTTCAGCATTTATGTCTTCTTCATTTATAAGAAAACTTCGAAAGAAATTATCAGTTCGAATTTCTCTCCTTATATAATTGCCCTTTACTTCTTCATATTTTTCCCTTTTCTTATCTTTTTCTTTCTTTTCATCTTTTTTGTCTTTTTTATCTTTCTCCTTTTTCTCATCTTTTTTTTCTTTGTCCTTTATTGCTTTTTCACCGCGTAATTCTAATATTCCTCCTTGTAAAGAAATTTCAACATGTTTTTTGTCTAATCCTGGTAATTCCACTATAAAATAGTATAGATCCTCACTTTCTATAATATTAACTAATGGTGATCGATAAAAGGGTTCATCCTCCTTGATTTCTAAGGATTCTGCACTTTTAATTTTAAAGTGACTGGCTTCACTCCTTATATTAGCAATTTCTTCTTGCTTTTTTTTAATTTCAAGAGCTTCTTTTTCAATTTCAGCTTCTTCCTCTGGTTCAATATCTTGTTCCTTCACACGATTTTCATTCATAATAAGAGATCCAATCCCATTTTATTATTTTTTAATAACAAAAATAGATAAAAATGATATAAAAAAGTTATGATCTCAAATCATAACTAACCTAGACCTCTCAAAATCCCCAAACTTATATAATTCTACTAAAAAAATAAGAAAATAATAAAAAAAATGTTTATTCTTTTTTAGTTTCTTTCAGTAAGAAGCTTAATATTAAGGCGACAACTAGTAATATTGCTTGAATTAATAGAGCAGGCCAATAATCATTACTTATTTTAACACTTTCTAAACTTAGGATTAACAAGATTCCACCAACTTGGCCGATCATCATTAACATTCCGTTCGAACTTGCTTCTGGTACAGGTTTTGTTAAATCAACTGCATATTCTAAACCAACTGGTCCTGCCGAAAGTATTCCGAAACCCAAGAGAAATCCAAGAATACTTAGCATTAGAGCATCAACAGTAAATGTTATTATAAATAATGATGTCGTTGCTATTAAAAGTGATATAATCAGCAATATTTTACGTTTTTTATATTTATCTGAAATAGTAGACATAATTACACAGCCTATAATTCCACCAATTAACATTAAAGCACCTAACATTCCTGCAAAATTTTGATCATGGCCTCTTGGTACTACTATTCCTTCAATATAAGTTGTTATTGTATTAAAAATTCCTAGACCTAAGAAAAATAGAATAAACAGAATGATAAAGGATTTATTTCTAAATAAGTCCTTCAAACCTTCAGTTACTAGAACTTTTTCTTCAGTAATTTCTATTGATGGGGGTGTAGGGGGTTTATCTCTTACAAATAATACAAAAATTACTCCTGATATTATAGATATAATTCCATATATAAGCAACATTGGAAGGAGATTATTTCCAATGACTAAAAATGGCGTAATAAACATACCCAGAGCAATTCCTAAGAATTGAGAGATCAGCGCGAGGCCTGTAGCTGTTGTCCTTTCATTATAGGGAAACCAATTTGCAGATAATTTTGTAACTGCATTAAGAATAAATGGTTGTCCTACTCCGACCCCTATTTGGAATAATAAAACTATTAAATAATCATCGAATGCAACAAATCTTAATATACCAAAGATTCCAGCAATTATAGCTCCTATTCCAGCACCTATTTTAAATCCATATTTATGAATAATCCAAGTTGATAGGAATGTAATTGGAATGTAAACAATCATGAAACTCATTGCCAATAAATCGATTGAAAGCGCATCAACTCCATAAAATATTACAGCAAGACTTCTCACAGGAGCAAAACTTATCCACAAAATCTGTAATGTTATGTTTTCTAACATAAAGATTAAAAGGACGATCCAACGATATCCATAAATTTGTACATTTGCTTCGCTCATTAAGCTAACACTTTTATTGTTTGTTAATAAATTTTTAATTAATTAAATCAATTTAGACTTAATAAAATATAAATCTATTATTTTTGTTACGAGTTTTTAATATTAAAATATTAAAAGATTTCTAAGTGATATATTTTGGGAAAAATGTTAAATGTAGGAGTAATTGGAGCAGGGAGAATCGGTAAAATACATATTGAAAATCTATTAAGGAAATTTCCTGATATCAATTTAAAATTGGTAGCTGATATTAAAATCAATGCTGAATTAAAGCAATGGGCAGTAGAAATTGGAGTACCTGAATTAATTTCAGACCCAATTGAAATTTTTAATGATCCTGAAATAGACGTTGTGGTAATTTGTTCACCTACAGATACTCACGCGAAATTTATTCAAGAAGCGGCATATAAAAAAAAGCATATTTTTTGTGAGAAGCCTATTGACGCAAATATTGAGCGAATTAGAGAAACACTTTCAGTTGTGAAAGAAATGGGTATAGCACTTATGATTGGGTTTAATAGACGTTTCGATCGCAATTTTTTAAGGTGTAATAAATCAGTGTCTTCTGGTCAAATCGGTGAACCTCAAATTGTAAAAATTACTTCACGAGACCCCGCTCCCCCTCCATTAACTTATTTAAAGGGATCAGGAGGTATTTTTCTTGATATGACTATACATGATTGGGACATGGCAAGATTTCAAATAGGGAGTGAAGTAGAAGAAGTCTATGCAACTGGAGCAGTACTTATTGATCCTGAAATTGGGAAGGTCGGAGATATAGATACTGCTGTAGCGGTTTTAAAATTCAAAAATGGAGCTCTTGGTATAATTGATAATACTCGTCAAGCAGTTTATGGGTATGATCAACGTGTAGAAGTATTTGGTTCAAGGGGTTGTATTGTGGCTGATAATGAGGCGACTAACACTGTTCGCATTTATACTGCTGAATGTACTAATATTGATAAGATTCCATATTTTTTCATGGAGCGATATATGGATTCATATTTAAATGAATTGAAATATTTTTTTGAATGTTTAAGTAAAAATATAGATCCTAAGCCAAATGGTGAAGATGGACTGCAAAATGTTTTAATAGCTTTAGCTGCTCAGAAATCATATGAAGAGAATCGCCCTATAAAGATTTCTGAAGTAGAAAAATATTAATATTTTCAATATTTAAAATTATAAATAATTAATTAATAAATAACAGGTCGACTACTTATACCGTACGATTTATCTGCCTTTAAAGTACTCATAAGAAGACTTTTCCCCCCAAAGGAAAGCGTTTATACTATCGATACAACTGGTGATGGAGAGATAGATTCTCTCCAAATAAAAGTTCTAAATTTAATAATACCTTTTACTATTCCTGAAGAGATTGAAATAGGAGATTTTAATTTAAAAGAATTTGATTCAAATAGCTTTGATGTATCACATTATGGTAAGTTTCTATTAGATGATTTACCATTAGATTTTAGTAAGGAAAGTTTCAATTTAGATAATGTTTCGAATCGTTTATTAATTTATCACAAAAATGAGTCCTTTAATATAAATGATATTTTGGAAGGTAAACTTAGTGGAAGAACAATTAACTTAGGTGATAGCATTAGTCTTTTAATTAAAATAGATGAAAATACTGCTAAGAAATTCACTAAAGGCGAACATACATTTAAAATAGAGAGTGATCTTATAACGAATTTCGAGATAACTTTTGAATTAGATGAAACTAATATGAATAAGAAATTTGATCCCGCTAATGCCTAATCAATATTATGAATAAATTACTTAATGTTTTATCTCTCTTTTATTAAATTATATCATTATTTCTAACAAATAAATGGGGTTTTTATTTTTTATTCTAGATAATCTCAAGAAGGTGTTATAATGGCAGTTACAGAAGTTAAAAGAAATATAAATCTAAATACATCTAAAGTTGAATTTATTTGTCCCGTGTGCAAATCAAAAAAATTATTAGATGTTCCTATTTCTGTTGTAGCTGGAGCAAAACAATTGACTACCATGTCAATTGCCAAAGGATTAGTGTGTAATCATCAATTCCAAGCATTTGTAGATAAGCAATTTCAAGTACGTGGATATCAAAGGGTGGATTTTGAAATTGAGAATAAGTTATATCGAGAAAAAAATTCTATTTCTAAAAAACCCAAACACAATATTGATGAAATATTTGAAAACTTAATCTTAGATGGCAATTATCTTGAATATAAACCAAAAATAACTAAAAATTTTAGAAAGAAGAGCTTGAAAAGTAGGAATTTTGAATCCCAGAAAAGAAGAATGACCCTTAAAGAAATTTACGATGAATTTTGGGAATTTATTGATGAAGATAATGAAAACTTTAAAGATTTAATAGATAACGACATAAGAAGGAATTAAAATCCCTTAATTTATTAGATTTAATGCAAATAAAGTATATAAAATCAGATTAGCTCTTCATTTAAGGCATTTGTTATTCTTTTCATGCATTCCTTCAATATTGATCTTGGACATCCTACATTAATTCTTTCAAACCCTTCTCCCCCAGGACCAAATATTTTACCATCATCTAGTGCGACTTTTGCTTTGTTTATCATAAGATTACTAAGATTTTCGGCATCCAACCCTAAGTTATTGAAATCTAACCAAGCAAGGTATGTTCCTTCCGGATCAATGAAATCCACATTAGGGAGATTTTCATGAACATATTCTTTTAAAAATTGAAAATTATCTTTTATATATTTCATTACTTGATTTAACCAGTCTTCTCCTTCATTATAGGCTGCTACTAGAGCAACTATACCAAATACATTAGGACTCATTACACTGTTTCTCTTGGATATTGTGTTTAAGAATGATTCTCTCTGTTTGTCGTCTGGTATTATTATATTAGAAGTTTTTAAGCCAGCAGTATTGAAGGTTTTACTTGGTGCTGTGCACATGATAGTGTTTTTCTCAAAATCTTTTGATATTGTAGAAAAAAGAGTATGCTTATGACCCGAAAGGATTAAATCGTGATGAATTTCATCTGATATTATTAAAATATCATTTTCTAAACATATATCTCCAAGTTTCCGGAGTTCTTTCTCAGTCCATACTCGACCTACAGGATTATGAGGACTACAAAGGATCAAAAGCTTAGTCAGTGGATCCTTAGCTTTTGCTTCAAAATCATCAAAATCAAAAGTATACCTCTTGTTCTCATAATTTAATTGATTTGTTAATAAAATACGTCCATTATTTTTTACAGCGCTGAAAAATGGATAATATACGGGGGATTGGACGATAATTTTCTCTCCTACATTAGTAAAAGTCTGAATTAGCATATATATGGCCGGAACAATTCCAGGACTTAGAATAATCCACTCATTATCGATTTCCCAACTATGTTTTCGTTTCATCCAATTTGAAACAGCATCTAAATATGTTGGGATTTTATACCAGCAATATCCGAAAATCTCTTGGTCCACTCTCTTTTTTAATGCATCAATTACAGGTTGAGGGCATTGAAAATCCATATCCGCTACCCAAAGTGGTAAGATGTCATCAGTTCCATATTTTTCTTTCAGAAAATGTGTATTCCACTTAACTGAATTAGTTTGAGAACGATCAATAATTCTATTAAAATCATAGTTCATTTTGAATCAAAACTTCTAAATTAAGAATCTGTTATAAATTTTTATCAGAATGATCTTAAAATTATAAGATTAAAATGAAAAATAAAAAAAGATCGAATCTTTAAAAGAATAATTATATAGTATAATTTTATAATTAGAAATTCATAAGATCCAAAAGAATTTAATAAGATATATCTGCCAAGGGAGAGAGATTCAATAAAGCTCGAAAAGGGCCTTTTTTTTGAACTCTCGATACCTAGATCTTCAGTCTAGTGCGTTCCTACCCGTCATTGGAAATTCTCCAATGTACACCGGGCTACGCCACCTTGGCGAAATAGAGAATTTTTACTTTATAAAACATTTAAGTTTTTAAAATATCAAAATTCGTAATTTAAAAAGGAAAAAATATCATATAAAGTTTTTTCATGTATGGTTTTACTCAATAAAATCAATATAATATTTTTATACTCTTTATCTTTGATTTTTCCTAGCTTATATCTTTAAGAATTGAATTTAGGGGATTTTTTTAAAATGATACTTATAATAAGTAAAATAGCTGATAGAATGCTAAGTATAGCGAATAATATATAGATTGAGATGTCTGGAGTACCAACGCTGATTTTACAAGCCCCATTATCTCTGAATGTATTTCCTATACAATATTCTTCTATTATACATACCTCATTTCCGATTAAAGTATTTCCCGATACTGTATTAAAGTCGCTTCTTACTAATTTAATTCCTGCAATGGAGTTGTAATTTGTAATGCTTTCAGAAATATTATTATAGGAGCTTAGATATATAAAAATCCCAGAATTTCTATTATAACTTGCTGTATTCTCCAAAATATAATTATAGTCGCTGTAATGAGATATAAATATTCCAAAAATAGTGTTATTGTTAGTTGTGTTATTTGAGATGATGGTATAATCGCAATCGTATATATTTATGCCATAATTCATGTTGTTGTTAATATAATTTTCTGAAATTATCGAAAAATCACTTAAATCTGCAGAGATTCCAGCAATTTCATTATCATTTGCGATGTTATTTAATATACTATTACTATCACAAAAATAAGATAGTGAAATCCCATATTGATTATTATTATTTGCCGTATTATTTAAAATAATGTTAGAGTCACTATAATATACATTTATACCATTCATTGTGCTTCTGCTAACGTTATTTCCAGAAACCGTGTTATCATCATTGTAAAAAAATAAATTTATCCCATAATCGGTGTTATTAAAAACTTTGTTTCTTGAAAATGTATTATAGTAATTATGATTGTAGCAATAAATGCCATTTATACCATTATCAATTATACTATTTTCTGAAATGGTGTTATAATAGTTATAATCTTCTAAAATTATCCCATTTTCATTATTATTTCTTATATTGTTTTCTAATAGATTGTTATTATAGTTATAATGATGTAAATATATTCCTCCTCGGTTATAATTTAAGATATTTTTAATAATTGTGTTATTATAGCAGAAAGATAAATATATTCCATGATAATTGTTTAGACATGTGTTATTAAGGATTTGAGAATTTGTTACATTAAATATTCGGATTCCCGCATCCGGCCAAGTTCTTCCTGAATTATAGAGGGTGCAATTCTTAATAATAAAAAACACATTCGTATTTTCAATCAAGATACAATTTCCTGATTTTTTAGCATCAATTACCAGATCTTCAATTATATATGGGTCAGAGTAGATACCTGAACCTGTACAATTTCCTTCATTTTTAAAATCTAACCAGCCAGAATTACCGACTATATGGATTTTATCTGAGATTTTAGAGATTTTCAAATAATTAGTACCCATCTTAAAATAATTATTATTTTCTAAATCTTTATTATAATTTCCAGGATTCAAATTGAGATTTATTATAAATATAGTTGAGGAGTCGAGGAAGATCACAAAAGTCATCAAAATTGCTAGTTTTATTTTGACCTTCGAGTTCATTATAGTTATGCCAGAAACTTAAGAAATTATAAGGATTTAATCGCAATTGAATATTTAAATATTTCCCTAAATGTATCAAACAGTTAAAATAATAAGATGATTAATAAAATATTGGTATTTAGATATTTTAATAAATTTTTCACTGAACTTTTAAGAATTCAAATTTGAAGATTTCTTTATCCTTTTAATGAAAAATATTGAAACAATAGATATTATACTAAGCAGAAACAAAGAAGCATATCCTGGAATAACTAAATTGACAGGGTAGGAATCACGACAAATATTATTTTCAAAGTAATTACCTATACAATCTATTTCTGAAATACAAATATTATTTCCTATTAAAGTATTTCCCACAATAAGATTTTGATCGCTTTCTATTAATTTTATGCCAGCTAGACTGTTTTCGTTTATTATATTTCCTAAAAGTTCATTATACATACAATCTGATAATTCAATGCCATTCTCACTGTTAAAATTTACAGTATTTCTTGAGAGTACATTGTCATGATTAGATATTATTTCAATCCCATTCTTACTGTTAAAGTTTGCGGTGTTTCTTAAAAGCATATTGTTATAACTAAAGTCTATTTTAATCCCATTCTCCCCATTTAGATTTACTGTATTATCAACAAGTGTGAGGTCATCAGAACCCCATATGTCTATCCCATGTTGAGCGTTATTATTAAAGACGTTTCCGGATATATTATTTTCATTTCCCATTATATAAATACCGCTTAAATTGTTATATTTTGCTATATTTTCCGAAATAAAGCTATAACGCCCCGCATTTAAAAATATACCTGTTCCACTGTTATTATTTAAAGTATTTTGCCAGATCGTACTATAATAAGATATGGATAAGAAAATTCCGGCTATTTCATTAAGATTAACAATATTTCTTGATATATTGTTATAATTGCTATTATCAAAATATAACCCCATCCCATTGCTATATATCTTGTTTCCTGAGATGGTGTTATATGTATTATGATGGGTGAAGTGTATTCCACTGTAATTGTTTTTATTTATTTCATTTCCCATGATGAGGTTATTGTTACTTTCTTCAAAAGCGATTCCAACATTGTTTCTAATTACATTATTTCTAGAAATATTGTTATCGTGACTATATAATAGATCAATCCCACTAATTTTATTATCAATTAAGTTATTCTGTGTAACTGTAACATTATGACAATATTGTAATGAGATTCCAATAGAAGTATTAAAAATTTCTAAATTTGAAATTATTGAATTATCACAGTTAATTAATAGAACTTGCCCTGCATCCATAAAGTCATTCGATTTTAAGTTAAATTCCTTATTGTAATAATATAGTGGTCTATGATTAACTAGATTTGTGACATCGATATTATGAACCCCTACCTCAGGAGATGAACTCGAAAGAATTAACCCGCAATTCTTCATAATATTTCCAGAAATCTTGGTATTATTGCTATCTGATAAATATATCCCACAATAATTTCTATTTAAATGATTGCCTGAAATTGTGATATTATTACTATAACTTAAAGCAATTCCGAAAAAATTAGATGAACAATTGTTATTAATTAAATGAGAATTATTAACATTTGATATTTGAATTCCAGCATCAGACCAGCCTTTTGAATTAAGGACTGTGCAATCTTCAATTTTAAAGAAGACATTAGAATTTTCAATTACTATACAGCTCTCTGTCCCATTACCATTTATTATTAAATCTTCTATAACGTAAGGGTCAGAATAAGTACCTGAACCTGTACAATTTCCATCATTTCTGAAATCAACCCACCCAGAATTACCGATTATATGAATTATTCCCGAAATTTTTGAATTCTTTAAATTCTTATTATCGATATTAAAATCACAAATATCGTTGAATCTTATATTAATATTCTCAGATTTAAAATAGATAATCCCCATAAATACAGTTGACAGGTTGAAGAAAATTATTAAAATTAATATAATTGCTTTAGTTTTGGATTTCATTTTTAATCATTTGAAATTAAAACCTATGTACTTTTTAATACAAATAGAATATATAAATGTCTTCGAAAGTACTTCTTATGATTAAAATGATAAGATTATTAATTGGAAATTGATTTTTACATCTTTTTAGAATGTTTTATAAGTCTATTTAAGAATTGAATCTTTTAGACTTTTTTACTAATATAGTAAGGATAAGAAAGAAAGCGGATAGAATGCTAAGTATAGCAAAAAGAATATATATTGAAATATCTGATGTTATGACACCATAATTACATGAACCATTATTTTTGAAAATATTTCCCTCAGATTCATCTTCCACGATACACTGATTATTTCCTATTAGATTATTCCCAAAAATATTATTAAAATTACTGTAATATAAGAATATCCCTATATTGTTGTCATTTGCAGTATTTCTCGAAATAATATTATAATCGCTATTAAACAAAAATATTCCAGATTCATTGTTATTATTTGCGACGTTTTCTGAAATAATATTATAATAACTCAACGTTATATAAATCCCCGATTCAATATTACCTTTTAAAATGTTTTCCATAACAGTATTAGAATCACTAATTTCTAAAAAGAGTCCCCAAGAATTATTATTCGCGACATTTCTCAAAATTGTATTATAATTGCTATATAAACTTAAATATATTCCAAAAATATTGTCGTATACATGATTCTCTAAAACAAAATTAGAACTACTGCCGTCTAAATATAGCCCATATATATTGTCATCAAATACAAGATTTCCCAAAATAGTGTTGCGAGTACTATTTAATAGATACAAACCATAATTATTTTGAATTAAATTATTTTCCAAAATAGTGTTAGAATCACTATAAGTTAAAAGTATTCCATTTTTGTTGTCATCTAAATCGTTTTCTGAAACAGTATTATTATTACTATAATACAAATCGATTGCATTCATTTTATTATAACTTAGATTATTTCTGGCGATATTAACATTATTACAATAGTTTAATGAAATTCCAATAGTAGTATTAGAAATAACTAAGTTTGATGCTACTGATTCATTGCAGTTTACTAATATCGCTTGTCCCGCATTTAAAAAATCATTTGACTCCAGATTTTTTTCCCCAATATAATAATACAATGTTTTTCCATTTACAGTATTTGTACTATCTATATTATAGGAACTTAGTGCTTTTTTGGAGCCTGATACATCTAATCCACAACCATTCATTATATTATTTGAAATTGTTGCATTTTCACACTCATCTAAATAAAATCCAATTAAATTTTCGTTTACAGTATTCTCCGATAGATGGGTATTTAGACAAAGACGCAATCGAATTCCATAATATGAGTTATCTACTTTATTTATTGAAATATTATTGTTATTACTCCTGACTAGATGTATACCATTATAACTTTTGGAAACATTATTCCCAGAAATAGTATTATTAAATCCTGAATATAAAATTAAACCAGTATAAAGGTTATTTTTTATAAAATTGTTCACAATTGTGTTATTATAATTAGTATCTAATTCTATTCCGTAATTATTTCTAACCAATAGATTTTCTGAAATTATATTATATTGATTAGCATATGATGTAATCCCAAAGTAATCATTACGATTTGCAATATTTCCCGAAATTTTGTTAAAAGATCCACCACTTAAATAGATTCCTTCTCTATTATAGTTTACCCTGTTCTCTATAATAGTGTTATTACTAGAAGCAGTTAAGTATATACCGTAAAAATTGTTTAAACATGTATTATTAAAGATTTGGGAATTCTTTACATATGATAATCTTATTCCTGAATCATCCCAATAATTTCCTGAATTATACATTGTGCAGTTTTCAATTTTAAAGTAAACTTCTGAATACTCAATGCGAATACAACTTCCAGAATTCCCACCATCGATTGCCAAATCTTCAATAATATATGGATTTGAATAAGTACCATTCCCTGTGCATATTCCAGCCTCCTTAGTTTCAGTCCAATTATTATCAATATGAATTTTTCCTGATATTTTTGAGATTTTTACATTACGGAAAATAAAATTTTCATAAAGATCCGATCTAATATTTGTATCTTCTTTAGAATAATTGAGATCAATACTAACTACAGCTAAGAATGAGAATAAAATTAGCAAAAGTATAATTTTTTTCTTAAATTTAAATGGTGAGCTCATTAATTTTCAGCAGAAATATTAGGGGTTAGTGTGTATTAAACGATGTCTAATTTATAATTTTTTCGCGATAATCCTATAAGTGTCAGAATACTTCATTCAGAAAGTAATATTTGTGCTCTCATTTCCTTTGGTAACTTTTCACTCGCATATCTTAGGATTAAGCGAGAGAGGTTTCCTTTATTATTCATTAAATATATAAAAACTGAATCTGGATTATATTTTGAACAAGTTTTTAGGAGCCATCCAATTGCTTTCTGAATATAATCCTCAGGATGTTTATGCATTTTCTCTACAAATTTATAGACTAAATTATCATCAAATTTTTTTTGAATCATGATGATCTTAAGTAAAATTACTAGTGAGGCTCGCCTAACCCAAACACTTTTTGAATTAGACCATTTTTCAATAGTTCTGTAAGCCAAGACTTGATTATTCTTTTTTCCTAGAAATGGTCCTATCACCCTAATACAGCTAGTATCACAAAAAGCCCAAGTATCACAATATTTAGATAATACCTTTTCAAAATTATCTATTGTCTCCTCATCAAAACTTCCTTTAAAATGGTTAAGAATAAAGAAACCAGCAAATTTCTCTTCTTGAACATTGGACATAACAAGATTATTGAAAACTTCTAAAGAATCCTCATAATTACATTCTACCTTTTTATATATTGCATTTGTAATTCTTTCTATGTCAGAAACTTTATGCCCATACTCTGTAAATTGAGGATTATCAGAATTTAATATTCTTTTTCTCCAGGTAATTTGCTCTCTGGTTAATTTAGGAGCTGTCTTTTTCAATTCTTTTTTTATTTCCTGAGTTATTTTATTTATCATAGAAAATTATCTAACCCTGTCTTAAATTTTAATTCTTTACTTTTTTCCAGGTAAGGTTTGATAAAATTTATTATTTTTGAATTGAAATTTTTTAAAGTATGCAATTCTCCTCTTTTATATATATCTAAAATCGATTCTTCAATGTTATTAAGGTACAATCCCGCCCACATCATCATTTTATTTGATTTATTGGTATTCAAAAAATCTATATATTCCTTATCTAAAAGTAATTCTGATATTTTATAATTCCATTTACGGTAATCTGAAGGTATCCAGCGTTTTACACGAACATTAATTTTATATCTTTGGCATAATTTCCATGCTTTATAATTGATATCTTTACAGTAATTAGATGGTGGATGGATTTCTCCTTTAAATAAATTCAAGAGAGGTTTAACTACGTTAACGAACTTACTTTTTTTCAATTTATTAATGAAATATTGAGCTTGCGAGTCTCGCATTGTTAATCCAGGTGAAAATAACACGAAATCTGCCCCCGCTTCCTTAGATTTTTTAATGACGTCTTTCAAATTTTCATCATTATCGGTTAAATATGGAATAATTGGGATAAAATATGTTCCAACTTGAATATTTGGAGCTTCCC
>JBHLNS010000022.1:0-50279 GCA_048941285.1 Promethearchaeota archaeon
TGGTGGGCAGATGATATGGATGATTTCACGGAGGGTAATAGAGATAAATGGAAATGGACTATGATGATAATGCAACCCGATTGGATAACTCAAGAGATAATAAATGAAGCAATTAAAAACACAATAGAAAAAAGCCCTGAACTTGAAAAAGTAATAGCAAAACTCCGTTTTGAAAAATACAAGGAAGGCAAAGCAGCACAAATTATGCATATAGGCCCATATTCAGAAGAAGGTCCCAATATTGAAAAAATACACAATTTCATTAAATCTCACGGCGGATCATTTAATGGGCGTAACTATAAACATCATGAGATTTATCTTAGTGATCCAAGAAAAGCAAAACCAGAAAATATGAAAACTGTGATAAGGCAACCATTTAATTAATATTTTTTTTAATTCTCCTTACTTTTTTTAGATATAATCATCAAAATCTTTAAATTTTAAGTCTCAAGTAATTTTAATTAACTAAAAATATTTAGTGAAGAAAATGAGTGAAGAAAAAAATTTACAAAAAATTAATGTACGAGATTGGATTGTGCTTAGTACGGTGATGATTGGAGCAGTTCTGACAATTTTAGCTTTAATTTGGCAAGTTCCACCAACAAATGGCATAGTTACAAGCACTTTTTTATTAATGGTGTCATTTATATTTTTTGTTAATTCTGTATCTGCTAATTCGAAAGCTCAATTTGAAGCAAATTTAGTGAACGTTGCTGAATCTCGTATTAATCGATTCGTATCTTTCGCAGAATATTCATTCGGACTTGGTTTTACTTTAGTTATAACAGGATTCACAATTCTTGGGTATGAATATCTCTTAAGCTATGTTGGTCATGAATTAGTAGCTTTAATGCTCCCAATTACTTTTTTAGCAATCACATGGATAATTATATTTCTATACAATATTATCAATTATTCTGGCAAACCAATTGGAGCGATTAGAAGTTTAAAACGTAATCTATGGATGTTATTAGAATTATTCTGCCTAATAATAATCATATTTGATTTTTTTGGGATAATCTTAATTCCCTAAACTTTTTTTTAAATTAAATAAAACATGACAGATCTTTTTGAAGAGATTTCTTATTATAATCTGAAGTCAATAATTCCTCAAGTTCAGGGAATTCAAAAGGAAAAATGTTTTCAAAAGCTCTTTTCAGTAGTTCAACATACTTTTTTCGATCATATTCATGTTTCTTTTCATCATATAAATCTGAAAGGACTACTTTTTTTTCAGGGAAATTCGGATCAGCATCAGCATTAAGAATAATATATCTCACGTTCTTTCCTGCGGACGCTATAACACCCGATCGTTCTAATTGTCTAGCAGCAACTGCTTGATATGAATTTACCTTATATTGATTTGGACTTCGAGAGATCTTTTGTTTTATCGTGAGTTCATCACGGGAAACTTTTCCGGAGTACACCCTCTCCACATATTCAAAGAGTTTTTTCTTTGCTTCCGGTATTCTTTTTTTAAACTCATCAACTGTCATTGCTCCTTGAAATATATCAATAAAAGCATACTGTGCATCTTTCACAATTTTGGGCATATCTCTACGCCGTACTTCAATGCCTCTGACCTTTATCTCACCATCGCTTTTGATACCCCAATAATGACTAAGTGCAGGGACATCTGGCTCTGCTCGAGAAGGTAAAAAAACAATAGTATTAAAGCGCCCATCCCAACTCATTGGAATACTTGTGCTTTCGGAAATTTCTTTTGCAATTTTCTTTGTAATTATTTCAAATTCCTCTGGAGTTCTTCCTTTTTTATCTTGAAGCCACATTGAATCAACAATTCCATGAACAACTTTACAATTATAATTCTTCGCAATTTCAGCAGATCTCAATAAAAACTCACGAGCAAAAGCACAAACTGTTTGATGTGCCTCAATTTTGCCAAAACGAGCATTCTTGAATCCAAGATATCCGAAACTTACAACAAGCACCCATTTCAAAGCAATATCCGTGAATTTATAGCGAAGATCATCATGTGTCTTATTATATTCTTTGCACTCTAAACGTTTTCTAAGGGGGAGGCTTATCGATTTTGATATTATACCCTCCCTTTTTGTGCATATATGGAAATTAAGACCCGGCACTTTAATGCCCATTCCATCGTCCTTGCAACACTTGCAGTTAATTGTTTCTGAAGAAATGTTAAAATTTGCCATTAAAGATGGATACATTGAAGAAAAATCCAATTCTACAACTTGATCGAAAACACCGATTAAAGGTTCAAATATATGACCGCCCCGATCATTTGTGATTAAGTCTATACAGTTTCGAAAACCTTCTGGGCTTTTCTTGAAAGGCGGGATAAGATGATCTAGTTTATATGCATTATAGTATTGTATCGATTGCAGGGCACCACCAATTGTAACTCTACATAATCTCTGCATAGGGACCCGAGACACCCTTGCAACTTCAATAACTCCGGGAATATTACCTTCACTAAAATGTAGACTGCCATAAGTCGTAGTGTCTAAATGAAAACGCCCCGTAAAATAGACTTGTGTTTTAGAACGTCGCATTATTATTCCGTAAGACATGTAATGATCTGAGTTTCCTGATAGATTAAAGATACATTTCCTAAGTGGTGTTCTAGTGCGAGAAAAATATATATCCTTTGACACTCGATTCGCTGACGCTCGCGCAGCTAAGTAAGGAAATACAAATTCATCTCCTCCGCGTGTTAATATAATGTCAGGATCTAATCTTTCAATCACCTTACTAATTGCTTTGATTGTTTCACCTTCATCAGCCTTATCAATTAGGATCTTTCTCTTTCTCTGTCCATCTGCTCTTGGGATATTGGCTTTCTCATCCTTTTCAACAATACTGACTTCTGCATATAGTAGAGGATCATTGAAATAAGCTTTCATTCCACGCTGTCGTATTTTAATATCTAGCCACACAGCTTTCAGAGGCGGTAAATCATAAAATAATTCTTCATTGTCATCATTTAATTCTAATGATATCAGGCGCATTATTGAAGCACCAACTCTTCCCTTATTCTCAACTTTGACCCTGAAACTGCAAAGAGACATCGGAAACAAGTCATTTACATAGAAATACATCTGAGAAATTGGAAGATCAGTATTATACAAAGTAAAAAGACCGATTTCATCGATTTCGTTAATTGTCTTCTTAAAAACTGAAGGCTTCACAACAGAAACTCCAAGAATTTTTGTTTTTTTGTGATCCTCCAGCTTCACATATTTTTCACAAATTCTTACATCCTCTACATTATGGTGGGATTTAATAATCTGTTTTAGTCTTTTAAAGTCTTTACCAACATGTTTTTTTGGCACAGCGAAAAATTCGGGGCAGAAGTCATGAAAAATTTTTATGACTTTTTGCTCTTTTGCTTTTTTGACCCAGAGAATTACTCCATTGCTATATGTGGAAACATCTAAAAGCCAACCATCAAATTGTTCATGAAAGTACAATTTCTATTCTGTTCCTTTTATCGTTTCTTCTAATTCTTTTACTTTTCCTTCTAGCATTTCGATTTTCTTTTCTTGTTCGACCGCAAAAGAAATAAACAAAACTTCTGACAACATTGGACGCGCACTCATGCTGCCGGCATCTGCATGAATTCGCGCAAAATTCATCAATTTATCGAATATCTTCTGCTCTTCCGGGCGCAGTGCTCTTTTGAAATCCTTCCAGCTTTCAATCTCATGTTCTAAAGCAGGTCGAAAAGAGGGTACAGTTCTTCCCATATCTGACACTTTGATTTTGAGTAAAATCCAAAAAAGAAAGTATTTCGGCAAATTAAAACAAAAATACAATACAAATTTTCTGATTTTTTTAAAAGGAAAATAATAATAGTTCGGAAAATATTACTATATAGAATTTATGAGATGTTTAGATGTACAAAATAATCGATTCTCTTTGTTATGTACCTACTGAAGAGGTATTTGTAGATCTTCTTGTTTCATTACCACCTCAAATGGGACGATATCTTAAGGACGTTTTTGGCCCAAGAGTAGCACCTCTTTTAGGGATCACATCAGAAGAGCTATATAGAATGAAATCAACATTGAATAGCTCCGAACTTATAGAAGCAATAAAACCATTTTTACCTAAAATAAGAAAATTAACTATGTCTATTGAAAAATTTGTCGATCAACTCAATAAAATGGGAGTTGAAAAAGCCGTCATTTTCAATTTAGATGAAGAAACTCCAAGTGGAATAAAAGGATTACCAAATGATTATTATGCTGAAATAGTACGACAGTTTCCAGATAAATTTATAGGTTTTGCTGGAATTGACCCATTAAAAAAAAAGAAAGCCCTAAAAGAGATTAGAAGGTCATATGATTTAGGCCTTAGAGGGATTGCAATTAGGCCATTTATGTTTCAAATTCCACCATCACATAAAAAAATGTATCCTATATATTCCACTTGCATAGAGCTTGATATTCCGATATGGTTTCATATATCAATCAATTATTCTACTAATACAATGGAAGTGGAACGCCCCATTTATCTTGATATTGTTGCCCAAGATTTTCCTGAATTAAAAATGATTGCTGGACATGGGGGTTGGCCTTGGATTAATGAAATGATAGCAGTTGCCTGGCATAATCCTAATATTTATATTGATATCGCTTCTTACCTACCTAAATATATTGGTATGAAGGGAACTGGTTGGGAACCTCTTATCCATTATGGTAATTCGGTTTTACAAGATAGGATTCTATTTGGATCTACCTGGCTGTTCATGGGAATGTCAATAAAAGAATTAGCTGATGAGGTTATGAAGTTGCCGTTGAAAGAAGTAGTGAAGAAAAAATGGCTTTATGGCAATGCAGCTAAACTTCTTGGTATAAACTGATCAGATTTAATAGATTATTCTTCTTTTTCATTGCACTCTGGACAAAATATCAGTTCAAAATCTTCTAAATCACTTCTCCAAACATATATCATACCATTTCCTTCACACAATTCGCATCTTTTCACATCTCCTTTAGGATATACAAAATAATTCGTAACGATAACTCACTTCCTTTTTTATTCATGATATTTGAACTTGAAAATTCCATCATTATACTATAAAATACCCTATTTAAGTGTTTTCATAAAGTTTGAAATTTGTAAAGATATTATGTTAATAATTATTGGAAAAAAATTATTAAATAAGACTGAAACTTATTAATTTATTAGAAAAAACCGAATATACCAGTAAAGTAATGACTGAAAACAACAATGAATGGCATGCCCCCTGTGGAATTTTTTGCAAGAGATGTCCAGGAGTAGAATCTTTTGGATGTAAAGGATGTAGAGCTCAAGAGGGGCAAATTCATAAATTTCCCGTATGCAAAACTTATAAATGTGTTACAAGGAAAGGATTTGAATTTTGCTATGAATGTAATGAATTCCCATGTGAAATGTTACAACCAATTGTAAAATTTGAAATCTTTGAGCCTCACAATTCAAAAGTTTATAACTTGGTTATGATTCAAAAATATGGTTTAGAAGAATGGAATAAAATCTGTGATGAAAAATCTAATCTTTATTATCAAGGAAGGAAAATTCGATATGGTGGTGATCCTTTGACACTTGGGCAAAAAGATCCTAGTATATATAAAAAAAAGAAAAAAGAATAATAAATATTTTTCAATATAATTTTTAAAATAAATATTCCCTATAATACCTCGACCAAAACTAATCTTAAAACAAATTTGTTTCTTTTATTAAAAAGGATACTAATGCATTGATTTTTTCTCAGCTTTTTCAACTCTTTCAGCTTCTTTTTCAGCTTCCTTGTCAGCTTTCTTCTTATCTTTTTTAACTTTATCGGCTTTTTTTTTAACTTCTTCGTCGTCTCTCTTGAGTCCATCAGCAACCTTCCTTGATTCCTTAGTTTTTTCTGTTGCTGCCTTCTCATGTTTTTCATAATCTTCTTTCGTTGCTTCCCTAATAGCTTTAGCTCCACATTTTTCACAATATAATGTGTCTGTATGAGTAAATTCTCCGCATGAATCACAGATTAATTTAAATGTTTTTCTAAATGTCTTATCCAAAATTCCTCACATCTTTTATTTTTTTTTTCCAGTACTAATCTTACTAATATTTACTTTATTTAAAGGCTATTTATACTTATATATTTATATGTGTGGTAAAGATTAATTCACATTTTATTAATAGATAGAAATCATAGAAATGTAGCTTAATATAGAGGAAAATTAACCCCAATAGACTCAAGTTGTATTCTTAAAGAATTTTTCTTATTTTGCGATTTCCCCTTTTTTTAAAAAAAAAAATTAGGAGATTTAACTGGTAGCAAGAAAGTAGAAGTATTTAAAATTTCAGAGATTCAATAGATCTTGGATCTTTTATAATCATATTCGCTGCAGTTTTACTAGTGTCAATATTAAAGATTTACACCCAATAATCTAATGTAGTATTTTTTAAAGGAATCTTTTTCTTGGTCGTGCGAGGTTTCCACTTTAGCAACCGATTTTCTGGAAGATATGGGTGTTGTACGAGAACATATTCTACATACCTATCATCATCATTTATCTTCACGAGCACATTTCCAAAATGAGAAAGTATTTTTCCACCCTTTGGTCTAAAAAGGGAATTATCGTGTAAAGGTGCTGTTATAATAATGAGAGGATTTGCTTTCCAGAGTATCTGTTTAATCCCGTCTACTATCCTTAGCAAATCTTCAAATGTCTGTCTTTCATAACCTTCAAATAGAGTCGTAATCCCAGAGATTAATACGACTTTCACATCTTCAAGTATAGAAAGTCTATTCTCCAAAATCTCGACCATTTGATCCCATGTAAACGCTCGTGAAATAAGAATGCTTTCTAGCACTTTCCGTGGTGACAGATTCTGGGATACTGCAAACTTACTTACATTATAAGGATTAAAACGGTTATTTCCATCGATAAAAGCAACTCTAATACCCTCCCCGAGTCCTCCATTGGTAAAAGCTTTCTGGGCAATAACGGCAGTGGTTAACAAAATATTGTTCGTTAGCTTCTTATCCCCATAGAGTAAATACACCAAATCACGATGAAAGCCCCCAGAAAGCAACTCATCTAACGTGCTATCCCCACTTGAAATAAGAGAGATATTACTGTTCCTTTTATATAATGTGAATCCTGTCTGATTCAGAGTCATCATATGAAGTAACTATTCTTCAAAATAAAACAAAGATACACCGACAATTTTCTGAAATATTCGTGATTTCTCTATGGGGTAGTATCACTATTTCTTTTTACAAAAAAAGAAGTTCTTTTAAAAGTAAAATCGTTTCATGAAGACGGAGGGGGGTGATTGAAAGTAAAAATAAGAAATTTCTAATGACTGAGATATTTGGCATTTCTATAGTGTAATGATTATAAAAAAAAAATTGATTGGTAAAATCAAATTTTATAATAAGTAATGTTTAATATCAATCTGCCAATTTTATAGTTTAAAAACTAAATAAATGTATATTATTAAAATTAAGTGAAAATATGATGAGTTATAGTAGTCGTTTTTGGAAAGATAAATATGATAAAGGAATTACTGATTTGAATCCTAAAGAATTCGATTTTTCTTTTACTGAAATTACCAGAAAAACATTTGAAGAACTCCCTGAAAAACTAGCAATTGCGTTCTACGGTACGGAAATCTCGTATGGAGAATTGGATAAATTATCGAATGAATTTGCTCATATGTTAATTGAGAATGGAATGAAGAAAGGAGATGTACTGGGAATAAATACTGCGAATATTCCCGAATATATAATTGGGATATTGGGTGCTTTAAAAGCAGGAATTATTGTTTCAGGAGTTTCTCCACTTCTTTCAGCCGTTCAAATAGAATATCAGTTAAATGATTTAGGTGCTGAAGGAAAGCAAGTTGCTTTGCTTACATTGGATGCTATTTTTGCAGGTCATATAACAAAGATTTATACCAAGATTCCTTCATTAAAACTTGTGATTACAACTTCAGTTGGTGGGTTTATGCCCAAAATGCTTGCAAAGCTAGGGAAACTAGTAGGAAAGATCCCCAAAGGAAAGGTAACTCCTTTAGAAGGAGTAAATGTGCTTGAATATCATAAACAAGTCAAAGGGAAATATCCTGATGACCTACCAAATGCAAAAGTAAATCCAAATGATATTGCATTCATCCAGTATACTGGAGGTACTACTGGTCCCCCAAAAGGAGCGAAGTTAAGTCACAGAAATTTCGTAGCAGATATAAAAATCTTTCAGCATTGGCTTAGTTGGGAGTTTGGAACTGGTTTTGGATTATCAGGGTTTCCATTTTTCCATATAGCAGGATTATTTACTTGCGCAAATGTCATAATGCTAGGCTGGAGTCAGATCTTAATCCCTAATCCAAGAGACACTGACCATATTATTAAAGAAATGCTGAAATATAGGCCAACTGTCTTAGCGAACGTACCCACATTGTATCAAATGTTGATAAAGAATCCAAAATTTACAAAAATCGATAAAGATATGATAGATTATGCTATTTCAGCAGCAGCACCTTTTCCAAAAGAGTCACAGGAGATATTTGAGAGCATAATTGGTGAAGGCAAACTTATAGAATTATATGGTATGACTGAAACTTCACCTTTAACAATTGGTAATCCTTCAAAAGGAAAGAAAAAACTAGGACACATTGGCCTACCTTTTCCTAATGTGGAATTTAAGCTCGTAGACCCAGATTCGGGAAAAGAAGTACCTTTAAATGAAGCTGGAGAAATTTGTGTGAAAGGTCCGATGGTGATGGAGGGATATCATAACAAACCAGATGAAACTAAGAAAGCTATTGATTCAGAGGGCTATATGCATACCGGTGATGTTGGGATTATGGATGAAGAAGGATATGTGAGAATTGCAGATCGTACAAAGGATATGATTATTGTTGGTGGGTTTAAAGTTTTCTCAGCAAAATTGGAAGATACATTGACAAAGCATCCTGCTATTGAAATGGTAGCCACAATTGGCATTCCAAATCCTGATAGACCTGGATCTGAAATAGTTAAGGCCGTAATACAAATTGCGCCAGATTATGAATATGAAAATGAAGAGGCATTAAAAGAAGAGATTTTGGCATTTGCTAAGAAAGAATGTGCACCTTATGAAGTTCCAAAAATAATAGAATTTACATCAGAATTACCACTTACCGTAGTGGGGAAAGTTGATAAGAAGCTCTTGAGAGATCATTAACTGGTTAAATTTTAGAAATATCTAAGTTTGAAAATGGGAAAATTTAAACGAATCAATAAATATTTTCTACTTTTTTTTACTTTTTTTAACTTTAACTAATTTATTAAAGTGCGCTTGTAAATTCAAACCTCTACTTTGAATATTCTTCAACAATTTAAACGAGATAACCTTTTAGAAACCAAAGTAATAGTTAATTATATTAATAAAATTACTAACTAAAATTATAAAAATCATACATTAATCTAGAAAATTCTTATTGAGTTTGAATGAATAAATAATTTTAATAAATCTTTTTAATAAAAAATAGCTTATTTAATATCACAATTCGATTTTGAATTGGATTTATTAAATAAAAAATGTGAAATTTTAGTATGTCAAATCCGTATGAAAGTAGATTTTGGAAGAAAAGTTGGGATCTCGGTTTGGAAGATCTTGATCCAAAAGAATTTGAAACTACTTTTGCTGAACTGGTACAAAAGATGTTTGATAAATACCCTAATAATTTAGCACTTGCTTATCAGGGATTAGAAATCAGCTATGGTGAGGTAGATAGGTATTCGAATCAATTTTCAAATATGTTGCTGGAAAATGGGTTTAAAAAGGGAGATGTAGTAGCTATTAATTTAGCAAATATTCCAGAATATGTATATTCAGTTATAGGTACACTTAAAGCTGGATGTATTGTTTCAGGTATTAGCCCTCTACTCTCTGATGTTCAAATGCATTATCAAATAGATGATCTTGGAAAAGGTGGAAAAAATGTCGCTTTAGTCACACTTGATGCAATTTTTCAGCATCGTTTAAAAAACATTGCTGATCAATTGCCACAATTAAAAGTAGTTGTAGCTACAAGTGTAATCGGCTCCTTTTCTAAAGAAGATCAAGCAAAAATAAAAGCAGTGAGAGATATTCCTTCAGGGGAAGTCACACCATTAGAGGGAAAAACAGTTTATAATTTTCAAGACGATGTACTGACTAAATTTTCTACTGATTTACCTAAAGTTGATATAACTCCTGATGATATTGGCTGGATTCAATATACCGGCGGAACCACAGGTCCTCCTAAAGGTGCGATGCTAAGTCATAGAAATTATGTTTCAAATATGAAAGCTATAATTTCTTGGCTTCAATGGGAAGAAGGAAAAGGGGTTTTATTATCAGGATTTCCAATGTTTCATATTGCAGGTTTAACAGTGTGCCAAGGAGCTATTGCCTTAGGTTGGAGTCAAGTTTTAATTGCTAATCCGCGTGATGCATTACATATTTGTAATGAAATGAAAAAATATAATCCAACTGTCCTTGTTAATGTACCTTCTTTATATCAAATCTTAATTAATTTTCGTAAGTTTAAAAGATTGGACCACTCAAAATTGAAAATTTGCATTTCTGCTGCATCTCCATTTCCAAAAGAATCTCAGGAACTTTTGGAGAGTATAGTTGGTAAAGGTAAATTATTAGAGCTTTATGGAATGACAGAATTATCACCAGTAGCAACAATGAATCCCTCTATAGGTAAGAAAAAATTAGGTAAGGTAGGTGTACCAATTTTAAATGTTGAGTTAAAGCTCGTTGATCCTGAAACTAATGAGCCGGTTCCATTGGGAGAACCTGGAGAAATCTGTGTAAGAGGCCCTTTAGTTATGCAAGGATATTATAATAAACCAGAAGAAACCGCAAAAGCAATAGATAAAGACAGCTATATGCATAGTGGTGATATTGGAATAATGGATGAGGACGGATTCATTCAGATTGTTGATCGCACCAAAGATATGATTATTGTTGGTGGATTTAAAGTCTTTTCTGCCAAAGTTGAAGACACACTAGCAAAACATCCAGCAATTGGGGCGGTAGCATTAATTGGTCTCCCTAATCCAGATAGACCTGGTTCTGAAATAGTCAAAGCATTTATACAAATTAATCCCGATTTTGAATTTGATGGAAATGAGAATGCGTTAAAAGAAGATATATTGAAGTTTTCAAAAGAGAATTTAGCACCTTATGAAGTGCCGAAACAAATTGAAATTTCAAAAGAGCTACCACTCACTGCAGTTGGGAAAGTTGACAAAAAAGTTTTGAGATCTGGTTAAATTAAATAATAAATTTCTATTTAAATTATTTTTTTCTTATTATATTGTATTACAGTTATGACTAATAGTACCAAAAGAAGTAAAAGAAGGCATTTAGACAACTAATTTTAGAAAAGTTTTTTTTTGGAGGCAAACCATTAAATCTTGATGAAACTGAAAAAGCACGTTTTGGGTGATATCTTAATTTGTTTTTTTATTCTCTCCAGCATTACTAGTCCTATATTTGCTCATTTTCAACTTGGTGATTCCACGCTCCCCATAGACGAGGAAGGGTACATAGAATATGATTTTGAAGATAATTTAGCTCCCGGACCTTTGAGACTCAAAGTAGATTTTGTGGATCTATATAAGATTTATGAACCAATTGAAGCTTTGGGAGTCAATATTACTATCAGTGAGCTCAATACCACTAGTAATAAATATCAAGTATTAATTGTTGATTCTATAAAATGTCAAAATCTAACATGCTTGGGTTATAATAAAACCCTCCAATATTTTAGATACAATCAATCTATGAATAATCTTTTATTATATGGTTATGGAGGATATTATATTATCCCGAATGACCCTGTAGATGTAAATATTGTAAAAGGGTTTATTGAGGGGTACACCAATTGGTCTGTAAATGTTGATAACAACATAATAACCATTGATACTACTAATAATCAAATTATACTCACTTATAGCGAAGAAGGGATATTAATAAAAGAAGAAGTTAAAAATAACAATATAATAATATCCGTTTTAACATTTATATCAATATCAGGAAATCAAACTAAAGATATAGGCGATATGGACGTTGTATTATTTGTTTCAATAATTATTTTAATAGGAGTCGCTTCAGTGATAATTAAGAAAATTTATATTAAAAATCGTGAATACATCCAATAAACTTTATTACCATCTACCTGCTTAACTGGTATAAATTTTATTCATCTTATCTTCTACAATAGAAACTACTTCAGGTAGAATATTACCTATTTTCTCATGAATAACGACTTTCGCAGCTGAATCCATATCAGTCTCTTGAATATTTATAATAGCTAATTTAGCCCCTTGGGATAAAACTCTAGCGGGGTACCAAGCTGCAGGATAGACTACGAGAGATGACCCTAATACCAGTAATAAATCACAACCTTCAAGCATTTTATCTGCAGCTTCAAGTGTTTCAGACTCAAGTTGTTCACCGAAGAAAATAGCGTTGGGTTTAAGCAAACCTCTACATTTTTCACAAGATGGATATGATTTTCCTTTCATTACTTGATTAACCATTACAGTAATTTCAAAAACCTGCCCACATGTCATGCACTTTGCTTCATACGCATTTCCATGTAATTCTACAATATTTTTTGTTTTAGCTTTATGGTGTAATCTATCAATATTTTGTGTTAGTATTCCTTTTAATTTTCCAAGTTTTTGAAGCCTCGTTAAAGTTTTGTGCCCTATGTTTGGTCTTGCTCTAAAAATTTGCTTGCCAGTCTCTAACATAAATTGCAAATTTTTTCGTGTGTTTGCTATATAGGAATGAATTGATGCGAATTCATAAGGATCCACCTTTTCCCATAAGCCAGAACCAGGTGTTCTGAAGTCACTTATGTTACTTTCGGTAGACATTCCCGCTCCAGTGAGAGCTATAATGTTTTTTGAATTGATAATTAATTGTGCTAATTTGTCAATTTTTTCTTCAATAGAAATCATATAATACTTTTGAATTTGTTTTTTAAAAAAATTTTATGATTATATAAGCTTATAAAATATTTTATTGCCTTATGATTTTATTGTATTAATGCTTGTTGAAGAATTTAAACAAATAAAATATGAAAAAGAGTTTAATGGAATATTAACAGTTACCTTAAATTGGCCTGAAAAAAAAAATGCGCTCTCACCATTAGGTCTTCTTGAGATCTGGTACGCAATTGATCATGCTGAGAGAGATAAAGAAGTTAAGATTATGATTTTAACAGGGTGTGAAGAAGCAGGAGCTTTTTCTTCAGGAGGTTACTTTACAGGGGATGTTTTGAAAGAGATCCCTGAAAAGTACAGAAGTGAGGTTAACTTAAGAGATATGGCTTCAAAAAGGTTATGTCTTAAATTTTGGGATTTTTCAAAGCCAGTTATATCTGTAATTAATGGTTTTGCGGTAGGTGGAGGATTTACACTTCCTGTGATTTGTTCAGATTTAATTTATATGGCTAAGGATACATGGTGGGCATTATTTTTTGTAAAAAGAGCAGTTATTCCAGATTTTGCCACCACAGTTCTTTTACCTTTAATGATAGGTTTTAATAAAGCTAAAGAACTATTCTTTTTTGGTGATAGGATGATTGCTCAAGACGCAGAAAGATTAGGACTCGTTAATAAAGTATTGCCCAAAGATGAATTAATGCCTTTTGCAAGAAAGCAGGCCTTAAGACTTATTCCGCCTCACGGACCATCACTTTCAATTAAATTAATGAAGAAAACCTTGCATACATATTTTAGGAATATAATAGAAACACAACTAGATATAGAAAACAAAATGTGGGCAAAAGCTATCCGAAGTGAAGATTTTGGAGAATCTCTAAAAGCTTTGAAGGAAAAGAGAGAGCCAACTTTTATAGGAAAATAAAGTTGTCTCTCTATGAAAATTATAGGATGCCACGATCTAGATTTGTACCATTTTCAAAAAGTGAATTAAAAAAAAAAAATTATTAACGATTATTTTTATTTATTGAATATAATATAATATTATAATTATTCTCAAATATGCAAAATTTATCATTCTAAATTAGAAATATAAAATAGAAACGATGAATTGAAGCGGATATTGAGTAAATCTAATTAACTAGAATGGTGAGTCGGTAAAATCTCTGAGCAAATAAAGAAATCATTTATCTACAAGCTTTGTATCGTAGGTGATGGCGGCGTAGGGAAAACTTCTATGGTCCTCCGCTACTGTGAGAACACTTTTAAAGAAAATTATATTATGACAATTGGGTCTAACTTTTCTACAAAGCAGGTTGACCTAGAGGAGTACCCTTCATATCTTATTAAGCTTCAATTATGGGATTTGGCAGGACAGAAACATTTTAGTTTTGTTCGTCCACCTTTTTATCGCGGAAGTAGCGCAACTATATATACGTTTGATCTTACAAGAAGAAGTTCATTTCAAAATATCTTAAATTGGAAAAGTGAAGTAGAAAAAGTAATCGGTGATGGCAAACCATGCATTTTAGTGGGAAACAAAATAGATTTGGCAGAACAGGGTCAAAGGGAAGTTGGGACTGGAGAGGGCGAAGCACTAAAGGAAGAACTACACGCGATAGCCTATATTGAAACTAGTGCAAAAGATAACATTCAAGTAGAGCCAGTGTTTAAGGATTTAACTCTTGCTATTTTAGAGAATACTAAAAAGATATAGCTTTTTATTTGTTATAAACCATAAATTAAAATTTAGTTGTATATTTTTAAAGTATAAAATCAAATAATAGTAGGTAAATTAAATGTTTGGAGCAGCAGGTAGGGCATATGATCGTGCTTTAACTGTCTTCAGTCCAGAAGGACGTCTATTCCAAGTAGAATATGCTTTAGAAGCAGTTAGGCGAGGAACACTCGCTGTAGCAGTGAAATCAAAAGAAGATGTATGTTTAGCAGCACAAATCAAAATTGCTTCAGTGTTGATGGATGCTAATTCGATCGATAAATTATTTCAAGTAGATGAACATATTGGTGTAGCTATCTCAGGATTACATGCAGATTCAAGAGCATTGATTAATTATGCGAGAGTTCAAGCTCAATCATTTAGATTAACATATGATGAACCTGTTCGTTTGAATATGTTAGCTAAGGCAATTGCTGATCTAAAACAGCAATACACCCAGTTTGGGGGTGTAAGACCTTGGGGATGTGCACTTTTTTTCATTGGAATTGATGCGAGTGGCACGCAAATCTTCACAACATCACCAAGTGGGATTTATCGTTCGTTTAAAGCATATGCTATTGGAACGGGTGAAGCGAGTGCCCGAGAATATCTTCTTGAAAACTATACGGAAAATATGACTTTTGATGAGCTCATGAATTTTACATTAAAAGCACTTAAGGAATCTATTGATGAAGAAGCAACAAAAGAAAATATTAGAATAGCATATGTTAAAGGCGAAGATAAAAAGTTCCATATGTGTAAAGAACAAGAAGTAGAAGAATTTTTGGCTAAATTAACATAAATCTTATTTTTAATAATATTATAAAAGATTTTATTATCTAAATTTATATTATAGATAATAATATAATATCTAGAATTTTTCATGCTAAACTGAAAAATAGGCAATTTTTATGGGTAAAAAGAAAAAGATTAGAGAAGAATTTGACAGTCTTTTTCAGAAAGGTGATGAAAAGGCTATTAAAAAGATGTTAGATAAGAATCCATGGCTACTTGATGAAGTTTCACATTCTATGGATGAAGGAATGGAAGAACAAAATCAAATTATTGCCGCATTAGGCGTAATGGAAGATGAACTCGGGGGATCTGTACCAATTGATGAGATTGTATTTAGTTTAAGGGTAGATTTTAATATTCGTAAAACGGAGGATGAAATACATTCCATTTTGGCTAATGTCGAGAAATTGAACCTTGTTAAAAGAGATACAAATGGGTGGAGGCTAACTAATGAAGGGGGTAAAATTTGCGATGATTATCTTAATAGAAATCTAGGAAAAATTGATATATAATTGATTAAATATTTATTTTCGGTTAATGATTTTTAAAGTAAAACTAAATTATTATTTAAAACTTGTATTAAGATTTTTAATTTTTAAGTTTATTCTTGAAGTTTCTTTAAGGTAGATGAGATATATGGAAGAAAAAAGAGAGGAAAAGTTTGATCAGGAATTCGATGATGAGGAGTTAGATTTAACTAAAGACGCTTTTTTTACGGATTTAATGGATATGGAAGAAGAAATTGCCACTGAAGCTTATGAACTCGTGGAGCATGCTATTAATCTGATACGAACCCAATATTATGATGATAGTATTGAAATTTTACGTCAAGCAATTGGATTATATACACAAATTAATCGAACAGAAGAAATTGAAGCCATAAATAATAAAATTTCAGAAGTTTATATACTTAAAGAAGAAGCTTTTAGAGAAATAGAAGTAAAACCAGAAAAAAAAACCGAAGTTATAATTGAGCCTGAATCGATCGATCAAACTGAAATTGAAGCTGATTTGATACAAAAAGCAAATCAATTAATTATTGAGGCTCATGAATTGTCTAATAACAATCAATTTGAGGAGGCTCTTGATAAGTATGATGAAGCTGAAAAAATCCTTGAAGAAGTTCACAGATCTGATGAAATAGAAAGATTATATTTATTAATTGAAGAATGTTATAACAAAAAAGCAGAATATTTGCGTAGTATAAAAGTAGAAGGACCAAAAGACTTAGTAGAAACAGAAGCAGTTCCAATAAAAGATAAAGAAAAAGAAAAAAAACTAAAGCAGTTTCTTGAAGCTAAAAAGCGGGAAGAAGAGATATCATCTAAAGCATATGAGTTATTAGAACAAGCAGTAGAATTAGCAAAAATGAATGAATATGATGAAGCTATTAACTTATATAATAAAGGAGTAAACTTATTTGAAGAATTGAATTGGACATATGAAGTTAAAAGAATTCGAGATACTATAGAGCTACTAGAAAAAGAAAAGATTAAATACTTTGAAGAAGTTAAAAAAGAACGAGTAGAAATTGGGCAAAAAATAGAAAGCGAATTCCATAAAGGAAAATTGATTGATGATCAAGTTAAAGAAATAAGTGAACAAGAAAAAATTGCCCAAATGGAAAGAGTGAGGGGGATAGAACTTCAAAAAATGGAACTAGAATTTTTTAAAGCCCAAATTGATAATATGGCTACAGAAGCTGCTAGAATGGGTCGAGAGTATGAATTAGCAATGCATAAAGCGATTAAAGAAGGAAAATTATTAAAAGAGTGCATTTATCCTAAAGTAATTGAAATGTATAAAAAAATAAAAGAATTATTGCTTGATAAAGGTTGGAATAATGAAGCTGCAATCTATGATAATACAATAAATGTATATATCCAAAAATTCGAACAAGACCAAAAAATTCGACAAATTGAAGCAGATAAGATAATAAAACAAAAAGAAACAGAAGAAATGTTAAAGATGGAGAGTGTCGATAAAGATAAAGTTGTGGATGAAAAACAGCGAGCATTATCTGAAGAAGAACGTCAAAAACAACTCGAAATCCAAAATTTAAGAAATCAAATTGATGATAAGACAAAAAGAGCTGAACGGTTAGCTAGAGAATATGAAGTAGCATTGCGACAAGGGAAATTTGAATTAAAATGCCCATATCCTGAAATTATTAATCTTTTTGAAGAAGCTAAACAAATAGCCTTAGAGAGAGGTTGGGAGACTGATGTTATAATTTTTTCAAGTCAAATATATACTTATAAACAAAAATTAGAAAAAGATAATCGGTTGCGGCAAATTGAGGCTGATAAAGTAAGGAAGCAGGAAGAGATTGAAGAATTATTTAAAATTAAAGAAGAACCGATTACCGATTCAGATGCTGAAAAATTAAAAACTCTACAAGAACAAAGAGAATTAGAAAAGCAAAAAGAAGAGTTTGATAGTGTTATTGATGTAATGATAAATCGAGCTGAATCTATGGCAAAAGAATATGATTTAGCTATGAAAAAAGCCATAAAAAAAGGGAGATTAGCAGAAAAGCCCCCTTTTTTGAAAATTATTGGTATCTATGAAAGTATAAAGCGAATGTTGATTGAGAAAGGAAGAAAAGAAGAAGCAGAGGCATACACAAATCAAATCAATTATTATACACAAAAACTAGTACAAGATAATAAATTACGAGAAGTAGAAGCTAAAAAAGCTCAAAGAGAGAAAGCACTTGAAGAAATGCATAAAATGGGACAAGAAATAGGAATAGATGAAATAAAATTGGCAACTATTGAAAGAAAAAAAGAGGATGAGGATTTTGAAAAATATATTTCTGAGAATGTAAGTATTGCTGAAAAAATGGTACGAGACTTTGAAATAGGAAAGAGAAAGGCTTACAGAGAAGGAAAAGTCCTTGAAAGCACTCCATATAAAGAAGTAATAGAAATTTATAAACAAATTCGAGATAGGGTTTATGCAAGGGGATGGAGGGAACAAGCAGAAATATATACAAATCAAATTAAAATTTATCAGGGCAAACTGGATAAACATGAAAAGCTTCTTGAAGTGGAGATTCAAAAAGCTCAAAGAGAAAAAGAAATTGAAGAAATGCATAAAATGGGTAAAGGAGTAGAAATAGATGAAAAAAGATTGGAAACTATTGAAAGAAAAAAGGAAGAAGAAGATTTTGAAAAACTTATTTCTGAGAATGTAAATATCGCTGAAAAAATGGTACGGGACTATGAAATAGAAAAGAGAAAGGCATACAGAGAAGGAGTTATCCTCGAAAATACTCCATATAAAGAAGTAATAGAAATTTATAAACAAATTCGAGATAAGGTTTATGCGAGGGGATGGAGGGAACAAGCAGATATATATACAAATCAAATTAAAGTTTATCAGGATAAGCTGGATAAACATGAAAAGCTTCTTGAAGTGGAGATTCAAAAAGCTCAAAGAGACAAAAACATCGAAGAAATGCATAAAATGGGAAAGGGAGTAGAAGTAGATGAAAAAAGATTGGAAACTATTGAAAGAAAAAAGGAAGAAGAAGATTTTGAAAAACTTATTTCTGAGAATGTAAATATCGCTGAAAAAATGGTACGGGACTATGAAATAGAAAAGAGAAAGGCTTTCAGAGAAGGAAAAATCCTTGAAAATACCCCATATAACGATGTGATAGAAATTTATAAACAAATTCGAGATAAGGTTTATGCGAGGGGATGGAGAGAACAATCAGAAATATATGCAAATCAAATTAAAATTTATCAGGATAAGCTGGATAAACATGAAAAGCTTCTTGAAGTGGAGATTCAAAAAGCTCAAAGAGATAAAAATATTGAAGAAATGCATAAATTAGAGAAGATTGAGTTTGATCAAAAAGATTTAAGCATTATACAGAAAAAAAAAGAGGAAAAAGAGTTTGAAAAGTACATTACAGAAACATTAAATAAAGCTGAAAAATTAGAAAGAGAATTTGATTCCGCTATGAAAAAAGCGATCAAAAAAGGTACTATAATAGAAAAAACACCCTATGCTAAAATCATTGAAATATATAGCCAAATTAAAGATAAACTTGAAGAAAAAGGCTGGACAGAACAATCACAAATATATAAAAACCAAATTAAAATTTACCGAGAAAAGTTAGATAAACATGAGAAATTACTAGAAACAGAACAACAAAAAGCTCAAAGAGAAAAAGAAATTGAAGAAATGCACAAGCTAGGCAAAAAAGAAGCCATACCTGATAAGTCAGAAAAAATTAAAGAACTTGAAGCAGGAGAAAAGGAAGAAGATATTTTACTAGATAAAGCTATGGATCTTATAGACGATGCAGAAAAAGCAGTAAAACGTTATGAATTAAGCATTAGGAAAGATATTTTAGTATATGAAAGCCCTTATGACAATGCAATATCAAATTATGAGAAAGCTCGTGGAATATTTCAAAAAATCGGATGGAATGAAGAGGCTAGCCGTTTAATTAATACAATTAAATTTTATATGGATAAAAAAGAGAAAGATGATAAACTCAGAGAGATTGAGCAAAAGAAATTGAAAGAGCCTTCTATTGAGTTAATAGTAGCTGATATTAAACCTGATAAGGAATTTATTGATAGACAAAAAAGATTACTGGAAATTGAACAAAAACAGAAAGAAGGAGATAAAGTTGCTTCTGAAATATTAAATAATATTCAAAATGCGGAGAGAATGGCACAGGAATATGAAATAAAAATAAAAGGTGGTATATTTGATTACGAGGCTCCTTATGAGAAAATAATCGAAATTTATCGAAATGCGAGGAAAAGGTTCGAAGAAATTAATTGGAAAGAAGAATCTGCGAAATTAAAAAACACAATTAATTTTTATAAAGAAAAATTGGTTAAGGATAAGAAAGTACGTGCACTAGAAGCTGAGAAGATTAAAATAAGAGAAGAAGAATTGTTATTACAACAAAGATTAGTGGAAGAAGCAAAAATTGAACAAGAGAAATTGATACAAAAACGAAAAGAATTGCTAGATTTAAAACAGGAGCGCGTAGCGCAATTTGAAACGCAAAAAGACAAGGCATTTCGCTTAATGGATCAAGCTAAACGTGAATTAAGACAAAACTATTTTGATAAAGCGATTGAATGTTATAATGAAAGTGAGAAGATATTTATTAATATTAACTGGCAAGAAGGAATTAAAATGGTTCATGAATCAGTTGCAATGATCACTAGCAAGAAAAAAGAATTTGAACTGGAAAAACAAAAAATCGAAGAACAGAAAATTGAAAAAATATTAATTGAGGAAAAATTGGAAGAACAATTAGCTGAAGCTCAAATTTTAAGAAAAAAGCAACAAGAAGAGAAAAGAAAAGAACTTTTGAAGGTTCAAAAAGAAAAGGAAAAAGAACGTCAAGTATCAGAAGAAGCTTATGAACTTTTAGAAGAAGGTACTGCTTTAATGGACATTAAAAAATTCAATGAAGCTTATGAGAAATTTATTGCTGCTCGGGAATTATTCGAGAAAATAGGATGGCATCGAGAAGTTTCACGTATAAATAATGAACTCTTGTTCAAACTTAAAAGGGAACAGAAACAAGCAGAGACTCTAGAAGAAATTAAATTACAAAAAATTGAAGAAGAAAAACAAATGGCCTTATTAAAAGAAGAAGCTAAAAGAGAAAGAGAAGAAGAAGCTAAAAGAAAAAAAGAAGAAAAACGCAGATTTGTTAAAGAAGAAACTCTTAGAAAAATTTCTGCTAAATTAGATAAAGCAAGTAAATTAATCGAGAAATATCAATATAATGAGGGGATCTTAATGATGCTAGAAGAGACTCAACGATTAAAAAGTCTTGGCCAAGAGGAAGAAATTTTAAAAATCAATGAGCAAGTTGAAAATATAAAAAGCGAAGCTGATATACCAATAATTATTTTAGAAATGTCTGAAGGTGAATTAGAAAATAAAAGCGTCAAAGCGGCATATAAAGCACTAGATAATGCTCAAGGAGCATTAGTTGAAAATCAAAATAAAAGAGCCATTTCAGAATTAAACGAAGCTAATTATCACCTTGGCAAATTAAAGATTGGAAAGAAATTTGTTAAAGAAATAAATGAAAAAATTACTGATATTAGAGAAAAACTTGGTGTAGAGCCAAGTAAAGAAAAAATTACAATTTCATCTGAAGATGAGAAAGAAAAACTTAAAGCTAGAATAGCAGCAAGAAGAGAAGAGAGAAGAAAAAAGGTTTTTGATTTATTAAAGAAAGATAGAGAATAATTATCTATTTTATCCTCTGATTTAAAAAAAATAAAAAAATTAGATTAAATAAGTAGATTTTCTTGAATTTCATTTTCTACTTCAGATTCGAGCATATTAGGAGCAATATTTCTATTTACCGATTCTTCAATCAAATATTCTGTCTTAATTAAATCACGTATAGCAACTCGAATTGCCTCTGAACGATTAGGGAATTTTCCATCTACCACAAGAATCTCTAAGACTTTTAAATAAGATTCGGGCAAATTAACTGAGATAAGTTTCATAACAATCATCTAATACTTTTATTTAATTGATAAAAATATATACGAGAGTGATATATTTAAAGATTTAGTGGAAACTAACCCCAAGAAGTCCGACAGAATGCCAATATTCCTTTAAATACTTGTTTGGATTATTTTCTTTAAAATTATTACATGAGAGGTTAGATTCATTATCAATTAGAAAATTATGAGTTTTCAATTAATTCCAAAAATTTTTATATAGGTATAATATGTAACACGTAACATAAAAAATAAAGATGTTATAATCTAAAAAAAATGTCCAAGAAGGGATAAATATGTCAAATATTGAAAACCAATTAAAAGATCATTTAAAAAATGGATCGGATTGGGAAAAAATGGAAACTCCTGTTGAAGGTGTTTTTGTAGTTAAGGTTCCTGCTACAAAAACTAAACCAGCATTACTTTTCTTAGAAATTAATCCTTTAAAAGATGATGGAAAACCTCTAAAAAAGAGAGGATTATTTGTGGGATCTAAAGAAATACTTTTAAAATTTAGCGAAGCGTTGAATGATGATAAGACTTTTCAATTGATCGGAGAATTGGAGAAAATAAACCCTGAAATTATAAAAAATACTAAAAAATTAAAAATGTAAGGATTAATTTCTTATATTTCGCTAATTCATAGTTTATTTATAAATTATTTTTGGTTTTAAGAAAATATTTAATTTTTAATTTTATTATTTAATTAATATAATTGCTTAGTATAAGTATAAAATTCAAATAGTTTAAACTTATATTATTCAAAAAAAATTAAATAAAATTAATTAACTTAAGAGCTGTTTTTGAGAAATGTCTGCAGAGGATGGGGTTCATTGTATAGTATGTGGAAAGGAAAACTTTTCTCTTGCCCATGATGAATGGATGAGGAGAGCTTTTCCTTTTGTTGAACAAGGTCAATTGAAGATGTGTTCTGGTTGTGGAGCAAAATATTTAGTTTGTGAAAGTTGTGGAGGCCTTTACTGTCGTATACATCCCGCTCTTGAAAGTTGGGAACTTCCAGACAAATGTCCTAAGTGTGGATGGGTAAATGAAAGTGTAAAAGCGTGGGATGGAACATCTGCCCGCCATTTTTAACACTTATGTTTATAAGTGCTAAATTTATTTTAATTTTTTTAAAATGCTATTGTTTTAATTAAAGGGTATATTAATTAACATCTCATCTGTTATTTTATCAATTTTACGTCAAGAAAATTTAAATTATAAAATAGCAATAATTATTTTAATAGAAAAGTATATGACATTTACGATGGTTTAACATGAGTTCAAATATTAAAGTACTAGTTGCTAATCCTGAAAACATTGATGATTTAAGAGAATTAACAAAGCAATTAGTTGAAGGTTTGGGGCAAGAATTCGACCCAAAACGTTTTGATTGGGGAATAAGGCGTCGTCTTTATGATCCTCTTCAACGCCACGGAATATTAATAGCTATTGACGAGGATTCTGATGAAGTTATCGGAATGATTATAGCAGAGCTTCGTATTGACCCATTTGGTTCTTCTGAGGGCTATATCAAACAATTTTTTCTTAAAGAAAAGTATAGAAAGAAGGGAGCAGGACATCTTTTATTAGAAAAAGCTTTAGAGCATTTGAAAAAGATAAAGGTTGAAAAAATTCGAGTAAATATTAAAGAGAAAGCAGTTGAAGCTTCTAAACTCTATGAAAAAATGAAATTCAAAAAAGTATATGAAGTTTTAGAGTTAGAACTTACAAAAAAGAACTCTAAAGATTAAATATGCGATAATATTGATAGGATTACCAGCATGTTAGAGATTCCTTGGACTGAAAAATATAGGCCAACCACATTTGATGAAATCGTCAGTCAGAATATCGCAATTAACAATCTTAAAAAATTTGTAAAAACTACAAATATCCCTCATTTAATTTTTGCTGGTCCTGCGGGAACTGGAAAAACGAGTACTGCTTTAATAATAGCTAGATCTTTTCTTAAAGATGAACAATTAGATACAAATCTTTTAGAATTGAATGCTTCTGATACAGTAAGAATTGATTTTGTAAGAAACGTTCTTAAGAATTTTGTTAATCAAAGTTTAGTAAAAGATGGATCTCTAAAATTTGTTCTTCTTGATGAAGCTGATAATATACCGGGACAAGTCCAGCAAGCGCTTAGAAGAATAATAGAAAAAACTTCAAATAATATAAAGTTCATACTTTTATGTAATTATATAAATAGAATAATTGATCCAATTGTATCACGATGCGCTGTCTTTAGATTTGTTAATTTACCTAAAGAAAAAATAATTGAAAGATTAGAAGATATCTCAAAAAAAGAAAAATTGAGAATACCTCCTGATAAAGCAAAAGAATTCTTTGAAAAATTGTATTTTATTTCAGGGGGGGATTTGAGAAAAGCTATCAACACATTTCAAATGTCAGTTGCGCTTGAACTCTTGGATAATTTAGATATCAATGAAATTTTAAAGATTTCAGGATTTCTAGATGAAAAGACTCTTAATAACCTAATTTCAGCTCTTAAGAGCAAAGATATTATGAAATCTGGAGAGATAATAGATTCTATTGAAATTCTTGATAGTCGAAATTTTATAAGACAAATTTTAGAAATTTTGCCATCATTAAATTTGACTCCTGTAAAAATATCTGATTTAAGAGCTTATTTTGGAGAAATTGATTATAGGATAAGTCAAGGTGCAGATGAACAAATACAGATATCCGCTCTATTAGCAATGATTATAGAGAGCATTTAATCTTAAATTATTATTTCATGAAAAATGAAGAAAGGGTAATTAATTTGATTGATGAAAGTCCTATATGGCGGATTAAGTATCATCCAAAGAATTTAGATCAAGTTTGTGGAAGAGAAAGTGTTAAGAAAACTCTAAAACAAATCGTCCAACAAGGTAATTTTCCACATTTATTATTTTTAGGTTCTAAGGGGATCGGGAAAACATTGATTGCCCAACTGTTTTCAAAGGAATTTCTAACTAACAATTATGATGCAAATTTTAAATTGGTTTATGCCAACGTTCCTTTAAATGATGAAGAAAGAAAACAATCAAGAAGTGATTCATATGTATCTACAAGTAAAATAGGAAGCATTGCAGGAAGAACAATAACTACACCTGCATTTATTCAAGTAAGAGTAAAACCATTTGTTCAATTAAAAGTCTTAGGAGATGCTCCATTTAAAATTCTTGTTGTAAATAATTTTGAAGTCTTAGGCTCAGATCAACAAGGCTTTAGAAGATTAATGGAAATTTATGGCTCAAATTGTAGAATGATTTTGATAACAACTAAAATTTCGAGTATAATCAATCCAATAATAAGCAGATGTCAAATTGTTTTAATATCTCGAGTAAAATTAAATGAATTTAAAGATTTGATTCTTGATATCGCTAAAAAGGAATCCTTAAAAATAACAAATGATTGTATTGAAATTTTATATAGAATTTCGGATGGGAGAATATCAAGAGCTATAGATATCTTGCAATTGAGTAGTATTTCTGATAATACTATTTCTGCAGACATTCTATATGATAGCTCCCAAAAATTTTATAATGATTTAATAAGAAGCCTATTAATGGTGGCTTTTAAGGGAGATTTTTCAAAGACACGAGACCTAGCACGAAAAATTCTTTCTAATTATAAATATAATGTGCATGAATTGTATAATCTCTTACTTATTGAATTAAATAAATTACCACTAAGCAGTTTTGCCCGAATTAAGTTGATTAATCTAATTGCAGACTCTGATTTTAGATCTCTTGATGGGAGAGATAATGACATTCAAGTTTCTGCACTTTTATCAAAAATTTGTCTATTTTCAGAATATATGTAAATGAGCGAGGCAAATGTCAAAAAGAAAATCGGATATTCCATGGGTTGAGAAATACCGCCCAAAAAGTATCAGAGAAATGGCTTTACCTACAGCTAGGCTTGGTAGACAGCGAATAAAATTAGATGAAGAATTAATAAATTTCATAAATCAATTCTTTAAAGAAAGAGAAATAATTAATAAGGAAAATAAAGAGATTCGGGAATCTAATAGAGCTGCTATTGAGAAAGATCAAAGAGAAGAAAAGCAAATAGCTCCTGAAAAAGCTGCTGTTTTATTAGAAGGTCCACCTGGAATTGGAAAAACATCCATAGTCTATGCTCTTGCTAATGATTTTAATATGGAAGTTATAGAAACCAATGCATCAGATACACGAACTAGGGATGCCTTAGAAAGAAAGTTGAAAGAAACTACAAAAACTCGTGGAATTTTGGATTTTATTACTGAATCTAAAGAAAAATTAATATTAATTGATGAAATTGATGGAATATATGGCGTTCAAGATAGAGGAGCTATTCCTACTGTAATCGATTTAATTCAGAATACTCAATTCCCTATTATTATGTGCTCTAATGAATATAAAACAAATTTACAACCACTTTATAATAAAATTAAAAGATATGAGGTTCATCCTTTGGCTAAGAATGAAATAATTAAAATAGCAAAGAATATCCTCAAAAAGGAGAATATTACCAATCTTAAAAATGAGGATTTAGAGTTAATTATTGATAAAAATAATGGGGATTTAAGAGGAGTGATTAATGATATTCAAGGGATTGGCCAAGGTAAGATAGAAGATGATGTTAAAGATCTTATTCTAAGTCTACATCGAGATAGTTTAGAAGAAATATTTACATTAATTAGAGATTTATTTCAAGTAACTTCTTTAAGAGAAGCTCGAAACGTTGTGAATCGATCTGATGTTGATTACAATTTCTTATATAAATGGATAAATGAGAATCTTCTTACTTTTATTAAATCCAATAGAGAGCTTATCGTGGCTTTTGAGAATCTTTCACTAGCTGATGAAATATTTGGGAGAATTCGTGCAACTCAGTATTGGGGATTATTACCTTATTTTTTCGACATTTTTGCGGGAGCAGTTGCTTTATCTAGAACTGAAACACCTATATCAAAAGGTTTTCAAAGAGTTGTATTTCCAAGATACACTTCAGGTACCTACTTTTCTTTAACGAATGTTGAAAAAGAGTTAATGGATAAAATTAAAAAAAAATATGAAATCTCTGAAATTGATTTCAGTCATGATTTCCTTCCCTTTTTGAAGATTTTATGTGGTAGTTCAAGAAAACAACTTAAAAATGTTTCTGATTGGTTAGAATTAGATGCAAAGGAAAAGAAATTGTTAAAATAGTCCTAACAAACCCTAATATTAATAGGATTTGATCTCCAAAAATGAGTAGATCAAATTTAAAAAATAGTAAAATATAGGATAAAACACATTTAAATTATTACTCGAATTGATAATTATTTTAATATCGATTATGAATTTTTATTTTTTTTCAATATAATTTATTTATATTCATTTTTTGAATTAGATTTTATAATATCCAATTATAACAACAATCATTTAAATATCGCAATACACCATACATCAAGAAAATGAATTAATGAACAAATTATTATAAAATTAAAATGTCACAAATAAAACCCGGAGAAAAAGAAGTAATTAGGAGCAGGTCATCACAATTAATAATAGAATTATCAGGAGCTGCAATATTTGGAGCTTTATCTGTCGTTGTAGGGGCATTCCTTGCTCCAAATATACCAAGAATAGCGGGTTGGTTTATTGCAATTGTAGACCCAATTTCAATTTTATGGGTTGCTTGTTTATTAGTATTTGGTGTAAGAGCAGGCATTTTGTGTAGCGTTGTTGGAGCTGTTGGATTAATGCCTTTTGATTTTACAGGATGGATTGGGCCTTCAATGAAACTTGCTGCTACGATTTCTTTAATTTTTATTCCAATTGTATTTCTAAAATTATATAAGAGAGAACCTGGACAATTAAATAGTAAAAAATTGAAAGAACCAAAAAACTATATTATATACGGTTTAATAGGTACTGTGCTTCGCATTGGTGTGATGGAACTCTTGAATATTATAGCATATTTAACAGTTTTTTCAGCCTATGCTGGTATGATTACTTTAGAATTTCTAGGGTTGCCTCAAATAACAGGAATGACAGCAATCCTAATTGGGGCACCTCTAATTAATACCTGGCAGAGTGCATTAGATCTTCTAATTCCATATCTATTAGTTTTCACGACTAAACTTGATGAAAAATTTGAAATTTGGTAATCTTAGCACTAAATTCCTTTTTATTTTTTAAATGATATTCTAATTATACTAATTTAATTATATCTATATTTATTAATGAGGTGAGATTTTCATTTTAGAAAAAAATTTTAAGCAGATTTTATGTAAATTTGAAGATGGAATATTTTATATAACGATTAATCGCCCAGATAAATTGAATGCTTTACAGTATCCTTTATTAATGGAAATTGTAGATGTATTGGAAAATCTTAAAAAAGAGAAATCAGTTCGAGTAATTGTTATAGAAGGCAGTGGTAAAAGTTTCTGTTCTGGTGATGATATGATAAGTATGGGACCAGACGGTGTTAAATTCGAACCCTTAGGGGATGGTTCTAAAATGCCCCATCATAAAGTAGTTCGTTTAATCCGAGAAATACAAAAACCTATTATAGCATTATTGCACGGGTATTGCTTGGGCGCAGGATTTGATATTGCCTTGGCTTGTGATTTTAGATTAGCTGCTGATGATTTGAAAATTGGGGATCATCGTACTACAAGAGCTCATTGTGTATTAAGTGGAGCAACCTGGTTTCTCCCTAGACTTGTTGGTTTTGGACGAGCAACAGAAATAATTTTAACAGGACATCATCTTAGTGCGAAAGAAGCTTTAAATATTGGATTAATTAATCAAGTTTATCCCAGTGAAATATTCAAGCAAAAATCGTTAGAATTTATAAAAAAGATAGCAAACTTACCAACAAAGTGTCTTGGATATAATAAAGCTATGTTAAATTTTTCACAATTTAATGAACTTTTCCCATCATTACAAAATGAATTCAGATTATACTGTAAAAATATAAGAACTTATGATTTTGGGGAAGGAATGAAATCTTTTATAAAAAAAAGAGAACCAAGATTCAAAGGGAGATAAGAATTATTTTTTAGAGATTATCCAAGTTTAAAATTTACTATTAATTTCTAATGATATGAAACTTACAAAAGACATACAAGACTTTTTAATAAATGAAGCTTTAGAACGATTTTTAAGATATTTGAAAGTATGGACTACCTCAGATGAGAGTGTAGAAATGGTTCCTTCAACGAAAAACCAATTAGATCTTGGAAAATTATTAGTAGAAGAATTAAAGGAATTAAAGCTAGAAAATATTGTTCATGATGAATATGGATTTGTCTATGCCTATTTACCACCAAGTAAAGGTTTTGAAAAGGTGCAAACCATTGGTTTATTGGCTCATGTTGATACTTCACCTGCAGTAAGTGGAAGAAATGTAAAACCTGTAATTCATCGAAATTATGATGGAAAAGCCATAAAATACGCTCAAAATAAAGACCTTGTCTTAAGTTTTAAAGATTCTCCTAATTTAGAAGATTATATTGGTCTTGATATAATCACTTCTGAAGGAGATACGCTTTTAGGTGCTGACGACAAAGCTGGTGTTGCTGAAATAATGACAGTATGTGCTGCATGGAAAAAATTTGATGAGTTAAAACATGGTCCATTAGTCATTTGCTTTACTACAGATGAAGAAACTGGATTAGGGATTGATAAAGCAGATTTAAAGAAACTTCCTAAAATTTGTTATACAATAGATGGAGGTGAAATGGGTGAACTAGAATTTGAATGTTTTGATGCTTGGTTAGCAAAAACTAAATTTGTAGGTTTGAATGTTCACCCTGGAAAGGCAAAGAATAAAATGATTAACGCAATACAAATTGCATGTAGGTTTTTTAATGATCTTCCTGAATCTGAATCGCCTTCATATACAGAGGAAAGAGAAGGATTTTTCCATTTAACAAAACTAGAAGGAACTGCGGAAGAAGCTAACTCAAGAATGCTAATTAGAGATTTCATAGAAGAAAATAACCATAGAAGAATGGATTATTTAAAAAATCTAAAGAATGCATACGAAATTCGTTATCCGGGTCTAAAAATAGAGATTAATTTTAGACATCAATACCAAAATATGGTCAAGTACCTAGAAAAAAAACCTAAGGCGGTTGATTTAGCTAAACAAGCAATTGAAAAGGCGGGATTGGAAATTAAAATAAATCCTATAAGGGGAGGTACAGATGGAGCCCGTTTAAGTGCCAAGGGTATTCCAACACCAAATATATTTTCTGGAGGTTTATTGTATCATTCAAGAAAAGAATACATCCCAACTATAGCTTTACAAAAAGCCTCTGAAGTATTAATATACTTAGCTGAGCTTTGGACACAACAATCATAGATTTCTTTATTTTTTTATTTTTTCAGTCTTTTTATACTGGCTAATGCAATTTCTCCCTCTAGGTTAACACAATTTTTATACCTATTATCTTTCCAAGAAATGTTCCATCCATCGAGAGGATTATAATAACTATAAAAAATCGCACCAAATTTAATATTATTTTTATTGCATATTGTAGCTAACACATTAACCTCTCCATTTTCCATTGAAATACATCCCTTTTTCTGTAATTGTAATATTTCTTGTTTATTTATTCGATAGAATGCTTCCTTACTATAATTTTTTCCTAAATGATAACTTTTAACTCTTTTTTTTGTCTCCTCAGTGAGGATATTAATAATTTCTTTATTTATTTCAACTTCTTCATTTGACTTTCTTCCATAATGTAAGGATGTTCCATCTAATCCTAGACTGTGTGTAGGAATAATGTAATCAAGCAATTTTACTTTTTCACCTATACCCCATGAGCCACAAACAAGGAGGATTGTTTTAGCACCACAATAGATCAAATCTTCTGCATTTGAGGCCATTAATGAAGCACCCATTGGAGGTAATATTACAGATAGGGAAATATCTTCATATTGCCCTCGATATAATCTCCCCCCACCATAGGGATGATATGATAATAACCATTCTGATTCTTTTAGATTAGTAATTTCTTTTAGATAATTCAATAATCCCTCAGAGAAAATGATCATCACTATGGGATCGACTTCAAAATCTTTCATATTTTTATTACCTACAACTATAGCTGTTTGAACTACGTCTTTAGAAGTAAGACAAAAAATTTTTTTCATTTGTATTATCACCTTAAACACCCAATAATCAAATTTATTTAACTATTTAGGTGTGGAGTCTAATAATACTTGATATCAAAATCATTTCTTAAGAATCTTAGAAAAATCAGTGATAGTAAATATAATAATACATATCAATAAAAGGATTGAAATATAAGTAAAAGCCCATGTATAAGAGAGATCATAAATTAAGCCGAAGATAAAAGATTCCGCCATAGAGATAAGCCCTACAGAAAAATAATAATATCCATAAGCCCTACCTCTTTTACTTTTACCTGCTAAGTCAGCAATGTAAGCTCTCGATATTGGATCTACAGATGCTTGGTAAAAACCGTACATTACAAATACTATGATAATGATGATTAATGAAAAGAGAGATACGTCTATTGGAATCGCTAAAATAAGACAGGATATAAGCAGAATGCTTAAACCTATATCTATTACTTTCTTTCTTCCAATTCTATCAGAAAGTATTCCAGTAATTGGTGAAAATATTGTATAAACAATATTGCTTAATAGATATAAAATTGGTATGAAAAATATGAAATTAACAAAACCACCAGCTCTAATTTGGAGAAAAGCAATGTCTAAACTAGCAAATTCAATGACGCCTAATATGATAATTAATTTAATGAATTTTTTACTCAATTTCTCCATTTTTGGTTTTTCACCAACAATTCCAAGCTTTTCTTCTAACTCGTTTGGATTTACATCTTTTATAGTAAAAATGAGAATTATCGCGAGAAAACCAGGGATAATGGAAAAAAATATTATTTGAGAATAACTCCAACTTAAAAATAAGAATAAAAATGCTAAAAATGAACCTAAAACAGCACCTAAAGTATCCATAGCCCTATGCATTCCAAATGACTTTCCTTGTTCTTTAGCGTAATAAGATATTAGGGTATCTCGAGAAGATGTTCGAAGTCCTTTACCAAGACGATCAATAGATTTTAACCCTAATATGTACCCCCAAGAAGGACTAAATGCCATGAATGGTTTAGAAAGATTTGATATTGAATATCCCACTACAATAAATGGTTTTCTTTTATTAATTCTATCACTCATCCACCCAGAAACTCCTTTTAATATATTCGATATTGCCGTTGTAAAGCCAGTAATTAATCCTAAAATTACTCCAGTTCCTCCAACTTCTAAAATAAAATATGGGAGTATGCTTTGAATCATTTCACTTGAGACATCAGTAAAAAAAGACACAAGTCCCATTATAAAAATCGGAATTGTAACTCCTAAAATAAGCCTAACAGCTCGAGTAGACTTATCTTTTTCTGCCATAATTTGAAAAATTTTTTTAGTAGAATAAATATAATAAAAATAATTGAATAAAATAAATTGTGATTTCAATGTCGGATGATGATAAAACCTTAAATGTTATTGATGAGGCAATTCGAGCAGCTGAATCAAGTTTCAAGGAATTTATTGAAGCACTTGAAACTTCAAGAACTGCCTTATTAAAACTTGAAAGTGATAAAGAAGAATTAAGTAAGACTAAGGAGACACTTGAAGATGAAAAAAAGCTGTTAGAAGAAGAAAAAAGCAAATTAGAAAGCGAGAAACAAAATTTAGAGCTAGAAAAAAAAAAATTAGAAGATGCAACCAAAAAACTTGAATTAGAGAAGCGAGAAAGAGATCAAAGAATTGGTTCTTTAACTGAAGAGCAAATGAAATTATTAGATGAGTATCAAAAAGTTAAAGTAGAATTATCGAAATTTATGAAAGCTGCAGAGGAAGCTGAAGAAGCAGAATATAATTTTGAAAGAGTTCGTGCCTTACTCTCTATATATACTGTATTAGTTTCAGAAATATGGGCTGGACAAGCCCATTACAGAATACTTCTTACATTACATGGAGATAAAGAAGTTATGACGAGAGATGAATTAAAAACAACTCTAGGGATAGGTGGTGCTTTTGTATTACATTCAGTACAGGAATTAGCTAAAGTAGGATTAGTAGATTATGATATGGATACTAGTACAGTAAAATTGACAAGCCGGTTATTTCCAAAAAAAGCATTAGAAGAAAAAAAGTAGAATTTCTTAAAGTTTACAAACTTTTTATTTAGTAATAACCATCTCGTGAAGTGTAAGTCCTTTTTCTGAGTAAATTTTCCCATCAATGTGTATAATAAGTTGAAATTTAGAATTTAATCGAAAATAGCCTGGTTTTAACTTTAATAGATTTTTGGCAAAGAAGCGTGTAATGGGTCCTAATTCATAAAGTAAATTATCAGCATCAATGATCTCTTGGACTTCAAGGATAATTTCATGACGATTTTTAAAGGTAAATTTTAGAGATTTCGGATATTTATTTCCAGCTTTTGCATTGTATTCAAAATGATCTTGTAGGAGTTCATATTCCCCAGTACTGATAATTACATTTTCGTTTTTTGCGAGCATTAGAACTTTGATTGGATAATTTTCCATTTTCTTATTGCATTTAATGTAAGCAAAAATAGCAGTGAAGTTATCAGAATATATTCTCCCCCAATACCAATAGTCTATTATCATAGCAAAATTAAAATTTAACCAATTATGATCATGATATCCAATACCCTTTACTTGAATGGTTTCATTATCAACCCTAATAGTACCTTCAACATCTGCTCTGGGTAGAGCTACAACCCAACCAAATTGATTTGCTTTACCAAACTCAATATACCCTTTTCCAGGTTTCCAACCACATACTTTTGCAGTATATTTTAAATGAAGACCGTATTCTCCCTCATCTAGGAAAATTTCGTAGCGGGGTAATTTTTCATCTAAATAATCAACTTTTATAAAATTCCTACCAATTTGAACATCTGGTAGATCATATGAAGCAATAAAATCAGAAGGAATGTAGTCTACCACTCTCTGTATTTTCTCTCCATTAGGCTTATAAATCGTAATCTCTACTCCGGTTTTTCCAGTTCTTTCGTGTTTTGCTCGAAAAAATCCTACAACTGTAAACCCATTATCAAGACGAGCATCAAAATACCACCATTCTCTTGTTCCTTTCTTTTCCATATCAATGTGTAGTGCATCATCTTTAGGTTGAATTGGTTCAATTCTACCATCCTTTCTGCCAGGTCCTAACCAGGCTTCTATAATTTTGGTATTCATTATAAATCGTATTTCAATATTATATTTAATGTAATATTATTCTTACTCGTTATAACTTGTTAAAAATCTAAATATCTTCAATAATATGAACAATTTTCTAATTCCACGTATTTTTATTTTACGGGTTAACCATTTTTTCGCGACACCAAACAGTGAAAGCCGATTCATTGCAATAGCAAGGAAAGTTTGTGTATCCATTTCTAAAAAACCATTCCATCCTACTTTTCGCTTCTTCAAGTTTTCTTTTGGTTTATTTGGAATGCTTTCTACCCTCAATAATCCCTTCTCAATTATAATTATTGCCGCATTTTTTAAATTCGATGCATTTAAAAGGAATTTAATAGTAAGATTTCCAAATTTTTCTCGAAACTTTCTATTTTCGTTCAAGGGTGCTAAGATACTATTAATTAGAACCGCAAATCCCCTAATTTTTTTGTTTTCTTGGTTTGATTCTGCCATACTATTGCTAAAAAACTTGATTTTTTATTTTAATTTATGGTGAAATGTAAAATCCAGAATCAGATATATTATTTGGGTCAAAAGTTTCTTTAATTTTTTTTAGCCATATATGATAGTTGGACATATGAGGCCCAAATAACTCATGCATACGCGTGCCTTCTACGAAAAATGGAGCACCAAGATGTTTTAATAAATCTAACTGATTACTTTTCTCCATATATTCAGCCATTCCTTTCACGCTATTCTTTTCTGTTTGATCAAACATAGTAGGAGACTCCATATGAAAATAATGCCCGGATTCATATGATGTCATCCATGTACCCTCTCCAAAATCGTTCGCAATTGCTTTTTTCCTGATAAACTCTTGCTTTAGAGTGATGTTTGATCTGGTGCTCCGAAGACATACCGCTGCTGTATCAGCAACTCCTTTAGAAGATTGAAACCCTCCAGTAGCTATAAATCCATGTAATCCTAGATTTGAACGGAGTGCTTCAGCAAAAAAGATTGGATTAGGTGAGTATACGCTTCCAATAATGTTTTTTAATTTAAAATTCTCAATTATAACATTCATTACTTTTTGTTTATATGTAAATTCTCTTTTTGTACGAGCAGTTATTAATACAACTAAAGGAGCTTTCAACTGCCCAATTGGAATTTTATCCATTAAGCTTTCAATCGAATTGGAAAAGATAGCCATAACAGCAAAACCAGATAAATAACTGCACATAAAAGATATTTCTTGCTCTTCCACAGCTAGCATAACATTTTCGAGCTTTTTGAAATTTTTACAATTCAAAACATATAATTTCATAAAATCTGGAATTTCAAAATCATAATTGGGAGAATTTCCTTTAACTTTAAAATCAGTATTACATGGATAGGGAAATAACTTTACAGCAACTTTGGTAAAAACCCCAAGTCCTGATTTGGTTCCTGCCCAACCGCGCATGATTCCTCTTAAACTTGGTCCTGGTCCATCACCATGAAACCAGTCTGGGTTGTTTTTTAAACCATAAGATCCTAATCTCATAATATCACCATCTGGTAAAACCCATTCTACTGCTAAAACATTTCGAGCACTGTGGCCTGTTGAAGGAGAGGTAAAACCAGGACCATTCATACTTGTTGCACTTGCTAAGGGGGATACTTGAGGACCTGCTCCAGGCATATGGCAATTAAGACCCATCTTCATAATCTCAGATTGTAATTGTGCCCCACTAACATAAGGTTCGATAACGGCATAAAGGTTTTTCTCATCAATTTTGACAATTCTATTCATTCTGCGAAGATCGATTATTAGAGAATTATCTAATGAGGGTTGGTTCCAAGGACCAAGCCCCGTACTCTGAGCTTTGAATACAATTCTAAATTTGTTGCATAATTTTATTAGTTTTTGGACCTCTTCAGTAGTTGATGGTAGTACAACTGCTTTAGGAATTGGAGAGAAAGGAATAGGATCTTTTGCTTCCATATAATTAACAATTTCCATGCACCAGTTATAAGCATAAATATTTGTTATAACATCACCATCGTTGATGTTTCCTACTCCGACCACATCTTCAAATTCTTTAAATACATCTTTCTCTAATACCATTTATATGGCCTCCACAGGACTTTCTTTAGATGTTTTATTTGTTGAAGTTATTGCTCTTAGTAGAATTTCACTAATATCATAAAACTTCAAATTTGAACCTTTTTCCGATAATCCATCTTTCATATTGGTAGAACAAAATGGACATGCAGAAATTATTACTTCTGCTCCCGTATCTTCTGCTTCTTCAATGCGAGTTTTAGCTGTTTCAAGAGCAAATTCTGGGAATGCAGATTTAACACCCCCTCCAGCACCACAACAATATGCGTATTCTTTAATTCTTTCCATTTCAATAAGGTTAATCCCTGGTATTTTATTTAATAACTCCCTTGGAGAATCATATATTCCATTTTTTCCACACCTCTTTGGTTTTTCAGGCATATTAATAGAGACAAGAGGCATCATTTGTAATGCATCACCATCCCAAACTTCATATGGTTCAGAACAACGCCCTAAGTGACAAGGATCATGATAAGTTACCGTTAGTGGTACCTCTTTTATTAAATTTAATTGTCCACTATCGATTATTTCATTAAATAATTCTGTAGTATGAAGTATTTTAAACTTATAATCTCTTTCCAGAGGATAATCGACTTTAAACGTGTCATAACATCCAGCACAACTAAAAACAATTGTTTCTATCTTTTCTTTCTCAATTATATCAAGATTTTTATTTAACTGATCTATAAATGAATTTTTATCACCAGATTTTAAGATTGGGCTTCCGCAGCAATATTCATTATCACTAAGAATTTTAAATGGATAGTTTGCAGCATTCATCACTCGTGCAGTAGCAATCGCAATTTCTTTTCTCCTGTAGGATGAGGTGCATCCAACAAAATATAAGGTTTTTGCGTTAGGATCAATCTTAACATCATTTGGCAACCAATCTAACCTTTTTTCGTGAGGTTCATTATAGGGATTATTTTTTTCTTTTATAGATTCAATATATTGCCTTTGTTTTGGCGTTGGCCCATACCCTAAAGATACCAATTTTTCTCGGAGTTTAATGATGATTTCAAGTGGTTCCAAAGTATTTAGGAATTTACACGAGACAGCGCATCCACCACATTCAGTGCATTTATACACAATATCCACTAATTCTTGTGATGGTTTTATTCTCCCCATCTCTAGCATTAAAGCGATTATTATACGCCCACCTGCACTATATGCATGAAAATTAAACATATCGATTGAAGGGCAAATTGTTGCATACTTTTGGCTTTTTATTTGTAATTGTGGTATCCACTTGCAGATCGAGCATCGTAGGCAACGTTTTATCATTTGGTTATATTCTAACTCATTCAATAATGCAAGAACTCCCTAATTTATAAGATATAACTAGTCAAAATTGATTTTATGTAATTTTTCATCAAATAAATTAATAACGATTAGAAAATCTAATATTATACATTATTATCAAACAAATTAAAAGAATAAATCATTCTATTCTTCAAAACATAAGACTCCAGGATTTAAAATATTATTAGGATCAAAAATTTTCTTCACTTTTTTTAGTGCTATTTGGGTAGAAGGCCCATGTCTCTTATAAACTTCCTTAGCCCATAAGCCATAAGGGCGATTAAAAAAAGCACCAGAATCCATTAACTGAATACTAATATTTAAAAACTTTTCCTTAATTTCTAAAGTTTGTTTCTTATCATCAGGATTGTAATAAATATCAAATTCGCAGTGATAAGATGTTCCTTGGTTAATTGGCTGAATATAAACGCCTAAATCATTTGAAAATTGTTTATTTGCTAAAGATATGAATTGCTTAATTCTCTCATAATTTGATATAAAAAATATATCTTGATATCCCCCATTCAATCGCAATCTCCAAGGATTGTGGTCAGCATTATTTACAAATTTTAAGATTTCATTTTCATTTATTATTTTATATACGTTCAATTCAAGATGTTTTTCTCTGATAATATCTTGAATATCTTCTTGCAGATAAGATATCCTATCATATGCTAGATCGCCTTTTCCTGATATAATAAAGATTAAATTCCAATTGGGTAATTCTCCAGCTAAATCTTTAATATCGGTTGATTTTTCTTTAATTAAACAGGCTAAGTTAAGATTATTTAGAATAAATAGCTCATCGCACAATCTATATTTTAAAAGTTCATGTTGAAAACCCAAGAGATCTTCAATTTTATCTGATTGAAAATGATATACTTTTTGCATTGTTGGAAATAATTCCAACTTTACTGTAGCCCAGGTAACAATTCCAATACTTCCTTGTGCTCCTTGTATAACCCTAAATGGACTAAATTGAGTAGGTCCCATTGGATTGACTTGAGCTTGTCCCGACTTTCTTTGTTGTTTAATACTCCCAGGTCCTGCTGCGGTTCCTGTCTTAAATAATTCACCATTTCCGAAATAAACTTCAGTACAAAGTAATGGATCAGATGAATCCCACATATAACGTGGGATTGTGGGTGGTTCACGTTCAAGTGCTGCTGTAAGAACAGATTTTGATGCTCTAGGGGATAAAGGCATTAATAACTTCAATCCTTTTTTACGTAAAAGAGGGATTAGGTCACCAAAAGTAACCCCAGGTTCAATCATAACTACTCTGTTTTTCCTATCAATATTAATAATTTTATTCAATTTAGAGAGGATTAATATAACCCCATTGTTATACCGTGAAATAGTATCACCATGATGTCTAGGACCTGAAGGAGAACTAACTGGAACAATAGAAAAGTTAAAGGAATTAGCTGCTTTTAAAATCTTTTGAATTTGCTTTCTATTTTTAGGCCAAATTATATATTTTGGATAATTCTTGGGTAAAAAACTTAAATCTTCTGAAAATTCTTCAAGCAAAGTAGAATCATTTGAAATATTTTTTAAACCACAAATTTTAACTAATTCAGTGTGTATCTGATCTTCACTCATCTTTATTAAAAAAAAGCTATTTCTTTCTTCTTAAAATACTTCCATCTATTAAGATATTTTTATTCAAAAAAATAAAACTTTATTTAATACATAAGCATTATTAAACAATTATATTTTTTTAAAGAATTATTTAAGGAAATTCAGATGAAAAATTATGATCTCATAATAGTGGGTGCTGGACCAGGAGGATCTGTAGCAGCAAAAACTGCCTCTGAAAATGGTCTAAAAACTATCTTTTTTGAGCGTAGTCGTAAACCTGGAGAAAAAAATTCCTCAGGTTGTGGTTTAGGACCTAGAATGTTTAGAGATTTTCCTGAAATGATGAAAAGTTTAACTCCTGACATTTGTCCTTCAATGAGAGCTGGAACTGCTTCACGTAATTATTTTGTAAATAAAGATGACATCGTAGCTGGTTATATTATGGCTCGTCCAACAGAATCTGTTTCATATGAACCCGCAAAGTCATGGATTACTATGAATGTTTATCGGAGTGAGTTTGATCCTTGGATTTCTAAATTTGCTACTGATGCTGGTGCTGAATTAAAGACTTCAACTTTAATTGTTGATTTATTAAAAGAAAATGGTAGTGTGTGTGGTGTTATTGATGAAAAAGGAGAGAAATATAGTGCTTCTATTGTTATTGGTGCGGATGGTGTCATATCAACTATAGCACAAAAATCTGGATTAAGAACAAAATGGCCACAAAATCAAGTTACATTAGTGCCACAATATGATTTTCAGGCACCCTCAGAAAAAATTGATGATATTATGGGTGATGAAACATTAGGTATATGGTGGGGATCAAACTTTCCAGCATCATATCAAGTTTTTTTTAATGATGGTTTTCATCAAGGATTAGGCAACTGGATGAATTGGTGGGATAAAAATCCATTATATTATTTAAACCGTGTTGTTAATCTCAAATATTATCAAAGATTGTTAAAAATATTGGATGCTAAACCACGTGAGCTTCAAGCGCACCTACTTCCTTGGTTAGATTATCCTTATAATACTCATACCGATGGAGTTATATTAATAGGGGATGCTGGTGGGTTTCCATGTCCACTTGAAGCAGAAGGAATATATCCTGCTATGGTAACAGGAAAAATAGCAGCAGAGGTAGCTTCTGATTCAATATCTTCTGGAAATGTGTCAAGGGCAAATCTTAAAAAATTTGATGAAGAATGGCAAAAAACTAGTATTGGTAAAGAGTTTGAGGCTGGCTTTGAGTTATGGAATATATGGAAAGCTTTGCCATTTAGCCCAAAAGAAACCATGTCTTGGTTTGTACCAATGATAATGGAAATCATTGGAGGAATATTTGATTGGTCACAACCTCATGCTTTAAGAGTGCGTCAAATTATAAGGCACGTAAGATCATATTTACCTAAAGCAACACCTTTTATAATGGCATACGTATTTCCTTTATTAACCAAGGTTTTTGAGGATGATTTAGATAAATTAATAGATCCTAAGAAGATTATGAAAGTTTTACCTAAACTTTTGGATTTATTACCACAGAAAAAGAAGAAGAGAGGTGTTCAACAAAAATGAATATAGAACTACAAGGATTAACCAAACGAATTTCAGGTACGGGTGACTTCATTTCAATAGATTATAATAAATGTAATAATTGTGAACGTTGTTTGGTTATATGTATTATGAATTTGTGGCGCAAAAAAGAAGGAAAAGTCTATATTATTGACGAATATCAATCAAAATGTTTAGAGTGTGCTGCTTGTTACCAAGTTTGTGATGCTGGTGCAATAATATTTCAATACCCTAAAGGTGGTACAGGAATAGTCATTGAAAAAGGGTAGATTAAATTTGAAAGGCAAATCAACAATTATTTATGAATTATATAACTATTAGGAAAATATTATGAAAAATGCCATTCGAAAGGAAAAGTAGTGAAAATATTACATAATTAATCTTGTAAGTTAACAATAATATGAACTTAACTATATACAAACATTAATCAGAATTAATTTTATTTAACATTAATCTCTTAAAATTGAGTTTAAACATGATAATAAAACCTCATCGAATTGATATTCATCATCATATTCTCCCTCCTGAGTATCTATCATCATTAGCTACGATTGGTGTTAGTACTGTTACTAATGTATCTTTCCCTAAATGGGATCCAGAATATAGTCTTGAGTTTATGGATCGGCAAGGCATTGCAGCAGCAATAACATCAATATCTTCTCCAGGAATTTATTTTGGAGATCCAAAATTTACTAGAAATCTCGCGCGTGTTTGTAATGAATATTCTGCTAATTTAATAAGTAAATATCCAAAGCAGTTTGGTGGATTTGCTATATTACCTCTTCCTGATATTGAGGCATCATTGGTTGAATTAGAGTACGCTTTAGACACATTAAAATTAAATGGTGTAGGAATGCTCACTAATTTTAATGGTAAATACATCGGTGATCCTGAATTTGAAGACCTTTTTTCTGAACTAAATCAGCGAAAAACAATAGTTTTCATTCATCCAGATATTCCTCCTGAAGAAAAGTTACCCAATCTTAATTTCCCTTCCGCAATTTTAGAATTTGTTTTTGATACAACACGAGCAATAGCAAATCTCATGCATCATGGTATTTTTGAAAGATATCCTAATATTAAGTTTATTTTCGCTCATGCTGGAGGAACAGCACCCTATATTGCATGGAGGATTTCCTTTGGAAATAAAAAATTGATTCATCAATTCAAAAGTCTTTATTATGGTACAGCGCTGTCTGCTACTAAGATTGTTTTCCAATCTTTGATGGAATTAGTAGATCATTCCCATATCCTCTTTGGGAGTGATTTTCCATTTGTTCATGAAATTACTATAAAAAAAATGATTCGAGAAATTGTAAACTACAGCGAGGTTGATAAACAAAAATGTTTAGATATTGAACAGAAAAATGCATTATCACTTTTTCCACAATTTAAATCTATTATATAGATAATTCTTAAATATTTAAAAAAAAAGAATATCACCAAAAATCCATTAACAATTATGTTTTTCACACCTCATGCTGATGATATTGAACTTGGAATCAAGGTTTATTATACCTTTTTAAAAGTAAAAATCTGGGGCTACAAGAAATTTTAAAATCGTACAATCCAAGAAGTTAGCTTAATACAGACATAAAGGAATTAAATGTATTGAGCTTTATTAACTGAGTTAAGTACTTCCATATTTCTCCCTTTAATCATTTCTATTGATTCTTGGCGAGCTAAGCCTAGATATTGTCTTGGTTCAATATGATCTGGGTGATCATACAAATATTTTCGTATCATAGCAGTAAAAACTATTCTAAAATCTGTCGCAATATTAATCTTACAAACTCCATATTTTGTTGCTTTCTTAAGTTGGTATTCAGGAATTCCAAAAGCATTAACTACTTTTCCGCCATTTTCATTGATAATCTTTAGATAGGTATTAGGGATGGACGATGAACCATGTAAAACAATAGGATATTTACCTAATCTTTCTCTTACTTCTTGAAGTATATCAAAACGTAAATCAGGAATATCTTCCTCTTTTTCAACTTTAAATTTATAAGCTCCGTGGGATGTTCCTATAGCAATAGCTAAAGAATCACAATTTGTCTTATCAACAAAATCTTCAACTTGTTTAGGATCGGTATAATAATGTTTGACCTCTTTTACTTGATCCTCGATGCCTGCAATCACTCCTAATTCAGCTTCTACACATACATCTTTTTCATGAGCATATTGAACAATTTTTTTGGTTATACTAACATTTTCGTCATATTTTAAATGGCTACCATCAAACATAACACTTGAAAATCCATTGTCTATAGAATTTTTAGCTAATTCAAATGAATTTCCGTGGTCAAGATGTAAAGCTATTGGGATATCATACCCTAATTCTTTCGCCATTTCTACTGCTCCTTGTCCCATATATCGAACCATGACGGGATTAGCATACTTTCCAGCACTTGGGCTATTTTGAAGGATAACCGGGGAATTTGTTTCTCCACAACCAATAATAATTGCTTGTAATTGTTCTAAATTGCTGAAATTATATCCTGGAACTGCAAAATTTCTTTCTAAGGCAACTTCAAACATTCTTTTTGTATTCGATAATCCTAATTCTTTAAAAGACACCATAAATATTGGTCACAATCTATTAAACAATTGAAATTAAAACAATCGTAATATGAATAGAGATGACAATATCTATTTAAAGTTATTTTCAAAAAAAAATAGAAATGTTGTTAGTAAATTGTTATGAGCCATTTAAGCTGATAAAGTTATATTCAATTTCCTTTTTAATTCCTTATAGCGTGAACGAAGAGTTACTTCGGTAACTCCGATTACTTGTACAATTTGTTGTTGCGTAACTTCTTTATCTTTAAGTCTACATGCTAAATATATTGCTCCAGCACATAAGCCCTTTGGATCTTTTCCACCAATAGAGAATTTTGATCTATATGCATTAAGAATTTTAGTGGTTAATTGCTCAATTTCAGAGTTTAATCTTAAATCTGACATGTATTTTGGAATAAGATTTACAGGATTTGTAGATGGTGGGTTTAATTTCAATTCTCGAATTAATGTTGTGTAGCTTCTCCGTACATCTTTAGCATTTACGGATGCTTCATTCAATATTTCTTGAAGGGTTCTAGGAAGTTTTTTCCTTTTACATGCTAAATAAAGACAAGCAGCAACCATGGCATTAATAGATCTTCCTCTTAATAATTTCTTTTTAAAAGCTTCTATATAAAGACGCATTGCATCTTCCCTTACATAATTAGGTAAATTCAAAATGGTACTAATTCTTTTTAATTCTGTAGATGCAATTAATAAATTTCTTTTTTGCCATGTTATACGTGTGTTCCACTTAGCAGCTCTTTTTAAATCAGGACTACTTATCTTTTTTTTATCTATAACTGTACTCAACCCCATATCTGGTAGTAAGATTGAAATTGGAGCCCCCGTTTGCTCTCTACTAAGCTTTTCTTGCTTAGTATATGCTCTCCTACCATTATGTGAAAAATCAACATTTTTTTCATGAATAACTAAACCACATTGATTACATACAACATCTCCAGTATTAATCAATGGAATTATTGAGCCCCCACATTCGGGACATAGATTTAAATATTCATTATTTTTAATTTTAACATCCATTATATTATCCTCATTATCTTATTTTTTTTAAATATAATAAAAGAATTGTAGACCAATTCTTACATTCCCTCTATTTTTTTTCATTTTTTATTTTATTACAATTATCCATATTTATTTATAAACCCACAGCCTGTAATTTTTGTAATAAACTTTTCTGGTTTTTGTTCAATTTATCAGGAACTTTGATTTTAATTTTAATCAATAAATTTCCTCTTTGATCTGAATTGATTTTATAAAATCCTTGATTTTTTAATCTTAATAATGAAGAATCATTGGTTCCTGGAGGAACAGTAACGTTTAAAGTTTTTTCTACCCCAGAGACTTGAACTTTTCCTCCAAGTGTAGCTGTTGTATAAGGAACTTCTTGTTCTATATAAATGTCATCATCTCTTCTTTCAAATTTTGGATGCCTTCTTATATGTATAGCAATATATAGATCACCAGGAGATCCTCCGTTTTCTCCTAACATTCCCTTCCCTTTTAAACGTAATTTTTGATCATCCTTTACCCCTCTTGGAATGTTTACATTTATAGTCTTCATCTCACCCGTGGTTGGATCTTTATATTGAACTTTTTTCTTACCTCCATAATATGCATCCATAAAATCTATTTCCATATCATACCTTAAATCATCCCCTTCTCTAGGGAGATTACTATAACTTGGAGATCTTGCTCGGGTGCTTCCTCCTCCTCTCCTATTAAAAACATCAAAAATATCTCCTAAATCATTAAAAAAGTCAAATCCTCCCATCCCACTCCTGGAATTAGCCCCATTCCCAAAAATTTCATTGAAATTGAACCCTTCAGGAGTTCCGGAGGTGGAATAATAATAAGTGGTACCATCTGGGCTTCTTTGAACTCTTGCACCACCTGGTGCTCCTCCCCAATTTTGATATGTTGAAGAATCTCCTTCTACAACACCAAATTTATCATACATTTCTCTCTTTTTGTCATCGCTTAAAATACTATATGCCTCATTTACCTCTTTAAACTTTTCTCCCGATTTTGGTTCATCTGGATTAACATCAGGATGATATTTACGAGCCATTTTACGGAATGCTCTTTTGATCTCTTCTTTTGAAGCTCCTTTCTCAATCCCTAGTATTTGATAATAGTCTTTTGCCATATTTAATAACCTCTAAATAAAAATAATTTATAACTTAAATCTTAAAAAAAAATTAAAAAAAAATTGAACTTAATCATATTCGGCATCTACTACGCTATCATCTTGGCCTGTAGCTTTTCTAAATTGTTCCTCTTCAATTTCATCTTGTGTTTTTCCTTTATACCCATATGATGCTCCTGGCATATCTCCCATACCTCCTGGTGGACCGCCTTGATAAGCTCCAGAGCCTTGTTGCTGACCGTACATACGAGATGAAACTTCATGTAATGAATTTTGAAGAGCCTCAGCAGCACTTTTAATTCTACTGACATCATCTGATTCCATTGCACTTCTTAAATCAGAAATTTTACTAAGTATTTTTGATTTCAAATCGCCGATAACACTTTCATTTTCTTTCAAAAGCTTCTCTGTTTGATATATTAATGATTCTCCTTGATTTTTAGCTTCAGTTAATTCTTTGAATTTTCTATCTTCTTCGGCATGTTGTTCAGCTTCTCTTATTTTTTGCTCAATATCATTATCAGACATCTTAGTCGATGCTGTCACCGTTATCGATTGACTTTTTCCAGTTCCTTTGTCTTTTGCCGAAACATTTAGAATTCCATTTTGATCAATATCAAATGATACTTCAATCTGTGGCATACCTCTTGGAGCAGGGGGAATACCAGTCAAATGAAATTTACCTAATGTTATATTATCAGCTGCTCTTGGCCTTTCACCTTGTAATACATGAATTTCTACTGCTGGTTGATTATCTGCCGCTGTTGAGAAGATCTCAGTCTTTTTAGTTGGAATCGTAGTGTTTCTTTCAATTAGTTTAGTAAAAACTCCACCTAAAGTTTCAACTCCTAATGATAATGGTGTCACATCGAGTAGTAATAGATCTTGGACTTCACCGGTTAATACCCCGCCTTGAACTGCAGCACCCATCGCAACACATTCCATTGGATCAATGCTACGTTCTGGTGTTTTTCCTAATAAATCCTCGAATTTCTTTTGAATAACAGGCATTCTTGTAGGCCCACCAACTAATATAATTTTATCAATTTCTCCTCTAGCTAGTCCCGCATCTCTTAAGGCTTTTAAAATAGATGTATCTAATCTACTTAAAACTGGTTCAATTAATTGCTCTAATTTAGCTCTCGTAAGTATCATATTCAGATGTTTAGGCCCTGTATTTGTCGCCGTAATATAGGGTAAATTTATATCAGTTGTAATCGATGTTGATAATTCAATTTTAGCTTTTTCTGCCGCTTCTTTTACTCTCTGCATAGCCATTGAGTCTCCTCTCAGATCTACTCCTTCGGATTTCTGAAATTCTGATACAATATGATCAACAAGTATCTTATCCATATCTGTGCCTCCTAATTGAGTATCACCTGCAGTTGAAATCACTTCAAACACTTGATTATCCATTTCCATTATTGTAACATCAAAAGTACCACCACCAAGATCCAATACAGCAATTTTTAGTCTAGCATTTTTCTTATCCAATCCATAAGCTACAGCCGCGGCAGTTGGTTCGTTAATTAAACGCTTAACATTTAATCCCGCGATCCTTCCTGCATCCTTAGTGGCTTGTCTTTGATTATCGTTAAAATAGGCTGGTACAGTAATAATAGCTTCAGTTACTTCTTCTCCTAAATAAGCACTAGCATCTTCCTTTATTTTTCTAAGAATCATGGCGGAAATCTCTTGAGGAGTATACTCCTTATTATCGATTCTTACTGTATATGAAGTACCCATTTTTCTCTTTATTGCTGTTATTGTACGATCTGGATTTGAGATCGCTTGCCTTCTCGCCGGTTCACCTACTAACCTCTGATCATCCTTCGTAAAAGCAACCACAGAAGGAAATGCTTTACCACCTAAAGTTAATCCTTCCGCACTTGGAATTATTGTTGGTTTACCTCCAACTAATACAGCTGCTGCTGAATTTGATGTTCCTAAGTCAATTCCAATTATTTTTCCCATATTTCATCACTCTTTTTTATTTTAATTTTGATATTTTTTTGATTTTTTATAATAAATTTTATAATTTTGATTTTTTTGAGATTTTGACCTTTGCCGGTCGTAATACCTTATCTTTAAAATAATAACCTTTAGTTAGTTCTTCTAAAATCGTATTTTGAGGGAGATCTTCAAGACCATCTTCCACTATTACCGCTTCATGTTTATATGGATCAAATTTCTGTCCTTCTGAATTCATTGGTCTGACACCTTCTTCATTAAGTATTTTTTCGAAATTCTTCACAATTATTTCAAAACCATTTTTAATACCGTCCATGTTATTAAAGACTTTGAGTAAATTTAATGCTCGTATTAAATCATCATAATGATCAATTAACTTTTTTAAAATAACCTCCATGACATAGTCTCGATACCTGTCGTTTTCCCGCTCTGAACGCTTCTTATAGTTCTCAAAATCAGCGCGTACCCTTAGAAGTGAATTCATAAATTTTTCTTTTTCCTCCATTAATTCTTTGAATTTACGTCCATCATCCTTCATATCATCAAGTTCCTTAAGCAATTTATCGTTCTGAGTTTTAATTTTCTTGTGTTCTTCTACTAACGCTTCATATTTCTCGGCCTTTGCTTTAAGTTGCTCAAAATCAGTTCTCGAAACTGAAATTTGATTTAATGCTCTACCCGCAGAAACGCGATTGTTTGTAATTCTGTCAAAATAATCTTCAAATACCATAGTTCTTTTATCTCCCATTTCTTTTATTAAATTTTAATTCGTTATTTCAATTTCTTTGATTGTAAAACCTCATTTTTTTTATGTAAGCTTTTGTTGTCAATCGGGGGTTTACATCAATATGTTATTATATAAGTATTAACTGACATATTTAAAGGTTGTGGTTTTATGAAATAAAGGAGAAATTAAGTAGAGGTGTGTAAAATTAGTAAAAGAGAGAATTTTTTTTTAAAATAAATATGATGTTTATAACATAAATTATATGATTATTGAACCTTAGAAGTCTGTTCATCAGCTTTTTTGGTTCCTAATAGGTTATATCTGTTTAAAAATTCATTCATAAATCTTGTTTCACATTTCATTACTAAAAAATAAAAAAATAATACCCTTTTTGATTTTATTCTATGATTCAATTATTTATTTTAGCGATAAAATCTTTTGATGGCATTTCTCCAAAAGCGAATAAGTTAACAACTTGTTCCCTAAATTTTGAGTCGATCTCAGATATTTCAAGCATTTTATTTAGATTTCTGCCTTCATTTTCGTAAAAAAAATTGATCATTGAAGATTTTTGTTTGAAATTCCTAATAATTTTTTTGATTTCTTGATTAGTTCTATACATCTTTAAACTGGGTTTCGAATAATCTTCATCTTCTAATGCTTTGATAGCTGTTTCTGCAGCAATCCTACCAGAGATTACGGCCGTTTGAATTCCTTCACCACTTATGGGAGAAACAAAACCTCCAGCATCGCCTATAAGCATTAAATTATCATCATATAGGCTTTTTTCCAAGACTCCTTCAGCAGGAAAAGAATATGAACTTGACCATATAATCTCGTTATTCGAGCTTGGAATATATTTTTTAACATTTGGATTACTAATAAACTCTTTATAGGCTTTATGAATATTATATTTTAAGTTATCCTTACCAAATGTAAACAAGCCAATATTGAACCGGCGATTATTTAATGGGAATATCCAACCATAACCTTGATATGGTTTAAAGTATACATATACACTTTCTTCATCTAATTGATGAGTTCCCTCCATAATTTCGCATTTTCCAATTGCTAATTCGTTAACTTTCCATTTTGGTCTTATTCCTGATTTTACCGCTAATTTAGAACTCATACCATCAGCAACTATAATAATATTTCCATGAAATTCCTTGTAACCATTTATTGTTTTGGTGTTTATGCCAACTTTTTTTTGATTTTTATTAATGAAATCAAAGGATAAATTGTGAGCAAAAAGTTCTGCTCCGGCATCAATTGCTGCATCTCTCATTATATTATCGAGTTCTAATCTATCCATTATTATGGAATATTCACTACTAGATCCCTTAAATTCTAGTCTATGATAATCTGCGGAATACATTACAACTCCCCGTATTTTAGGAACGGCTAATTTTTTCAAATCGGGGTATAGATCTACAACACTAGAATGAACAGCACCACCACATGGTTTCCGCCAATTCACATTTTTTTCAATTAAGGCAACTTTGAATCCAGCTTTAGCTAAAACTTCGGCACATTGCGATCCAGAAGGTCCTGCACCTGAAATTACTACATCATACATGATTAAAAATAATTATTCCTTTCTGAATTTTATAAGTACGATAATTCCAGCACAAACCATGACAGCAACAACTGATAGAGTAGTTACTAAGACGGTGGCAATTCCAATTCTACGGGCAGCTAAGGGCATTCCCAGACGTTCCCATAAAGAAGGAAAAATAGCAAGTATTATTACGAGTGTAATAATGTTTAATCCAGCCACTCCAAATAATATAAATCCAATATTCTTTTTTTTCATTTTAAATAAACCTTTTAAGAGTATGAATTATGATTTTAGCTGAAACTCCATTTGAAAATAAATATTGAATATTTTATTAAACCACCAGATTCTTCATATATAATCTTATTTAAGATTATTCCCAAACTAAATGTGTTCATCTCCAAAATTTTCTTAAACGTTGAGAAATAGCATCAATTTCATCTGGAACTACTTCTATTTCTTTTCTTATCCAATCCGAAATCCATTTTATTTTGGATTTAAACCGAGAGTCCAAAAAGATT
>JBHLNS010000023.1:0-50139 GCA_048941285.1 Promethearchaeota archaeon
TAACTCAAAGTCATCATCAGGTATTTTATACCAGGGATTATTAAACATAATCTTAGTGAATACATAATGAGAAAAACCATTTTCATCTATTCTGCTTTTTTCTGGCAAAGGAGAGATATCTCTAAGATTATCCCCTTTTTGAATCGCATCAGCTTTAGTATCCCAAATTGAGGTCATACGAGATTATATATTGAAACCGACTTTTAAAAATTATTAATTTAAAATATAAAAATAGTATTTAAACATAGACTCTATTGATATTATATGAGCAATTTTTTCAAAATCTATACTTTAACCCCATGGGATTCACTAAATTCAAAAGAACTAACAGAAGTGAAATTATTTTCCTTAAAAGATATATTTAAAACATTTCCCATAATTGAACCAGAATTTTTTGATGATTTACTTTCAAATCTATCTAATTTCACACATTATATATGGGTTGAAAGCATAAAAAGAATAATCGGACCTAAAGCTGAGGATTATGATATAAAACCATGGAATTTTATCTGGGGGATGGACAATGATAGAAGAATCTATCAGCTACTTATACAAAAATTAGAAGAAAAAGCAATTTTAGTGGCTTTAGCACCTCCAGAATTAGCGAAATTATTTACTCAATATAAAAAAGAAGCTATATTAAAAATATTATCCTTACTCAATGATCCTAATCAAATGAAATTTTTAATGGTTTTAGCACCTAAAGGAAAATCAATTGTTGAAGAACAAAAACTACTCCATATGGACAAAAAAGATTTAGAAAAAATAAAACTCAATAATATGCTCAAACAAATGCCGAATATTAAAGGACAATGGTTTCCTGAATATTCACCACGTTGTCCAAATTGTAATAAGTTGATTACGCAGATAAAGGGTTTTAATGTGGCGTTTATTAAATTTATATGTCCTTATTGTGGGTATAAAAAAGATAAATAGAAGATCTATTTTTATTAAAATCCTCTATAATGATTTTTATTTGATAATTTAATATAGATCTTATTATTAAAACTTAAAAGAAAAGGTTATATTTCAAATATGTTTGTTGCGGCATTAGATTTAGGAACTACAGGATGCAGAACATATATTTTTGATTTATCAGGTACCGTAATAGCTAGTGATTATCAAGAATGGCAAAGTTTTTATCCTTCCCCATCATTTGTAGAGCAAGATGCTAACGTTTGGTGGACATCCATTAAAATAACTATAGAAAACGCAATAAAAAAGAGTGGTATTGATAAAACAAATATAGTTAGTCTCTCAATAACAAATCAAAGAGAAACAATCGTACCTGTTGATAGAGATGGAAATCCACTTCATAATGCGTTAGTTTGGCAGGATAGGCGAACCATAGAGCAAGTAGACTATATTAAAACTAAAATTGGTATAGATAAAATATATAAAACGACAGGATTGACTATTGACCCATACTTCTCAGCAACAAAAATTCTCTGGTTTAAAAATAAAAAACCAGAGATTTATCAAAAAACACACAAATTTTTGCTTGTTTCAGATTTCATTATACATAAATTAACAGGTAAATTCTGCACAGATTTCTCAAATGCTTCGCGAACAATGTTGTTTGATATTAATAAATTAAAATATTCAGATGAAATTGCGTCTGAACTAGAAATAGATTTAGATAAAATGCCAGATACTTTAAAAAGCGGCGTCGATATTGGAGAAATTGAAACTGATGCTACATTATTCGACAAAAAAACACTCGTTATTACAGGTGCCGGAGATCAACAATCAGCAGCTTTAGGTGTTGGAGTAGTATCTCCTGGTGATGTAAAATGCACAACAGGAACAGGAAGTTTTATTTTAGCTTATCTATCACAACCGAATTTCGATCCGATGAAACGAGTTTTATGTAGTTGTCATGCCGTTCCAGGCTCATGGGTGCAAGAAGCAAGTATATTTACAAGTGGAGCAGTATTAAGATGGTTTAGGGATCAAATAGGAGAAGCAGAATGTAATTTGGTTCAAGAAGGTCAAGACCCTTATGATTTAATTACTGCTGAAGCAAAAAAGTCATCAATTGGAGCAAATGGGGTGCTTCTAATCCCCCACTTTATTGGTTCAGGAGCACCACATTGGAATCCACACGCAAGAGGAATTATTTTTGGATTAGCTTTAGGTCATGAACGCAAGGATCTTTATAGAGCAGTCCTTGAAGGTGTAGCTTATGAGATTCGAAAAAATATCGAAGTATTTAAAGAATTAGGAATTGAACCAAAAGAATTGATGCTAACTGGTGGAGGTTCTCGTTCTGATTTTTGGAATCAGATTTATGCTGATGTACTAGGAATAACATGTGTTAGAAATATCGTAGAAGAAGCTACTTCTTTAGGAGTTGCTATTTTAGCTGCTTCAGGAGCAGGTATTTTTCCAGATATTGCCAAAGCAGCTGAAACTTTATGTAAAGTTGATAAAAAGTGGCTTCCCAACAATGAACAGCATAAATTTTATGAAAAATTTTATAATTACTCTTGTGATATGTATGAATTGATAAATACCAGTAATATGTACAAGAAATTCGATAAGATAAATCAAAATAAAGATTTTGCTTAAGGAAAGAAATTAATTGATAATAATCAATTTTATATATTTAGAATGTTATTTGTTCTATAATTAAAACTACTTACAGATAAGAAAAAGAATTAAGTGAAGAAAATGGAATATGAATCTTCAAATTTAGCTAAAGAATACAGGAAAAGTCAGAGAGTTATAGCTTTGATATTTTTTATAATAATAGTTATTGCTAGTATAGTTTCACTATTAGGTGTTGTTTGGACTTTTGCGGATATCTTTATTGGTACAACTGGAAAATGGGAACAATTTTTAGCGCTCAATTTAGGATATAAAATAGCTATCATTGGTGGACTTTTAGCTGGCTTGTTTTTTCTTCTTGTCTTCTTTTTTGGATTATTTAAAAAGACTTCACGGTCGTTAATTCATTTTATCTATAAAAAGAGAGAGCTTGAAGAAAAATATAAAAATCGTACTGATGTAAAAATTGCAGCATGGGGATTATTAATCAGTTTAATTTGTATTATTGGTGGAACGATTTTTGCAATTATATGGGATATTTTTATTAGTGGTTCAGGAGATCCATCAATAATCCTAACTCTATTGGGAAGTACAGGTCCACGAGTACTATTTATTGGAATTGGACTCTTTATGTTGGTTGGAGTTATTCTTTTTATGATATACTTTTGGAAGAATGGATATTATTTAATATTGAAACTCCTTGGTGGATTAGAAAAAGAAAAGAAAAAATAACTATATTATTTTTTTTGGTTAAATTAGAAATCTTTTGCTCTTTTATTTTTTTTATATAAATAAATTCTCTTGTAAATTCAAATCAATATTTTAATCAATCTAATAACGCCAAATTGATAACATGGCTGTTAAAGTTGGAACTGTTTTTAATTATTTACAATTGCCTAATGTGTCTAAGTTCCCTTTTGTCATAAATAAAAGGCAAGATGATATTTTCATTCAAAAAGGACTATTTGTCTATACAAAATCTTATGAAGGTTTTTTAATTGGTATTATCGAAGAAATAATCTTATTGAATGAATATTTTACTGATGCATTAACAATTAAAGCTTATAATAATAACAATAATCCAAATATTTTAAAAGGGCTCTTTCCAAGTGAAGATTTTGAATTTGCTATTGCTATCGTTAGATGTTTAGGATTAATTAAATTCAAAGAGAATAAATCAAAAGAAATTGAGAAGGTTCAACGAATGACATTTCCAGCTAGCCCTGGAAAAGGAGTATATATTGTAGAGGAAGATATTCTTTTTAAATTCCTTGGATTCGATACTGATTATGGATTAGATCTCGGACAAGTAAAAGTTTCCTATTCTAAAGCTAAAATTAATATGAATAGATTGTTAAACAAACATTTTGCTATTCTCTCTATTTCAGGAGGGGGAAAAAGTTATCTTACTTCAGTACTTATTGAAGAGCTTCTATCTAGAAATGAGGATTACGGCACTCCAGCTATTATATTATTTGATGTTCATGGAGAATATACATACCTAAAAGATATTCCTGAATTGAAAAATAAAATAAAAATACATGATATTTCTTATTTTCAAATTGGAATCCCAAAATTATCAGTTTATTCTTTTAAGAAATATCAAGAGCAAATTTCATTTGTTCAAATAAGAGAACTTTCAAAATATATAAAAAGATTAAAAAGAGACAAAAATACAAAGAATCAATATACATTAAATGACATAATTGAACAGATAGAAAATGACACTGAAGGAAATCGTAGTACAAAACAAGCTTTAGTTGGCTGGCTATCCGATTTAAAACGACTTACACTATTTGGTTCTCAAGAAAATCCAATCTTAAACAATATCGTAAACAAACAAGAATTAACTATTTTTAACTTTCAAAAAGAGATTAGCATTAGAAAAAAGCAGATTATTGTCGATTACATTTGTAATCGATTATTTGAACTTCGAAGAATAAATGAAGTTCCTCCTTTTTTACTTATTGTAGAGGAAGCGCATCAATTTTGCCCTGAAGCAGCCCATGTTAATGCGATTTCAAAACCTATAATTGAAATGATTGCTAGAGAAGGAAGGAAATTTATGGCTTGTTTATGTTTAATCAGCCAGAGACCTAAGAAATTAAGTACTACTGCTTTATCACAATGTAATTCTAAACTAGTTTTAAATATAAAAAATCCATATGATTTAAAACATTTAATGGATAGCTCAGAGGCAATTACTAAAGAGTATGCTAGTATGATTTCGAGTTTAGGAGTAGGAGAAATGTTATTAATGGGAAATGCTGTAAATTATCCTGTTTTCATTGATGTTAGAGAAAGAAATTTCAAGTCAAAAAGCGAAGAGATATCATTATCACAATTTTGCGTAAATTGGCAAAATAAAGAACTAAAGTAGTTCAGAAGTTAAATCTTCTCTTAGTATATTATTATTTTTATTAAGTACAATCATTTTTTTATTTTTTGAAACGCGGAAAACATTAATTAAACCTATGCTTTCTAATTTCATGAACATTTCTTCTAATAACAATGAATTAATGAAAGGAAATTCTTTTTTAAGAAGCTCTTCGAGCCTTCTATCTAAAATCTCTCCTTTATTTTTTATTAGTATATCTATAACAGAATTCAAAATTGGTTTCTGATTCCATCGATGGGATTCGATATTATTTCACCTGTTATTCAAATTGAGATTTAGTATATTATATCTCTAACCCTAAATTAAGTTTATGAATTTTAAACAAACAATCTGTCTTCTTTAGATTCTTCAATTCTTCTACTTTTTAATTTTTCTCCAAATTTTTCATACCATTCAATTATTTCTTTGGATAAAGTAGGATTAACCATTTTTCTTGCTTCTTTAAAATGTTCCAAGGACACCTTTCGCGCTCTTATATTTTCTCTTAAAGCAATCATAGCTGCTTCACGACACCACGTCTCTATATCTGCTCCAGAAAAACCCTCAATCATATTATTTAGGCTTTCTAATTTTATATTACTTGCCAATGGCATGGCTTTAGTGAAAATCTTTAGAATTTCTAGCCTTCCCATTTCATTTGGTTGGGGCACTAGCAAAATCCGATCAATCCTCCCTGGTCTTATTAAAGCGGGATCTAAGATATCAGGTCGATTAGTAGCAGCAATTACAACAATGTCTTTCATTACTTCTAATCCATCCAATTCCGTTAAAAATTGAGATAAAACTTTTTCAGTCACACCTGAATCTGAAGTATGTCTACCTCTACTAGGTGCAATTGAATCGAATTCATCAAAAAAGATAATACAAGGAGATGCCATTTTAGCTTTGCGGAAAATCTCTCTAATTGCTTTTTCTGATTCTCCCACCCATTTAGATAAGAGCTCTGGCCCTTTTATTGATATAAAATTTGCTTTACTTTCAGTCGCTACAGCTCTCGCTAATAAAGTTTTACCACATCCTGGGGGTCCATAAAGTAGAATTCCTTTTGGCGGTGTTATTCCCATGCGACTGAATATACTAGGATTTGATATTGGCCATTCCACCGATTCAATCAACTTCTGTTTTAAATCATCCAAACCACCTACTTCACTCCATGGAACATTTGGAACCTCTACAAATACTTCTCTTATTCCAGAAGGCAAAATTTCCTTTAATGCGTCATCAAAATCTTCTTGAGTAACCTCGATTTGTTCTAATAGTTCTGGATCGATTACTTCTGATTCTAAGTCAATTTTGGGTAAATATCTTCTTAAAGCGGACATCGCAGCTTCTCGGCAAACTGCTGAGATATCTGCTCCCACGAATCCGTGAGTAATTTGGGAAAATTCCTTTAATGAAATTTTCTTATCAAGAGGCATATTTCGCGTATGTATTTGAAAGATCTCTCTCCTGCCTTTTTCATTTGGAACCTTTATCTCAATTTCACGATCAAATCTACCTGGACGTCTTAATGCAGGATCTAAACTATTTGGTCTATTAGTTGCTCCGATTACTATTACTTTACCTCTACCATGTAATCCATCCATTAACGCTAATAACTGTGCGACAACTCTGCGTTCTACTTCCCCTGTTACAGTTTCTCTCTTAGGGGCAATTGCATCAATCTCATCAATAAAAATAATAGCAGGGCTCTTCTCTTCTGCTTCTATAAAAATTTTTCGTAACTTTTTTTCAGATTCCCCATAAAATTTACTCATAATTTCTGGACCATTTATTGATATGAAATGTGCCTCACTTTCATTAGCTACAGCCCGAGCTAACAATGTTTTTCCACAGCCTGGTGGCCCTCTTAGGAGTACTCCTTTGGGTGGATCAATTCCCAAACGCTTAAACAATGATGGGTGTCGTAAAGGTAATTCTACCATTTCTCTAACTCTTTGTATCTCTTTGTCTAATCCACCAACATCTTCATATGTTAGATAGTCAAGTCCCCTTTCCTCCTCTTCAATGATTCTTTCGCTCAGATTGAGTATTGTATCTTGTTTAATAATACATACTCCCTTAGGTCTCATACTTATAACCTTAAAGGTGATCTCTCTGCTGATTCCAATAGAAATAAAAATATAATCATCCATTGTGATGGGATAATTGTTTAATTTCCTTTTTACAAAACTTTCAAGACGGGGATCAATTTTAATTGAAAAGTTTGAGGGCGCTAAAACTACATGTTGAGCAATCTCAGCTTTAACTTTTCGAATTTCAATAGTATCATCGATTCTAGATCCTGTATTTTTTTGAAGTCGAGAATCAACACGCACAATTCCTAAACCATTATCTTGGGGATAACTTGGCCATGCAATTCCAGCACTTTCTTTCTTGCCATTAACAGAGATGACATCACCAGTTTGAATATTTAACTTTTCCATTGTTTTTGGATCAATTCGAATAATATTGCGTCCAATATCCCTTTTTTTAGCCTTTTGAACTCGTAAGGTTACACTAGGATTTTCCTCATCTTTCTCCTTATCAGTATTCTCTTTTGATGACATGATATGATGATTTTTCCTTGTTGTATTTATTCAATATAGAAAAATATTAATTTTGTAAAAATTTTTGCTTTTTCTTTATCAAGATTTTTTATGTTTTTTAAAAAAAATCGTCTAGTGAGACTTGGACTTTTGAAGAGTCTAATTTCCTCAATCTTTCTAAAGCATTTTCTACTCTTTGTCGGGAAAAATTATGTTGCTCAATTAACAATTCCTCTAGTTTCTCAAAATCGATTTTTTTTTGTTTTGGTATATTATAATCCTTCTTAACATCGGGATTTAAAAATATTTCTTTAATTTGGGCGATTAATTCTAAATCTATTATAATTTCCTTACCCCCTATTTTAATTTGATTTTTCATTATATTTTCTATTGTATTATATTTTCGAATTAAATCTAATGCTGTTTTTTGGCCAATTCCTTTTATACCTTCAAAAAAATCAGTACCTATCATTATTCCCATCTCAATGAGTTGCTCTCTAGTTATTCCAAGATTGTTTAAGAATTTGTTTAATGACACATATTCAATATCTAATGTAACAGTTGTATCTTTTACCTTTCTACTTCGACTTATGGCAAAATTTCTAAGCAATCTTTCCCCTCCAAATAACAGAGTGTCATAATCTTGCGAAGCACATGCCCAGGCATCTCCTTTTTCAACTATATATGCTGATTGAGCTTCTCCTTCAGAGCTGGCTTGAATTATTGGAATTCCCATAAATTCAATCAGCTTTTTACTCTCATCAACCATTCCTGCATCTAAAATAGAGGTAAATTGGGCAAATTTCTTAGCTTCTTTAAAATCCTCCTCATCTTGGGCTTTAATCATTTTCTCCTTGGCTTCATTTTTTATTTTTTTTCTTTCTTTTATTGTATCCAGTTTCAATTCAGATGGTATTCCATCAAAAACATACATAGGATTGATATTGTGCTCTAAAAAATTAATTGACCTATAGAAAAGTCCTGATAGATGTGATGTCACGTTTCCCTGGTAATCTTTCAAAGGGGTTCCATCTTTTTGTCTTATTATAGCTAAAAACTGATAAATTGTATTGAATGCATCAATAGCAATGCTTTTTTTAAAGAGATTCTCAAATGTAATAGTTCTTTTAACTTCATTTACTAACTCATTAATTTTAACGCCCATTTCTAGGTTAAACCCTATTTTCTATATATATTTATAATACAACTTATATAATTACCACTAATATATTATTTTATTTTTTTGGTCGTCTTCTTAATTTTGATCCACAAATTTCACAAATTTTGTTAAAATCCTCAGAGCTATGAACTTTTTTGCAATACGGACAAAAAATTTCCCAGATTATCTTTGATTTAATACCATCTTTATACAAAGAATGATAAGGTATATTTAATTCTGCACAAATATTTTCAATAGAATAATCATTACTATAAATCTTTATATTCTCTCCCTGAGTTTCTATTAATTCTAGACTTATTGCTAAAAGCTCCTTATCTGGGTCAGATAAAGCATTAAAATCTCCAGTATTTTTAGAAACTTCACTAATTTTAGTAATATATTCATTTTTGGGAACCTTAATTTTTAATTTATTAGTCCCAATTGCAACTTTAATTCTATTTAGAATATTTCTATTTTTTTCTTTATATCTACTATCATTCACTTCTTCGATTATCGAGGGAGTTGTATAAATTATCCCTTCGATTAGATTAAAATCAATTCCAGTAAGGAAAATATTAGTATCAAAAATATAAATTGAAGCTTTTTTTTTCATATTGCCATTCTTCGGTGATCCATATTAGAATATTTCTATTCAAATTGAACTAAAATATTATAACTCAGGAGAATCATCAATAGGTACTCTTCTTACAGTACCAATAATTTTCTTTCTTAATCGGGTATAATAGCTTCCAGGAAACCGTATAAATTTAATTTGAGAATTTGCTTTACGAATCCTTACTTTAGTATTAGGAGCAATTCTTCTAATTATCTGTTGACCATCTATGACAATTTTAGCATCTAATCGTGGCCTTAAAAGTTGAATTTCAATTTCAGAACCTAAAGGGACGACTATTGGTTTCAAACCAGACCTAGCAAAACTATTTAGTGGAGTGATCTGCATAATTTCCATATTAGGATTTACAATTGCTCCACCCGCACTTAGGTTATAAGCTGTGGATCCTGTAGGTGTTGAGATTATTACTCCATCTAGATAACTTCGATTTAGAAAAATTCCATCAATTCTAACTGACACTTGCAAAACTTTTGAACTTTTAGAAGATACTATTAAAACTTCATTCAAAGCATTACTCAATTTAATTTCACCTGAATTTTTAGCTACATAAGCTGTGATTTTGGAACATACTTCTAATGTAAATTCTCCGTTTAAAATTCTTGTTAAATCTTTAAATATTGTTCGCCCATTTGATTCGTCTAAAAAACCAATTGACCCTACATTTACTCCTAAAATTGGAGGTGGATTCTGTTGTGATAAACTGCTAGCAACTCTTAATATAGACCCGTCTCCTCCAACAATCACTATGAATTTAATGTTTTCAGCATTCATTTCACCTAAATCCATACCATGATGCGGAAAAATCTTTGGAGCAATTCTGGTTTCCAGATAAACTATTTCACCTTTTTGAACTAAGAATTCAAAAATCCTCCTCGATAATTTAATTGCTCTTTCAGAATCCAATCTACAAGCTAAAGCTATTGGTTTTTTCTCCATGACCCTAGGATTTTCTATTAAAAATTATATTTTAATCTTGATATATTTAAAAAAATAATGGATACTTAAATTAATGTTTGTTCTGAACTAGTTATTCTAATTACTGAAAACTCTATTTATGAGTGTTTTTCCAGCCAGTTGCCAATATTCTACTTGAGTTGTTGAGATCATTTTAGGGTTAGCTTGAAGTTCCTTTAATTTTTTCTTTAATTCCTCTTCTTGAGGCCAAGCAACATCAAATGATTCATAAGATTCTAAATCCATGATGTTTATTGCGTTATCCTCAATAAAATTAATCTGCGCATTTCCTTTAGTGATCTCGGGAATTTCTACCATATGGCCGCTCGGGATCGTTATTGAACGTTTGTTATTATCAAACATACCAACACATACGACTCTTACTTTAGCATGACCGTGTTTCCCACTTTTAGAGCGTTCCGTACTTTTTATTATACATGGTTCTTCATCAACCATGATATATTGTCCGGTTTTTAATTTTTGTATCTCTGTTCTTCTTATAGACAATTACATTTCCACCTTAGTTTGTATATTTCTATCCAAATATTTTTAATTTTGACATTTCTTTTAATTTATGATATATTATATTTTTTCCAAAAAAAATATTAGTTTTTACCTACTATTTCAAATACTTTATAAAAATTATCTACTGTGACATAATGGTTTTAGAGAAACTAGGAAGGTCATTGGATAGTGCAATTAGAAAGATTAGACGACTTCCATCAGTGGATAAAGATGCTATTAATGCTCTTATTCAAGAATTACAAAGAGCATTGCTTGGATCCGACGTGAAAGTCGAACTAGTGTTTGAAATGACTGAAAATATCAGAAAAGAGGCAATGAATACTCAACTTCAGAAAGCAAGAAGAAAAGATTTTGTTATAAAATTAATACATGACGAACTTATAAGACTACTTGGAGGAAAACCAGCACCGATAAGAATAAAGCTTGGGAAAAAAAATGTAATTTTGCTTGTAGGCATCCAAGGTTCTGGTAAGACTACGACAATTGCAAAATTAGCAAAATATTATAAAAGTAAAGGTTATAAAATCGCAGCATTAACAACAGATACTTGGCGACCTGGAGCATATGAGCAATTGGAACAATTATCAGAACAAGTAGGTATCAAATGTTATGGAAATCCTAATGAGAAAAATGCAATTAAGATAGCAATTCAAGAAACAAAAAAGGCAATAAATGACGGAAATGATATTATCATTGTCGATACGGCTGGTAGACATAAAGAAGAAAAAGAATTAATGAAAGAAATGGCGATTCTTGAACAAAAATTAAAGCCAAACGAAATTATATTAGTAATAGATGGTACTCTCGGTCAACAAGCGTTCAACCAAACTGAAGCTTTTGCTCAAACCACAAATTTAGGCTCAATTATAGTCACTAAGTTAGATGGGACCGCTAAAGGTGGTGGTGCCTTATCAGCCTGTGCAGCTTCTAATGTCGGTATTAGATTTATTGGTATGGGTGAAAAAATTGATGATTTTGAAGAATTTGAACCCTCAAAATTCGTAGGTACACTACTAGGAATCCCTGACATTGAATCACTAGTTCAGAAAGTACAGGAAGCCGAAGTTGATATTGAACCAGAAATGGTTAAAAGGATGATGCACGGGAAGTTTACTCTTGATGATTTATACTTACAGCTTAAAAGCATTAAAAAAGTAGGTAAATTTAAACAAATTTTATCTATGATGGGAGGCGGAAATATCCCAGATGCTTTAAAAGAGGATGCTGAAGCTAATCTTGCAAAATGGGAGGTTGTACTTAGTTCTATGACTCAACAAGAAAAAGAAAACCCTAAACTAATAAAAAAGACTCGAAAAAGACGCATAGCAATTGGAAGCGGAACACAATATTCTGTTATAAATAAAATGCTAGATCAATACAATCAAATGAAGAAATTTATGAAGAGATTTCTTCAAATGCAGAAGAAAGGAAAAAGTCCTTTTGGAGGCCCCGGAGCTGCTGGTTTTCCTGGCGGAAAAGCTGCAGCTGATTTTATGAAAAAATTAGGTAAATTTTAAAATTAATTTCCTATCACATATCAAATTGAGTATTTTGGTCAATTTCTTATTATTATTAGAAGAGATCACTATTTACTCTAAAAATGATATTGATCAAGGAAAAACACCTCCTAATGTCTATATGATCTGTTCATGTATCAGAGAAGCTTTTTGTTTATCATATGCCATAAGAAAAGATAATTTTTTATTTCTCTATTTTCAAAGAGAACATATTTTAACTAAATTTGACGGTCGAACAATACGATATTTAGGTCCCGATGAGAGATCTCAAGCAATATTATTAAATAAAGCAGTGACAAAAATCTACGAAACTTTCGATATTGTAAATAATAGATGGATTGAATCGACTCCAGGAATATCAAGTAAAAAATTTGCTAATGATCTCGAATTTATTGAATTCTTTAAATCAATATCCTATGGAAAAAATTATTTTATAATGGATTTACCCCAAGATAAACATGAAAATATAAAATTACTTAATTTAGATAAAAATTTCATACCAATAGACCATTCGGATTTCTTTATAATTCCAACTTCTAACATCCAAAAAAATCATAAGACTATAATAGAGATGTTAAAAAAAATAAAAAATATTAATATTCTTTCTCTTCCAATGATAAAATCTATAGAAGATAAAATTTTATATATTAATTTTCGAAAAGATCAACAAAGCATATCATAAAAATTAGAACATTATGATTTTAAAAAACGCCAAAATTTTTTCTGAAGGAATAATACGTAAAGGTATTTTACTTATTAACAATGGTATTATATCTACTATCAAATTCAATCCAAAAGATAAAGATTTAGGAAAATTTGTGAAAAAAAATCAAGATGGAAATGAGATTGACTGCTTAAATAAATTAGTTTTACCTGGAATAGTAGATATTCATTCTCATTTGCGAGATATGGATCAATGTGAAAAAGAAACATTTCGAACAGGAACTAAAGCCGCTGCTATTTCAGGAATTACAACAGTTTTTAACATGCCTAACACAAAACCACCGGCGATTTCATCAGATCAAATTAAATTGTGGATGGAAAAAGCCAAGAATAATATTTACGTGGATGTGGGGTTTATTGCAGGAATTCCTAATGACCTAGATGAAGACGAGCTTAAAAATATTTTAAAATTAGGAGTTATTGGATTCAAGATTTACCCCCTCGATTCTATTAATGATATTGATTGGGCGGATTCAAAAAATCTTCAAAAACTTCTTGATATCTCATCAAAATTCCAAATTCCGATTTTTATACACGCTTCTTATCCCCTATCTCAAGAAGAAAAAGAGAAAATAGAGCAAGAACTTGATTCAACAAACGAAACAATTTTAGAATATCACGATAGAACTGACCCAGTTTCGGCAGAAGAAAAGTATGTTAATTTTGTTATTGAAAATTATAAAAAATACATTAATATCCATGATTTAGATCCCAAACTTTATCCAAAAATTCATTTTTGTCATATAAGTTGTATTGAAAGTTACTTGACGATTAAAAGAACAGAAACCTCAAATAGCAACCTAAAAATTAGTTTTGAAGTTACTCCACATCATCTATTGTTGTCTAATAAAATTAAATTAAGTAATGAGAATTTTGGAAAAGTTTTACCCCCTTTAAGAGGTGAAGAACATCCTAAATTTTTATTTAACGAATTAAAGGAAGGTCACATTAAATTAATAGGGACAGATCACGCACCTCATAAATTAGAAGAAAAAACTCAAAACTATTTTGAAGCGCCTTCTGGATTTCCTGGATTCGAAACGTATCCTTTATTAATGCTCAATAAAGTATTCAATTTTCAACTCTCTTTAGAAAGATTTGTTGAAGTAGCTTCAGAAAACCCAACAAAAATTTTCAATCTCAAGAATAAAGGTTTTATTAAAGAAGGATATGACGCAGATTTAATTATTGTTGATAAAACTAATGATTATATAATCGATCCCCATAATTTTAAAACTAAAGCAAAATTCTCTCCCTACGAGGAATTTAGCACTAATGTTCAAATATGGAAAGTATTTTTAAGAGGCATTGAAATAAGTAATGAAGAATCTGTTCCAACCGGATTAATTATCAAGAAAATGTTATAAAGTATAAATGTTTGAACGATATAATAATACATAAAATAATTGAATATTGAAATATTAAAATGCATAGTGAAGAAGAATTTAACTTAGAAGATGGAAAGATTTTATTAAAGTTTGCCAGGGACAATATCGAATTCTATTTAAAAAATAATAGGCGCATCCCCATTCCCGATAATATAAAAGAAAAATTTCCGGATAAATATGGTGCTTTTGTTACATTAAATAGGTATAACGTTTCAGGCAACCCGTTAAGAGGCTGTATCGGTTATATAGAACCTACTTATTCTTTATATGACGTGATTCATAAGGTTTCAATTAGTTCAGCTACAGAAGATCCAAGATTTCCTTCAGTGTCGATTGATGAAATGGATAACATTGTAATTGAACTTTCAATTTTAACTACTCCAAAGTTGCTTGAAGTAGATAATCCTAAAGATTACATTGATAAGATCGTTATTGGAAGAGATGGATTAATAGCAGAAAAAGGAATGAGAAGGGGTCTACTTCTTCCTCAAGTTCCTGTAGATCATGGCAGAAATTGGGATGTTGAGACTTTTCTTTCTCAAACGTGTTCAAAAGCTTGGCTAGATAGCAACGCATGGAAAGAAAAAAGCACCAAAATATATTCTTTTCAAGCTATTCTTTTTGAGGAAAAAGAACCACGTGGAGAAGTAGTAAGAAAATATCTTAATTAGTTAAATGAATCTCTTTTCCTAATATAGAAGGTTTATAGAATATTTTGTAAGAGTAAAAGACAATCTATTTAAAAAGAAACCATTTATTATTTTATAAAAAAGTGTAAATCTTAAACAGAAAAACACCAAAATGAAACCTCCTGAAGATACTATTCTAACTATCGATCTCTCATCAAATAAGATCAAAGTAGCTTTAGTAAATGATAAATTAAATTTGGGGCCCTCTCTAAGCCGAGATCTAAAGATTATCAATGAGGATGTTGACGGATTTGCTAAAAGATTCGATATGGACGACATGTGGCAGAATTTAAAACATCTTATACATGAAATATTAAAAAATGAAACTGAAAATACCAATCTTATCGGAATTTCCTCTTGTGCTCAGAGGATGGCAGTTGTTTTTGTTAATAATAAAGGAGAAATAATTTATGGTGGGCCAAATACTGACGTACGTGGTATCGATAGCGCATATTTAATAGAAGATGAATTTTCAGAAGAAGAATTATTTCAAATAACAGGGCATAGCCCTTCAATATTGTTTTGTCTTTCTCGTCTTTTATGGTTCAAAGAGGAAGAAGAAAATTTATATGATAAGATTGATAAAGTTTTTATGTTAGATGATTGGATCGTGTATAAACTTACTGGAGAAGTATGCTCTGATTTAACCTCAGCGGGAGAATCTCAACTACTTGACATTAGAAAAGGAAATTGGAGTTTGGATATTATTGAAGCTTTTGATTTTAAACCAGATCTATTTCCTGAATTTATTAATTCCGGAGCGATAGCAGGAGAATTAAAAACTGAATTAAAAAAATATTTTGAAATAAAACAGAATTCTATACCTGTGATTAAGACGGGTGGAGATACACAAGCAACATTAATAGGAATGGGTGTTATAGAAGACGGTTACATTGGTATAAGCCTGGGGACAACAGCTCCTATTCACTTGGTTATAAATGAACCTTTCTTAGACCCAAAATATAATTTTTGGACAACCTTTCATTCTATTAAAGGGAAATGGTTAATTGAAGGGAATTCTGGAAACACGGGAATAGTCTATGATTGGCTAAAAAACAATATTTTACCAGATGAAATAAAAAATAAAGATAAAGTCATTGAAGATTATATAAAACAGGTGGCACCTGGTTCCGATTCTACATTTGCTTTTCTAGGTCCCGAATTTATGAATATAAAAGACCAAATTTCTCTTAAAAGAGGGGTATTAGTTTTTCCTCCACCTACATTAATAACTGAAAACCTTCCGAAAATATCTAATTTTGCACGAAGTGTGATTGAAAACATTTGTTTTGGGATTTATGAAAATTATAAAGAGCTCAATAAACTCTCAAATTTTGACGTTAAATTATACTCTGCTGGTGGAATGGCTAAATCTAATGAGTTTTGCAAAATTCTAGCAAATATTCTTACTCAAGAGATTAAAGTACCTCAATATAAGGATTCAGCATTTCTTGGATGTGCAATGAATACACTATTTGCTTTAGGTTTATACGAAAATTATAGAAAGATTGTAGATGAGTTATTAGTATTTAAAAAATTTTCCGTTCATGATCAAATTTCAAATGAATATAAGAGGGTATTCAAAGAATGGAAGAATTTGAAGAAGCGAGTTAATGATTTATGAAAAATAGTATTAATTTTTTTAATATTTTTTCTTTCTAATAATAGCATCGATATTGATTCCCTTATTCCAGTACCATTCAAACAATTCTTTTGACCATTTTATGAAAATCTCATTATCATCAAATAAACATTCACTATAATCTACTTTTCCTTCTCTACTTAAAAATAGTATTGCTCCTTTATCACTTACTAAAAGTGAAATTGTTATTTGTGTTAACATCCTAATATTTTGTGTGATATTTATTTTTTGATAAAAAGCATGACGATCCTGTAGTTTTTCATACCCTTTTGACTTTAACACATTTTTATCTACTAATGCTTTAATATCGATTGATAAATTATTGATTTTTCTCTCTACAGCGGGTAATATTGAATCTTGGAATTGATCTGAGATTGCTAAAATAAATCTTTCTGATTTCTTAATCATTTCAGACCATAATTCTATGTTTTGCATTGTTCCACTGTTAATTCTTATAGTTTTCAAATTTCCTAATTGTAGAATTAAATTGAGTGGGAAGCTATCGATGTTATGAGAGTTAAAAAAATTTTCATATTTTAAAGATACTTCAAAAAGCTCTAATATATCTAAAAAAATTTTTCCTATATTTGTAATAGTATATTTATTATCCATTGTTTTTTTAACTAAATTTTTTTCTATAAGTCTCTTTAGATGTCGAGAGATTTCTGAACCTCTAATATCCAAATCTTTTTCTAGTTGGCTGTGTCTTTTTTTCTCTTTATATAGACTTTTAAAAACTTCAAATCGACCTTCATTAGAAAATTCAAAAAATAAATCATTCATTCTCAAGATATATCAGCCTATTTTCAAGATTTTACAACGATTATTTGAATTCTTTATTAGTATATGTATTTAAATCAATTAAAAATTATTTTTATCATTCAAAATTTTATTCTATTGATAAAATTGTTTTTAGAGATATTATAGGGATTATTTATTACATTTTATTATCTTTTTATAATAACCAATCTTAATACTGATTTTAATTTAACCTGAAAAATGAAAACGTGAAAAAATATGACAGAGCTCAAGAAAATTGAGGATTGCCTGGAAGAAATAAAGAATCGTTACAATCACAATGAAAAGATAAGAAAAAAATTAGTTAAATATGATGACCCTATTCAAATGAAATTTAATGATACTAACAGAAAAGCATTATTACTGATTAATAAAGATGAGGGAATTGAAGTAAAAGATAACACTGGAGATGATAGTGCTCCCGTAAAAATTGAATTTACCGGAGAACAAGTGATGATTGATTTATTCAATAAAGAATTAGGTGCTGTTAAAGCATATTCCGATGGGAAAATAAAGGTCATTGAAGGAAATATGAGAAGTCTAATGAAACTACGAAGTTTAATGTTTTAACTAAGTCTTTTTTATTTATGATCTATTTTTATTATAATACTTATTAAAACAATTTTATTAATTAAAATAGGTGAATATAATGAAAGCATTAATAACAGCAACAATCACAAATGAATGTTTGAAAAAGTTACAAAAATTAATAGAAATAACTTATGAACCTTGGAGAGAAACTGGTATAATTTATTTCGATGTAAACGAACTGGTGGAAAAACTAAACGATTATGATATTTTTATCACTGAAGCAGATGATTTAAAGAAAGAAGCTCTATTTGAGAATACTAATTTAAAACTTATTGTCTCATGTAGAGGTGATCCCTTTAATGTTAATTTAAAAGCAGCAACCAAAAATCAAATTCCTGTTCTTTATACACCACTTAGAAATGTTGATGCTGTGGCAGAATTAACTATAGGCTTTATGTTGGTGCTAGCTCGAAAATTACATCTTACTGATCGAATAATCCATTCTGATGATTTTGAAATATTAGAATTTGAAGATTATGTAAAATATTTAAATACTTTTCAGGGCATTGAATTAAAAGGAAAAACAATTGGTATTATAGGTTTTGGACAAATTGGAAAAAGAGTTGCCGATAGACTTAAACCTTTTGGTGTGGATTTTTTAATTTATGATCCCTATATAGATGAAAATATAATTAAAGATTATGGCAAAAAAGTTGAGATTGATGATTTAATAAAAGAATCTGATATTATTACAATACACGCCATAGCTACTGATGAAAATGAAAATCTGATTAATGAAGAAAGAATTTCAAATATGAAAAAAACAGCATTTTTAATTAATACGTCAAAAGGGAGTATAATTGACTACGAAGCCTTGCATAAAGCATTAGAACAGGAAAAAATTGGAGGGGCAGCACTTGATGTTTTTCCTCTCGAGCCTATTGATGAGGATAATGAATTTATTGAATTAAAAAATGCTATAATCACCCCACATATCGGTGGAAATACGGAGGAGGTAATCGAAAGGCAATCAAAGATTATACTAAATGACATTGAAATATGGTTAAAGGGTGAAAAACCTCAATTTGTTATGAATCCTGAAATTTTTCAAAAAGACAGAATGAAAAACTTGCGAAAAGATGAGAAGCTTTTTACATTGAAAAAACAAATTGTAGATTTATGTCAACAGTTACTAAGGGAAAAACATGTTATCGGTTCTGCAGGTAATGTAAGCTTAAGAGTAAAAACTGATAATGGAGAATTTGTATTAATAACACCTAGTAATGTACGTTATAGTGAAATGGCCCCTGAAGATATTCTGACAATTGATATGGAAGGCAAGGTCATAGAAGGAAATAGGAATCCTTCTGTTGAGAAAAAAATGCATTTGAGTATTTACCACGAAAGAGAAGATGTAAATGCTATCATCCATGCCCATAGTATATATTCTACTGTCCTTAGCGCTTTAAATATGTCAATTCCAGCTATATTTGAGGAATTTGTTCCATATATAGGTGGTGAAGTATTATGCGCCAAATATGGAGAAGCGGGTACTGAAGAGTTAGCAGAAGGAGTGTTGAAGGCTTTAGAAGAAAGGAATGCAGTCTTGCTCGCAAATCACGGGAATTTATGCTGTGGCAGTCATTTGGATGGAGCTTATACCATTTTAGAATATCTAGAAAGAGGTGCAAAGATTTATTATTTAGCGAAACTTATAAAAGAGCCAAATTTATTACCTGAAGATACAATTGACTATGAAATGGAAATATTTGAAATTTTTAAAGAATCTAAAAAAATTTAAAGTTTTGTATTTCTCAATATCATTTTTCTATTTTATATTATTTATTAATGATTTTAATGCCATTTCTGTTGATTCCTCTGCTTGTTGCTTGGTAACCATTCCAATTGTTACAGCACATATATTATGATTTCCAATATATTTAAAAGCTAATTCTGGGTTAATAGCACCAGCAGCTAGAGTTTTCATAGCTATAAAATAAAAATTTTTCGTTTTATCGACAATTTCTTCCAACTTATTTAAATCTCCCATTAAAAATCCTTGAAGATTAAAGGGAATCAAAAATACTTTTACATTTAGAGAATTTTCAATGCAATACTTAATTGTTGGTATAGGTTCATGGGTTGCGATTCCAGGAATTATTCCATAATCAGAAATTTCATCTAAGAGTTTTAATAAATCTGCTTCTTTTTGATCAGAAATAAGACCATGAACGAATATTATTTTTGCTTCTTTTTCAATTAAAATTTCAATTTTTGGATCCACACCGGGATAAGTAGATCCAGTTATCACAAAATCGCTATGGGTTTGACTCATTATCTGGGCGGCTTCCATGATTTTTCCAGTTGGTATTACCTCTATCCCGCGAGCACCCTTTGCATAACTTGCTTCTAATATTTCTAAAATTGCAACTGGATCATTTAAAAATTTCGAACGCCATTCTAATGCTTTATATCCAAATTGACCTGCTCCAATAAAAGGAGAAGTTCCTACGGAAACTAGTGGAATATTGATATCATCGATTTTACAAAAAATATTAACCCCTTCCTTAAATAAAAATTAATTTAATCAGAATTTGATAAATAAATAATATATAGAGAATTATAAAATTTTAAGTCAAAATTAATATAAATACATAAAGAATTTTATTCATAAAAAATAATAGAAATTCAATTTAGCTTCTTATTTGATACTGAGGAGATAAGAATAACACATATTAATGGTGTGATTTGTAATACACTAACCTTTCATAATCAAGATTTTAAAATCATCGAAAGCTTAAATTCACTCCTTATTCGCCATATTCTTACAAATGATGCCAAATCTCTTCTTCTTTTTGGGAGAGTGGATGAAATTGATCAATTTTCTCTATCAGAAAAAATTAGATTAATTGAATTAACAGTGAAAATTACAAAGAAGGAAATTCCTATTATGGTTGGACTTTATGGTGATCTGGCAGATGATATAATCGAAAAAATCGAAAGTTTGGGTAAGAAATTCGAAAATCTTTATTTTTTGATATCTCCTCCATTAACCGAAAAAAAACCTTTAGCTGATATTAAATCTTATTTTGAAAATATTTTTAGTTCTATCGCCTCTAAAAACCAGATATATTTGATAAATAATCCTCCTTTATTTGCAGGAAATGAGATTGAACCAACCTTATTAAACAATTTAATCGAATTTCCAAATTTGAAAGGACTCATTGATTCATTTTATAATATTAGAAATTGTAAAGCTTATATTCAAAATTTGAATAAAAATTTTTCTGTAATATGTGGCATGGAAGAAAATTCACAAACATTTTTGCAACTTATTCCATTAAACATGAGAAAATACTGTGGAGTTCTTTCAAGTCTTAGCAATTTAGTTAACATGTGCTCAAAATTATATAATTATGCACTAGAAGACAAACTTTTAGAACTCCTACAAATACAAGAAGAAATAAATGATATAAGAAATAAATTGTTTGAAATTAGGACTAATGAAGTAAATGAAAAAATAGCTTTGAAATATGCTTTTCTACATTTATATAGGGATTTAATACCAAGAACTAATCTAGACATAAATAGTCTAGATGAAGAATTCAAAACCCAAATTGCTCCAATAAGTAAAGGAAGAATTGAGGCTACGGTGAAGTATTTACTTAATAATAAACAGATTTATCAATTATATTTTCTTGGTGGAAACGATCTTTACCAATTTGATGAAATCATTAATAGGTTTTCAAATATTGATATTTTAGTTAAGCAGGGCAAAGTAAGGAAGATTAAAGGTCCATATCTTACTGATCTTAACACTCTCTATAGAGTGCATTTTGAAAATAGTCAATTGGTTTTCAGATTTCATACAAGTCAAATTTTCCAAATTGAAGATTTTATCAAAGAAAAACTATTATATCCCTTTTTGGATAAAAGTTTAGGCTCTAATGTTATTAATTTAAGACAGAAAGTTAAACAAATTATTAGTACTAAGACAGGGTCATATTTTTTCAATAAAGAGAACCCTCCAATCATTCCTGTATGTAATTTAATTTATTATGATGAAACAAAGGATATTATCCCAATTAACTACGCTGTAAATGAATATATAAGAGGGAAACCTTTATTTCAACTTATTGAGAGATATATCAGTGAAGGCAAAAATTTACAGACGAAAAAATTTTTGGATTTATTTAATAACTTAGGAGAACAATTAGGAAAATTACATACCATAAAATTTGATTCCTTTCATAAGAATATTAGTAATATTGGTAAAATTCCTAAAATTTCTTACCTAGATTATATTAATAGTGAATTTGAACAAGACATAAATGAAGCAAAAAGGAATAAAATAGATTTTTATGATGAAATTAAGGCTTTCTATCAAGAAAATTCAACATTAATCGAGGAAGAAAATGACTTTGTTCTACTACATAACGATTTCAAAAGTCAAAATGTTATTGTAAAAGAGGAATTAGGTGCTATAAGAATAAATGGTATCGTAGATTTTGATAATTGGAGTGTTGGTTGTCGAGCTCAGGACTTCATAAAAATTGATTATTGGATTCTGAAACCTTTAAACAACCCTTCATTCTATAGCTCTTTTTATGATGCATATTCAAAATTTTACACTATAAATAGAGATTTTAAGAAGAAAATTGATTTGTATAAATTACTATGGCTTTTAAATGAATATAACATTGAAGCAGAATTGATAAAAAAGTCAGATCAAATGGATATTGTGAAAAAGCCATCAATGTCTTTAGAAAATTATTTATTCGAAATAAAAACAATAATTCGGTCGGTTTAATTTTCATTGTACTTTCATATTTTTTCTTAATTATGCCTAATTGGGTAATAAATAAAATTAAAAAAAAATATGGAATAAGTTAATAAAGATATCTTTTAATTTTTTCTTAGCTTATCTATTAGAAAAAGATTTAAGCACAAATTTAGTATAAGTAAATCATGTCTCGCTATAACGAAGAATTAAAATTTGCTATAAATATTGTTAGAGAAGCATCTATAATAACTGAATGGTTTAGACAAAAAGGATTTGAATCCTTCTCAAAATCAGATCAATCACCCGTGACTATAGCAGATTTTGCCTCCCAAATATATATAATTTCTCAATTAAAGGATTGCTTTCCTGAGGATGAAATTATAGCGGAAGAGGAGAATGTTGATTTTATAAATAGTAAGTCAGAAGATTTGATAAATCAATGTTTTAGTGAATTAAATTTAAAAAAAATGAAATATGTCAAAGAAAATGTAAAATTTCGAGGCCAATCATCTGAACGTCAATGGACAGTAGATCCAATTGATGGAACTATTGGATATCAAAAGGGATTGCCCTATGCAGTAGGTGTTGGCTTTATGATAAAATCTAATCCCAAAGTTTGTGCTATAGCAGTACCAAACTATAATAAGGAGCCATTAGCTATTTTTAGAGCAGAGGAAAACCAAGGGTCTCAAGTTTCATATAATAATAAAAATTTCTATCCAATTAAGGTAAGTCATATTAAAAGTATAGATAACATTCGTTTATGTCATTCATTACATTATGATCAACCTTGGGTTCTTAATTTTGCAAAAAAAATTGGTATTAATAACTTCATTCAAATTGATAGCATGACAAAATTTTGTATGATTGCTGATGGAACTGCTGATCTGTATTTGAAACCTTTAGAAATAGCCCATTCATTTACATGGGATTTTATGCCGGGAGATTTAATTGTAAAGGAAGCAGGTGGAGCAGTTACAGATTTAAATGGTGAAACCTTAAAATTTAAAAAAGAAAAATGTTTATGGACCGCACCTGGAATTATTTCTTCAAATGGGATTCTTCATAAAAGAATTTTAGAGCTGTATCATGAAAATCTTTGAAATAAAGTAGCTTTTCTGAGTGAACGGGATTCAATTTATATAAATGAAAATCTGAACCAAAAATCTTATAAGTAATATCAATTGAGCTTAATTCTTCTAATTAGATAAAATCACTTTTGAATTCATCAATGCCTACCCTAACAGTATTATTAAAGAAAGGTATAAACGAATTTAATTAAATTCTAGCAAATTCCAAAAGATTTGTCTGTTTTATTTTTAAGTTCCTATCAAAATTAGACAACTTTATTCCCAATAACCTGATCTTTTTTTTGTTATATTTAAATTCTTTATATAAATCCAATACTGTTTTTAAGACAGTTGTTTGATCCTGAATGGGGAGATCATAAGATTTTGAGCGAGTATAAGTTTCAAATCCAGTTAAGCGAATTTTTAGGGTTATTGTTCTATAAGAAATATGATGTTTAATAACAGTTTTATGAATTTTCTGATTAATCTCCTCTAATTTTTTCAATATAATAGAAAAATCATTAGTATCTTCATAAAAAGTCCTTTCTGCACTAATTGATTTCCTTTTTTCATGAAATTCTTTTACTTTGCGATTATCTAAACCATTCGCAACATTCCAGATCCATCTTCCATGTTTTCCAAATAACTCTATCATCTTAGGTAAGGGCGTATTTATTATATCTCCAATTTTTTTTAAACCAATTTTATAGAAATAAACTTTAGTCTTCTTACCAATCCCTGGAATTCGGGTTATATCCATATCCTTCAAGAAAAAAGCAATATTTTCGGGATTTACAACAGTAATACCATTAGGTTTATTTTCATCAGATGCAATTTTTGCTAAAGATTTTGTAGGTGCGATGCCTATTGAGATGGTAATACCAATCTTTTCTATTATTTCTCTCTGAATTTTTTTTGCGATTTCTTCAGCCTCGCCGTAATCCTGAGTTTTACCTGTTAGTTCTAAATACGCTTCATCGGTACCTACTCGCTGAAAATCATCACTATAACTCTCAAGAATCTCCATAACCTGACTTGACACTTTATAATATTTGTCACCATTAGGTCTTAAATAAATTCCATGAGGACATCTTCTATAAGCTTGAGATATGGGCATAGCTGAATGTAATCCATATTTTCTTGCTTCGTAATTGCAAGTTGCTATAACTCCTCTTCCTTTACCTTCTTTTGGATCTGCTCCTATTATAACAGGTTTATCTTTATATTGTGGGTTGTCTCGCATTTCTACAGCAGCAAAAAAGCAATCAAGATCACAATGTATAATAATGCGATTCATTATTCAACGAAGGAGAGATATTTGATTTAAGATTATATTTACCGAGTATGTTATTTAAAATTAATATTTAAAAAAATAGACTTTTACAAATTAATGGATTTAAAAAATTTATAACTCTTAATGTGAAATCAAGAAAAATTATACTCAAAATATATTTTTAATTGAGGTTTAATTATTGAATTTATGGCATTAAATAAAGAAGATCAAGTTCGAATTGAAGTCGTTAGGGGAGCAAAAGCAATTTTCTCAAAGGGATTAGTGGAAGCTGGAGAGGGTAATGTTAGCGTGAGGAATGGAAAGAAGGAAGAATTTTTTATCACACCTTCCTTCAATCAATATGATATACTCAAAAAAGATGAAATTGTTCATCTAAATTTTGATGGAATTCCTTTAAGTGCTGGAAAATTACCTTCAACAGAAGCAAAAATGCATATTGCTATTTATAAATCAAGACCGAAAGTTCAAGCAATAATTCACACGCACTCACCATTTGCAACCATGCTTTCAATCGTAGGAAAAGGTATTCCAATTATTATGGAAGAGATGTACGCATTCTTAGGCGGTTCAGTTGATATTTCTGAATTTGGAAAAGCTCAAACAGGAGAAATTGGAGAGACAGCGCTCAAAGCTCTGGGTATAAAGAATGCGGCTATATTAGCTAACCATGGTGTTATAGTATGTGGAAAATCATTAGATCATGCAGTTAAATTTGCAGAACTAGTGGAAAAACTTGCAAAAATGTATTGGGGTGCTTTACAAATAGGGAAACCAAATATTATCTCCGAAGAGCATCTTGAACGATTTCAAAAAATTTTTAATAGCCTATTTGCTAATTACCCTCGAAGTATGCGGACAAAAGATTGAAAAGATTAAATTAATGCAGTGAAAAATTATGGAATTGGGTATTAGTAGCTTAGGACATATTATTGATATCGCTCGAATTGGCAAATTTAAAAATCTTGCAGATTTACTCTTCAATGCAACAGAGCAATGCCTCAATTTCGCCGAAAATTATGGGATTAAAATCGTAGAGTTAGTAATTGAACCACCTCAAGCACTAAATGATGAATTCAAAGATAATCTTATTAATCTAGTAAATTCTTATTCAATAGAAAAACAAATTCATGGGCCCTATATTGATTTAAACCTTTGCTCTCATAATAATCTTATATCTAAGACATCGATCGAATTAAATATTAAAACTATCCAATTGTGCTATCAAATAGCTGCTAGTGTTTTAACAATTCATCCTGGATTAGCTAATTCAATGTTAAGTTCAATTAGGAAAATAAATAAAGAACAATTAAAAAATGCAATTCATAAATTACTGGATTTTACGATTAATCAGAAGTTGTTAATCTGTTTAGAAAATATGCCTCAGAATGCCTATATTATGACCGATGATTTAGATATTGATCAGGTATATCGAATTATCAATCGAAAAGATCTTTATTTTACTTTTGATACTAGTCATTTTTATACTTGCGATGGAAATATGAAAGATTTGTGGGCGAAATATCATCATATCATTAAAAATATTCATTTAGTAGATAATTTTACTAAAAATTCTGATACACATCCTCCCTTAGGTTCAGGAAAGATTGATTTTAAAGAAATTTTTGAGGTACTGAGAAGTTATAATTACAAGGGACCACTAATTATTGAGTTATCTTCCATAAATTCATTAAATCAAAGTATTAATTTTATAAAAAAATTCTTATAATATATTAATAATTTTTATTAAAAATAAAAAAAGTCTCGTGATCTATAATGAGCCCAATAATCTCTCTTCAAGTTAGCGATGAATTATTAGAAAGATTCGAAAGAGTAAGAAAATTAAGTGGATTTACATCCAAGAGTGAAGCGTTAAGGGACTCAATCTTTAGCTTTATTGAAAGACATGAAAAATACGAGGATTTAGAAAATGATATTTTAATAATGACCATTAGCTTAGTGTATCCCTTCAAGGATTTAATAATTGATCAAATTACTGATCTATATTCACGATTTCATCAGATTATAAAAACTATAACAGATTGGAGGATCGTTGATAAAAAAATTGAATTAATCTTAGTTGTAGGAGAATTTAATATAATCAATGATCTTTATAAAGAATTAGCTAAAATAAAGGATATAATTTGTTCAATTAGAGAAATAGTTATAGATTAAAAAATAAAGTTAATCAAATCGAAGTGAAAAATCCACTTGCTCAGAAGGAAATTGAGTAATTAGACCTAGACTTATAATATCAGGTTCTGACAATAAATAATCTATGATATTCTCTTGAGTTATTCCACCAGAAACTTCAACTATAACCTTATCTCTAAGATTATTTTCTTTCAAGGAATTAATAGCATCTTCAACTTGATCTGGATCCATATTATCTAACATCACAATTTCTGCCCCATTTTTGGCAGCGATTAACACATCTTCCTCTTTTTCAATTTCTATCTCAATTTTTTTTGAAAAACTATTCCTTTTTTTAATATCATTTAATAACTTTTCAACATCTCCATCATAATACTTTAAATGAGTATCCTTTAAGAGAACCATGTCATCTAGAGAAAATCTATGAGTATCTGCAAATCCTAATTCAGCAGCTTTTTTTTCAAATATTCTTATTCCTGGTGTTGTTTTCCGAGTACAAGCAATTTTAACATTTTTACCAGAATCTTTAATTATATCATAATATTTTCTAGCTGTAGTTGTTATAGCACTCATATGTGTAATTAGGTTTAATCCTGTTCTTTCTCCTAATAAAATCTCTCTTGTATTTCCTTCTAACTCTACAATTATATCCCCCTTATCAACCTCTTCTCCATCACTTTTCATAAATTTTGTTGTTACATTTAAGAGATTATACAAAATTTTTAATTCTGATAATCCTGAAACATACCCAAAGCTTTTAGTGAAGATTTTTGCTGAAGATCTTGCATTCTCTGGTATAATTTTCGAACTCACATCAATAAACATACAATCTTCATTCAAAAATTCTCTTAACTTTTGTTCAATTAGAATCTTATTATAGCTCATATTTCGCACAACCTAGTATAGTATTATTATTATAGTTTAAAATTTAATTAAAATTATGGTAGAAAAAGAAAAATTATTGATCAAAAATGATGAGATTAATCTTGAAGCGGAATACTATCGGTCAAAAAAGAATCTAGATAATCCAGCAATTTTAATTTGTCATCCGCATCCACAATATGGTGGGAATATGTTTAATAATGTTGTGTCTGGAGTTTTTAATGAATTAATTGAAAATGAAATTTCTGGTTTAAGGTTTAATTTTAGAGGTGTTGGAAGATCAACTGGAAATCATTCGGATGGAACTGGAGAATTGCAAGATGTAAAAACTTGTATTGATTTTCTAGCAAATGAGAAAAATCATGAAAAATTAATCATATGTGGGTATTCTTATGGTGCTGCTATAGGATGTTCTGCGATAAATTACTCAAATAAGGTCATTGGCTATATTTCTATATCATTTCCTTGGGATTTTGTAGGTTCTACATATAAAGTACAATCACAATCTGATAAACCAAAATTATTTATCCAAGGTGATCAAGATACAATTTCTAGATTTGAAACATTTGAAGAAAATTTCAGTTATTATTTGAACCCAAAGATTAAAAAAGTAATATCTGGAGCAGATCATTTTTACTGGGGCTATGAAAAGCAAGTTGCTTCTGAAATCTTAAAATTTTATAGCTCATTAATCTAAGTTTTTTAAGAAAATTTTAATAAAACTTTTCCAAATTGTTTTCCTTCAGTTAAATATTTCTCGGCATCCTTGACTTTTTCAAATGGATATATTTTATCGATAATAGGGATTAATTTACCCTTAAATACTAATTTCATTACAGCTCTAAATTCTCTCTGATTTGCCATTGTTGACCCTTTTATTTCCAAATGTTTCCAAAAAATATTTGCTAAATTAAATTCCACTTGTGAACCTGATGTAGCACCACATGTGATTAATCGACCTCCAGGATTCAATAATCGAATGCTTGTGTTAAATGTGTCTATTCCAACATTATCAATGACAATATCTATACCCCTTCTATTAGTCAATTCCTTATATACATATTGAGTATAATCCTTCACTTCTTTATAATTTATAACGTAATCTGCTCCTAGTTGTTTTGCTTTTTCAACTTTTTCTGGTGAACTAGTTGTAGTGATTACTTTTGCACCATAATATTTAGCTATCTGAATAGCTGCTGAAGAAACACCACCTCCTGCTCCATGTATAAAAACATAATCACCCGGTTGTGTAGCCCCTAGAGTGGTTAACATTCTATATGCAGTTAGAAATGTTAATGGTGCTGCCGCTGCCTTTTCTAATGAAAAAGAATTAGGCACTTTAAGAACATTGATCTCTGGTAATTTAAAGTATTCAGCAAATGTACCCCATTGATGTTCCCCCTTAATTGAAAAATTTTTACATAAAACTTGTTCTCCTGATAAACACATTTCACATTTACCACAAGAAATGCCTGGATTAATCGTGACTTTATCGCCAATTTGTAAAGTTGAAACTTCTGAACCAATTTCTTTTACAATTCCACTTCCGTCAGCGCCAATTACATGTGGCATTTTTAAAACTAAACCAGACCACCCCTTAACTATAAATAAATCTAAATGATTTAGAGAGGCATATTGCGTCTTAATTAAAACCTCATTTGGTTCTACGTTTAAATTATCAACTTCACCAATTTGGATATTATCTAAACTTCCATGTTCATAAATATAAGCTGCTTTCATTGTGAATATAATTTTCCATTATGCTTTTTGAAATTAATCATTATATTTTAAAAATTAAAAATCAGAAAGAGAAAGACATAAAAACTATGAGAAAGTGGATTATAAACTTGAAAGTTTTTCTAAATCTGCTTGCGAATTATCTACTGCCCAATTAAGAAGTTGGTCAAAATATCTTTCCACATCCTCACTTTCAGGAGCTTTTGATAAAATTGCTAAAAGGAATTGATTTTTATTGTCAGGCATAATTATATTTCTCATCATTATGAAATCTTCTTTATATTTAATCTTCATGCTCTGGATTTCGGAAAGTCCCAACTCCTCTGCAGCTTTATATGCTGAATCACTTAATAATGATCCCATAGCAGCCACTACACGTTCATCAATTTTTTCTTCTTTTTGAGAAGCCAACACGAGACCTGTTGAAGTTGCGAAAAGTGAAGCTCGAAAATTTCCATTTTCATTCAGTTCTTTGAGTACCAATTCAAGTCTACTTACCAAATCTACACACTCTCAATATAGATTTTTTAAATATTATCACAATTAAAGGTTTTATATTTTATATATGCATAATATTTTATTCTAACATACTTACATAAAATTTCCTTGTATAAATAATATGAGTTATTTTATATATAAAATTATTCAGTATGGATTTTATAGTGCTTCTTAGACTTTGTCTCTTAATTATAAATGATATTCTCGTCTTTTAACTGTGGAGCAATTTATAACCATTGTATTTTACTAATTACATGTCAAGAACATTCTTAATTTTTGAGGGTGATAATAAATACTGATAAAATATCATCCTCATCAATATTTAAAGTAATTACTGTAGGTCTTGCCACAGGCTTCATAAATCCGGGTTTTTCCTGAGGAGCTTTTGGTTCAGTTGGAGATCCTGGATTTAAAAGAAGTAGATTTTTATCAGTTCCTTTAATCAGAGGTTGATGAGTATGTCCAAAAATTAGAATACGTAAATCATGCTTTTTAGCAAAATCCTCAACTTTATCAGGAAGTATATGAATCACACCAATATTATATTGGCCTATTGAAAATTTGATAAAATTTTCTAAATGATTGATTTTATCAAGATTTCCTTTAACACATCTAGTTGGTGCGATTCTTTTTAACTCATCTAAAAAGAATTTTTGGCAAACATCTCCAACATGGACAATTTCATCAACATCCTTAAAAGCTTCTTTGAGTTGGTTTAATAATTTAGAGATTTTCTCTTTTCCATAATCATTTGTGATATGTGTATCAGAGATTATCCCTAGTTTCATTAATCTAGCACTCCTCTAAATTGTTATCATAAAACTCATTATAAAAATTATCATTGCTATTACAATATCAATAAAAACCCGAAAAACTATATCTCCTTTTGTCTCTTCAATAGTATTATCTCGTCTAAAATATTCTTTAAGCATACTTAATCCAATTGAGAGCCCTTCTTTTATTTGAGAATAATACCATACAAATAATATACATCCGATAATAATTAAAGGATAGTATAGATAAAATCCTACAATTATAAAATTATTTCCTTGTAAGAAACTCCAAATGGCATGAGCAGAGATAATATTATTCAGGGCATGCGCTATTATAGCAGGAATTATCCATTTTCTTCTAATTACCAATAAAGAAAGAATTATCCCAATAAAAAATGCTTCGGCAAACCAAATAATTGGATACCAAAAAGGATAAGCCCTACTCACTGGATCTATGAAATAAGCAAAATGCCCTAATCCAAAACAAAGTGCTGATATTATCACTGCTGAGTATTTAAAAAAGAATTCACTTCCTCTTTTAGTAATTATTCCTCTAAAGATAGTTTCCTCAGAGACTCCTACTGAAAACTGAATTACTATTGCCGAGATAAGAAATAAGAAATAATTATTTTCTTCTAAATAAACTTTATTTATAAGATTGGAAGTAAAAGTTTCTGCTTGATATTCAAGCATCCTAGGTACTAATAAATATGTAAAGAAACTGATAGGTAAGAAGACAAGGAAAAATATTAATATACCGTACAAGATTTGATATTTATAATTCTTTTTAGTTATTTTATATAATTTTAAATGTCCAATTGCCGCTGAAATATCTTCTTCTATAATTAAATCTCTTTTTTGAGGTTCAAAAATTAAGTTAAAAACATATAACACACCGGGTACCGCGACTAATATTACTATTGCTCTAACCAAATAGAATAATGTGCCATAAAGTATAGAGCTATCATCAATAAATAGAGGAATTACGAAGAATGGGATCAATAATAACCCAAATACGATAATAAATACCCAAACTAATTCATATATGAAAAAACGGAATCTCTTACCAGCAATCTGTTTCTTCCTATTTTGGCTTATTCGTTTCATCGAAAATCACATTTCTGATTTGAATAAAAAATTATTGAATTAAAAAATTATAAATCTTGCTATTTAATCATGAAAAGACTCCAATAAACATTTTGTTGAGATTATATCATCCTATTTGTACATGAAGGATCCAAATTCTGATTTTATTTCTAATGAATTCTTGTCTTTTCGATGAGATTTCTCACAATATCCAATTATTTTGGAATCAATTTCATATTTTTTAGCAATTTTCATAATCTCTGAAGCTATAGACTCATTGCATAGAATTTCCATCCTATGTCCCATATTGAAAACACGAAACATCTCTTTCCATTGAGTTTCAGATGATCTTTGAATTAATTCAAATATTTTTGGAATTTTAAAAAGATTATTTTTAACATAATTTATTCCCTCTCCAAAATTTATAGTTTTTGTTTGACCTCCTCCTGTATTATGTATAATCCCATGAATATCTTTTCTATATTTCTCAACAACTTCCCTTATAATTGGAGCATAAGTTCTTGTAGGTGATAATAAAGCTTTTCCTATAGATAAATTGAGTTCATCAATTTTTTCTGTTAATTTATACTTACCAAAGAAAATAAATTTCTCATCAAGATTTTGATCATAACATTCTGGATATTTATCGTAATATTCATGTGAAAGTAGACCATGTCTAGCTAATGTTAATCCATTACTTCCAATTCCACTATTATATTCACCTTCATAAGAAGCCTTACCATAACTAGCTAATCCAATTATGATATCATCAGATTTAATGTTGTTTGCATCGATAACATCCTCCCTTTTCATTGTTGTGAAAGCAGAAGCATCTACTACAAGGGTTTTCACTATATCTCCAATATCCGCAGTTTCCCCACCACACATCTTTATATTCAAGCCCAGTGATTTTAATTTTTCACTATACTCATAATACTCTTTAATTATTGTTCCTACAACGTCTCCATTTATATGTCGACGATTTCTTCCTAAATTATTCGAAAAGAAAATATTCCCTGTTGCCCCTACGCACAAAATATCATCGAGATTCATAACCATAGCATCCCTAACAATACCTTTAAAAACCGAAATATCCCCAGTTTCTCTATAATACATATACGCTAAGCTAGCTTTTGTACCAGCTCCGTCAGAATGAAAAACGGAACAGTAATCCTTTCTATCATCAATATCTTCTATAACTCGACAAAAAGCACCTGGAAATAACCCTTTATCAATTGATTTAAGAGCTTTATGGACGTCTTCTTTCTTTGATGAAACACCTAAAGTATTATATAAATTTTCATCTTCTGACATCTAAACCAAGGTTTAAAAATTATATTTAGCTTTTAGAAATTTTGTTAAATTATCTACTTGTTTAACAGCTGTACCAATATATTTATGCGGATCAAAAAAATTCTTTAATTCCTCTTTCGAAAATTTTTCCATAATTTGTTTATTACCAATTAAGATCTCACTCATATTTATTTTTTCTTTTCGAGCTTTAATTGATGCTTTTCTTAAGATTTCATGCCCTTCTTGCCTTCCTATTCCTCTATCAACTAAATGAACCATAATTTTTTCAGTAAGACAAGCGCCTTTAGTAAGATTAAGATTTTCTTCAATTTTTAATTCGTCAAATTCTAAGCCTTGTAAATTTTGGGTTAATTGCTTAATCATATAATCCAATAATATAAAATTTTCAGCAAATATTATTCTCTCAGAAGCAGAATTTGTGATATCTCTTTCATCTTCGAGTATTATGTTATCTAATGCAACATTAACGTGTGATTTTAAAATTCTAGCCAAACTACATATCCTTTCTGATTTATGGGGATTTCTCTTGTGAGGCATTGTTGAACTTCCCACTTGAAGGTTCTTAAAAGGTTCAAAAATTTCTGCAATTTCATTTCTTTGTAAAATTCGGTTCTGCCTTGCTATTTTTGCCAATGTTTGGCCAATTAAAGCAGTTAAAAAAATGACTTCAGCATGCCTATCTCTCTGGATTATTTGATTTGCAATAAGGACAGGATTTAAGTCAAGTTTTTTCATTACCAATTCCTGAATTTCAATTCCTCTTACACCAAAACTAGCCATTGTTCCTACAGCACCAGACATTTTACCAAAAGATATTCTATTTTTGATCTCAGAGATTCTTTCTAAATGTCTATTTACTTCATATGCCCATACACCAAATCTCATTCCGTAAGTAGTGGGAATTGCATGCTGACCATGAGTTCTACCTATGCAAACTAGGCTTTTTTTTTGTTCTGCGAGATCAACTAAAACCTTCAATAAATCTAGTAGGGTATCATAAAGATAATTTAAAGCTTCTTTTAATTGTAAAGCAGTAGCAGTATCTTCAATATCATAACTTGTCGCTCCTAAGTGGACATATTTACTTGCGTTTTCTTTACATTGTTCCGCTAATGCTTTAACCATTGCCATTAAATCATGATGAATTTCTTCATCTATTTCTTTTACTCTTTCTAATTTTACATAATTTAAATTCGCCTTTCTACTAATTTCATCTGCAGCTTTATGCGGAATATTTCCTAATTCGGCATGGACTTGCGCTAATGCGACTTCAACTTTCAGCCAATTTTCTAATTTCACTTCTTCAGTAAAAAATTTTGCTATCTCAGTCCTATATCGCGTTTCTATTGGATGAATAAATTTGTGATCCATATTTCCTTCTATTTTAATTTAATCTTAATTAAAATAATGTATCACTATGAAATATATCTTATTTTATTAGAGTTAAAATAATTTAATTTTACTAAGATCATATAATTTTAAAAATCAAAATATATAAGTGAACTCTCGGAATCAAAATATCGAGACAACAAATATGACTTTTTTTAAAATAAATAACTTTTAGTTTACAATTAACATAGAAGCCTGTTTAATGAAGTATTAATTCTTATAAGCGAGAAATCATTAAATCGCTTGGCAGCTTAAAGTTAAAATATATTATCAATTACAATTATCTGTATGATTAATGGGCAAAAATACTTCTTTTTTAGGTGTTACAATTGTGGAGAATGGTATTATACTAACAAAATTATTAAATTAAAAAAATGTTGGAAATGTAACCATTCTTTTTTGTTCAAGAATTCAGCAAAATTTTCACAGATTTGTTCAATTAAGGATGCAATCTCAATTGTTAAGAAGTTAAAGAGTAGAAATTAATAAAAAAGAAACATATTTAAGATATTCTTCTCTTTTTTTGGTGACATACTTATAATCAATTTTCATTAACATAATGAAGAAGAATTACCCTCAACCAAGAAATATGGAAATTTCAGACGATCTAAAACGAATTGATGAAACGTTAATTAATCAGCTTAATCAAATTGCGAAGGAAAAAGTAGAATATTGGGATATCAGAGCTGAAGTGAATAATGGGACCAGTTTAGACTTCACTAACCAAAAAAGTAAGGAAATATCTTCTTTTGAACTTATTAATTGTGGAATACGAGCTTTCAAAAATGGTGGATGGGGATTTTCAGTGCTAAAAGACCTACAAAAAGATTCTATAAAAGTAGGCTTACAAAAAGCAATTAAATTAGCTAGATTAACTGAATCATTAACTAAAATCAAGTTTAATATTACTCAAAATGATTTATTGATCAAAAATTATAAGAGTGAGAGTAAAAAGAATGTAGAAAATATCGATATTAGTGATAAAATTAACCTTATTAAAAATCATGAAAAAGTAGCTGGAAATTATTCAAAATATATAAAAAATACTCATACACTCTATATGGATGGACATTCTCAAAATTTGTTCTTAAATTCTTTTGGTAGCAAAATAATTCAAGAATTATCATTTGTACGGTTATTTTGTATGGTTTATGCTAATAAAAACGGAGCTACCCAAAGTTCAGTTAATTCTGTTGCGGGTGTTGGAGGGTATGAAATTGCAGAGACAGATGATGCAAAAGATTTAAGCAGAAAAACTGCTAAAGAGGCAGTGGAATTATTGGATGCGAAATCTCCAATTGGTGGCAAATTAACTGTTATAGCAGACTCTAAATTGACTGGAACAATAATCCATGAAGCCTTTGGACATGCTTGTGAAGCAGACCTAGTTTTAAATGATGAAAGCATTTTAAAAGGAATGATTGGAAATAAAGTTGCTTCAGAGCAGGTCACTATTATAGATAATCCCTCAATGGGCCAAGGAAAGCAATTTAATTTACCATATGATTTATTTGGAAGTTACTTTATCGATGATGAGGGAATTCCTTCACAGAAAACAATAATCATCGAAAATGGAATACTAAAAAATTATCTACATAATTTAGAAACCTCCTCAAGAATGGGAGTTCCTCCGAATGGGCATGGTAGAGCATCCACAAGTTCTGAAAGACCTCAAGTACGGATGGGCTTTACCTACATAGAACCAAAAGACTGGAGTTTAGAAGAAATAATTGAAGAAACAAAAAACGGAATTTTATGTGAGGATTTTCAATATGGATATACTGATCCAACAACTGGTAATTTCCAATTCAAATGTAGATTTTCACGTATAATTAAAAATGGAGAAGAAAAAGAGATCTCTAGAGATGTTTCCCTTAGCGGTATGATTCTTGAAGCATTAAACAAAATATCAGCAATTGGTAACAAATCAACTTTCAACTACTCTGTAGGAATCTGTGGAAAAGGAGGACAACATGTTAGAGTATGTGATGGAGCGCCCTATATACGAATAGAAGATATTACTGTTGGAGGCTTGAGTTAAATGCAGGATTCAGATATTTATTCTATAGCAGATGCTTGTTTCAAGTTAATTGACAAACAAAATTCAGAGATTAAATGTACAGATATTTACTTTGAAAAGAGTAATTATATTAATATTGAAATTGAAGAAAACTCAATAAAAAATAGTGAGACTGGAGAAGATAATGGAGTGTCAATAAGGGTTATCAATAAGAAAGGATCACTTGGATTTGCGTATTCAAATAAACTTAATAGAAAGACTGTGGAGAATTTATGTAAAACAGCAATCAAAATGATGAAAGTTGCGACACCTGATCCCGATTTTAAGAATTTGCCATATGCATTCACAAACTATCCTATCGTTAATGGTTTATATGATAAGAATTTAAAATATCTACAAATAGAAGATTCTATAAATTATGCTGAAGATTTGATCAGAATTTGTAAAGCTGATGAGATGGCAATTTCTCAATCTGGTAATTTTGCTTCAGGTTATTCAAAAATATTTATTTCTAATTCTAACGATTTAAATGTATCACGAAAAGAAACTCGTTGTTTAATATCCTCAAATATAATCGTTAAGGATAAAATTAGCAATGAAACATCTTCTGGATATGAAAGGCAAATAGAAAGAAGTTTACGTAAATTAGATCCTATAAACGTAGCAAATCTAGCCCTCCAAGATGCTAAACGCAATCTCAATAGAAGGAAAATTAAAAATATGAAAGCGCCCGTAATTTTAACTCCAAAAGGAACAATAAGTCTAATATTAAGACCGATTGCTGCTGCAATTAATGCTGATACTTTTCAATATAAAAGAAGTTTCCTAGTTGATAAAAGAAATGAGAAAATAGGATCAGATTATTTGAACATAGAAGACAATGGTTTGATACCTGGTGCTGCGGGTTCTCAGATATTTGATGATGAAGGAGTACCCTGTAAAGATAAGAAGATCTTAGAACGAGGAAGGTTTCTTAAGGATGGTTTATTGCATAACAGTTATACAGCTGGAAAAGAAGGAGTTGAAAGTACTGGAAATGCATCACGAGGCTCCTATATTTCAATTCCCGCAATTAGTATTACTAATTTTATTATGAAACCCGGTGATTTCACATTAGAAGATATGATCAAAAACATTAAAAAAGGAATTTTATTGAATTATACAGGAGATTCTCCTAATATCTCCACAGGTGATTTTTCAGGCTTAATATTACATGGAAATTTAATCCAAGATGGAGAAATAAAGGATCCCTTAAATGAAACAATGATAGGTATAAACTTAATGGATTTATTCCAAAATGTTGATGCGGTTTCAAAAGAATATAAAACTTATGGAGCATTTCAAGCTCCATGGGTGAGAATAAAATCAGTAAATATAATTGGAGGAGTAAATTAACTAGTTATATTTAATCGCAAGTAAGTCATATCAAAATATTCTTCAATCTCATGTTTAATTTGCCATAATTCAGCAATAATTATCTGATTCTCCCCTACATCCGAAAAAGATATATTATATTCTCCATAAATTTGAACCTCTTTTGGACTTAAAGAAAAATTACCAATGGTTTGATAAAGCGTTCCATTTGAGCCATTTGAACTTAAAATAGTATCATCATTTCCCTTTTTAATTTTAAATCCAAACATAAATTCTCTATTTAAACGATTTTCAACAGTAAGAAAAAATGAAACGGTTTCATTTACAGTAGCTTCTTTTTGATAGTTTCCTGCTTCCTGGTTCTCATTTAAAATGCCAACTGTAATATAACCTGGCTCGGGTATTAATATAAAATATATGATAAATCCTGAAACAACTAATATTCCCAAAATTAGACAAAGTTTTAGCAAATTTTCAAAATGCTCATTGCTAATTTTAAAATTGCCTCTCATTATCTTTAAACCATGCAATAGTTTTTCTTAATCCTTCTTCAAGTGAAGTTGTTGGTTCCCAGTCAAGTATCTTCTTAGCTTTTTCTATTATCGGGCATCTATATATAGGATCGTCTATAGGTAATGATTTAAAAACTATTTTTGAATTAGAGTTAGCTAATTCCTTTATAATACGAGCTAGTTCTAAAATGGTAAACTCTTTATTATTCCCTAAGTTAATGACTTCTCCAATGGCTTCATCTTTAAACACCATTTTGAGTATCCCCTCTATCTCATCTACAACATAAATAAAAGACCTAGTCTGAGATCCATCCCCAAATACAGTTATGTCTTCATCATGAAGGGCCTGATATATAAAATTAGGAACAACCCTCCCAAATTCAGGGCCATGTCGTATTCTAGGGCCCGACGTATTAAAAATCCTAACTATCTTCGTTCTCATTTTATGTTGAAGTTCATAAGCTTTAATAAAAGCTTCTCCAGCTCGTTTTGATTCATCATAACAACTTCTGGGGCCAACTGGGTTAACATGCCCAAAATAACTTTCTGGTGTCGGAATAGCTTCTTTTGGAGGATTTCCATAGACTTCAGATGTACTCGTATAAAAGAAAATGGCATTGTGGAATTTTGCGATTCCTAGGGAATTAAGAGTACCCAAAGTATTACTTCGAAGAATAGATATAGGTTCTTTCTGAAATTCAAATGGAGATGCTCTACTTGCCATATGCATAACGATATCAATTTTATTAATATCTCCTATACATATACCTAAAGGGTGATAACTCATACCAAAATATATTGGATAGGAAATATCATGATTGATAAACCGAAAGTTTTTTTTCTCCATCAAATGTAATATATTTTTAGGTTTCCCAGATGATAAGTTATCTAAACAGATACAGTAAGCTCCCTGTTCAACTAGTACATCACAAACCCAAGAACCAAGAAAACCAGCACCACCAGTCACTAGAATTGTTTTGCCTTCAAAAGAAATATTATCTTTTTTAATTCTTTTAACTATTTCTTGAATATCTTGGTTAATATCATAGTTCAATTTTCATAACCTTGGTACGTTTTAATATAGTACTTTTTATTTATTGTGGTAAATAAATTTTTCTTTCTAATATTAACTGCTTTTTACTATTTAGAGTAAATATCAAATCTGGACTTTTAAATTTTGAAAATATAGTAATATTTCAAAAATACTGAATAATTAAGTAAAATTAACATTTAATTTGTTTTTGAGCCACAATATTGGCAAAATTTTAGCTCTAATGGATAGTGCTTCCCACAATTGGAACATTTTTTCAATGAATTTTTGAGAATTTCACGGCCTAACATTTCAAAAGCTTTTTCAACATTTTCACCCGTTTTTGCTGAGGTGCTTAATATTTCTCCTTGAAATTTATGTTTTTCAAATATTTTCATCGCTTCTTCTTTCTTTATTTTTCTTTTTAAATCCGATTTTGCTTCAATTAAAATTTTAGTTTTAGGTGAATTAGGAACAGATGAGATTACGTTTATCCAATCATAAAGATCATTTAGGGATTCGTCATTTGTAACATCATATAGCATTAAAGCACCTGAAGCCCCAGATACATAGGAGGGAAATAATAATCGAAATTTCTTTTCTCCAGCAAAATCCCAAATGTTCAATAATATTTCTGTGTCATCAACTATCACTTTTTTAGTCTCAAAGTCAACTCCAATTGTAGATAACGTCGATTTCTCGAATTTACCTGTTGCATATCTGCGAATCAAGCTTGTTTTTCCTACATTTTTAGCGCCAGCAACAACGACTTTAAATTTTATCATACTTTACATCGCTCGATTTTTTTTAAAACTAGAATCCTTACTCAATTAAAGGCAATAATATTATAAATTATTATTGAAAAAATTAAAAATCTTTTTTATTGTTTTAATAAATTAACGATTTTATTATTAGCAATTTATTGGTCATTTTTATACTTATAACGACCTATTTTATAGATTTCTTGAGCAATTTTTTTTCCAATATTATCTATTTTTGTCAAATCGGGAATATCTGCTAGGAAAACCTTTTGTAAAGTTTTTAATTCTTTCAATAAATTTTTTGCCCGGAGAGTGTTTACACCAGGTATTCCCGCGACAATATATTCTAATAAACGTGATGTTTCAATGGGAGCTTTTTCAAATCTTAATTTAGGTGAAGATGATGTAATGGATTGTTCTTTCTTTGCTAATTGATATAAAAATTGAGCTGTCTCAATAACGCTTTCGGTCTTATAGATTGAAATTCCCAAATTAAGAATAATTGAAATAATTGCGCCATAGAGTGCATTTTCACTTATATTTGAATGTTCAAATGGATTTCCCTCTAAAATCAAAATTGGTCGTGTAAACTTCTCTCCTAGTTCACTCAATTCAGTGAATAATCTACCATCGATGATAGAATCATTAAAATCTTTCGCAGATTTTCTTTCAATTCCCACTCTTTCTGAAATAACATAATCTGCCACCATTAATTTTTCTAACTTAATTTTAACACCCATTAATGAAAGAGTTCTTACAACTGGAGATGCAGTCTCTCGCGTATCGCAAAGAATCTCAAAATTATCTGCATTTTCAATTTGCTCAATTGAACTTAGATCAGGATCCTCTTTATGTTTTAAATCGCTTTCTTCACTTTTTTCAGAGGAAATAAAATTAAAAAGATCCGATTGCCCTAATTTTGACTTAGACTCTGAGTTTTTCATTTTATCTAAACTTACTTTCATACTTTTTTCTTTAGATTTTTCTGCCCAATAATAACCTTCATCTCTAGTACCTTCCGCCATTAACACAAAAACTTTTCCTTCTTTTTTTCTACCAGTACGTCCACGACGCTGAATAGAACGAATCGCACTAGGAACAACATCATAAAAGATTACTAGATCGCACTCTTCAATATCTAAACCCTCTTCAGCAACACTCGTTCCAACTAATGTATTGTAAATTCCCTCTTTAAATTCACTCAGTAGATTTATTTGCTCTTTTTGAGTTAAACCTTTATCCAATCCTCTTGTAGCTTGCCCTACAAACTTATGAATTCTAATTATTTCATCTTCTTTAAATAACCTTACTATATTATTAACGGAATCCCGAAAATGACAAAAAACAAGTATTCGAGAATTTGGATTTGTTTTTATCTGATCAGTTAGAATTTCCTTTAACTTTTCTATTTTTGGATGTACAATTCCTTTAGAGTAGAGTATATTTGTTAAATCTTTAGCTTGTTTAAACTCTTTATCATAAAATAGTTCTTTTAAAGATTTATTAGCGGTATTTTTCTTAATTTTCTCCTCATTTTTTTCAAAATAATCCTTAAGAGCACTTACACCCTGAGTTTCTATTAACTCAGTCATATGAGATAATCTAATCGCATTAGCAGTGACTTTTTTTGCATTAAACATCTGAAATTTTTCATCATTTGCTCTCGCTGTAGAAATTCTTCGATTAATTAAAATGTTTAATTTTAATAAATCCTTCCTAGTAATTTTGTTGATATCATAAGAGCCAAGTAAATCATTTTCCTTCAATATCTTATAACACGCCTTTAATTTCTGTTCAAGAATCTTTTTAACTTCTAAAAATTCACTTGGGAGCTTAATTTTTATCCATTCATTATCTACTTTATGAATATATGGTTTAACATCGGAATCTTTTTCTGTTCGAATTTCAATATGGTTAATATACAAATTCTGTTTAATCTCATTAATCTTACCTTCAGTTGAGCCCGGACTTGCTGTAAGACCTAAAATTTGAGCGTGATTCGACATATCCATGTATTTTTTGGCTAAAAAACAATAAGCGTAATCTCCTACTGCTCTGTGACACTCATCAAAAATCAATAATGAAACATCTTTAATTGAATATAATCCAGAAATAAGGTCATTTTGGAGAACTTGAGGTGTCATAAAAGCAATTTTTATATTATCCCATAACACTTCCCTTTTTTCAGGTGAGATTGCTCCTGTAAGAGAAATAAGTGTTTCTTCCGGAAGAGTAGTTAACTTTAAAAATGAATTATAGTGTTGTTCCACTAGCGGTTTTGTAGGCGCTAAAAGAATTACTTTTGAATTATTAATTTCTGTTAATCTTTGTACAGCAAGCATTAGAGCTATAATAGTTTTACCTAAACCTGTTGGTATAACAACCAAACAGTTTCTATTTAAACAATTTATAAAAATACTCTCTTGATATTCTCGTCGAGATACAAAGTTTTCTTTAATTAATGGATGAGAAATATACTCTTCATTTGCAGTTACTAAAATCACCAGTAAATTGGGGATAATTCTAGCTATTGAAGATAAAATTTAATTGTAATATTTAAACTAACGGACTTTATAAGATCATTAAAAAATACTTAAATTCTTAAATCGAATTAACAATAATTTAATAATTTGAATTAATTAAAGAGTAAAGAAACATTTAATTCGTATGACTGACTAATTTTAAATAAAAGAAAGCGCGGGTGGTCTAGTGGTATGACGACATTTATTTTGCCTATCGCATATAAAGCGTTAAACGCTCACACCGTGTAAATCAGGGGTTCAATTCCCCTCCCGCGCATTATTAAATCTATTATTCATTATATATATACTAAAATCTTGATTAAAACCAAAAAAGTTATATGAAATTATGCATTTTCACAAGTTAAATTACTCTTTTTTTCGGGTTTAATTATGTCTAGTTTTTTGGAATCTAGAGAGCTAAGAAAGCAATATAAGAAAGTTAGAGATTATGTTAAGATCGGACCAATTTTTCTCACTAGGTATGAAAAAGCCAGAATCGTCGGAGCTCGGGCTTTACAGATATCCTTCGGCGCCCCTATCCTTGTAGAGAAGCCTAAGAACATGATTGACCCTATTAAAATAGCCCAGTTAGAACTTAGATCAAGAATCTTGCCACTTACTATCAGACGTGAGAATCCCAGTGAAGAATATCAAGATATACCTATAAATAAGTTGATATTAAAAAAGGATTAAAACTAAATTCTGTGTTTATTGAACACGATATTTTCCACGTTCAGTTAAAAAATAGACTGATTTATCTCCTACCATTTCGGATTCTAAATATCCTTTCTCCAATAATTTGTCAAGAATTTTTTCTAATTCTCCCCTATTAAAACCAGGGATTCCTAATGGTATCCTTGATTGGTTAGCAATTATCGCAATTCTTTCCAAAAATAATCTTTTCCCCATAAATGTTTCAAGGATAGTAATTTCATCATTTGATAATCTCTCAAATTGATCATGTTCCAGATAGCGTTCTTTCAGGGTTTGGGCTAGGTCTCTAGCCTCTGGACTAATTTTCTGTTTCTTAATTTCAACATGTTTTAATGTAACTAGATCCTTTGCAACGATTTTTTTTTTATCTTCACTTATTTTTTCTTTATAAACTTTATGTTGTTCTTTTTCCTCGTTTTCTTCTTCAGCAGGCTGATCATTTTTATTTTCCATATTATTACCATAAGGAATTTAATTATAAAAATTTATATTTAAATAATGAAAAAGGTCCTAGAATTAAAAACGGGAGAAACAATAATTATTAGACATTTAATTAAATCCGACATCAATGGTGTTTGGAATAATTTTAATGAAGTTATTGATGAAGGCTTATACCTACCTGTATTTTTCCCAGTGAGATCTCAATTAGAGAAAGATTCATGGTATCATAATATCAAAAAAGAGAAAGAAATTTGTATAGTTGCAGATAATCCAGATCTTAAACCCCCCTACAATATTATAGGTCAATGTGAAATTTCTAATTCTAATTGGGATGCTGCTGCGCATGTAGGTACTTTAGGGATAATTGTAAAACAAAAATATCGAAATTTGACTATTGGAAGAAATCTTATTGATATTGCCATTCGAGAATCCAAAAGACTCAATAATAAAGAAAAAATTCTCTTAAGTAGTTTTTCAACCAACGAGAGAGCTATTCATGTATTTACAACATTAGGGTTTAAAGTTATTGGTGTAAGAAAAAAGCAATTTTTAATGGATTCAAACTATATTGATGAAGTTTTGATGGAACTATGGATTGATAATTATATAAATCAAAATCATTAATAATTAATAATCTCATTTTACCCACTCAAAATTGAGACATAATTGTTAGAAAAATTTGTATAGAAATCTATTAATAACTATATTCTATTACTTTCATTTAATCAGAATATTATTCATAATTATCAAATTATGTTAAAATACAAAATTTGTGTAGCAGGTTCCAAGGGTGTTGGAAAATCCTCACTTATAACTAGATATGTAGATGACACATTTAATGAGAAATCAATGAAAACGATTGGAGTATCTTTTAAAAGAAAGGAGATTAAGATAAAGGAAAATTTAAGTATTGAATTGAATATCTGGGATTTTGGAGGTGAAGAAAAATATCGGATTCTGTTTCCTGCTTATGTAAATGGTGCTGCAGCTGCTTTATTACTCTATGATACCACTGATAAGAATTCTTTAGATGATATTAAGAATTGGGTTCAAATTATTGACGATAGTTCTAAAGAAATCATCAAGATAACAATTGGTACGAAAACAGACTTAAAGGAACAACGAGAAATTTCTAAAGCTGATGCTGTTAAAATTAGTGCTAAATTCAACTGTTATGGAGACCCTATTGGCACCTCATCAAAAACTGGTGAAAATGTCCGAAAAGCATTTCACAACGTTGTAGAAGCAATTATAGAAAAAAAATTGCATGAATGCAAAAGTTGTGGAGAATTTTTTTCTAAAAAATTAAAATATTGCAATTTTTGTGGAAAAGAAATTACAATTAGTTCCGTCATATCTTAAATAAGTTATAAATCCTCTTTCTCTCTCCTATAGAGTGATGGTGGAATTCTCGCACTTTCTAACGGTTTACTTTTAAGCTTTTGAACAAATACTTGAAGCTCCATCTTAGCATTTTCAATTGACGATTCGATTTCTTTCTTAACATTCTCTTCACCAAGAACAAAATCTCCATGGCTCGGAAAAAAACTGTTAATTCTCAATGTATTTAAAATGTGTAAGGAGTTAATATATTCAGAAATTGAACCAGACTCATAAATATTAGTAATAGCTCCCTTATACAACGTATCACCTGTAAAGATATATTGCTTAACTGGTTCATAAAGACAAATACACCCTGATGTATGACCTGGAGTTTCCACAATTTTCAAAACCACATTTCCTAAATCAATGATATTTCTATCTTCAAGCCAGATATTAATCTTCAAATTAGATAAATCTACACCCCATTTTTTGCCCTTTGTTATCAACTCATCAGTGTGTTGGATTTTTGTGGCAGCCCACCTATGTGCGGCAAATGGGCATTGAAGATAAGCATTAGAACTAATATGATCAAAATGTTCATGAGTATTGACTACTAAATTTATATCTTCAATTTTTAACCCTACCTCTGTTGTAAGCAGATAATTAAGACTATTAAATTTAGTGATAATCCCTGTATCTATTAGTAAATTTAAATTTTCTCCAATAATTAGATAAACATGACAACCAGGTCCTCTTGTATGAAATTGATATACATTAGGTTTTATAAGGTTTAGGCTATACCCTGCTTTCCCATAAATATCATCCTCTTTAATTAAGCGTGGTGTAAATATCGCAGATTCTTTAATTCTGTCCATAGTAAATCACATTGAGCTAAAATAATACATTTTAAATATTATGTATGTTAAGAACAATAAAAATCAATCTATTTGAGAATTATGGAAACTTTAACCTTCTGTGATATTCTTCTAGACTCTTTTGATCTAAAGGATTTTCGTTTAAAAAAATGAAATTTAGATTTTGTAAATTCTCAATACTTTCTCTTCTAAATTCTGAAATGTTATTTCTTCCAAGATGTAACATAATAAGACTATGTAAACTGTCTAAATTGTTTACCTTTTCTAATTCATTATTATCTAAATATAACTCTTGTAAATCTGCTAGATTCTGAAAACCTTCAATTTTCCTGATTTTATTATTAGAAAGCTCTAACTTTTTTAACTTTAATAAATTTTCAAGAGATTCAATTCTTTCAATTAAATTATTTGAGAGATATAATCCTTTTAAATTATCAAGATGTAATAATCCTTCAATTTTAGAAATTTGATTATTATTGAGATATAACCACATTAAATTTTTCAAATTTTGAAGTGCTGTTACTTTTTGAATTTTATTGAAAGAGAGGTTTAATCTATTTAATTTAACTATACGCTCAAGATTTTCTATTTGAGTAATCTGATTATGGCTCAAATCTAAAGTTTCTAAATTAATTAAATTGTGTAAATTTTCGATTTTTTTTATAAAATTTTGACTCAATAAAAGCCTCTTTAGATTCTTTAAGGATTGAAGACCTTCAATTTTTTGGATTTGGTTATTTGATAAATTTAATTCCTCTAATTGATCTAATCCATCTAAATTCTCAATTTTTTCTAATCTATTATGCGATATATCCAAAGTATGTAATTTCTTTAAAATCTGAACACCATCCAGAGTTTCAAGATTGTTTCGATGTAAATGAAGGTGTTCTAAATCTTTCAAGCAATCTAATGATTTAATATCTGCAATTTTAGTTAAATTAGAACTCTCACAATTCAGATATATAATCTTCCCTTTCTTCAAGCTTACGTGATAACCACATTTGATCTTATAATATTTACTTAAAATAACGTTTATACAGACATCTAGAAATAATTTAGGTATGGATTCGTCATAATTATAATTAAAAATTTCTCTTGGAAATTCTTTTTGTCTCAATTCAAAATCTTTTTTAATTACGTCTGTGAGATAATCTACTAATGCTTTATGGGCTCTATAATTTTCTATTGAATTTAAGACTCTAATAGCAAAGATTTGTTGTTCTATATTATCTAATTTCTTTAGTGCATAACTTAATAAAGGAATTAATTTCTTATTCTGCAAATATTTATTTTTTAATAGTTCCCCTGCTACTAATCTTATTTTTGGATCTTCATCTGAAAGAAATAATTGCTCAAAAAATTTGAAACTCTTCCCATCATCAATTAAACCATAATTTATTAAAGCAATTTGGCGTAATTTCTGATCAGTTGAGCTATCAATCCACTCCTTTAGCAGAGCTAAGCCTTGCTTTTTTCCTATTTGATCTAAATGTTCTATAATATAATCTGGATCTAATTCCATTTTGAATTGGTAAAAATCCTAATTTTTTCAACAGTAGCTTAATTTATCACATATGATAGAATAAATTTTTTCACAATATTGATATATCTGTTTTAATCATACATTATAATTTAATCATTTCAAATTTAGATGAATAAAAATGAAAAATCATGAGAATTTTATGGTTTATGAGCTCGATGATTCGGGAGAAAAGATAAAAGTTGAACTAGCCGAAGAAAAACTCCAATCATTCTTGATATCTCATCCAGAGCAAGTATTTATAATTATTCGGGAAGATTTAAAAAGAATTTTCATTTGGAAAGGACCAAAATCTTCAATTCGTAAAAGATTTATCAGTTCTAGAAGTACAATAGCTCTCCAAGAAGAACTTAGAATGGGATGTGGACTTCTTCCTTGCAAGATTATCTCAGTAGATGTTGGAGATGAACCTTTAGAATTTTTAACTGCCTTCCATTTTCCACCTGCAGGGAAAGCCTTAAGAAAAATCATAATTATGATGGGAGAACTTAAAGAAGTAGAGATTATAAGAAAATATCTTCCAGATATCTTTCCTAAGGATCTACTAGAAAATTCTAAAATTGACGGGCTTCCAACCTTTACTCCTTTGACTTTTGAATATTTTAAATCTTGTGGAATTTTAACTCGATTTCACAATGATAAAATAGTATTTTTTGAAGATTAATGTTTTGTGCTTGGATCTAAAATGATTATTTCCAGATTAATTTCTTCGGAGGGCTTCCAACAATTTAGGATTTTATTTAACAATCCAAATGCCTCTCAAATTAAACAAAAAATGTATCTCGAATTTGAGGAAATAACAATAAAAAAAGAAAAATAAAAAAACTTAAAATATTAATTCCCGTTCGATTTAGAAGCATCGATGAATAACTTGTGGGCCCATCTCTTTATATTCTCTGCGAGTCACCCACATTCGATGGAATGTCTTTAATGAACTCAAAATTGAGCCACCAATCCAGACAGAATACATACGTTCTGGAGGTGCGATGATCTTAACGTCTACGCTCTCTGGAATTTGCTCCTTTATCTCTTTCGTTAATCTTTCCTTAATTCCTGGAAACATTGTGGAACCACCAGAAAGTACAATATTACTATATAAATCTCTTCGAAGATCAACATCGCATTCTGAAATAGCACCAACGATAACATCATCAAGAGGCTCTAATTCCTTCCCTATGACACTTGGGTTGAAGAAGCATTCAGGGGCTAAAAATCGCTCCACGCCGACATTGATGGTCTCACCGTCAGGAAGCATATAGCTTTTCTCCATTCCGGCGACTTTCTTACTTAACATCATCTCCTTCTCAGGATCAATAGCCACATAGCACAATTTCTCCTTTATATCTCTCACTATTTCTTTTTCTGCTGACGTAGTGAAAGAATATCCTTTTTGTCGAAGCAGTCTCTGTAAATAGGTTGTAATATCCCGGCCAGCAAGATCAATTCTTTGAATAGCGTGACTTAAAGCAAAACCCTCGAAAATTGGCACAACGTGGGAAACACCATCACCAATATCTATAACACATCCAGTAGTACGACCAGAAGCATAAAGACTCAATACTGCTTGCATAGCAACGTAAAGTGCAGGAGTATTAAAAGTCTCAAACATGATTTCCGCCATTTTTTCACGATTTGGTCGTGGATTTAATGGTGCTTCTGTTAAAAGTACTGGATGTTCACTCGGATCAATTCTTAAGTCTGTGTAAAAAGTATAATGCCAGATTTTCTCCATAGCAGTCCAGTCTTCAATGATACCATGTTCAACAGGGAACATTAACTTTAAAACGCCTTTTAATTGCATAGCTTCCTCACCAATATAGTATTCCCGAGTATAATGCTCAACATCAGTCATGATGCTTTCATACTTGGGATATCCAATTAGTGTAGGGAAGACTGACCTTGGTTGATCTTCACCAGCAAATCCATTTTTGGAGATCCCGGTACCATTATCAACAACCAGGGCTTTTGCGTTCAAAAAGCTTTCTTCCTCTGCCATATTTCTAATTCAGCTCTT
>JBHLNS010000098.1:0-3047 GCA_048941285.1 Promethearchaeota archaeon
CTCCCAAGTCGCAGAATATGCGGATTGTCATTAGAGGATCAGCGGCTACATTCCCAATTCTTCCTTCCTCTTTGGCAGCTATCAGGTGCTTTGCGAAGTAGGCTCCAGCGTTGACTTGCTGATATTCGCCTTCCCAGATATACCCATACTCATCAGGGCGCTCTATTTTGTCCCTGAGCCTCTGTCGCTCCAGTTTAGATGGGAACTTAGGGTTATCACGCCAGTTGAGTTCCACAACCTTTGTCAGAGGATCATCCGAGAATCTAAAGCGTTGCTCTACAGGAGCAGTCTTGCGCTTAGGGTTCCAGGTCACCCACAGTTCAGCATTCCATCCTTCGTCTTCCTCTCGAAGCGTCGGAATTAAGGTTGTCCATGCATCATCTGTGACCGGCTCGGCCTCATCTACCCAACAAATGAGAATGCGGCCCTTTGACTTAATGCTGGCGATATTCCTATCAAGGCCAGAGAAAGCGAACTGAATCCTGCCATCCTTGCTCTTGATGTACTTGTCACCAATCTCGTAGTAGGAAGCTAGAAACGGCTCCTCCTCAATGGCTCGTTTCACTTCCTCAAGGCTTGAATCCTCTAGGGAGTTCATGAACTGGCGAGCGCAGAGGATAATTCCCTTTACGCCTTCATTACCGAACCTATAACCAGCCACAGCAGCCATCTTGGCGAAGCTGCGCGTCTTTCCTGATCCGCGCCCTCCATGCGCCCCACGAACGTCAGCCATGCCAGCGAAGACAGGGATGAGCTTTCTTGGGAGTTCAATCTTGGCGGTTGTCATTCACCACCCTTGTTCTAGCGCTTTCCAACCCTTCATATTGTCTAACGGTTAGCCTAGCGGAATGATCTATTACAATTCCAGATAGACGCCTTCCCATATATCTATGAGATGTTAGCCAGTCCGGTGAAACTATCTCTAAATCTTCCCTACACAAGAATATTGCAAGAGATTTCGGGTAATCAATATTGCTGTTCACCCATACGAATATAGCTCCATCTGGAGCTTCAGAAATCTGCTTTGCAGTATTTCCGCATCCTCTATCCATTCAATTCTCCTTCACTCATCATTCGACCAGATAGCCATAATCACAAGCCATGCAATGGCAATCACGGCCAACACAGCATATAGGCGATCAAGCGGTGTCATCTCCGCTCTCCATAGGGACTAGCTCGATTCTTGCGACCTGAATAGGGCCATCATCCGGCCCGGTAACTTGCATAGGAAGAACTTTCCCTATGAGCGTCATGAAAGCAACAGGATTCTCATCAGCCTGCCTCTCAAGGTAAGCAACGCCCCCTTTATTGTCCAAGGCTTGCAAGATCATCTCCCTCACTTGCCCGGTCAGCTTATTGGGAACGCCCTTCTTTCTTCCGCCTGTCTTATGTCCTACTGCCATAGTCTACATCTCTCTACTTTATTTCGCCTAGAGGTAGCGTTAGTGGTTACTTACCTCGCGTCCGACGCTTGCGCCCTTTGCTCTTGTCAGTTCCACAAGTACCGCTTCCGCCTTTAGGTTTTTCAGCCATCACTTTCTCCTATTAATGAATATAACCGTTGCAACTGTAATGATATCAAACATCACCGAAAGAATCGCCGTATCGACCTCGGTGAAGAAATATAGGAATCCTTGAGCAATCCCCACCCCTACAACAATGGTGACAATGGGGAGCTTGTGCATATATACGGCGCGAACGCCAAAGGTAAGAAGGGTTAGCCATGAGAGAACCGCTGTCATCCTGGCAAGCCGGTCCATATCAATCCCTGCGGCCCCCAAGAGAATTCCTATCACGCACGATATCAAGACCGTTCCTATCAGCCCGATAGTCTGCATCATCTCTTCTATCCTCATAGTGGTGCGCCATAGTGCGTGGAATGGTCTATTTGCCAAATGCATTCACACGGTCCTCCAGTCGCTCTTCTCGGCGCTCTGCGGCTCTAATCCGCTCATCCATTGCTTGATGCTCTGCCTTGTCTCTTGCCTGGTCTTCCTTGAGCTTGATGATTTGATCTGATAAAGGAATGACATATGTTGACACCCACCAAAACACGAAAGCCGCAGCAATAGCGATAACAAGCTTGATGGGAGCCTTGACCTGAGCTTTCTCCGCGTCAATTTCCACATCAGTTCCGCCATGGCATAACATCCCACTTTGGGCACGTTTTTGTTAGTTGTTTTGGGCCTATAATATTCATCAGCCGCCCGGCCTCTTTCCGGGTTGGTTAGGGAGAGTCGGGAATTGGTTGGATTCCCGGCCTTCCCGCCTATTTGCTATGGGTAGAATTTACCACAGCTTCACATGTTTCTGCATAATTCTTGCGTAATCGGTCCCGCTCAACAAGCTTCTTGTAGGTATCAGCGGCAAGACACTGAAGCTCGGATTCCTTCACGGATGGCAGAATTGGCCTTGGCGGGATATGTAGCGGCCTGACGATGTATTGCGGTTCGCAGCACCCAACAAGAAAGATCATGGCAATCATGCTGACTTGCGTTTTCACCATCCATCCTCCAAATGATTACGCTTTCCTTCCTCTAGTTTCCTGTCAGATTCGACCTTTTGAGCCTGCTGCCTCGCCTCTATTTCTGCCAAAGCTTCATCAATCTTGCGTCCCTGCTCGGCGTCTGCATGAGCCATATGCTCTCTTACCCGTGCGAGATTTGCATCAGCCTGGGACTTCCTGATACCAAAGAATGCGGCAATCAGAGCAAATCCAGCCGCCACAATCGCCAGTATCTTTGACAGGATTCCCATCACTTAGCCTCTAGAGGTTTCACCGTCTTGAAGCGCAGAACCATGTTCCCGACGATGATTGCTGCCATTGCGTACTGATAGACGTTGTGCGGTAGGTAATCCTGGAGCTGTGGAAATGAGGTCTCAAGAGACGGAAGTATGACGATAAGAGATCCTGAGATGGCGTTGAACCACATAGTCCATGATTTATGAATCTTCTTCAGTCGCGCCTTAAATGTATCAAACATCTGAATCTCCTACTAATTTAGTGCAAATTTAGCAGTATTTTACGCAATCTCAAGCGTCACTTC
>JBHLNS010000073.1:0-12194 GCA_048941285.1 Promethearchaeota archaeon
AACAGATCCATATATACCTTTAGAAAAGAAATATCAGAACACTCGAAAAATACTGGAAAAACTAATTGGAACTGAAGCAGAGATCTCGATCTTAACTAAATCAAAATTAGTTTTAAGAGATCTAGATTTATTTAAGAGATTTAAAAATATCAATATTGGTATTTCAATTAGTACATTAGATGAGGAACTCGCTAGAGTTATTGAAAGAGCCGCCTCAAAGCCATTAGAACGATTAGAAGCGATTAAACAAATATCTAAAGCAGGAATTGAAACTTATACTTTTATTTCTCCATTTTTTCCAGAAATAACTAACTATAGAGCCATTATTGAAGAGAGTAAAGATTATACCGACCGTTTCCTTTTTGAAAACTTAAATTTCCGACCTCACAATATCCCTAAAATAATGAAAATAATTAAAGAGTATTATCCCAAGTTAGTTAAAAAATATAAAGAAATCCAGAAAGATATTACTTATTGGGATTTACTTGAACAGGAAATTAAGAATTATTGTCAACAAAAAAATCTTAACTATGAAATTGCATTTCACCATGGAGGCTTTTCAAAAAGTTAAAAGCCAATTTAAAATAACTATTAATTAAAAGAAATTTAAAAGCAGATGCCAAGCAGTGTATTTTCCCATCAAGCCCCCGGGTTGCTATTAAAAATTAAATATCCTAGAATATTTGATGGAACAGCTATATGTCTAGGGGCTCTTATCCCTGATTTTAACTTTATATCTGATTTATTTTTAGATACTAATTTTTACGTGTTTACGCATAGTTTAATAGGTCAGTTCTTATGGACAATTCCAATCACTATTATCGCGACTATTATATTTTCTCGATATATTGGACCTTTATGTGCACGAATAGCTTCCAAAAATAGTAGATTTTATGCTCCCCTAAGGTATTATGGTGTCGATCAATGGAATTATTTAAAAAAGAAGCAATATTCAAGAAGATCTTATTTAATAATTTCTTATTCTGCATTTATTGGTGGAATAACACATATTTTATTAGATTTCCCTGCACACAAATATATCACAATTTTATTCCCATGGTTTGTAGGCCTAAATTTCGAAGTTTTTCAATACTCCTTTTTAGATCACGGTATAATAACGGTTGGACCTTTCACATTTGAAGCTAATCTAACTCTTTATAATCTTATATGGTTTATTGAAACCGTGGTTACTTTTGTTTTATCTCTTTATCTTCTCAGATATATTAAGAAACGTAATTTAATTAGTAAATGGTATAATGAAAGCATCCCGGAGAATAGTGGACATGTCATCTAATGGTAAGAGAAAATACGAAATTATTGCTTATATACTATTAATCTTGACAATGGTAATATGGGGTGGTACATGGCCAATTGGGAAATGGATAGTAGATCCATCGTATGGCCCAATAATTCCTCCATTTATGATAGCCGCAATCCGATACTTTTTAGCAATAGCTTGCTTTTTTATAATTCTTAGATTTAAAGAAGGAACAATAAACTGGCAATTTGCTAAAGAAAACTGGAAAATATTAACATTAATGGGAGTGTTATCAGTCACCATCTATCAAACCGGTTATCTTATAGGTGAAATTTTTACTGAGGCGAGTGATGCGAGTATCATGGTTGCAACGAATGCTATATGGGTGGTTATTCTTTCCAGTATATTCTTAAAAACGGAATTTTTTAGCTGGGAAAAAATAGTTGGAACAATTCTGGCATTTATAGCAGTTATAATTGTTGTTGGATTTTCTCCTAATGTAGATATTTCAAATCGAATTCTTGGAGATATTCTGGTTTTAATTGCCGCATTTGCTTATGCAACCTATACTGTTACTTCCCGCTATTTCATGGATAAAACTGAGAATAATCCTGAATTAACTAAACCAAGTTCTTTATGGATAATTACATGGGTTTCTTTCTTTGGTTTTTTAATAACAACTCCTATAGCGTTCATTGTTAGCCCAAAATTTCTTAATCCTTTAGAATATTTGAACATTCATCCCCGCATATGGGTTGGTATTATATATTTGGCTTTTTTATCTACAGTAGGTGCATATACTTTCTATTTAGAGGGTGTTAAAAGATTAAATGCTAGTAGAGCAGCCATATTTCAAACTTTAGTACCATTATTTGGTGTCATTCTTTCTGCTCTCTTTTTACAAGAACACTTCGATGTTTTTATCTATCCATTTTCCTTATTATTAGTTATAGCAGGAATTATTCTTGTAAATCTTAAGATTTCTCAAAATAAAAAGGGGAAACCTAATAAGAATGAGTAAAAATATTATAGAAAAAAAAATAATTATTATTAATTAATTTTTAAATTACTTAGTTTTGATTTCTTTTTTTCTCTTCAATGTAAATCCTATTATTCCTACAACTATAAGCGCCAATATTAAAATTGGAAAAGGTCCTGGAATACCTTGTGGCTTTTTATAAACTAGAACGGAAGAAGAACCAAAATTTCCAAGGCTATCAATTGCGTAAAAAGTAATGTTAACCTCTCCGTATGGTAAAGCATTCCATTCAGCAGTATTAATAGGCCCCGTGTTAGCTGTAACTGGTATAGTAGTTAGTCCATTATCTAAAGTATACCAAACTGACACTAAATGAGGTTCTGTAACTGTAATGTCAAAATTTGGTATAGTTCCAATAAATTCCTGATTTGGATTTGGGCTATTTATACTTATAACTGGATCTGTAGTGTCTTTATAGATTGATACAGCAGCAGCAGGAGATATGAGACCTGCCGAATTATTAGTATAAAACCTAAGAGTATAGGTTCCATCACCTAAACTATTCCATATTGTTAGATCAATTTGACCAGAGAGTCCACATAAAGTATTTGTTACACCATTATCAAATGTGTACCAAATAGCAACACTGTCTGAGCTTACTGTAAGGCTATAAAAAGGAGCTATGTCAGCAAAACCTTGATTTATTGTAGGAAGAATTATACCTACTGTAGGAGGTGTATAAGTGTATTTAGGAATCCATTCACATGAATAGAAATCTAATGTTTGAAGTGAATTATAAGGAAAATGTAATAAATTAACATCATGAACGAAAAATAAGCGATTGTGAAAAAGAAAAGCATGAGGATATAAGTCTGAAGATAATTGTATTTGTATATCATGATAAATGGTATTTCTAGCACTATCATCCGTTGTTTCTATAACATCCGCTAAATACATTTCTAATGATGGATCATTGACGGACGCCCAATTATTCACTGAAGTATTCGAAAATAGTGGATTAATCATAGTAAACGCCTCAAAATAATCAGGACCCCAACCAGAACTAAAGATATCCAACGTATTTTTAGAGTTTTGAACAATATCCCAGAATTCAAAATAACTAACTAGATCATCCAGAATTGTGATGCCAATATTATCACACCAATCCACTAAGACAGGATATAACTCTGCCCAAAATCCGGTGCCATAGTATGTGTACTTAAATGTCCCTAGATTCGCAGCTTCCCAAGCAACATCATTCGGGTTATCATTAGCAGTGAGTCCACTTGTATCAATTAGAGGATCATCGATTAGTATTTGTCTAGCTATCGTTAAATTATAATACGGCGCGATACTAGAACAATTGTAGTATGCATGACCAAAACCAGGAGCAATCGGACTATAAGCTCTCACAGCTTGATTATTTCGCATCTCTTGGATAATGTATGAATAATTAATAGCATAAGAAATTGACTTTCTCCATGTAACATTGATTTTAGCGTTATTCATACCGATATAATAGTAAACAAGCCCTGAGGTTGGAACTTCTGTAAAAACAATATCTGGATCTGCTGCAAAAGCAGAATAATACAAATCTGATGGATTAACTAAATAGTCAATAACACCATTTAGCATAGCATTATTTCTTGCATAAAGATCTCCTATTATTTGATAGTTCATTTGAGTGATATTTGCTTCTCCTCTCCAATAAGTATCAAATGCATGAAAATTTACTTCAATACCAGAATTATAATTATCATATTCAAAAGGACCTGTACCAACTAAGTCTCCTGTAGAAAGATCAATATAATCAGTTTGTGAATGTGATGAAGGAGAAATCATTTGAGCGCTAGCCATACATAGTAAATCTAAGAAGGGACTATAAGGACCGTTAAGGTGAATGGTTATATTATATTCATTAACATAATCAATTTGATTCATGATACTAGTGCCATTATTGAATTTCCATAAAGAACTAGGAGCAGCGGGTGTCATAGTGTCTGGGAGTGTGCCAGTGGCATTGGTCAAATAATTGATTCTATCTAAATTCCATTTTGCAGCATTAGAATTGAAAGGAGCACCATCATGATATATAATACCTTCTCTAAGTTTAAGCCGTAATGTAGTCTCATCTTCCCACCAATAAGACTCGGCAAGCCAATTGAGTCTAGGCATGCTAGGATCTGTTAAATTATATTTAAAGAGACCTTCACATACCTGTTCTATGATATTCAAAGAATTCCTATCCCAACAATCGACTGGATCTATTGTAGTTGGCCCTGAAGCTACACCGACAGTAAAAGGGTTGAGAATTTTTTCATTAGTATCAGGATAAGTTCCAAGTTCATCAATTTTACAAACGGAATTATTAGAGTTATTGGAATAATAGTGTAAAAAGCTAAAACTCGTTAGTACTAAAAAGGCTAGAAAAATATAAACTATCTTTTTTGAATTTTTAAACATTTTAATCATTTTTTTTAAATTATATTTGTAATAAGTTATGGTAATGAAATATAAAAAGCTATGATCGAAAATTGTAATTAAACTTTACAAAAAAGTGGTAAACCATAAAATTTGGTGGTAAAAAATTACTAATTTCAATAACATAAATTCATTCGGAATACGTAATTTCTGGCTTAAAATAAGAAACGTAAATCGCTTAATGCGATTATAATTTATAAGAGAAGCTTTTGAATTAGATTATATTTAGAATATCACTATTAAAACTTCAATATAACATCAACAATATCTTTATATATTCGAATTTTTTAATGAATAATTAGAAAATGAGTAAGATTAAAGATTTTTATGAACTTTTAGGGGTTAATAAAGATTCTTCAGAAGAAGAGATAAAGTCAGCTTATAGAAAGTTGGCAAAAAAATATCATCCCGATATTAATAAAAGTGATCCTCTCGCAAAAGAGAAATTTATAGAAATAAAGCAAGCTTATGAGACTTTGATTGATCCTATGAAGCGTAGAATCTATAATCAAACAAAATATAATCCCCAAAGTTCAGATTGGAGTGATCTATTTAGAATTAATAATTTTAGAACATATGTTGAAATAATGAGAAGGATTTACAGAAACTCAACTTCTTATTATAAACCCCCCCCTGAGGGAATGTATATTTAAGTTCACTCACTAATGCCTTGAATACCTTATTATAATATAACTTAAATAAAAAAAAGATTTTTTTCTAGTTTGACTTTCCCTCAATATATTTTGACATCAGTTGCATCATATCGTTTACTGGAACTTTATTATACTTTTTTACCATTGTTAAAGCTTCTTCAGGGCAATTAAAGGCACATACTCCACATCCAATACATCTGTTAAAATCAATTGAAATTCGCTGTTCTTCACTTCCTTCATCAATAGGCTCAATTACTTGCATAGGACAGAGCTCTGTGCATGTCAAGCAAAATATACAATTTGATTTAGTATATTCAGGTAAAAAATTAGATGTCGCAACTACATTTGGATCATTAAATTGTCGGATACCACGGAGCATTATACAACAATCACGATCACAGTTACAAATAAATGTGGTTTTGCCCGTTACATTCTGGGTAGTATGAACTAACCCTGCTTTAGCTGCTGCTGTCAGTGTTTTAAGAGCTTCATTTTTTGTTAATTCTCTGCCAAAACCGTTTTCAATGCAATAATCTGCAAAAGTATTAAAACTCATACACACATTTATTGGATAGTCATTAATAGGAACGCCATTGTTATGTATTTTCATATGAGTTCTGCAAGCACAATCCATGACTGAAACTCTACGTGAAGTTTCCACTAATTGTTTTACTTGATCGAAAGGCATAATTGTATTTTTTATTTGGTCAACTTCTTGATTAATTTCAATTAACGTTCCTTTACCTCTGCTAATTGTATCATTTATAGCTTCATGGTCAACAAACACTCTCATAAATGGATAGGAAGAACTCAAGGTATTTACAATATGCCCATCATTATAATATTTCTCGTACTCCTCAGCAAATAATTCTAAAACATCCTTTTCTTCTTTTAACGCTCTCTTGTGATTAGAAAAGTAAAGCTCAAAAAGACCTGGAATTAAAGGAAACATTGAGTAAGTGGTTTCATTGTTTTTAGAAGCAGAAAAAACCCTTTGAGTTCGTGCCATTTCCTTTAACAACGGGTCAACCTCAACAATTGGGCGTTTAAGTTTTTTAGCGATTTTTTGCGCTGTGAAACGATCTAGATACGGCCCATTAAAAACTAATAAAATCTGAGCTTCATCATCTGAATAAAGAGCTTTTAAAATTTTCTCCATTTCATCTGACCATGGAACTCCCATCTTCTTTGCTATTAATTCATAATTGCTAACCATTTTAATCATGCAATAGGTATAATTTATAGTTTAAATAGATTATTTTAACCAAATAACAGATGATTAGGTTCTCATATAATTTAAAAAAAAATCATCAAAAAAAAATTAAAATAATAAAATTATACTAATAATATGGCAGCAACAATTCAAGAAATGGGAAATTGTGAAGTATGCGGAACTGAAATTAATCTCGCTGAAGCATGGAGAGTGGATGAGAAATATTATTGCCAAATCTGCTTTGAAAAATTAAATCTCTAACTTTAACCTATTCAGTCAAAGAGAAATACCATCAAAATATTAAAGCAAAATCTTAAAGTGAAGATCATCTTATTTTTAACAAAAAGATAAACATTTTTAGATTTCATGATTATGTTTAAATTATATATAATAATTATAATTCAATTCTATTTAAATTGACATTATGTCTGATTCCTCAAAACTGGATAAAGCGAATAAGATACGAGTGGAATATAATAGAAAGTTGAAAGATTTAGAAGCTAAATTAGCAATAAAGCATAAAGAACTTAAACAAATTGATAGATTCATTTTGCATGATAAAACAAAAATAGATCATTCAGGGCTCTCTAATTTAAAAGCAAAAAAAGCAGAGTTAAATGCAAATATAACTCTTTTAAAAAAGGAGATTAACAGAATCAATAAAGAAAAAATCAAGAAACTTAGAAAATTGTGAATTGTTTTTTCTTTTCAATAGGAATAACGATTGAATAATTTTCTTTTATTAGGTTAAAAATCATATCAGTTTTAACATCAATAACCCATGATAGAGGTTTCTCTAAATTCATTTTTATTCGATAAATTTAAAACTTATTAAAAATGAGAATGTTTAATAGAATCAGTACTATACAAATGTTAAAAATATGGCAGAAGATCCCCTTATAAACAAGATTAAAGAGTTAGAATCAGAATTAGTTTTAAAGAATAAAGAAATAGGTGAATATCTCGATAAAATCGATTATCTTGAAAATATGATCATGGAGATAGAAACATCTATATCTGAAAAATCTAATAAATCTGATGTTTCACTTTCAAATATACAATTTAAAGATTTAGAAAGAGAAAAACAAGAATTAAAGAAAAAAATGAGCTTTTTACGCTTAGAAAATGTAAAACTTAAGCAAGAACTTGACAAGATTAAAAAAGGATATTTCAATTCTGCCTCATTACTTCATGCTGTAGATACTAAGTTAGCTACAAAGAAATATGAAGCCGATGTTGAAGATGAATCAAGAATTTTAGAAGATTATGATTTAACGGATGAAATATTCAAGGATGTGCAAATTATATGCCCTAAATGTGAAACAAGAAAGGATTTGAAAATACCCGTTAAAATTGTAAGTCAAACTCAAAATCTTACGACAATTGGTATACCTCAAGGAATGATTTGTGAACACAGCTTTCAAATTCTTATTGACAAATCTTTTACTATTAGGCGATATCGTATTGTCGACTATAAGTTTCATAAACTCGAATATTATAAAAATAGTAATGGAAATAATTTACAGGAAGATGATGATCTTACTCATTTTACTTCTTTTCCATTTTACAAAGATATTATTAATATTTTTAGAGATAGTATCGACGACAGAGAAATTCTAGGGACAGCAATTTTTAGTGATACTGGAAAAGTTATATATGCTTCAGTTCCTTCAACATTATTATTTAATATAATCAAAGAATTCGAATTCAGAAGGAAAAAACAACTACAAGATATGACCAAAATGTATATTGAAGTAGAAAATCATCAAAAAATTTTCTTAGAATTTATTAAAATTCTAAATATGAAAATTGTTTTTGTTTTAATCTTTTCTAAAAGAGTAAATTTTGGGATGGGGACAATGATATTTAAAGATTTAAAAAAAAAAGTAAAAATTTTAACTGAAGATTATAAGGATGGAGCAAGATAGACTACTCCTTCCAATAATCGCGAGATTGTATTATTGAATTCTTTATAATAATCACGTGCTTGTTGTAAGCTCTGTAAAAATGTGTTAGATTTATCTAATCCTTTCTTAGAAATGACCTGATTAAGTGGAATTATTTTTATAACTGCAGGTAACAGTAATAAAGCCAATAACTCCAGAGAATAATAATTATAATTTTCTAAATATGGTTTTATTGTTGTTATTATTCTCTCAATGGTTTTAATAGGTTCACTAGTTTTTAAAACCAAATATGTATCAAGATCACTATCCAAATTTAATTTAACATAATGATATTGTGAAATTGCTAGATTCTTTACAATCTTTTGATATAAATCAGCCATTTTTGAAATTGAAATGTTAGTTGCACCAATTTTTAACAAACAGGATTTATATTGTCCATTTCCGTTGATAATAAATATTTCTGGAATACCTTCAATTTCAACTTTTCCAAAAAGATTGCTTAACTCAAGATAATTAAGCAGCTTTTTTTCGAACATTTCCTGCAAATTTTTATTAGTTGGGTTATCTATAGCATCATATAAATTTCGTTGCAAAAAGAAATCCAAATTATCAAACTCTTCATCTTCATCAAAAATTATACCTAATATCCCCTCTTTTTGGCTCCTACGTGCAAGATTGCCCGTAAAACATGAGACACTACGATACTTTTCAAATTTTATTTCTATATGAGATGAAGAGTCAAATCCTGCATGAGACATGTATAACTTTGAGATGAACTCTTTACTTAAATTTACCGGATTTTTGTAAAAAGCACATTTAATCTCTGGTCCTACTATCTCATCATGTATAAGTAAAAATATTCCTTCTGGCATTTTTTATCTACCTCCTATTCATTCCATAATTCTCTAATTTGTATTGTAACCGTCTTACCTACTTCTTCAATCTCTTGTAATCTATTTTGATCTAAAACAGAAGAGTTTAAAATAATAACAAGCATTAAATCTGGGGTAACATCAGTTAGTAATAAATAATTAGAGGTTGTTCTTAACCTAAATTCTTTAACGTTTTCTAATTTCATGTTTTTTGTAACTTTATCACACGTTACGATTAATAACGAAATCATTCCAATTACGATTTCTTCATTTGATCCATTTAAAGTTGAACCACACGCAAGCCCAGTCGTTTTTTCAATTAATAATGCATCTTTAACACCATCTTGTTCTTTTAATATCTTTAATATCGAATTTATGAAAGTTGATTTAGGCGATATATCTCGAATAATTCCGCTCCATGCTGTAAATAATGACTCATCAAATACAGAAGTTGCATAAAAATTTATTTTATACGATATACCCTTGGATAAATAATCCTTTAAATAAGGGATTAAAACCTCTCTATCGTGAACTAAATCAATTTTATGAAGAAAAACATTTATTGTTGGAGATTTATTGAATAATAATATCTGATTTACGCTCCATTCAAACTCAAAACGAGCACTTTCAAGACGATCTATATCGGAAGCATCAATAATATATAATAATACAGAAGCTCTTTGAAATATACTCTGTTTTAATGGTCCGTGATATTCATCAAGATATTGTTGTTGTCCACCTAAATCCCATATCATTGGCTTTGAAAAATTACTGACTTCATACTTTTTATAATCTATTCCTTTTGTTGCAGTAGATTGCATTAATTCCCAAGGTTTTTTCCCTTCAAATACGCGTTCATAAATGCAAGTTTTCCCAGCATTAGAAAGCCCCATCAAAACTATTTTTTTTATATCTTCTGTTGGCTTTTTCTGAATTTCTCCAAGAATTTCAGATACTGTGCCTTCAATAAAAGTAATATCACCTGATGGAGATAAATCATTTAATTCTTCTTTTACGATCCAAGATAGCCTATTAGTTGGTATGCTTAAATTTTTAGTTTCGAAAAAAGCTTGTAGAGTGCCAATAATTTCTTCCTTAATTATTCCAGTTTTCTCAAAAATTAATTCACTTCTGTACCAAATATTAATTCCTAAATGACTATTTTTAGAAGGTGTTATACCAAAATGATACAAAGTACCTGGTATTTTTTTCAAAATTATTCACCTCATAGCGATGTTTTAAGATAATTTTAAAATATTTTCATTTTTTTTATTTTAATATTTTTCAACATTACTTAATTCTCCTTCATTTTCTAATTTTGATAAAAATTGGGAAATTTTTTCACATTTTCCATATATTTGGGCAGCGTTTTCAGGTAAGCCATTATTTGATAATGCTTCTGCTTCTTTTTCCAAATCTGATAGATATAATTCAATATCTTTGAGTTTAAATTTGTTTATTTGAAAATATTTTATTAATTCTGATTCGAACATGCCTATCGCATCAAGATCTCTCAATTTTTCTGATATTTCAATTATATCATAATATAATTCAAATATTTTTACAGAATTACCATGAATTTTTTCTGTTTTCAAAATTTCTAACCGCCTTTCACGCTCTTCGATCAGACCTTCAATTCCTGTTATTAAATCAGAAAATAATGCAGCATCTTCGTTTCTACCATGCTTGGATAGAACTTCTTTAGCATATTGAAATTGTCTGATTGCTTCTAAATAAGCACCCTCATTGAATAATTCTTCTCCTAAATTTTTAATATCATCAATATTAATGTCTAAATTTGTATTATTAAATGATGCTTCATTAAAGATTTGATTTTTTTCTTTTTGAATTACCATATTTTGAAGTCTAATTTCATCCGAAGATAATTCTGGGGATATTATTTTATTAACATGTCCTAAAATAAGTTTAAGAGGAATTTTTTTTCGTGGTAGACTCACTTCCTTTTGTGATTTTTTCCTTAAAGTTACTATGGCAGTAACAGAACCAACCACACTTATCAGAATTACAATAACAATTATCCACCATGGGAATTCTGTTGGGGGTACAACTGTACCTTTTATAGTAAAAATATCAGAAGCAGGGTTTCCCTGATTTCCAGCATTATCGATTGGATATATAAAAAAGTAATAATTTCTTGGAATTAAGTAATCAACAAGTTCATAATAAGTATTTGAAATATTTGTTTCAAATATAAAACCTGGAGTCGCAAAAGGATTAGCTTCATTGTCAATAATTAATCGATAATATTTAATCCCAGATGTATCATTTACTTCTTCCCAATCAAATATAATAGGTAGTGAAACTTCCCCTGTTGGATAAATTGACATTTGTGGCTCAATCGGATTAATAGTATCTTTGCAGAGATTTAATACAAGAGAATCATTTAAATGACCAACTGTGTCATCTGCAAAAATAAAAATCTGAAAAAATCCTTCATCTAAATTATCCCAGATAGAAGTATTTAACTTAAAGTCTTCACCATTAATTAGTGAAATATTATTACTTTGGATTCCACACCATAATTTATTAAAGTTAATATCAGAAGCATAAATATTAATAGTAGGTGCTTTATTACAATATGGGTTATTATCTGGAGTATTAATTGTAATCTTTGGTGCACAAATATCTTTTAAAACTATTACTTCTGAGGATCCTTCTGTTCCTATACTATTATTTGCATAAAATGTTATGGTAATAAATCCCTCTCCGAAACTATCCCAAATAGTTTGGTCAATTAACCCATTAATGGTAAAAGTTATATTCGTTAATCCTCCATCAAGAGAGTACCATGTAGTATTTACACCATTAAT
>JBHLNS010000024.1:0-48998 GCA_048941285.1 Promethearchaeota archaeon
ACTACTACCTTGGAAGCTTCAGTTTGCGAAACTTCCCTATTTTCTCGAAGATCAAATTTATTTCCAACCAAAATTATGGGAACATATCTATTTCTTTTTGATTTTCTAAATGCTGAAATATAATTATCAAGAGTTTCAAAACTAGCTTTATTTGTGATATCATAGAATACAATTGCTCCATCAGCGCCAACATAATAATTTTGCTGAATTTGTTTAAAGCGTTCTTCGTCAATTATATTCCATAATTGTAGAATAACGTCCTCAGTATCTATATCTTTTATTTTTACATTAAAGAAGTCTACTCCGATTTTATCTTTTTGTTTTTTAGTTGTAACTTTCTCTGAAGTTTTTAAGAGTGTTTCCATTAAAGTGGATTTTCCAACACCTTTATTCCCTAAAAGGCATATTTTTAATCTTTTTGGCTTTACCCTTTCTATGGAAATTTCTGGATTTTTTAGTTCTACTCCCTCTGCTTTAAAAATATTAATTACTTTCTCCATCACATTTTTAACCTCTGTACTTTGTTGAAGCCCTGTTATGACCATTTTTCCAGTAGAAAATATCACAACCGTTGCTTTTGGGCTCTCTATTTGCATGATTAATCCTGGAAACTTCTTGGGATTATATATCAGTTCGCTATACTTGCTTGCAATCTGATTAAAATTAACCTTTCCTTCGAATGTCATTGTAACAGTACCAATAATATTGTTCAAATTTCCTGACAATTTATATTATCCACCTCTAAGATAAATACTTTCATATTATGATATATATGCAACGTTTCATATTTAAATATTTTTGAAACAATTAATAATAAAAATTCAATTTTTAATTTCCATTACTCTTATTGCTCTTAATGTTATAGTTAATGATTAGAACCGTAAATTTTAAGATAAAAGGAAGATTTTATTGAATATAAAAGCAATTTTTTAAAAAAAATAACTCTGCTTGAATTTAATGACACATTTGCAAGAAAGTAATACTGAAAAGGTTAAAAAAATTGCTAGAGCTACAATAGATTTTCTTATCACTCATCCTCAAACAAATCGAACTAAAATAACGAATATTAAAGCTAAGTTCGCAAAAGAATTTTCTTATGCAGGTGTTATAAAGAATGCTACAATATTAGAGACGGCTACAAAAGAAGAAAAACAACTTATAACACAAATCCTTAAAAGACGACAAACTAGAACGCTGTCAGGTGTCTCCGTTATAGCTATAATGACTAAACCGCTCCCATGTCCTGGAACGTGTATATATTGTCCTGGACAAGATTCTCAACCAGGGGAGAGAGTCGCTCAATCTTATACCGGTCGTGAACCCGCTGCTATGAGATCTATTCATCATAACTATGATCCATATTTACAAGTTCAAAGCAGAATTAATGATTTAGAAGCAATTGGTCATACTGTTGATAAAATCGAATTAATCATTATGGGTGGCACATTTTTATCAACTGATCCAAAATACCAAGAAGAATTTATAAAAGGGGCATTAGAAGGAATAATTGAACAAAGGGTAAATACTTTAGGAGAAGCCAAAAACCTCGCTGAAAACTCTAAAAGAAGAGTTATAGGAGTAACCATAGAAACTAGACCTGATTATTGTAAAGAAAAAGATGTAGATCGAATGTTAAACTATGGAACAACTCGAGTTGAGATAGGAATACAAACGGTATATAATGACATTTTTAAACTCATAAAGAGAAAGCACACTACTTTTGATAGCAAGGAAGCATTAAGAATTGCCAAAGACGCAGGTTTAAAAATAAATGCTCATATTATGCCTAATCTCCCAGGATCTGATATATTAAGAGATAGAGACCTTTTTAATGAATTGTATTCTAATTCAGAATACCGTCCTGATATGCTAAAAATTTATCCTACGCTTGTAATCAATGGCACTGAATTATATAATTGGTGGAAGAAAGGAAATTATTCTCCTTATAAGGATAATGAATTAATAGAGTTAATTGCTAGGGTTAAAATGAGCCTCCCTCCCTATGTGAGAATTCAGAGAATTATGCGAGATATTCCTGCCAATTTAATTGAAGCCGGTTGTAAAAATAGCAATCTAAGACAGTTAATACACGAAAGATTGAGAGAAATGGATGAAACCTGTAAATGTATACGATGTAGGGAATATGGACTAATTAAAAGAAAAAGAGATATTAATGAAATGTCCTTCGATAAAATAAATTTATATCGGTTTGATTATGACGCTTCTCAAGGAAAAGAGATATTTTTATCATATGAAAATATGAAAGAGGATTATTTAATTGGATATTTACGACTAAGAAAACCTTCCGAATTTGCCCATAGATCCGAATTGAATGATGGAAAAACCATGATTGTAAGAGAAATAAAAGTGGTTGGTGAACTTGTCCCAAAAGACTTGAAACCAAACTTTTTTACTCAAATTCAACATAGAGGTTATGGGAAACTTTTGATGAACAATGCAGAAAAAATTTCCACAGAAGAATTTGATGCGAAAAAATTAGCAGTTATAAGTGGTATTGGAGCTAAGTCCTATTTCTATGAAATGGGTTATGAGCCAGATGGAGTATATGTTTCAAAAATGCTTTAGTTCATTATTTTAATTTACATAAGAATTTAATAGATCTTGTTTCTTGTTAAAATTGTACAAGCTAACAAATTAGATCGCTAAAAAACATTTCTTTTATTTGAAAAACTTTTTCTTTTTTATACTTTTTTATACAATATATTATATCTAAGACAAAAATTAATGAGTTTGAATAAAAATGCCTTCATCAAAACCGTTATCAAAGAAAAAAATAACACAACAAACCATTTCAATTACACCGGATCTTAAAGAACGAATTGATAATTATGTTATAGAAAATCAAAAAAAGTATCCGAATGATAAGAGATTCAAAAGCGTCTCATCTTTTTATAATAATGTATTAAAGAAAACAATGGACTGTTTCGATAAGGGAAAAGATTTAGATGATTTTGAAAATTTTGTGGATAGCGAATTCAAGAATTTTTTTGATAAAATCTCTTTTAAAGCAACAATTCCATATTATGAGGAGGCAATTAAACCAAATAAATATACAAATCCTACACTAGAGAAAATACCATCCTTTTTCTTGACAATAAGAAGATTTTACATGAAATTGATGGAATCTCGTGATATCATAAGTATTCAAAATACAGTTAGTCGAATAAAAAATTATTTGGTATCAAATAATGTCACAAAAGAATTTAAGATAGATCTTTTTACAGGAAAGAGTCGAACAGATTTAACAGGTATTTTCGAATTTGCTGGATTTTATAAAAATATATGTTATGAAACTTGTAAATATACTTCGGCATTTTTTGGTATATTAGGGATAAAAATTGACAATATTGTATATTCAGAAAAAGATATCTATTATAGATTTGATTTAAAGGCAACAGATTTGTTTTTTCGAGATGATCTAGCCAAACTTGAGAGAACTAAACTAATGAATGAAAATATATCTCATTTTGTTAATTATTGTAAAATTATCGATGATAAAGATTATTATTTATGGATGAAAGTTGCTGAAGATAAGAATGCAATGGTGTGTTTTAACAATGATGAAACTCGAACTAAATGGATAAACCTAATTGAAAATGAAATAACAAAATTCTCAGATAAAGAGGATAATAGACTCAAAATTCTAAAATTCTTTGAAAAACTACATTGGATCGATATTGAAAATGAAGATGATCTTATATTTAATATTAGAATATCAGAATCGAAATATCAATCGGAAAGAGAATTTTTAATAAATTTACTTTCAAAAAACTCTCTGATTATGCAAGAAAGTGAGAGTTATTATTTAAAGAACCTGAATTAATTACTAAAGATATAAAAAAAGGTGGATCTCGTCCTCCTTAACCCTACCTTTTTCTTCCCTTTTTACCTTTTTGGCAAAAGTGTCCTGTCATCCCCTTGATTTTTATCGCTAAATATTGCCCAAATATAAATTTTCAAGAAGATATTTAAAGCTTAATATTAATAATTTGTTGGGATGAATATAATAAAAGAAAAACTAAAAAAATAAATATGTAAAGATTTTAAGCCTAAAACTCAATTAAAACAAAATGTATTATGTAAAATATTATTCAACTACGATTCTTCAATATAAATAGATTTAATCTTAAATTATCAAAGTTTTCATCTAATATAAGTTTTAAAAATAAATTAAACTTTAATAAATTATGACTGAAAAAAAGTATCTCTCAAATAAAAAAACTGCCCAACAAACAATTTCAATTTCACCAGCTCTTAAAGAGTGGATAAAAAGATATGTAAATGTACATCACAGGGAAGATCCTAATGATGAGATATTTAAAAGTGTAAGCTCGTTCATTACGAATATTTTGGATAATATTATGAAACTTTTTAAAGAAGGAAAAACAATTGAAGACTTTAAGAGAGTAGAAGATCAGGTCTATAAAGATTTTTTTGATAAATTTACATTTAAAGCCACAATTCCGCTTTATGATATGGTAGCAGAGAGTAATAGATATACTCCAATTTCGTTTGATTTCATCACACGCTTTATTGTAGCTGTTTATCATTTTTATCGTAGAATATATTTAAAGGAAAAGAGTCCTGAAGGATGGAAAAATTTATTCGAACGTTTTAAAAATCGAGTTTATCCTTCCAATATCGTAAAAGAGTTGAGACTTGAGATTTTTACTAATAAAAATAAAAAATATGGAACAGGATATTTAGAATTTATTGGTAAGCAGAGAAATTTACATTTTGAAAATTGTAAATTCTTCGCTGGAATATGTGGTATGTTAGGTGTAAGAGTCACTGATTTTCATTATTCTTCTAAAGATTTTTATTGCAGACTTGATTTAATAGAAACTCCTCTTGCGTTTAGAGACGATTTAGCTAAGAAAGAAAGAATAAAACTCTTGGAAGAGAATGTTAAATTTGTTGTGAACTATAATAGAATGCTCACTGATAAAGATAAGTTCTTATGGATGAATTTAGCAGAGGATAATGATATTTTTATATGTTTTAAGAGTAAAAAGGTATTTAATAAATGGATTGGTGCCATTGAAAAAGATTTGAGCAAATTTGGTAATCAAGAAGAATTTCTTCACAGAATATTACAATTCTTTAATAAACTCCATTGGATTAGAATTGAAAGTGTGGCAGACCTATCTTTTAGAATTGAGTACCCTCTTGAAAAAAATAATGAACAAAAGCTATTTTTAATGGAATATCTTTCACAGTATTCAGAAGTATTTCAAAGTGATGGGATATATAAATTAAAATAAGTTCCTTTTATCATTTGATTAATTAGTGGCTTTAAATTGATAATGGTTAAAGATTTATATGAAATTATTTAATCTTATTTAAGAAGAAACAATATGATTTTCAGTTAATTTGGGGATAAATTTGACACGTGAATTACTACATGAGAAGGTTCAAGGAATTCCACATCTCTCAATCAAAGTTCCTATTTATTATACAAAAGCGCTTAAGGAATCTTCAGAAAGCCCTATGATCGTTAGACAGGCAAAAGGGCTTAGAAACACATTAGAAAATCTACCTATCATTATTAGACCCGATGAAATCACTGTAGGAACTTTTGACGTTGATATTCCTGTGGTGATTCCTAGATTTGAAGCAAGTGGCTTTAGAATCATAAAGGAATTAGATTTCCTTCCTAGAAGAGCTGTAAATCCAATTAAAATTAAAAATTCGGATATTAAAATTTTAAAAGAAGAAATTACACCATTTTATGAGAATTTCAAGATTGATAGTTATGCAAGACAATTCGCTCCTGATCATGTATTTGAAACGTCCTATAGTGGTTGTGCCTACGTTGCAACGGAAATTGGAGGAATCGCTCATGCTGTGATTGATTATCAAAGACTTCTCTCTTTAGGTTTACGGAAATATATTGAATTATCACATGAAAACATAAACAAACTTAAAAATTCTAAAAGCTCAGAATTAAATATTGACAATAAAATCGCATTTTATAATTCAATTATAATAATTTCAGAAGCACTAATAACCTACGCTCATAAATTTGCTGAAGAAGCTAAAAAAATGACGTTAGAAGAGTCTAATGTATATAGAAAAAAAGAATTAGAAATGATTTCCCAGATATGCAATAAAGTACCTGAATATCCTCCTAGCAATTTTCAAGAAGCCGTTCAATTTTTATGGTTCATTCACATGGCGCTTCATATTGAAAATTTTGAACATGGAATATCTTTCGGACGAATAGATCAATATTTAAATAAATACTATAACGGTAATTCTGAGAATTCTTTAAAATTAATTAAAAATCTTCTATTGAAAACTAATGAAATTGTTGCTTTATATGATTCAGTAGCAACTCAATATTTTGGAGGCATGGCAACGACTCAGAATATTTTAATCGGAGGTATCAACAAGAAAGGAAACGATGCAACAAATAATTTGACTTTTTTATTTTTAAAAGCTATTGAGGAACTTGCTGTACCAAGCCCTAATTTAGTAATTAGAATTCATAAGAAGACACCTCAAAAACTTTTCCAAGAAATTGCCAAAGTATTAGCTAAGGGAAAAAATTTGATAGGGCTTTATAATGATGCGTTAGTAGTAAAAAGTTTAATGAATTATGGTATCCCTTTAGAAGAAGCTCGAGATTATGGAATAGTGGGGTGTGTAGGATTATCTACTTCTGGTACATCTTTCGATAATACAGGCGCCATATTCCTTAATTTAGCAAAAGCATTAGAACTTGCTTTAGGCACCGATAAAACAATTATTAGTAATTATATTAAAACAGAAGCCAATCCAATGATCTTTAAAACTATGGACGAGATACTCATTGCGTTTAGTGAAAAATTAAAATCTATGATGAAAATGGCCACTAATGCTGCTAACGCGTACCAAGAAGCACATAAGAAAATCAAACCAACTCCTTTAATGTCTCTCTGTATACATCATTGTTTTGAAAAGGGAGTTGATGTGAATGAAGGATCAGCAAAATATAATTTCTCTGGTATTCATGTTACAGGTTTTTCCGATGTTATTGATTCCCTCGCCGCTATAGATTGGGCGGTTTTTAAAGAAAAGAAAATAACTATGGAAACCCTAATTGACGCTCTTAATAGAAATTTTAGAGGAAATAAAGAAATTCATAATTATCTTATATATAAATGTCCTAAATATGGTAATGATGATGATAGAGTAGATATCTATGCTAAAAAATTGACAGAAATTCTTTTTAAATCCGTAGAAGGACTCAGATGTGCTAGAGGTGGTGAATATAGAGTTGGAATTCATGCGATGACCACTCATGTTGGATTTGGAATTTTTACAGGAGCTCTTCCATCAGGACGAAAAAAAGGGAAACCTTTAACTAGAGACATTGCTCCCGGTTTTACAGCTAAAAGAGGTCTTACCGCAACGTTTAATAGTATTGCCAAGTTGGACCATTCACTCTTGCCAAATGGAGTTGCTTGTACAATAAATATTGATCCCGAACTTATTAAAGTTGAGCATGGAAAAATATTCGAATCTCTATTAAGATCTTATATTAATTTAAATGGTTCTCATATTCAATTTAATTCAATCACTTTATCTGATCTTAAAGATGCTCAAGAAAACCCCGAAAAATACCAAAATTTTATGGTTAGAGTTTCAGGATATAGTGCGAGATTTGTAGATCTACCAAAGGCGGTACAAGATGACATTATATCAAGACATTGTTATTCAAAAATTTAAATCGATATAAACCTTCACTTGCTATTAACTATTTAAAATAACCTAGATTAAAATATCTCAAAGCTTTTTTGAAAATAACTATAAGATTTATTATTCAGCCTATTATAGTTTATAGTTACAATTTAAAAACAAGTATCGATTAAATATGGATGATTATGATTATGAAAAATTAGGTCTTAAGTGTGGTCTGGAAATTCATCAACAACTTGATACAGAAAAAAAATTATTCTGCAGATGTCCTGCTGAACTTCAAGGAACCAGATCACCTGAATTTACGGTATCACGAGAAATGAGGCCAGTATTAGGTGAAATGGGTACCTACGATAAAGCAATGCTCACAGAATACGAAAAGGGGATGGGAATTGTTTATGAGGGCTACAATGATGTGGTATGTACATATGAACTCGATGATACGCCCCCTTTTTCTTGTAATTCGGAAGCAAGAATGGTTGCATTACAAATCGCCATGCTTCTAAACGCCAATATTATTGAAGAAATGCATGTTTGTAGAAAGAACTATTTGGATGGTAGCGTTCCAAGTGGTTTTCAAAGAACTATGATTTTAGGTACAGATGGATACGTTACATTAGAAAATGGTAAAAGAATTAGGATAGAAATCTTGAGCCTAGAGGAAGAGGCTGCAAGGAAAATTAAAACTGAAAATAAATTGAATTTTTTTCGTTTAGATCGACTAGGAATTCCTTTAGTGGAGGTTACTACGAAACCTGATATAAATACGCCTGAGGAATGTCGTGAGTGTGCCGAAAGAATTGGATTACTATTATGGTCAACAAAAGTTAAAAAAGTTCTTGGATCGATTAGGCAAGATGTTAATGTTAGTATTGAAGCGGGAACAAGGATTGAAATAAAGGGAGTTCAGAAATTAGGCTGGATTCCAGTCTTAATTAATCATGAAATTTCTCGACAGTTAAAACTTCTTGAAATAAAAGAAGAACTTCAAAAGAGGAAATTAAATGAAAAAGACGTTCCAAATAGCGCAGTAGATTTGACTGAATCTCTTATTAATACTAAGTCTAATTTTATAGCTAAGGGCATTAAATCGGGAAAGTTAGCATACGGGATTAATTTTAAGGATTTTAAGGGGATTTTTGGAAAAATATTAATGGAGGATTATAGATTTGGCACAGAAGTTAGTAATAAGGTAAAATTAATATCTGGATTAAAAGGAATCATTCATTCCGATGAAGATTTAAATAAATATAATTTATCAAGTGAGAATATTAAAAAAATAAAAACCAAATTAGACTCTAAAGAAAATGATTGTTTTATTTTATTATTAGGTTCTGAGAAAGAATTAAAAAAGGCAATTAATGTGATCATCAATCGAGTAAAATTCGCTTTTAACGGAGTTCCGCCTGAAACTAGAAAAGCGCTTGAAAGTGGAAATACTGAATTTCTAAGAGAGCTTCATGGTGGAGCAAGATTATATCCTGATACAGATACAGAGATAATCTTTAATGATGAAAAAGAAATCAATGAATTAAGAAAAACCCTCCCGGAATATCCATGGATAATTATTAACAAATATTCTAAAAAATATAAAGTAGAAGAAAGATTGATAAAAGACCTGATTTTTACGGGAAAACTTCAATTGTTTAATGAATTAATAAAAATCTATCCTGATAATCCCTCGTTAATCTTTACAAGCCTATTAGAGACAACCACTGCACTTAGAAGAGAAGGAAAGAATATTGAAATTATTGCCGATTCTGATTTTCTTGAAATTTTCAATCTTATAAAAAAAAATGAAATTAGTAAAGAAGCCATTGAGGAAATCATGAGTCTTAAAGCTGATTCTCCCGAAATTTCTATTGATAAGATTAAAAAGAAATTAAAAATCGAGAGTATTTCAATTGCCGATCTTAATAAAATCATAGAGGAAATAATAAAAAAAAATCTTAAACTAATAAAAGAAAAAGAAATGAGAGCAAAAGGGCCATTAATGGGAGAAGTTATGAAAAGTGTAAGAGGAAAAATTGATGGTGCTATTGTGTCCAAAGAATTAGACAAGTTTCTAAAAGATAAAATTAAAGAGATGAAATAAATGAGTGAAAAATTAAAAGGCTATAAAGGAGAAGGAAAACAATTATTAGAAAAAAATAAACTTGGAATTTGGGACATTGTACAAATAAAGACTACAAAAACACAATATGAAGGAATTATTTTACCTAGAATTGAACACTCATCACCAAATTTCATTAATATCAAATTAGAAAATAACTATAATATTGGAGTTAAGGTTTCTGAAATACAAGAAATCAAAAAAATTGGAGAAAGAGAAGCAAAATATAAAATACCTCAAAAAGAATTTCCATACAATAAAGATCTCCCTAATATAAAGTTGTTGGGAACTGGTGGCACTATTGCCTCAAGATTGGACTATACAACAGGTGCAGTGATTCCCTCTTTCACACCTGGAGAATTATATAGTGCTGTCCCAGAATTAGCTGAAATATGCAACCTTGATTGTGAAATCGTATTTGAAATTCTTTCAGAAAATATGAAACCTGAATATTGGCAAAAGTTAGCAGAAAAAGTTAAAGATGCAGCAAATTCTGGAATTGAAGGAATAATGATTGGCCATGGAACAGATACAATGTCTTATACGAGTGCTGCATTATCCTTTATGCTAAAAGATCTCTCAATCCCAGTCGTTCTGGTCGGTAGCCAACGAAGTTCTGACAGACCATCCTCAGATGCGGCTTTAAATTTAATTAATGCTGCAATCGTGGCAAATTCAGATATTGCTGAAGTGGTAGTTTCAATGCTTGGATCTACTTCTCATGATTATGGATTAATCCATCGAGGGACTTTAGTCAGAAAAATGCATTCTTCTGTTAGAAATACTTTTAGAACGATAAATAGCATACCACTTGGTATGGTTCAAAATAGAAAAATTAAGATGTTCACTAAAGACTATCAAAAAAGATCATTACTAGAAACAAAAGCAAAGACGGGATTTGAAAAAAAAATTGCTTTAATATATTCTTACCCTGGAACTGATGCCGAATTAATCAATTTTTATACAGATAAAGATTATAAAGGAATTGTGTTTGCAGGAACCGGATTAGGACATGTCTCTACTACACTCTATGAATCAATAAAAAGAGCAATTCAAGAAGGGTTAATCATCCTTATGACAACTCAAACACTTCATGGGTTTGTAGGGATGAATGTTTATTCAACTGGCAGGGAATTATTAAATATAGGGGTCATCTCTGGAAAAAATTTACTGCCAGAAGTTGCTTATGTAAAACTTGGGTGGGTACTAGGGCAAACATCAAATCCAGAAGAAATTAAGATTATGTTATTAGAGAATATTGCTGGTGAGTTTTTGGAACGAGAAATACCCATAGCTTTTAATTACAATATTGATGAATTGTTAAAAGAGAAAAAGCTTTAGCTTAACTATATGATATTAGATTTTGCTTATTAATCTCTAATAAAAATGAAAAAAAATTTATAGTTTGAATAATTTAAGTTTATATCCAGAAAATATCGTGAAGTAAATGGGAAAACGAATTTTAGCGCAAAGAAAAGGCAGAGGCGTCCTTGGTTTTAGATCTCCAAGTCATAGACATATAGGAGCAGTCAAATATCGCCCATTCAGGAAAAATGAGAAATTATTTAAATTTAAAGTATTAGACCTTGTTCATTCTCCAGGAAGAGGTGCCCCTCTTGCGAAAATTCAGTATGAAGATACAAAAGAAAAAAGTTTATGGTTACCTCCAGAAGGAGTTTTCGTAGGACAAGAATTTATCCAGTCTAAAACGGGTTATGGGCAATTAGTTGAAGTTGGAAATGTTTTACCATTAAAAAAAATGCCATTGGGTACCCTTGTCTATAATATTGAATCTACACCTCAAGATGGGGGTAAATTTGCGAGATCTTCTGGAGTTGCTGCTATTGTAAGAAATAGATCTGGAAATAAAGTTGAACTTCTTTTTCGTTCAAAAAGAACTAAATGGATTAATGAAAATTGTCTAGCAACTGTAGGAGTAGTTGCTGGAGGCGGAAGAACCGACAAACCCTTCTTAAAAGCAGGAAACAAATTCTATCATGTAAAATCTAAGGCTCAAAAATGGCCTGTCGTGAGAGGTGTCGCTATGGTGGCTGCAAGTCATCCTTATGGAGGCGGAGCTAAACAATCTCCTCACAAACCTACAACAACAAGCAGAAATGCTCCACCAGGCAGGAAAGTTGGGCAAATAGCTGCAAGAAGAACTGGTCACCAGAATTAAAGAATCACTTATCTTATCTTTTAAAGGTTTAAATTGTAGAATTAGCTTATTAGCTATAATTTTATCAGTAACAATGTTAATTGTTTTAAATGTTTTATATTATGGTTAAGAATAAACTTAATAGTATATTATCACACCGAAAAATAAAAAAAAAAGGTAAAATTTAATTATAAAAGCTTAGCCTATTTCTTTTGCTGTTGAATATAGAAGTATAGTAACGCGAGAAAAAACACTATTTGTATAGCAAAATTCAATCCCCCTGCCCAACCAGTACCATCAAGGAAAATTCCTAGTATTTGAACAATTGCTCCTAATATTTGTATTAAAATATTCAATATTATGAAGTATTCAATTTTATCCCATTCTTTTTCTCTATACACCAAAAATGTGACAAACGCAAAGCTTAAAAAAATCACTCCTATAAATCTACCTGCTGTTGGATCCTCATTAGGCCAACTGAACCAATCTACATATAAATCTATGAAGAATGTAAAAAATATTCCAAATAATACGAAAATTGCAAGTTCGACAAGAAGGGTGATTTTTAATCCCTTTAAAATTTCAGGACTCATACGATATTTTCCCTCTAATTATATTTTTGAAAAAAATTAACTCAAATGTATATTCTATATTATATAAATCTTTTCACTGGCTTAAAAGAATAATTGATAGCTTATTTTTACTAAAAGAAATTAGGAGATTGCGCCCCCTCAATCCTTAATTAGTAAAAAAGAAGAAATGGAAAAGAAAAATCTAACTTAATTTAAATTAACATTAAAATTGAATGTTATATTTTGTAAAAATTCTTTATATCGAGAACGAAGTGTCACTTCAGTCACTCCAATGACTCTTGAAATGTCTTTTTGGCTTATTTTATGATTCTTGAGCTTCGATACCAAATATATCGCTCCCGCACATAATCCTTTTGGGTCTTTACCGCAAATCGAAGTGCTCTCAATGAAATTGTGTAAAACTTTTATAGCTTCTTTTTCCACGTTGATATCTAAACTTAAATCAGCACAATAACGAGGTATAAGGGATATTGGATCGATATGAGTTGATTTTAAATTCAATTCTCTTACTAGGATCTTATAGCATTTTTTTACAATATTATCATTTATTGATGCTTCATCTAAGATTTCTTGAAGAGTAATAGGAACTCTCTCCTGCTTACATACATAATATGCACATGCAGCAATCATACCATTTATAGATCTGCCCCTTAAAAGATTTCTTTTAAAGACTTCCTTATAAAGACGGACTGCTGATTTTTTTACCCTCTCTGGAAAATTTAAATTACCACCTATCCTCTTTAATTCTGTAATGGCAATTAACATATTCCTTTTTTCCCAAGATAAGTGAGTATTCCATTTTGCAGCTCTCCTTAAATCAGGATTTTTAATTTTTGTTCTATCAATAATAGTACTCAATCCTATATCTGGCATCAAAATTGAAATGGGGCATCCCGTTCGTTCTTTTTTATCCTTTTCCTGCTTAGAATATGCCCTTATACCACTGTGATTAACATCAACTGCTTTTTCAGATACAACTAAACCACAATGCTGACAAACAATCTCCCCTCTTTGTTGAATATCGATAGTACTGCCCCCACACTCAGGGCAGAAACCACCAGTTTGAGGTGTTATTTCAACAACCATAAGTTTTAACCCTAATTATTAGTTTATTTATCATTTTTTATGATAATTATTATTTTTGAACACACAATCAATACAAAAAAGTACTTTTTTACAACAAACCCTTTTTTTGTATATAATAATAGAGCCCTATCAAATATTTAAATATTCTCGTTATAACAAATCCTTTAAAAATGCATCCCTTATTTGTGTACAAAAACATATTTTAATAACAACTATGGATTTACCCTTTTAAAGTATGTATAATATCCACAATATATCTTTTTTGTTATAAAAACCAACACAATTTCTCTAGATTTAATAAATTTATCGGGTTAATTAGATTAAATACGTAATGTCAATTTGTTTAACTACAAATTTTTGAAATTAACCAAACTTAATTGGAATTTATAAAAAAATTATTATATATTTAATTTTTCTGAGTTTTTAACCGAACTATTAGTATTATAAATTTTTCAAATATAATTTGATAATTTTTTTACACACAACATTCCGTTTCCAAACGAGAAAAAAAAATAAAAAAAACATTAAATAATAGTTTTTTTATTATGTTTTCAAGCAAAAATTAGCTGAGAACTAGTGGTACAAAAATTAACGATCCTGACAAAACTGAGGAAAAAAAGGATAAAAAAGATTCAAAGGAATTTTCTATTAACAATAACGGTAATTCAATTAAAAAGACAGATGAGATGAGGAAATATGAAGAAGATACGGGTAAATATGCAATTTGGCGAGGAGTTATAACTGAGGGTTTTAGAAAGTGGAAAAGGGGTGAAAAAGTTTATCAACGAGAAAAGGAACGAATCTCTTTATACGTTTCTGAAGACACTAAAGTAAAATGGCTAAATTATACAAAAATTGATGGAGATCTTACAATTTCCAAGCTTATTCGAGTCGCAGTCTCTCATTTTATCGATAATAATTCAATTGAAAAAGGGATTAGTTTATCAAAACTAAATCCTCAGACAATTTCAAATATCTCTCATACTTTAAAAGAGCCTCTAACTTCAATAAAAGGTTATTCACAACTACTTCTTGAGAATTATCGAGACAAATTGAATGACCAAGTTTTAGAGACAGTAAAAAATATTTTCGAACAATCTATCCTCCTTGAGAAAAAAATAATTAGTATTTTAGATAATATAAAAGTAGAATCAGAGTATGACGTGTTATTAATTGAAGATGATCTAGCGACCATTCGATTAATAACAAGTGTTTTTAACAGTAAGGGGTATAAATGTAAAGGCGTAGTAAGCGGTTCAAAAGGATTAGAGGAACTAGGGAATATAAATCCAAAAGTCATATTGTTAGATATTATTTTACCTGATTTGAGTGGATATGACATCTGTAAAACAATTAAGTCAGATAACGAATGGTCTAATATTCCTTTATTTTTCTTAACCGCCATAGCTGGGAGTGAGGTTGAAAAGAAACTGCCAGAGACGAAAGCAGATGGATATATATTGAAACCATTTAATTTTTCTGATTTTGAAGTAATTTTTGATATTTTAAAGAAAAGCTAAGGATAATATTCTATTCTTTACCAATTTATTTAAAATTTGGACATAAACAGGATAATACATTAGCTTTCTAATAAAAAAGATTTATTAGTGGATAAAAAATTACCAAATAGTGTATATTTACATTATTTGAAATCTTAATGGAAGAAAAAATTGAACAATTTGAGATTAATGTTTACAAAATAATGGAAATCTGATAAAAAAAAGAGGGATCAAAAAATTTCAGATAAAAATATTTCAACAAAAAAAGGTAATAAAGAAAAAGAAACGAAAGGACGGCCTTTAACAGATGAGGAGATTGATAAACTTGACTTAAAAAGTAAAGAATTTAAAGATTTGATGAAAGAATATGAAGAAGGAACCGATAAATACGCTATATGGCGTGGATCTATTACAGAAGGTTTTAAAAAGTGGCTAAAAGGAGAAAAAATATACGACAGGGATAAAGAAAGAATTTCATTATATGTATCAGAAAAAACAAAAGAACAATGGCAAGATTTTAAGGAAAAGAAGGATTATTCAACAATTTCAGCCTTAATTAGAGAGAGTGTTGATTATTATATTGAACAAAAATCTGACCTTCTAAGTGATAAATTACAGCGAATGGATGAAAAAACAATTTCTAATATCTCCCATGCTTTGAAGGAACCGCTTACCACAATAAAAGGATTTAGTCAACTTCTTTTGGAAAATTACGCAGATGAGTTGAATGAGGATGTATTGCTTACAATTAAAAATATCTTTGATCAAAGTTTACTTTTGGAGAATAAAATTATCAATATATTAGATAATATTGCTACCGAAGAACCTCATCCTCAATATGATATCCTATTAATTGAAGATGATTTAGCGACTATACGTCTGCTCACTAGCTATTTTGAAAGTAAAGGTTATAAATGCAAAGGGGTAGTCAGTGGAACAAAAGGTATAGATGAGATAAGAGGTGGTGTTCCTAAACTTATTTTATTAGACATCATCCTGCCTGACATTTCAGGTTACGAGATATGTAAAATGATAAAGGAACATGAAAAATATAAAAAAATCCCTGTTTATTTATTAACGGCGATACCAGGTAGTGAAGTAGAAAAAAAAATAACTGAAATTAAAGCTGACGGATATATCTTGAAACCTTTTGATTTTTCAGATTTTGAAGTTGTCTTCCAATATTTATAATTAATAGCGGGCTATGAGGGATTCGAACCCCCGACCGTCAGGTTAAGAGCCTGCTGCGCTACCTGCCTGCGCCAATAGCCCATAATTTGTTATGTATATAATATTCTTAAATAACGCAGACGGAGGGATTCGAACCCCCGAGCGCTCACGCGCACCGGCTAACTTGTTGAAATGCTGAATATCTCAAGGCCGGCGTCTTACCAGCTAGGCTACGTCTGCGTAATTTATAATTTTATATTTTATATATCTATTTTACTTTGATGCTATAATTAGTTTATAATCAAGAAAATAAATTTTTTATTATTTTAGATTTGCTCTTTTTAAGCTCTACCTCAACATTAAGTAAAATATAAATTTCATGCTGCATTTACACTTAAAAGAGATGGTGAAGATATGAGTGGGGCAAAGGATTTTCGTTATTTAATACCAGAAAGTTTATTTAAAGAGATTACCCAAAAAGCAGCTGAAGAATATCCTCATATAATTCATGGATGGCTTTTTGCTGATCGCAAAGAGAATTTCGGAATCTGTACTAAATTTATTATGAATCCCGACTTACGGAAAAGCAAAGTTCATGTCAAACCCCGAAGTTGGATGCGTTATAAGAAATCCAAAATCTATAATATGCGTAAATTCAAAGCGGAAATGGGTGTAGATATTGTTTGGATGTGGCATAGTCATCCTTCAGGAAACGAGAAACTACATACAATAGATAAACGTATATTGAAATACCTATCAAATGGAGTTATGATAATTGTAATTCCTCCAGCAACTGACAAAACCCCAGAACAAAAAGCTCATCTTGTTGGATGGTATTATGATAAAAGATACACTAAGAAACCAATTATCGAAAAAATGGTTTTTGAAATAATCTCAGAATAAGTGAAAAAACTTATTCATTTTATTCTTTTTTTTGAATTTTTTGAATTATTTTTTTAACTAACGTAAAATTTAAAACTGTACTTAAAATTTTTAATTTACCGTTTTATTTACTCAAAGAACTTTATGGATATTGGGGGAATTAAAAATGAAAGAAGAAACTCTTTCAACTCAAGAATTTGATATAACAGAAAAACCTACTCATCATTATTTTCAAATCGATCTTTTAAAAGCTGTAATGATTTTTTTAGTTATCTTTGACCATACTTATCCTTGGGCATTAAAAGATTATATGGGTGTAGCTTTATGGGAAAGAATTTCCATTCCCGTATTTTTGTTTATTATGGGTTTTAATATGGGACTTTCATTTAAACAAACTGGTGAAACATCTTTAAAAAAACTGTATTCATGGGATTATTTTAAAAAGAAATTTTGGAGATTTATCTTCCCCTTTTTAATCTTATATCTCATTTCCAGTATTATCGGGTTGATCATTTATGATTTTGATTTCGAAGCAATGTGGTATGGGCAACATTTTGATATTTTGTATGGTCGTTGGAGATGGGACGTTATACATTTAGTTATAGGTATTTTACCATTCTATGGCCCAGGAAATTGGTTTTTACCGGTTGTGTTCTACTCAATATTAATTATGCCATTATTATACAAATGCTTTTCAGGAAAACAAGTATGGAGAATTACTGCTTTAGTCCTATGCTATGTTGTAGAATTATCAATTAATCTCACCATTCGATTTATTCTTATTCCTAATGTTAGTTCCACTTCTGAATTTTATTTATATTACCGATTTATCATCACAACACCATTTTTCATGTTATCTGCGATAGGATTAGGATTATGGTTTTCAAAAGACCATAGATTGTTCTCTAAACAAAATCTATTCATCTGGCTTCTATTTCCCTTAAGTTTAATCTATCTCATTTTCTATCAGTTCTTTCATCTTCGTGTTGGTGTTGTATTTGGCGATTATAATTTTTTTGTTTTTCCTTATTCAGCCTTCTTAGTTTTATTTGCACTAAATATATTGCCCAAAAAAGTCAATACCAATAATTTTTTCGTAAAAGGAATTAACATAATTAGCAAATCGACATATCATATACTACTGACTCAAATGTTGTATTTTGGAATCGTGATAAGTTTATGGGGGCACCATTATGGAGCAAGTATTATTGGAATCACCTTTTTATATGATCCTTTAGTAGTTTTTCAATATCTCCTAATCAATTGGATAATATGCATTCCAATCGGTACTTTATGGTGGCACGGAGAAAATAGGGTACGAAAATATCGACTTGCAAGGAAAAAATTATGATTTATAGGTTATATGAAAATAATTTTAACCATTAAATCCAAATTTTTTTTCGATTTATCTTTATAGTCTAAAAGCCTAATTTTTATAATAAAATATTAAAATTTTCAATCGTTATATTGAACTTGTAATATTTATTAACAATATTAAAAATGCTCAGGTCGCTTAGCCTGGTAGAGCGCCGGTCTGCTAAACCGGTGTCCAATGGATCCGTGGGTTCAAATCCCACCCTGAGCGTAGATATGGGCCAGTGATCTAGTGGTTATCACGAGTGTAGTTTATCTAATTATCTTGATTCCATTTTTTCTTAAGTTATTTTCAATATATGGATATAAAATTAGAGGTTCATATTCTAAATTAGGTATAACTAAACTTTTTATTTATCTTCAGTATATAATTTATAAAGAATAGCTACTCCATGCCAAACTAAATATTCTTTGGGCAATTCTAATGCCGATAACTGATGCTTTAAAAAAGAACATTACATTCCAGTATTGTTCTCAAAAGTCTTATTATCGACACCTTTTAATGATAATCTTACAAAAAAATTTTCAAACTTGCTCGAATCCTTAATATATTCTTCATCTAACAATATGCCATTTGATTCAAGTATAAATAATGTGTCTTTTGGAATGTAATCTCAACCCTATTTAATCGATGGCATCTTAGGGTTTCATAATCTTTTGCGATTAAGGTCTTTCCAAAAGCAGGATATCCCATAATTATAATAATTTTGTCCTTCATATTCCATGCCATCTAATTTTTAGTAATTTCAGCGAAGCCATCGAAATCATACTTATCTGCAAGTTGAGAGATCGAATTAATTTATTAAAATGAATTTTTTTTATTATAATGCAATTAATATTGGAAAATAAGTAAAAAAACAATTGTTTAAAAATGGAAGGAATTAAACAAGAAGGACTAGAATTAACATATAAGATTTGTATTTTCGGAGATAAAAACGTTGGAAAGACAACATTGGTAAATCGTTATGTCACAAATAAATTTCATGAAAATATACAAATGACTCTTGGGGCAACAATACATGTTAAATACTTAGAGTTAGAGAATGGAACAATAACACTTCAAGTATGGGATTTTGGTGGTCAAAAGAGGTTTAAATTCCTGATATCAGCTTATGCTCAAGGTGCAGCTGGAGGAATTTTTATGTTTGATCTTACTAATTATGAAAGTTTAATTGCTTTAAATGATTGGCTTCCAGAATTTGGGAAGTCAGTTAGATCTATACCTCTCATAATGGTTGGTGGCAAACTAGACCTTGAACAACAAAGGGATTGTAAAAAAGATGAAGTGTTAGACATAATGAAACCATATCAATTCCATAAATATATTGAATGTTCATCAAAAACAGGAGAGAATGTAGAATTAGTATTTAGAGTTTTATTATTTAAAATTCTTGAAGAGAGAGGATATAAATACATAAAATTTAAATGAGTTATCATGTTTATGGATGACAGGTTTAAAGAAAAGATGGGATCGATTTCCGAATGGTTAAGGAAAGATTACAAAAATTTTAATTGGATTTAAGATTAAACCTAAATATAAATTTATTAAATTGGGCCAGTGGTCTAGTGGTTATGGTTCAATTTTTTAAAAAAATTGAATAGTATACGTCGCGCTAATATAATATTAAGCATATTATACCACGAATACACCGCGAAGGTCGAGAGTTCAATTGGGAAAAAGATTTCTTTTTTTCTTGGAATCCTCTCCTGGCCCACCATTTACTTAACTGTTTTAAAAAGTTCTTTTATTTTTTCAGGTCTTAATGCACTTAATTTGCAATTTCTCAGCTCATTACCAATATGAGCAATGATTCCGGGGGCATTAGAACCCTCTTTTAGGAGAACAAGATTTTCCAAAAAACCAAATCTTTTTACTGTAATAATGTCTCGAAAATGGCCCTTCTTTGTCAATATTTTCTTAAATTGACCTTTAGTTTCTCCACTTAAAAATACAGCTTCGAGATTTTCTTTTAAGATTTTCTGAAAGAAATCTAAAGTTTTTGGAGCTAGTTCACCTAATATTTTATGGTTAACAGAATCAATTTCAGTAATTTTAATATCTACAGGGAAATTATTAATGAAATCATAAGCCTCAATAATCTCCTTTACAGATCTTTCCTTTCCCTCGCATAATTGTTCTCTTAAAGTGTGCAAGTTTACAAGTACATCAACATGCGGATTTAAAATAGCACAATCTACATAAAGTCCAAATCCAACTTTCCCAACATCTGTAAGGCTACCCCTGTATAGTTTATTAATAGATACATCTTTAAAATTTTGAATACTTCCAATTTCTTTTTTTAACAAATTAATTATAAATTGTTCTTCTGGCCCAGTGATACTAATTTCAAATCTTTTGTCGAATTTCCTTAATTTTTTTATTTGAATAGAGGTATCAGTAAACCCTTTGATACGCTCCTTTAAATACTTAAGATATCTAAGGTAAATATCTTCTTTGTTTCCTCGATCTGAAACATTATAGATTTTATCAAATAAAACTAAATTTTGTACCATAAAATAAAACTCAAATGCCATTATCTATAAGCTATTAAATAATTAAATCTCTTTAATGTAAAATACTTTCCTTTAATTTTGAAATGTAGAAGGTTTGTTCTAAAAAGATTTAAATTCTAAAATTTTTATCATTCTTTCAATAACAATAAAAGAGATTTATTCGAAAGTTGGAGAATTATGGAAGAACAAAGATTTAATAATTTAGTTGAAGCACTAAATGAATATGAAGGAGTGGAGGAAGTTTTTTTACTAAATAATGAAGGAGATATTGTTTTTAAATCAGGGGATTTTCCTTTATCAAATGAAGAAGCTATGGAAATATTAAATGCTTGGAAAACTAAAGAGGCGGCTCTTAATTATCAGAATTATCGATTTGCAATTTTAAAAAATGATGATATACAATTGGCGGCTAAAAACATTGGCGCAGGAAAAGGGAACATCGTAGGGTCCATCACCAAAGAAGGAGATTATCTTGTTGCCCATACAAGAGATGAAGGGATGATATTATTAGAGTGGTCAATTTTTATAAATAAAGTAGCATGGTCATAAAATGGTAAGAAAAAAATTTAAATTAACCTTCTTAATTCTCTTTTCAACACTCTTTTTTTAAAATAATCTATGATCCTATTAAGCTGCCATTAGACTTGATATAAAAAAGCTAAAAATATTATTATGTCATTTTGAAGAACCTTGAATTGCTCCTTTAATTTAATAAATTTTCACTTTAATAAGACCGTACATAAATCATATGTTATTTTTATGCTTTTTAAAGGATATTAGAGTCGATAAAAATACCGAAATAAACAAAATAATACTTCCAATCAAAATCCAGAAATTGTAATTTCGACCAAATAAAAATATATCTATCGCGAATGGAACAATAACTTGAAGAAGTAAAAGTAAAGATGCTTGATTAGCATTTAAAGTTTTCATTGCCATAAAATACATATAAAATGCAATAATTGTAGAAAACATTACAAGAGAGAGTAACCAAATCCATGTATCTTGAGAAGGAATAACGTATTCACCTGTAATTATCATCGTAAGCATACTAAATAATGAGATTATAACTAATGTAACATAAAACAAACTAATTGAATCTAAATTATTGTCATGTAATTTTTGGATATAGGAAGTGTAGGTTATATATAATCCTAAGAATAATGCTGATGAGATTAACACTATTATTCCAACTAAAGAAAAAGAACTGTTGTTAAGAAATGCTAGATTTCCTTCAGAAATAATAAAAAAAATTCCAATTAAACTCGTTATTACAGCAATTAAATGATATACTTTTAAATGTTGCTTTAATAAAATCCAAGAGAAAAAGGGAACCATTAGTGCATAAGTTATAGTCAATAAAGTTGCTAAGCCCGCTGGAATTTGAAGCTCTTGACCTAAATATTGCAGAATTAACCCTAACCCTTCAAATATACCAATAAGCCATACATATTTATTCTTAAATAAGATAGTAAGTTGATCACGTTTCTTAATTAAAATTAAAGGAGTTAATAATATCACTGAAATAGCAAAACGATAAAAAAGAAATGGTACAGAGGATATTGAATTTAAACCTAATTCCACAAAAGTGCTTGATAAACCTGATCCGACTATAGCGATTGAGATAAAAATAATAGCTTTATTCTTCGCTCTTGAATCTTTTTCCATTGACTCAATTTATCAATTTGTTCTCTTTTATAAGCAATTTAAACCTATTATCTCTTATATACTTTCATTTAATTTGAATTTTATGAAAAAACACATAATTGTTATAAAAAAATATCCAAATTTTCAAGATAAATATTTATGCCTTTCTTGATTCCCTTTTTAACCCCCTCTTTTTAAAATATTTAAAAAAAATATTTATTATATTATTTATTACTACTTTTTAACTATAGAAAATAAATACAAAAAATAATATAAATAGATAAATATCAAAAACTTTTAAGGTGAATCTAAGTGTTCCAGCAAGCAGGAAGAGGTTATGATATGGCTATAACCCAATTTTCACCCGAAGGTCGGCTTTTTCAAGTTGAATATGCTATTGAAGCCGTCCGAAGGGGAACCACGGCAATTGTATGTAGGAATAAAACTTCCGTGGTATTTGCTGTTGAAAAGAAAAGTACTGAACTTCAAGAGCAAAGTACAGGTTCAGAAAAAATATTTAAGATTGATAACCATATAGGAGTAGCAATTGCAGGACTTACTGCTGATGCAAGAGTGCTTATTGACCGAGCTCGTGTTCAAGCTCAGGTTAATTTATTAAATTATGATGAAAGGATTTCTGTTAAAGATAGCACTTTAAATATATGTGAATACAAACAAGTATTTACCCAAAATGCAGGAGTACGTCCTTTTGGAGTTTCCTTTCTAATTGCTGGGATTGATTCTAATAATCAACCTTCCTTATATTTAACGGACCCAAGTGGAGCAATGTGGGGTTATAAAGCTTTTGCTATTGGCTCTGGAGCTACGGAAGCGAGAGCTTTCCTTGAAGAACATTATAATGAGGATATGAGTGATGAGGATTTGAAATTATTGCCTGTAAAAGCATTAAAAGAATTGATGGGTGATAATTTGTCTAAAAACACATGTGATGTAGCTTTTATATTAAAAGATGATAAAAATTTTAAGCTACTAAGTTTGGATGAAAAAGAAGAATTATTGACAAAAATATAGTTAAGGTTTAGCCCCTTTATATTTATCTCATAACAGGAAGACAAAAAATAGGAATAATAATAAGTTAAGAATTTCAATCAGTGAAATAGTTTTATGATTGATCGAGCAAGGATTGATTTAGGCGGTTATATAGTAGGGCGAGTTGAGAACTCAGGAAGAACTTTTGAAATGTTAATGGATCCTGAAAAAGCTTGGGAAGCTAAAAAAATCATTCGTGAAGAAATCAATAAAAGATTAAAAGAAGGTAAAGAAAAATCTCGTCTTAGTATAGATGAGATATTAAATCATCCAAATATTGATTTAGAACTTATTTTTGAAAGTTTTATTGTATTTGAAGATTTAAGAAGAGGAAAAAAAGCCACAGATGGAGATATGGAAGTAGTATTTAATACTACGGATGGGATGAGAATTGGGGCATATATCCTATTAGATGGAGAGATACATTGGACACAAGCTCAAAGAGAAGAAGAACGACAAAAGAAATTGAAACAAATTATAACAATTATTAGTAAAAATGCTATAAATCCTCAAAATAAAAAACCTCATCCATATCAACGAATTGAAAAGGCAATTGAAGAAGCTAAGGTTAAAATTGATTTAATGAGGAGTGCCGAAGAGCAAGTTGATGATGTTGTTAAGAGTATAAGAGCTATTATTCCTATAAGAATAGAACAAGTCGAAATGGCGATTAAAATTCCAACTGCTTTTACAGCGAAAGGTTATAATATAGTCGCTCAATATGTACAAATTAAGAAAGAAGAGTGGCAATCTGATGGTTCTTGGGTTGCTGTAGTAACTTTACCCGCAGGATTACAAATGGAATTGGTTGATAAATTAAATAAACTCACTCATGGAAGAGTACAAACAAAAATTTTGAAAGCCTAGCCTAAAAGTTTTTGGAGTTCTTTATTTATAATATTTTTTTGCATAGGTTAGGAGAATAACAAAATTATAGAAAAGATGTGAGTACTATAATGGAAAATAACGATGAAGAAACAATGGATGATGAGTTCGAAGATTTTGAAGACGAGGAAGATACAAGAGAAGTTGTTGTGCCTGGAGAAGTTTTAACTGAAGATGTACAAAATTATTTACCAGGAAGGGGAACAATATTAAATAAAGAAAGAAATAAAATAATTTCTTTAAATATTGGGTTAAAACAAATAAAAAAGAATTATATTAATGTAATTCCTCTAAGGGGATTCTATACACCCCGTCCTGGGGATAAAGTTATTGCTTTAGTAGTTGATAAAAATCCTGTAAAATACAAGTGCGATATTAATTCTAAAGACTTTGGTCAACTCAAGCCAAAAAATACAATAAAAAAGGGGAGAACAAGAGGGTTTAGAGGCGGTCCACCTGTACGTGAGGAGGCAAGTACTGAAAAATTTGACATAGGCGACGTTTTAATTGTAAAAGTTCTCTCTGCCGATCGGTTAAATAAACCAGAATTAACTACTGTTGGAAAATACTTAGGAAAGAAAATAGGTGGTATTATTATTACAATAGATCCTCCAAAAATTCCAAGGGTAATTGGTAGAAATGGGTCAATGATAAAAATGTTAAAAAATTTAACTAAATGTAATATATTTGTAACCCAAAATGGTCGAATATGGCTAAAAGGAGAGGACATTGCACATGAAAGGCTATTAATTGAATCTATTCATAAAATTGCTTCTGAAGCTCATACTGTTGGTTTAACTGATAGAATGCAAGAATATATAATTAATGAAAAAAAGAAAAGAGGTATTGAATGAATGCCATTATTAATTAAAGATGAATATCCTAAAACTTTATTTCGTGAAGATGGGAAAAGATTAGATGGTCGAGCTGTTAATGAACTAAGACCTTTAAAAATGGAAGTTGGTATTATACCAAATGCAGATGGGTCAGCATATTTAGAATGGGGCAATAATAAAATTTTTGCTGCAGTTTACGGTCCACGGGAAGTGCACCCGCACCACTTAGCAAAACCAGATAAGGGAATTTTACGAGTTTTTTATAGAATGGCTACATTTTCTGTTTTTGATAGGAAGAGACCTGCGCCTGGACGTCGCGAAAAAGAAATATCAATGATAGTATCTGATTGCATTGAACCTTTACTTTTTCTCGAACTTTATCCTGGTACTAGTTTTGAAGTTTTTATAGAAGTTATGGATGCTGATGGTGGAACTAGATGTGCAAGTACAACAGTAGCAGCATTAGCTCTAGCTGATGCGGGAGTCCCCATGAAAAGTTTGGTATCAGCTATTGCCGTCGGAAAAATTGATGGAAAGAAAGTTGTTGATCTTTCTGGCATAGAAGATAAAGCAGGAGAAGCAGATTTACCTATTGCAATCACTTGGTACAATGAAGAGATCTCCCTCTTACAATTCGATGGGGACATGGATTTAGATGAGATGAATGAATTTCTTGATCTAGCTAAAGATGCTTTAAAAGAAATTCACCAAATCCAATTGAATGCGCTAAAAAGTAAATACATAAAATTACAAGAAGAAACTTTAAAAGATAAAGAAGAAAAAGGTGAAAAATAAAAATGATGGATGTTAGACGAATTATCTCAAAAATTGAAAGAGATTATATTATTTCAAATCTTAAAAAAGAAGAAAGAATTGATGGTAGAGGATTCTGGGAATATCGTGAATTCAAAATTGAGAGTGATGTAATAGCTTCAGCAGAAGGTTCAACAGATGTCTCATTAGGGAAAACAAGGATTATAACAGGATTAAAATATGAAGTAGGAGAACCCTTCCCTGATCTTCCAGATGAAGGGGTTTGTACAGTTATGGCAGAATTACTTCCAATCGCATCTCCTTTATTTGAGAGAGGACCTCCCGATGAACAATCGATCGAATTAGCTCGTGTCGTTGATCGTGGAATTAGGCATGCAGATTGCGTTCAAACTAAAAAACTTTGCATAAAAGAAGGAGTATCTGTTTACATTCTATTTGTTGATATGTACGTAATCAATTATCAAGGAAATTTAATAGATGCTGGTGCAGTAGGTGCACTAACCTCGTTAATATCTTCCCATATTCCTGAAGGTGTTTGGAATGAAGAAAAAGGTGAAGCAGAATGGACTGGGAAATATTTTACTGGTAAAGATATTATTAAAGAATTACCGTTGGCTATGACATATTGTAAAATCGATGATATAATTTTCTTGGATCCAAATTTACCCGAAGAATTAGTAAGTGATGGTAAAATATCGATTTCAGCTACTGAATCTAAAATAACTTCAATTCAAAAAAGTGGTGCCGCTACATTTTCAATTGATGAAATTAAAATGTTAGCCAAAAAATCTTTGGAAATAAGCAAAAAATTGAGAAAGGATTTAAATCTTTTTCAATATCAAGCAAAAATCAAATAATTTTTATAAATTTTTTTATACTTTATTTTATTATTTCTTTAGTTTGATAATAGACATTAATCATATTTTAGTTTTAATTGGAAATAATTGAATTTCATTAAATATCTAATCGTTATACCCTTCTCAAAGTTTCAAATGAACCATACCCCCCTACTATTCCATTTAATTCAAAATTTCCCATCGATTGAACTAAAACTGATTGATTTCCTCCCTTATCTACGAAAGGAATCGGTATAATTGGCCCTACAGTCGCTTTTAAAGTATATTTCTCACCCATTGCATCAATAATGTAAAGCTCTGAGCTTATTGGGAGTACTCCGTCTTCTTTAAATTTCTGATCTACAATTCGAATATTCTTTAATGGAATATTATCTCCCTTTTTAAATATAAAACCTCCCGTGGATAATTTACCATCATCAGTGATTATTGCTGCTGGATTTATTGCTAAATCTTTATTAAACCACACTACATAATATAGCCAATTCCCAACTCCTGTCCAATCCCGAACACCATATGTATGGTCTCTTTGCCCTAGTGAATTTCTTAATATATAGTTTTCTTCACCTATTTTGATATTACCAGACAATTTAGCAATTTGTTCCCAATGTTTTTCTCCCGCCTTCTTTCCTATTTCTAATGATTCTCGTGTCATATGTTCACTATACTCGTAAATATCATTTATTGGTTCAAAAGAGATATCCATATTTACTTTTTGAGTTCCACTAATTAGTTTTGGATTTTCACTTACTTTTGGTAAATCTTCAGGATTTTTAACTATAATCATATTTCCTTGAAACAAATATTTCCAATTGGATTGAGATTTACATTGATGGCAAACGCCTCCAATTTTGAGTGATTTTGTGTAATTTTTGATTTTTTGTTCTCTATAATATCCTGCAGCAGAACCATTAGGGAGAAATAAGAAGAAAAAGGTCATTCCTTCCTGTTTATTCGGTTTAAAACCTAATCGAGTCATTCCCCCTAGATTATTTTCTTGATCGTAAAAAACAAAGTAATAAGATTCATTCCATTCAGGATTTTGTGTTGTAAAATTTGAATGAGTTAAAGGTTCCAACTTTTTCCACCTTATTTACTTTCTTGTAGAATAATAGTACCACTAAAACCGTTAATTTTAATAATTTGACCTGTTTTAAAGATTTTACACGCATTTACAATGTTAGTCACTGCAGGAATGCCATACTCTCTCGAAACAACAGCACCATGAGAAAGGATTCCACCAGTCTCAGTAACTAAGCCCCCAATCTTAGAGAAAACAGGCGTCCAACCAGGATCTGTTCGTGATACTACCAAAATCTCTCCAGCCCGTACTGTTGATATGAGATTAATATCTTGGATTATGCGTATAGGTGCTGTTTTAATTCCTTGGCTAGCAGGTAAGCCACGGAAGATTTTGCTTTCTTGAGCATATTCTAAGATATCATTAAATTCTCTTGAGCCTAAAATAAATTTAGATGGCAATTTATTTTCATATCTTTTAAACTCTTCAAAACGTTTTTCCACTTTGGATATAATATTTTGGATTTCTTGCCGGTTATATTTATTCATTGCTAATTTCTTGATCTCTTGTTGATGAAGGAAAAAAATACGATTCTTATCAGATATTATCCCTTGCTTAGTTAAAATCTCACCAATTTCTAAATACACATTTCTATTCCTTGTAATCCATTTATCAAGATTAAAACGCTGATCTTCTCTAAATTTAATGTATTTCCTGCTGTTATTTAAAATTATCTTGAAAAACTTCCATTTTAATAATCCAAATCGTTGTGATCTTATTTTTGATTCTACAAATTTTTCGATTAAATCTCGTCTTTTCAAATTTATCGTCTTTAATTCCTCCAATTCTTGCCCTTGATCTATCACTAATGATTTCAAGATATCAAAAATATTTATCATGGGATATTCTCTCCAGCGTGGATAATAAATTTCCCTTGTAAAGCCACGATCTCCATAATCTTTTAAAAAATTTTCAAAATCAGCAAGAAAATTTGTATTTAAAAGGTTATTTTCTGTTGAAAGAATATTATAAATACTTCTTGATTCCCGTTCAATAAATATTGATTTTAATTCTGAAGATTTATTTATAAGTGCAACCAACTGATTAATACGATCATTCGTTTCTGTTAATTTATGGATTAGACCAGAAACTAAAATTGGATAAAAATGCTGACATTCTTCCTTACTTAAAAATCTAGTAAGAAGATATTGGACTAACAAATTCATCCCAATATTATGTACGGGAATTCCATAGCGAATAAGTCGAAAATGTGGAATCATTTTGTTATTTAAATCATCAGCTAGGGTAATAAGTTCGAAAATATTACCCTTATTTGCAAGTTTTAGTAATTCTTTATCAAATTCTTTACAATATGGATCAAATATCTCTTCATTCCAATTTTCATACGCTTCAGCAGTTTTAGACATCGAACCATTAGGATCATAAGCCATTATTCTAAGTTCTGCTACAATACGTTTTATAAGATGAAAAGGTAGATTTTTCATAGTTTTTTTCCCATAGAGTCCTGAACCTTCAGGAAAATAATTTAAAACATCTTCATTCCTCATGAATTTAGGAATTTCATTTTCAATTTTTTTCCTTATAACATTGAGATTGAAATAAACATGAGCGTTATACAATTTCAATAATTGAGTATCCATTCTTTCATAACCCATTATATTGTTTAATTCAATATTTACTACTTTTGTTATTGGATCTCCTAAAATTTCAAAAAATAAAGGTGTCACGTTATCATTCCAATAATCATCTGAATATCCTCTACTCCATAATATATCTTGGGTTTTATTTAAAGCAGTTACAGGTCGACTTTGCAAAATGTAAATTCGATTGTCCTGATCTATAGCCCATTCAATATCTTGAGGGCCGTTTTTCAAAGTTTGTTCTATTTCTAATCCAATTTTAGCAAGTTTTATAATTTCATCATCACGTAAAGAAGCTTGGTGAATTAGATCATCTGATAATAAAATTTGTTCAATACCTCCTTCATCTTCAAAAGATTTTGGATATATTGCAAATTCTTTATTACCTATTTGTTTATTTAGAATTTTGAACCCCCCTCTCTTTGATTTTTTAATAGTGAATTGATCGGGACTGGTTCTTCCTGATACAATTGATTCTCCTAAACCAAAATTTGATTCAATTAATAGTTCAGAATTATTAGACGTTATTGGGTTAATAGTAAATAAAACACCCGCAGATTTCGCTGGTATCATTCTTTGAACAATAACCGCGATTTTAACGTTATCATGTGGTATTTTATTACTGTTTCGATAAATTATTGCTCGATTAGTCCATAAAGATGCATAACAATTTTTAATATTAACCAAAACTTGGTCTAAAGTCATCAAGTTTAAATATGTGTCATATTGCCCTGCAAAAGAGGCTTTTGGTAAATCTTCTGCAGTAGCAGAAGAACGAACAGCAACACTCTGAAAGCGGCATTGATTAAATTTAGCTTTAAGTTCTTCAGTTAATTCAGTTGGAATTGAACCATTTTTAATCAAATTACGTATTTTTTTTGTACTTTTCTTTAATCTTTCTAAGTTATTATGATCTATTGATTCTAGCGATTCATGTATAGTTTCAATCAAATTATTAATTTTAAGAAACAAATCGTAAGCTTTGGTCTTAATTATAAATCCATTTGGAACAAGAAAATTTCTTTGGATCAATTTACCAAGATTAACTGCTTTATTCCCAACCTCATGGCTCTTTGGGGAAATTTGTGTTAGGTCTATTATCATAGATTCTTTATTAGGCATAAATTACACGGAAAATAGATACTTTTATTTTAAAAGATTTATAATTTAAATTTTCAATTTTAAATAATTTAAATACTCTTTTTATTAACTAATAATGTGATAATTATTTACTGGATATTGAATAAATGTAATATTTTCTATTTTAGAAAAATTTATAGTTTATCCTATTTTTTATTATTTAATCAACTATTCATTACTAATAGTGATTAAAATGGGTAAAACTAAGAAAGTAGGAGTCACTGGTAAATACGGAACGAGATATGGGAGTACTTTAAGGAAAAGAAGTCGTTTAATATTAGAAAAAATGAAAGGAGATATTAAATGCCCCAGATGTATAACAAAAGGCTCGGTTTATAGGATCTCAACTGGCATCTGGTATTGTAAAAAATGTGATGCCAAATTTACAGGTGGGGCCTATTACATAGAAACACCAAGGGGTGCTGAGGCTTTCCGTATTGCAAAGCGTAAACAAAGAGAATTAGAAGTCACTGAAGAATAATGAGTCAAAACAATATCTTCTCAATAAAATCTAGAATAGAATTTCATTTTTATAATTCTCAATTGCGTGACATTTCTTTTAACTCATTTTTACCAGAGTCTAAACGGCTAAAAACTAAAAGATCCAAAATTTCAATTGAAAAAAAAAATGACTTAGATATAGTTTTTGAGATACAAAGCAGTGATATAACTGCCTTCCGTGCAACTCTTAATGAAATTATAAGCTTTGGGAAAGTAATAACGGAAACTATACAGATAGTTGATAATTCAAAAAATAATTAAATTATATTTAATATAAAAATAGATAATAAAAAATAAAAGGAGATTATAAATGTCACAGATCAATCTTGACAATTTAACTGAAGAACAAAAGCAAAAACTTTTAAATCTGAATAATCTTCAGCAATCTTTTGAATTTATCACTTCACAAAGACTACAATTTGAGAGTACAATTAGAGAAACAGAATTAGCAATTGAGGAATTAGAAAAAATAACGCAAGAAGATACAGTATATAAAGCAATTGGAGGAATTCTAGTGAAAAGTGAAAAAAATAAGTTATTAGACGAGAAAAAAAGTCTAAAAGTCACTCTAGAAATGCGTCTAAAAACATTGAAACAAAAAGAAGAGCGGGTAAAAACTCAAATTGAAACAATGAGAAAGTCTCTCCAAGCAGATTTTGCAAAATAAAATTTGTAGAAATTTATATGTTGAAATCTAAATTTGAAAATTTTTTAGCTTTCATAAAAAACAAAAATATCCTAATTACGACACACGATTTAGTAGATATTGATGGATTAGTCTCTTGTTTTACTTTAAATTTTTTCATAAATCAAAACTTTAAAAATCAAAAGGCTTCAATATATTTTTCAGGATTATCTAAATCAACTGAAGATTTCATTAAAAATTTTAGTGAAACTTATCCTGAATTTAATTTTTCTTATGAGAAAGTTGTTGATCTTACCAAAATTGACCTCTTTATAATAGTAGATACAAGCAATTTAAATCAAATTAAAATTAATAATAATTTAGATATATTACATTCAAATATTCCTTACATTTTTATAGATCATCATTATAAAGAATTAGATTCAGAAGAAAGTAATAATAAATCATTCGATTTAATAAATGATAATTATTCTTCCACCGCAGAAATAATTTTAGAATTATTTGAATTCTATAAAATACCATTGACTCTACATTTAAAAATTCTCAATATATCGGCAATATTAACTGATTCAGGTTTCTTTAAACATGGAAATAATAAATCTATTCAAAATGTTAGCAATTTATTATGTGAAGAAATAAAAATCCAAGAGATATATCTTCTTCTTCAAAGCCATACAGATATCTCAGAAAAGATCGCAAATATAAAAGGATTACAGAGAGTGAAGTTAATTCGAGAGGGAGAATATTTAATTGGAATAACGAAAGTAAGTAGTTTTGGAGCAAGTGTGGCCTCAATGTTGACAAAAACGGGATTTGATATTGGAATAACTATATCAAAAGAACCGAATCAGTATGTAATCAATACTAGAGCTAAAAAAACTGTATGTATAAAAACTGGATTGAATTTAGGAAAAATTTTAAAGGAAATATCTGAAAAGTATAAATGTAATGGTGGTGGCCATGATGGAGCAGCATCTATAACATTTAATATAGAATCTGATATTGTCATTCAAGAAATTGTTGAAAAAATAAAACAATTTTTATAATCTAAATTATAAATAATCAAAAATTATCAAAGAAAAAGAACCTAAATAGAATACATCTTGCAATGGATTTAATTAAATTTGAAAACTTTTATTACCGGTATAAAGGAAACGAGGAATATGCTTTAAATAATATCAATTTAAATATTGAAGATAATAAATTCATATTATTATGTGGAGAAACAGGAAGTGGAAAAACTACACTCATTAGGTGTATGAATGGTTTAATTCCTCAGTTTTATGCCGGTTTTTATAAAGGAAATGTAGAATTATGGAATGGAAAAAATACTGTGGAGACGCCAATAGCAGATTTATCTACTGAAATAGGAATTGTATTTCAGAATCCAGAAAATCAATTAATAGCAATGAATGTAGAACACGAAATTGCTTTTGGATTAGAAAATTTGGGTGTCCCTGCTAAAGAAATTTCAAAAAGAATAAAAGAAAGTGCGTCAATAACGGAAATTGAGCATATCCTAGATAAAGCCCCATTTGAATTGAGTGGTGGAGAACAACAACGAGTAGCAATTGCATCAATTTTAGTTTTAGAACCAAAAATCTTGATCCTAGACGAGCCTACTGCTTTATTAGACCCCTATATGGCTAAAAAAATAATTAATTTGTTAAATGACATAAAAAATGATAAAAATATCTCAATTTTAATTAGTGAACATCGACTAGATCTTATTTTACCTTTCTCTCAACAAATAATTTTAATGAAAAACGGAAGTATAATAGAATATGGGCTCACTGAGCAAGTTATTAATGGTAATAATTTTCAGACTTTAAGATTAAATAAACCTGTTATATATTCAATTTTTAACACCTTAAAAGTGGAAAAATTATATAATAAGAATATTCCGACCTCAATTCCTGAAGCAATTAGATCCTTAAAATAATAATTTAAAAGGAGATAAACACAAATGGCTAAAAAAATCCCTATTATTATGATTAGAGATATTGCTTACACTTATCCCAATGGAACTGAGGCATTAAAAAATATAAATTTAAATATATTTAAAGGGGAATTAGTTGCCATTATGGGAAAAAACGGAGCTGGTAAGACTAGTCTTATCAGAACATTTAATGGATTAATTAAACCGACACGAGGTAATATTTATATTGAAAATGAAAATATTAGCTCTAAAAGTATTGCAACTTTATCTAAAAAGGTGGGGATTATATTTCAAAATCCTTTACATCAATTGTTTTCTAATTCAGTAGAGGAAGAAATTAAATTTTCATTAAAGAGTTTTAATCTTGACAAAGAAGAAGTTAATATTAGAATAAATAAGATATTGAGCGATTTTAATCTTGAAAAATATAGAGAGCGATCACCTCTTAATCTTTCTGGTGGAGAATCTAAAAAGCTTGCCATAGCATCCATAATTTGTAGAGATCCCGAAGTCTTAGTTTTTGATGAACCAACCTTGGGTCAGGATGCAAAAGAAATAGAATTTTTTATTAACTTAATTAAAAAGGAGAGAAATAATGGGAAAACAATAATTATCATTACCCACAATATTGAATTTGCCTATGAATACTTACCTCGAACAATATTGATGGATAATGGACAAATAATTGCCGATGGACCGACAAAAGAAATTTTGAATAATGAAGTATTAATAGAGAAAACTTCATTGATTCAACCACAAATATGGCAGTTTTCTGCAGCATTAACAGCGAGTGGATTTCCGAGAACAGCAGACATATTATCTAAAGAAGCTCTTATAAATTATTTAAGGAATTTTTTAAAAAATAAATCTCTAAAAATATAGGAGGAAACCATTGAAATGTCCCTAGATTTTCTAAATGCTTTTAAGTTTATGAAACAAAAGTCTTTTTTGCATAATTTAGATCCAAGGGCAAAATTGGTACTTTCAGTTGTTTATACTGTATCTGCATTATTATTTATTGAAATAATTCCATTATTACTTATTTTCTTAAGTTTAGTTCCATTAATTCTAATAGGAAAGTTATTCAAGCAATGGATTAAAAGTATTCGCGGTTTAGCATTTTTAATTCTCCTCATAATTATTCTAAATACATTTTTTATTTCCTTATCATTTGCTGTTGCAATGATTTTAAGAATTTATATCATGATTTCTGCTTTTTCTATCTTCTTTTTAACAGTAGATCCAAACGATTTAGCTCTTTCTTTGATTTCAATGAAAATTCCTTATGAATTTGCATTTTCATTTTCTTTAGCTTTTAGATTTGTCCCTACCATCGCAAATGAAGCTCAAAACATTTTAGATGCTCAACAGAGTAGAGGTTATGAAATGCAAAAAAAGGGACTTATAAGTCAGATAAAAAATCTTTTTCCTCTCTTAATTCCTTTAATCATATGTTCTATTAAGAGAGCTTTTAATGTTGCAGAAGCTCTTGAATCAAGAGCTTTCGGGAGTAAAAAGGAGCGTACTTTTTATTATACTATTAAATACACATTAAAAGATTGGATTTTTACAATTTATTTGTTGACATTCTTAATTCTTACTATTTTTATAAGAATTCAATTCAATATACTACCAGCTTTCTTACAATGGAGTATGCCAGTATGATTGTAAACGAATTTAAAATCCAAGACTTGAATTTACATTATTTTGTTGGGATTAATCAAATCAAATTATCGTTGAATAAGATTATTGAAACTAATAAAATAAAAAAGAAGGAGGAAATATTAAACCAGTTTTTTAATATAATTTACGAGATACAAGATAGGTATGAAAATTCAATGATTCAGTTCATTAAAGATAAATATCTCTTAAATAAGGAACATATTTTCACAGCATGCTATTATTTGGAGAAAGCATTTTTACAAAATAATAACATTTCCAACAAAAAGAATATTGAATTATTAGTATATCTTGCAACTAAACGACAAATTAATAAGAGTATTGAAGGTTTTGGGATAGAGTATTCAGATTTAATTAAAAATAAATTAACTTTTTGTATAATCTCACCAAAAAACAATCTAGATAGTATTAATACGACCCTATTGAGTGTCCTATCAGCTGAAGAAGAGGAAATAACCTTAAATTTGCAATCAAACTCTAAGATACATGAGATAAAAAAATTTTTTAAAATTTCTAATAACCAAATAGATTGTGCTCTAAATTCGTATGGGATTGTTTCACGTAATTCGGAACTTAATTTAAAATATTTAGCTTCAGCAGTGTATGATTTAATTTGTGAAAAAATGGCTATCTTATATGTAGAGAAAGCAAAAAAAGCGTAAATATTAGCATCTCAGTTTCTAATTCTGATAATTTCATCTTTTTTCAAAAATGATACTCCAGTTATATTTCCTAATATTTCAATTCTAACAATTTTATCTGGATTTTCAAGATCAACTTCATTATCTACAGTTTTTGCAATTCTTTCAATAAAGTTATTTCTTTCTATCTTTTGGTGATGTCTACGCTTTAATATTATCTTAAAGGATTCATTTTCATCAATAAACTGTTTGTAGGTTTCTTTTATTAATTTTTCTATAACCTTAATATCAGTCTCACAAATGAAATCGACCGGGATAATTTTCAAGATAAATTGAAAAAAATCATGATCTTTATTTTGAATTTTTTTAATTTTAGAAATTACTTTTTTTGGATTTAAGTTGGTAAATGCAGCAATTAAACCAGGAAACTGAATTTTTGAAATAACAGGGTATGAATCACCACACATTAATAATAAAAACCATAACTCTGAGCTTGCATTTGTTTCATTATATCTTGAAGTTGACACTAAAAGATTAAAATTTTTCATAACTCTCATTTTTTTTATTTTGATAAATATTTTAATATTTCTTCATCAGAAATCTTTCCAATTCGTAAAAATCTTATTTCCTCGTAGGTACAATCAATAATTGTAGTCGCTAGCTTAGTTTTTGACTTGCCACCATCAATGATTAAATCTATAGGGCTTAAAATTTTTTTTGATACTTCTTCTCCACTTAAAGAGGGAGATTCTCCAGAATAATTAGCGGAAGTCCCTATAATCCCTCCAAAATAGCCTTTTTCCTTTAAAAGTTTTAATATGCTTAAAATTATTTTGTTTTCAGGAATTCGTAACCCAATTGTATTTTGAAAAGCTGTTACTTCGGGGGGGATGATATTCGGTTCTTTTCTCTTCAATATCAATGTTAATTGACCTGGCCAATATCGATCTGCCAATTTTTTTGCAGTTGTATTGAATTCAGCGATTTTATTGGCTTCTTCATAGTCCGAAACTAATAACAATAATCCTTTCGATCTATCACGAAATTTAATATCGTATATTCTATTTATTACTTCTAAATTCTGAGGATCGCCCCCAATTCCATAAACAGAATCTGTTGGAAAAGCAATAACTTTCCCTTCAATTATATTATCAACCGCAATATCAAGATAAAGCTTAATGTCTTTTATCTCTTTCCCAGCCAACTTAATTAAAAAACCCATTTGAATCGCGAACCAATTTTAAACTGATAATAAAAATAGAATTAGTAAAAATATAAAGATTATTTTGGATATTGGTCTTGACAACTTATATCCGCTTCTAAACGTTTCCAAGTATGATCTAAATATTCTTGAAGTTCAATTAAATCTTTTTCTGAAATATTTGCAAATCTTTTCTGTTTAGAAAGATAATCTATCAGTGGAGGCCTTTTCGAGGGATCTAACAATGGTTTACTTGCTTTTGATAAAGTCATAATTCCATTTTCTACTTCATAAAGAATCCATGAACCTGTCTTTACAGCTAAGCGAGCAATTTCTATTGTATTTTCAGAATTAAATCCCCATCCTGTACAACAAGGAGCCATTATATGGATGTATCTACAGCCTTTAATCGATTTTGCTTTTTTAAATTTATCATATAAATCTAATGGTTCACTTATAGAACACGTAGCTACATAAGGAATATCATGAGCTGCCATAATTGCGGGAAGATTCTTTTTGAAGCGATCCTTTCCCTTTGTGGTTGTGCTTGTCCATGCCCCATGTGGCGTACTTGAAGATCTTTGAATACCTGTATTCATATATGCTTCATTGTCATAACAAACATAAATTTGGTCTGAATTTCTTTCGGCTGCCCCACTCAATCCTTGAATACCTATATCTGCAGTACCACCATCTCCAGCAAATGTAATTGTAGTCATTTCGTCCCAAACTTTCCCAGGAAATCTATATGACTTGGCTTTAAATGCAGCAGACATTCCCGTTGCTGCAGCTGCACCCGCTGCAAAAGCCATATTTGTAAAAGGAAAATTTGGTGCTGTTTTTGGCCATAACCCCACTACAACATTTAGGCAGGAAGCGGGGGTCACAAGTGCTGTGTTAGGTCCTAACGCTTTCATCGCCCATCTAAGGGCAATTTCTAAACCACATCCAGCACAACATGAATTTCCTGGAAGGAAATATTCTTCTTGGCAGGATTCTAAAACTTCTTTTAATTTAACCATTCTTTTATTCAACCTCCAACAATCCATCCCAGAGAGTTCCATGAATCACATCTTTTGGAAGCTCTCCAGTCTCCTCATATTTAACCAATTTAATAATTTGATTTTTTTGTTGTTCAAGTGTAACTTCCCTTCCCCCTAAACCATTTATAATGGGAAACACTCGTGCTGTTCCTTTTGTTTCATGTAGAGCACCTTTTACTTCACAACTCACAGCTCCCCCAGTTTGACAACCAAATGCTGTAGCTCTATCAATTACTCCGAGTAATTTCACTTTTTTAGCTACCTCAACAATATTTTCTGTTGGAAAAGGTCTAAAATGTCTTAGTTTCACCATTCCAACTTTATAACCCTCTTCTCTTAGATCATCTATTGCTTGTTCCATTTGAAGAGCCAAATCTCCATAAATGATTACTCCAACTTTTGCATCATTCATCTTATGTTCTTGAATTAGGCCATTACCGTAATTTCTACCAAATTTTTTCTCAAATTCTTTTGCAACTGTTTTAATTTTTTCTTTTGCTCTGATTAAAGCATCATGAATTTTTAACCTAAATTCAAAATAAAAACTTGAAGGCATAATAAGATTACCGAACATCATGGGTCTTTTTGGATCCATCCAAATATGTGGCCATCCTTCTTCACTCGGTAATGGAGGCAAAAATTCATCTACACGGTCTTGATCTTCCAGAATAACCGGTTTTGAAGTATGTGAAAGGATAAATCCCCCATATGATACAAACTTAGGTAAAAGAATATCATGATCTTCACAAACTTTATACGACATCAGAATTTCGTCGTATATTTCTTGATGTTCTGCACAAAAACAACTCATCCATCCCGTATCACGTTGACTTATTACATCAGTGAAATCTGCCCATATATTCCAGGGAGGCGCTGGTCCTCGAGATGCTATAGCTACAACGATAGGTAATCTCGCTCCAGCGGCCCAATGAATCATTTCATGAGCATAAAATATACCTTGACCTGATGTAGCTGTGAAGGTTCTAGTTCCTGCCTTACTTGCGCCGATCACTGCTGCAAACACACTATGTTCTGACTCCATCTTTATATATTGCGTACCTGGCATCAATCCATTATCCACAAATTCAGACAGTTTTTCTACTACGGTAGTTTGTGGTGTTATAGGATAAGCACTAATAACTTGGACTCGAGCCGATTTTGCTGCATAAGCTGCTGCAACATTTCCTTTTATTATAGTAGTTTCTCTCTTTTGGACAAAATCTTCCTGGCTTTCAGTCATCTTTTATATCACTCTCTCTTTTCATTTCGATATTTTTTGTAGGGCATTCTTTTGCACATATGCCACACCCTTTACAATAACGCAAATCAATTTGAAATGTACCATCTTCTTTCTTTTCAATTACTCCCTCTGGGCAATACATCCAGCATATTCCGCACTTATTACATCCTTCTTTGATAACTGGTCTAAAAGTTCTCCAATCTCCAGTCATACCCATGTTTCCATCGATAGGTAATGAAATTGGAATTGGGGATAATTCTTCCCAATTTTTATATTCTTGAACTTTAGGACGTTCTTTTACAGATTTATTAATTTTCTTCCATTTTTTAGATTCTGACATAATTACATCTCTCTTACAGATTCATAAGCGTCTTTTGCAACGCTCATATTTTTTTCTATCCTGCTTTCACCAAATTCTTTCTTAATTACTTTTTCCATTGTTTCAAGATTATAGTACCCTGTAATCTTTCCGAAAGCCCCTAACATAGGAATATTTAGAATTGGTCCACTTGCGTGCATAAAATTTCTCTGAATACAAATTCCTGTAGCATCTACTATAAAGATCTTTATATTCTTAGGGAGATCACTTGTATCTATTGGATCAGCACTATTAATTATTATCTTTACACCCTCCTTGATAGTGGCTTTTATAGGTGGTATATCCAGTAATGAAGTGTCAAACATAAGAATATAATCTGGATTTACAACACTATCATATGTTTTAATCACTTTATTTTTAGAAATTTTTGAAAAAGCTTGTATTGGAGCGCCTCTGCGCTCGGCACCTATTATAGGGATAGCTATTGTGTCTTGGAAGCCTTCTTCGAAAGCCATTTCTGCTAATAATTGACTTGCTGTAATGCACGTTTGACCACCCCTACAGTGCATAGATATTTCTACAATTTTTTCATTGCTTGTCAACTTAATCAACTAACTCTTCTTATTTTATTTGATTGCAATATGAGCAATAAAGGCACAATGAATAAAAGTTCTATTGATTTTACTTATTTAATTGCAATAAGAAACAATAATATAGAATTTATAATAATAATTGTTATAACAATAAATGTATTTTCAGAAGACTATTATTTTACATTGATTTCATGAATTAATATATTAATAAATTAAGAAATTAATTATATGCTAGATAAGAAGAGAGATAATAAGAAAATCTATTCTTTTAAATGCCCGTCCTGTCAAGAAGGGATGATTGATATTTCTAGAAATATTTATGATCTCCCCGATGGAGACAAAATGCTCATTTTAAAATTTGAATGTAATTCCTGTAATTTTCATAAAAATGACATAATTCCTTTAACTACAAATATGAAACCCGGAACAATGACTCTAAAAATATTAAATGAAGAAGATCTTCAATCTAAAATCTATCGTTCACCGACAGGCAAGCTCGAAATTCCAGAATTAGATTTAATTGTAGAACCCGGTCCTAGAGCAGATTTTTACTATACGAACGTACAAGGCATCCTGTTCAGATTCGAAAATGCCATTTCAATATATAGAAATAATCTTGAAGAAGATAATTCAGAAAAAATTGAAATTGATAAACTTTTAAATAATTTGAAACAAGCAATTGAAGGTAAATTTGAATTTACATTAAAAATAACTGATAATCAAGGAGGAAGTTATATCATTCCCCAAGATAAATCAAAATACACTTATGAAAAAATTGAGATAAATCAATTTGAATAAATGTAAAATATAATCTTTTCATAATTCTTTATTATAAATTATCTTGATATTATTTAATTAAATTAAATAAGTGAAAAGTAATGGTAAACCTAATAAAAAAAGTAGGTATATTAACTGGAGGGGGCGATTGTCCTGGCTTGAATTCAGTTATATACGGGATAATGCTTAAAGCTTATGATGCGGGGGTTAGTTGTATTGGTATATTAAAAGGTTGGAAAGGCTTTATGAATAATATAACAATACCATTAAATATTGCTGAGCATGACGACTTACACACTGAAGGAGGTACAATTCTTTACACAAGCAGGACAAATCCATTTAAAGGATTCGAATCATCTAAAGAAAAAAGAGCTAAAGAACTAGCAGAAAAATTTAAAGATTTAGGAATAGACGCTTTAATTGCTATAGGAGGCGATGATACCTTAGGAGTCGCGGATCTTATGTGTAAATACGCTAATGCTAAAGTTGTAGGATGCCCAAAAACCATCGATAATGACCTAGCGGGGACTCATTATACCTTCGGATTTTGGAGTGCAGTACAATTAGCTTCTAATGCAATGGACAATCTCACAACAACTGCTCGGTCGCACCAACGGGTCTTTGTTGTTGAGATAATGGGCAGAGATGCTGGATTTCTTACTATGTATAGTGGAATTTCTGCCGGTGCTGATATCATTTTGATTCCAGAAACACCCTTTGATTTTGAGAACGATGTTATTGAGGTTCTTAAAAAGCGAGTCAATTCGGGTTATAAATATCACATAATAGCAATCTCAGAAGGAGCATATCCAACCGTTAAGTCATTAGAGAAAGACTTTAAAACAATTTCCAAAGAAGCTATAGATAAATTACCTAAAGATACGTTTGGAAACCCTTTATTGGCTAAATTAGGTATGTCTCAAATAATAGTTGATGAACTAAATTTAAGAGATGATTTAAAAGAGGAATTTCAAAAAAACGATGTAGAATTTGAATGCAGGAGCGTAGTTCTTGGTCATACAATGCGTGCTGGGCCTCCAAACTCTTTTGACAGAATACTTGGATTAAGATTTGGCTTAGCGGCTATGAAATTAGTATTAGAGGGTGAATTTGGAAATATGGTATCATTACAAGGAAATAGAATAAAAACAGTTCCATTATCTGAAGGTGTAAAAAAGAAATATATCACACTTGAAAATGATAAAATGGAATTAAGGGATCTTCTCGTAAAAATAAGATATTTGTCTAAACAAAAATAATTATACAAATTTAATTTATACTTTATCAGGATCGGAAATAACTGAAATATTCTTTGTTAAAATAAAAGAAAGGGAAACACATTCAGAAGGGCCAGAATATTTAATTGAACCTATAGATGATTATAAAAAAAGACAGTCAGTAGTTATAATTAGGAAAAAGTTCATATATGGGAAAAACCCCCCAAGTCACATAAATTCTTAGATAAAAAAGTGTCAATAAGAGGAGATATTATTGAGACAAAACATACCATTCCTATTGACTATTTTAAGCTGAAGCAATTAGAATAACTAATTTTCATTTTAATTGATAAGAAGAGAAAGTGTGGGCTTTAAATCTTTTAATTAAAAAATACTATAAACCATTTTATTAGGTATAAGAATTATGCAATTAAAAAATAAATCAGTTCTACTATTATTCATTTTAGGAATTGGGTTATTTTCAGGATTTATAACTATTGCTAATGCATGTGAAACTAATGATTTCGAAAGTAATTATGCTGAGTGGAGATTTTCTAATGATCAACCCTATTTGTATGTAGAAGCAGATAATTATTATACTCTTGGAATTTTAGAAGGAAAATACTTAGCATTTCAAATTGCTTGGATGAAACTCATGATTATGCTTCAAGCTCAGGAAATTGGACTTTCTTATGATATTGCGTCATATTATACAACAGATTATCTTGAATATATACCTCAAGAATACTTAGTTGAAATGCAAGGAATAGCAGATGCAATTGATATTGTATCGATTCTATTTATGGGGGAAATTTATGAAATATCAATTGATTTTATGGATGTATTAATTCAAAACTGTTTTTGGGATATCTATTATGGCAAAATTATCCCTATGCTTACAGGGTATCCACAATCACCGTTAATAGCGGGAGGTTGCACTGCAATTGGATCTCATACTAACAAGAGAACTATTTTTGGACAAACTGTTGATCTTACTCTCTCGATGAAGCCAACGGTATCATGGGTTTATGTAAAAATAAATAATAAAAAATTTTTCTCATTTAGAATGGGTAGTATGCTGGCTATGGGAGGAATTAATAAATGGGGGCTTTCAATTTCAGTAAATTTACTTGAAGTTTTTAATTATGGATGTTCAGGGATGCCATTATCAGTTGTTTATAGATATATATTGGAAAACACAAGATTTATTAACCAAGCAAGGGATAACATTATTTCTAATGATTTTACTTTAGGATGGAATTATATTATAAGAAACAGGCGATCGATAATAGCAATCGAAACTATTCCTAATTCATACTCATTTGAAAGGATTAAAAGAGGTTCCTACACATTTGATGCAAATATTTATGAAAATGCATTATTCAAGATGTTTATGATTTACCCTACAAAATATTTAGAACGTTATAACACAGTTTCTGAATTATGCATTAATTATAGCCAAGATGGAAATTTAGTTCTTAAAGACTTATTCAATATATATTCAGATACAAAAATTTCAAGAAGATTCACAACAGGAGACCCTACTGAAGTAGGAACAGTTGGTACTTTTTTTGTTGATCATAAAAATAATATTTACTTTTGTTTAGGAAATCTATTGGATTCTAACTTAGGAATAATAACTTCATTTAAATAAAAAAAAATATCCTGAAAAAAACCTTTCAAAATTTTTTTTTGTTATTCATCTTTTTTTATCCGTAGTGTTTTTCTTCCTCTGCATCATTATCAATTGCATCTTTCTCGATATCTCGACCATGCCATTTCTCACCTAAAATCTCTTTATAAAATTCATGCTGAATTATTAGATTCATTATTTCTGTTGTTCCAGTCCAAATTTCACCTATTCTCGCGTCTCGTAACAATCTTTCAATTGGATAGACAGTCGTATATCCTATTCCTCCCATAATTTGCATTGCATTATTTATTACTTTCCAGCAAGCTTTAGTTGAAAATTTTTTTGATTCAGATACCAATCTTCTTTGAAGTGCGGGGGGTGCTCCAGCATCAATACTTTTCGCTGTATTATAAACAATGGCTCGTGCGGCATCTAATAATGTTATACTATCTGCAATTAAAAAACTAACTCCTTGAAAATTTCTTATAGTCTGTCCAAATGCCTTTCTTTTTGAACTATATTTTGTAGCAATTCTTAAACAAGCACGAGCAAGACCTATGAACCCTGATGCGGTTGTTAATCGTTCTGGAACCATCATTTGATAAAAAATTTTTCCACCAGCGCCTTCCTCTAAAATTATATTTTCTTTTGGTATTTTAACATTATTAAATTTTATTCTACCTGCACCACCACCTCTAGTTCCAAGTATACCATAAATATATTCAGTATTAACACCTTCAGTTCTATCCACTATACATAAACTCAAAGATTTATGGGGATCCGCTTTTGGATCTAAATTTGTTTTTGCATAAACTAAAAAGAAATCAGCACCTTCAGCACCTACAACAAATCGTTTCTCTCCATTCAAGAGATAGTTATCACCTTCTTTAACAGCAGTACAAGTTGCTCCAAAGAAATCTGAACCCCCTCTTGGTTCGGTTAATGCCTCAGCAGCAAACTTTTTTCCTTCACACATAGGTTTAAGGTATTTTTGTTTTTGTTCTTCTGTACCAAAAAGATTTAATGCTTCACCGCATATACTGGGCAACGAGAATAAACAAGCAAGTGAACTTCCTAATACTCCTATTTCTTCTTGAGCTATAATTTCACTTTCCCAATTCATTCCTCGTCCACCGTATTCTTTTGGAAACCTTATACCTATTAAATTTTGTTGAGCCAATGCATGTAACCATTCGGCAGGATATTGAATCTCATCTTTATCTAATTTTTTTAATAAAGAAGGTGCAACTGCACTTTTTACAAATGTTCGAACCTCCTCCTTAAACTTTTTGTTCTCCTCATTTAATAAATAATCATACATTTTGAAAACTCACTTAATAATTCTTCTTGTGTTTAAGTAATAATAGATTCAATAAAAATTGTGATTCATTTTAAATCTAATTCATCTACTTTTAAAACTAAATTCATAGTTCCATTGAAGTTCAACATTAAAAACTATAAATATGCGAATTTATTTATCTTAAACGTTGTATAGCAATTTTATGGTCTTTTTGAAATCAACACTCTCTATATTAATATCTTAAACTTTGTAATTAATGTCTTATGTTTGCTAAAATTAAAAATTTATCTAAGGAATATCCCAACGCATTTAAAGTACTAACTTTAGCTACATTTATTGATATGTTGGGAAGCTTCTTATTATTTCCATTTTATTCACTGTATATCACTTCACGTTTTGGAGTTACAATGATAGAAGTGGGATACTTACTAACAATCAATTCCGTAGGAAATATAATTGGTGGTGTGCTTGGCGGAGCTTTAGCTGACAAATATGGCCGTCGTGCAATGATTCTTCTTGGCTTAATTGTAAGTGGGATAGGAAATATTATGCTAGGTTTAGTAAATGATTTATATGTTTTTTATATACTTGCGGGCACTCTAGGTTTAATTGGCAGTTTTGGAGGTCCTGCACGGCAAGCAATGGTAGCGGATTTACTTCCAAAAGAAAAACAGGCAGAAGGATTTGGAATCCTACGAGTTGCATTTAATCTTTCAGCCGTGATAGGTCCTCTTCTTGGTGGATTTTTAGCAACTAGATCTTTTATGTTATTGTTTATTTTGGATGCTGTGAGCAGTTTAGTTACTGCTGGTATTGTATATTATGTTATTCCGGAGACTAAACCTAAATTGAAAGAAGGTAAATCAGAAGAGACAGTTATGAAGACTCTTATTGGATATAAAGATGTTTTAAAAGATTGGAAATATATATTATTTCTTTCCGTATCGGCGATAACAGTTTTAGTATATATGCAAATGAACAGTACTCTGGCCGTATTCTTACGGGATTTTCATGGGTTTCCCGAATCAGGTTTCGGATTATTGTTAAGTATGAATGCTGCAATGGTAGTATTTTTTCAATTTTGGATAACTAGAAGGATTTCAAAATATTCTCCGATGAAGATTATGGCTTTTGGAACTATTTTCCTCATGGTTGGTTTTGGAATGTATGGTTTTGTTAGTGAAGTATACTTATTTTTCATTGCTATGGCTATAATTACAGTTGGAGAAATGATTGTTTATCCTACTGGACAAAGTTCTGCTGCATCTTTTGCTACTGAAGATAAACGTGGGCGTTATATGGCAGTGTATGGTTTTCAATGGATGATCCCGAATACATTTGGAGCGTTAGGAGCTGGATTAATTATGGTGCATATTGGGCCAAATTGGGTATGGTATCTAGCTGGAATTCTCTCTTTAATATCAACAATTGGATTTTGGTTGCTCCATGGAATTACCAAGGGTTTGTTTTTAGAAAAAGAAGTACCAATTGAGGAAGAATTACTTGAATATAGTGTTTCTTCAATTGAATGAGAGATTCTCTTTTTTTCTATATTTGATAATTAAAAATTTAATTAAAGATTAAGATCAAAAATTCCTTTTGAACATCGTGAAACACCTCTTTCACGATTTTTTATATGTATTATTATATTACAATATAATAAAAAAATAAAAAAAATAAGTTAGATTTCAAATATTTCTCTTGCTTTTTCATCAATTATTTCATTTTTAACTAAGTCCCATATCTCCGCATAATAAAATTCATTGTCATTTTTCACGATTATAGGAACTCCTTCAACACATGCACTCATATCGCAATAAAGTGCATTAAAAGTCGGATTTTTCATGATTGGATCGTCAAAATCTTTAGGATCTTGGTAATCTAAAATTATGTAATCAACATCTTTATCATCAAGCCATTGTTTAAGCTTATTGCAGAAAAAACAATCTTTTTTAGTAATTATCTTATAATTTGCCATAAACAAATTTGTTTTTAGAGATTTTTAAATATTTTTTCTATAAAATATGTGTATTAAATAGCATTTTATAAATCAGCGAAGTCTAAGGTTCAATTTCAAATATAACTTTAAGATATTCATATTTTAAATTAAGTAATTTCAAAACTCTATTAGCAAATTTCCTCAAATTTTTTGCCTGAATTTGCTTTTCCTCTATTTGTTTAATTAAAAATTCATGTATCATATTTCTCGTATCATTAGATCCATTTTTTTTAAGATAATTCATCCAATGAATCGAAATTTTACATATTTTTTCTATAATCTCATCGGGATACTCATTTACATTAAGAATTCTTTTATGATATTTACCAATAGCATTGCTAACTCTTTCCAAATAATCAGCAGTACCTAATGAATATCTACATAAACTAATTAGATTCGAAGTAATTCTAGAGTTCCTTGTATTAGTTGCCGCTTCAAATGACTCCCAAGTATCTTTCACAAGGTCCTTATTATGTAAGGCTACATTCATTAAATCACTAAGATCAACATCATGACCACGTTTCAATTTTTTATTAAAAATCTCTTTAAGCTTGGTTCCTTCAAGATAACTTCCTGCACCAAAATCAAGTAATTGATTTAAATTATTTGCCGCACAAAGTGCTTCATGCCTTACCTCTCCTGTATCCGGATTAGTCCATTGAACTGATTTCTCGTATTCCCCCGTTTCTTTATTCTTTATCCACCCCGTTTCTCTTAAAACATGTTCTAATAGATGTACTTTGAAAACCCAGAAATCTAAATCATCTGTAAAACGTTTCCTCCTCCAATCTCTTGAAGTATATTTCCCTAAATATAATTTTATAGTCCCTCGAATTAGAGAAAATTTACCATCTCGAAGTGCTTCACATGCATCATTGTAATAGGTATGTTTAGGATCTTTTGATATTTCTACAATTTTATTAAGGATTTTCCTTGCCTCTCCTGCAACAATATCGCAGGGAATCTGGCCATCAGAGGGATATGCTCGCGATCCTCCATCTAAATATTTTTTGAATAATTCAAAATCATCATCGGGTATTTTATACCAGGGATTATTAAACATAATCTTAGTGAATACATAATGAGAAAAACCATTTTCATCTATTTTGCTTTTTTCTGGCAAAGGAGAGATATCTCTAAGATTATCTCCTTTTTGAATCGCATCAGCTTTAGTATCCCAAATTGAGGTCATACGAGATTATATATTGAAAGCAACTTTTAAAAATTATTAATTTAAAATATAAAAATAGTATTTAAACATAAATTCTATTGATATTATATGAGAAATTTTTTCAAAATCTATACTTT
>JBHLNS010000002.1:0-155029 GCA_048941285.1 Promethearchaeota archaeon
TAAAGTATCATTTGCATAAAAATTAATTTGAAAGGGACCCTGATCTAAACTATTCCATATATCATTGTCTAATACAGGGTCCAGTTCTGTTATTTGGATTTCATATGATCCAATGCTGTACCATAATGAATCAAAATTAGGATCTAAAGCATACACATCTAAAATGGGCGGTTTGTTATGATATGTGTTATTATAAGGCTTGTCGAATACAATAATAGGTGCTATTGTATCTTTATATAGCACTAAAGTAAAAAGATTATTGAGATGACCAAATGTATCATTTGCATAAATGAAAATTTGATACAGACCTTCGGGTAATTCATTCCAAATTATCCAGTCGAGTGATTGATCAGTATTATTTGTTATAATTATATTTTTTATTCCATTTCCATACCAAAGAGTATCAAAATTTGGATCAAAACAAGCAATATTAAATATTGGAGGTGAATTGCTTGTTGATCCATCTAAAGGTGAATTTATAATGATTAATGGAGCTAATGTATCTTTAAAAATAGTGAATACATAGGTATCATTAATATTTCCAGCAGTATCATTTGCAAAAATATAGATTTTATGTTCCCCTTGTTCCAAGCTGTCCCATATTAAAGAATCAATCGGTTGTTCAATGCCATTTATCAAGTTGCCGTAAAATGGTCCAATTTCATACCAAAGACTATCCGGATTTGGATCATAAAATGATATGTGAAGTAGTGGGGGATTACTCCAATAACCTTCAAAAATTGGAAGATTTATTATTACTTCTGGGACAAAAAGGTCCTTTCTTATTTCAATAGTATCAAAACCAACATTCCCTACAGTGTCATTTACATAAAATTCAATTGTCACTGTCCCATTTCCGTATTCATCCCAAGTTGTTTGATTTATAGGGAGTATAGTAATTCCATCAGTTTTTATGAAATAATTTTTATGTGAATTTCCCAAAAGAATATACCAAGAATTGTAGACATCTACACTGCCAATATAAACTCTAAACTCTGGAGCATCATATCCAAAAACTGCATTATTTTCAGGTTTTATGATCGTAATTATGGGGGCACTTAGATCTTTTATGATTATAATCTCTGTGGAATCAAAGTTATTCATTAAATCATTTGCGTAAAAGTAAATTGTAACTGTACCATTTCCGACCTCATCCCAAACACTTTGTTCTAAAATTCCCGTCCAAGTATAATTTAGAGTTGTAACACTGTCATTTTTCAGTTGATACCATATATTATTTAGGTTATTCTCATCAACGAAAATATCGATATCTGGAGCTGATTCACCAAATACATCATAAGGATCTGGATAATTTATTATTATTTTAGGAGCAATTATATCTTTTCGAACTGGTAGATATTTCACCCCTAGATTGCCCAATGAGTCATTAGCGTAAAATATAATATGAATAGTTCCATTTCCTATTTGATCCCAAATACTTTGTTCTATAACTCCCGTCCAAGTACTATTCAAAGTTATTATTGTTCCATTGTATAACTGATACCATTTATCAGATAAGTGAGGATCATAAAATTCTACATCGATAATAGGAGAAACTATTCCAAATAAATCATTGGCATTAGGACTATTAATTATTATTCTGGGAGCAATTACATCTTTTCTCGTTATGAGCTTTTCAGATTCAAGATTGCCTATCATATCATTAGCATAGAAAATAATAGTAACAGTTCCATTCCCAATCTCATCCCAGACATTTTTTTCAATAAATCCTGTCCATGAATGATTCGCAGTTGTAATTGTTCCATTATCAATTCGATACCATATGGAATCCAAATTTGGGTCATCAACATCTAGACCTATATCAGGAGGAATAGTACCATATAAGCTAAAGTTTGAAGGATAATTGATAGAAATAATTGGAGCAATAATATCCTTTCTTACTGTTATAAATTTAGATGCGAAATTAGAACGTGAATCATTAGCGTAAAAAATGATATTGACTGTGCCGTTTCCCATTTCTTCCCATACAACTTGAGAGAGACTCCCTAACCAAGTATGATTTGCTGTAGTCGTAATTCCATTTACTAATTGATACCAAACCGTATCCAGATTACTATCGAATATGTTGATATCTATAGTTGGGCTTGTAGCTCCAAATAAATCATATGGAGCAGGGCTGGTGATTGTTATTTTTGGTGCAGTTACATCTTTAATGACTGTAACGTCTGAGAATCTTACATTCCCTAATGTATCATTAGCATAAAATCTTATTGTTAGTACACCTGATTTAAATTCATCCCAAACAAATTGTGGAATGGTACCAGGCCATATGTAATTTGCAGTTGATTTGGTGCTATTAAATAATTTGTACCAAATAGAGTCTAAATTAGGATCTTGTATATTTAAATCCACGTTGGGAGGTAATCGTCCAAATAATTCAAAAGGATATGGTTCGTTTATTGTTATGTCAGGTGCTGTTATATCTTTTCTAACTATAATTGAATTTGACCCAATTTTTCCCATTGAATCATTAGCATAAAATTCAATTGTAATTAAGCCCGTTTCGAACAAATTCCATGCTGTTTGATCTATTATTCCACTCATTTCGGTAATTGTGAAGTTGGTTATCCCATTGTCCAAAGTATACCAAATTTTACCTAAATTTTCTTCATTTATCGAAATCTGATAATTTGGTGAGATAGACCCATATAAATCATAATTTTCTGGAGAAACTATAGAGACTCTTGGGGCTAAAATATCTTTATGCAGATTTAAAAAATTAAGATTGTTGATATTTCCCGCCGAATCGTTTGCGAAAAAGATAATTGTAAAGGGACCTTCATTGGGCAGCGTATTCCATATCGAAAGTTCAAGAGGTTGTGAAGTTCCATTGATTAAGGTAACTTTAAACCCTCCTATCATATACCATAGCGAATCAAAATGCATATCCGAAACTGTTGCTTGAATATCTGGTAGGACATCCCAATAAGTATTATTAAGAGGAGAATTAATGATAATATTAGGAGCGGACATGTCGAGTCCGATAGTATCAGAAAATTGGGAAATTCTACCAATATTATCCTTAATTTCATAATAAACAAGTTTCGAAGCACCTTCTACAGTGGATAATATCCATGATTTTGAAGTGCTAGGAGTTTCCCAAGGAGTCCAAGAAATAGCATCATTACTATACCGTACTTGATCGACTCCTGAAGTAAGATCGCTATATGTTAAGGTAAGGCTCACACTGGGAGAGGTGGTCCATAAATCACCACCATTAATTTCAATTGAACCAGTAGGATCAACTGTATCAAGCCCTATGATGTCAATAAATTGGGAGGTTCTCCCGGCAGTATCTTTTACTTCATAATAGACAGTTTTCGAGCTTCCATCTCCTGTAGATAATGTCCATGCTTTAGTAGCACTTGGAGTTTCCCAAGCAACCCAAGAAATGCCATCATTGCTATAACGTACTTGATCCACTCCAGAAGTCCCATCATTATATGTTAACGAAAGGGTCACACTTGTTGAATTTGTCCAAGAGTTTCCCTCATCGATTTCTATAGTACCTGTGGGGTTAACTGTATCAAGCCCTATACTGTCGATAAATTGAGAAATAAATCCAACATTATCCTTAATTTGATAATATATGATTTTAGATCCATCTCCACTTGATAAAGTCCAAACCCGAGTGGCACTTGGAGCTTCCCAAGCAGTCCAAGAAATGGCATCATTACTATAACGTACTTCAGCTACTCCTGAGGTAAGATCATTATATGTTAGGTTAATATTCACACTAGTAGAGGTAGTCCATATATCACCATCATTAATTTCAATAGAGCCTGTAGGACCAACTGTGTCAAGTCCTATTGAATCTGAGAACACAGAAGTTTTACCCGCGTTGTTCTTTATTTCATAATACACTATTTTGGGCCCATCCCCTCCAGATAACGTCCATGCCTTGGTAGCACTGGGATCTTCCCAACTTGTCCATGAACTACCATCGTTACTATAGCGTACTTGATCCACTCCTGAAGAAGCATCACTATATGTCAATGTAAGAGTCACACTAACAGAGGTAGTCCACGCATCATTATCATTAATTATTATGGATCCTGTTGGACCAGTTGTATCTAATTCAATAGTATCAGTATATTGTGTGAAAAATCCAACATTATCTCTAATTTCATAATATACAGTTTTAATACCTTCTCCAGCAGATAATACCCACTCTTTAGTTGCATTAGGATCTTCCCAACTTGTCCAAGAGCTTCCATCATTACTGTACCGAACCTGGTGTACCCCAGAAGTGGCATCATTATATGTTAATGTAAGAGTTACACTAGTAGAGCTTGTCCACGCAACATCATTATTAATTACAATGGAACCTGTAGGACCAGTAGTATCGAGCCCAATAGTGTCAGAAAATTGGGTGATAAATCCAACATTATCCTTAATTTCATAATATACACTTTTAGAAGGACTATCTCCTTCAAGTAATGTCCATGCTCTTGTAGTATTAGGAATTTCCCAAGCAGTCCAAGAAATAGCATCATTGCTGTAGCGTACTTCAGCAACTCCTGAAGTATCATCAGTGTAGGTTAAAGTAAGAGTAATATCAATAGAAATAGTCCATAAATCACCACCATTAATAACAATAGATCCCAAAGGACTAATTGTGTCAAGTCCGATTGTATCTGAAACTATAAAAGTCCTCCCTGCATTATCTCTTATTTCAAAATATACAGTTTTAATTCCTTCTCCTCCAGATAATGTCCATACTCTAATAGCAGTTGGAACTTCCCAACTAGTCCATGAGTTTCCATCATTACTATATCGTACTTGATCAATTCCGGAAATGGCATCATTATATGTTAGGGCAAGGCTAACGGTAGCAGAATTCGTCCAGGCGTCACCATCATTGATTTCAATGGTACCTGTAGGATCAGTACTATCCAGTTGAATAGTATCAATAATTTGAAATGTTAATCCTGCATTATCTATCATTTCATAATATACGGTCTTAAGTCCCTCTCCCGAAGATAATATCCATTCTTTAATAGCGCTAGGAGCCTCCCAGCTTGTCCATGAACTACCATCATTACTATAACGTACTTGATAAACTCCAGAAGTAGTATCAAGATAATTTAAGGTAAGGGTTACACTTGTGGAATTCGTCCAGGCATCGCCATTTTCGATTTCGATAGATCCAGTAGGATCAACAGTATCCAACCCAATAGTGTCTGTATCTTGAAAAATAGAACCTGCATTGTTCCTAATTTGATAATAAACAGTTTTAGAGGCTGTATCTCCTGAAGGGATAGTCCACGCTTTTGTATCAACTGGATCTTCCCAATCTGTCCAGAGAATACCATCATTACTATATCGTACTTGATCCACTCCAGAAGAAGCATCACTATATGTCAATGTAAGAGTTACACTAATGGAAGTAGTCCACGCATCATCATTGTTAATTATAATAGACCCTGTAGGACCTGTGGTATCTAGTTCAATCGTATCAGAAACTTGTAAAACTTTACCTGCGTTATCCTTTATTTCATAATATACAGTTTTAATCCCATCACCAGAAGTTAGTGTCCAAATCCGAGTTGGACTAGGATCTTCCCAAGCAGTCCATGAGCTACCATCATTACTATAGCGTACTTGATCCACTCCTGATGTGCCGTCGTTATATGTTAGGGTAAGACTTACATTAATGGAACTGGTCCAGCTATTTCCATTATTAATTATTATAGATCCTGTAGGATTAGTTGTATCCAATCCAATTGTATCATTATCTTGAAAAGTTAAACCAGCTTTATCCCTTATTTCATAATACACTGTTTTAAGAGGCGCATCTCCTGCTGGTAATATCCATATTCTAGTACTAATAGGTGTTTCCCAAGCACTCCATGTACTACCATCATTACTGTATCGGACTTGGTCCACTCCAGAGGTTACGTCGTTATATGTTAATGTAAGAGATACACTGGTAGAGGTTGTCCAAATATCATCGACATTAATTACTATAGAACCATTAGGATTAACTGTATCGAGCCCAATTGTATCTGAGAACACAGCGGTTCTTCCAATATTATCCCTTATTTCATAATACACGCTTTTAGATCCATCTCCCGGTGTAAGTGTCCAAACCCGAGTGCTATCAGGGGCTTCCCAACTTGTCCATAAACTGCCATCATTACTATAACGTACTTGATCCACTCCGGAAGTGGCATCATTATATGTCAGTGTAAGAGTGATACTCGTGGAACTGGCCCAACCATCACCATTGTTAATTATAATGGAACCTGAGGGACTAGTAGTATCCAGTCCAATATTATCAGTATCTTGATAAGTTAATCCTGCATTATCTCTTATTTGATAATAGACGGTTTTAACACTGCTATCTCCTGTTGTTAATACCCATACCTTATTACTGCTAGGAGCTTCCCAACTTGTCCATGAGCTGCCATCATTACTATAGCGTACTTGGTCCACTCCAGAAGTCGCATCATCATACGTCAGATTGAGTGTTATACTGGTAGTATTAGTCCATATATTACCACCATTAATTTCAATAGAACCTGAAGGAATAACTGTATCCAAACCAATAGAATCAGTAACTTGAATGGTCATACCAGCATTGTTCCTTATTTCATAATATACAGTCTTAAGCCCATCCCCAGAAATAACGATCCAAGGGCGGGTATCAGTAGGATCTTCCCAATCAGTCCATGAAATTCCGTCGTTACTATACCGTACTTTATCCACTCCAGAAGAAGCATCGTTATATGTTAAAGTAAGAGTCACACTAGGAGAGGTGGTCCACGCATTATTATTGTTAATTATTATGGAGCCTGTAGGGCCTGAAGAATCTAATTCAATAGTATCAGAAGTTTGATAAATTAAACCTGCATTATCCTTTATTTCATAATATACAGTTTTAATTCCATCACCAGAAGTTAATGACCAAGCTCGTGTGGGATTAGGATCTTCCCAGGCAGTCCATGAACTGCCATCATTACTGTAACGTACTTCAACCACTCCTGAAGTAATATCATTGTAAGATAAAGATAATATTACGCTTGTAATGTTTGTAAATGCATCGCCATCATTGATTTCAATAGATCCCATTGGAGTCATGGTATCAAGTCCAATAGTGTCTATAAATTGAGAGATTATTCCCGAATTATCTCGTATTTCGTAATACACAATTTTTGAAGCATCATCTCCCCCTAGTAATGTCCATACTTTAGTAGAACTGGGAACAACCCATGAAGTCCAGGAATCACCGTCATTACTATAACGTACTAAATGGACTCCTGAAGTAGCATCATTATAAGTTAAGTATAATAATATACTTGTGGTGTTCGTCCATAAATCACCACCATTAATTTCAATAGAGCCTGTAGGACCTACTGTGTCAAGCCCTATAGTATCGGTAAATTGAGAGGTTCTTCCAGAATTATCTTTCACCTCAAAATAAACTGTTTTAGAAACAGAATCACCTCCAAGTAATGTCCAAGCTTTAGTGGTGCTAGGTGCTTCCCAAGCGGCCCAGGTCAAACCATCATTGCTGTATCTTACTTCCACCACACCTGAAGTGGCATCGTTATATGAAAGAGTAAGAGACACACTAGTAGAACCGGTCCATGTGGCGCCCCCATTAATTGTAATAGAACCCGTAGGATTAGTTGTATCCAACCCAATTGTATCAATAATTTGAAAAGTTAATCCCGCATTATCTCTTATTTCAAAATATACAGTCTTAATTCCATCTCCTATGGGTAATAACCAAGCTCTTGAAGCACCGGGAGCTTCCCAAGCAGTCCAAGAAATACTATCATTGCTGTATCGTACTTCAGCTACACCTGAAGTAGCATCAAAATATGTTAATGTAAGAGAGACGCTTGCGGAGGTAGTCCATGCATCACCACCATTAATAACGATAGAACCCGTAGGATCAGTAGTATCCAACCCAATAATATCAAAATCTTGGAAGATTAAACCGGCAGTGTCTCTTATTTCATAATATACAGTTTTAGTTCCATCTCCAACAGGTAAGACCCATGATCTAATATCACCGGGATCTTCCCATGCAGTCCAAGAGATACCATCATTACTAAATCGCACTTTATCAACTCCAGAAGTATTATCAATATAGGTTAACGAAAGAGTCACCCCAACAAAGTCAGTCCATGCATCATCGTTATTTATTTCGATAGATCCTGTAGGATTTATAGTATCAAGTCCTATAACATCGATAAATTGAGAGATTCTCCCAGTATTATCTTTGACTTCATAATAAACCATTTTGGAGTCTCCGTCTCCCTCAGACAACGTCCATTCTTTTATTGTTCCAGGAGCTTCCCAAGCAGTCCATGAAATGCCATCATTACTATAACGTACTTCTGCTACTCCAGAAGTAGCATCATCATAAACTAAATATAATAATACGCTCGTGGAAGTTATCCATGGATCTTCTCCATTAATATTGATTGAACCAGTAGGATTTACTGTATCAAGTCCAATTGTATCTGAAAAAATTGAGCTCCTTCCAGCCCCATCCAGGAGTTTGAAGTAAACAGGTTTAGAGCTTCCATCTCCCAGAGGTAAAATCCATGCTTTCGCTGCAGTGGGAGCTTCCCAAGCAGTCCAGAAGATACCATCATTACTATAGGCCACATCAACCACACCAGAAGTTGCATCGCTATAACTTAAAGAGAGTAATACATTTGTGGAATTCGACCACGTTTCATCACTATTAATCACAATCGAACCTAGAGGATCAACGGTATCAAGTCCAATTGTATCCGAAAAGACAGAAGTTCTTCCTGTATTATCTTTCACCTCGTAATACACAATTTTAGAGAGCGAATCACCCACGGGCAAGATCCATGATCTCGTAGCACTAGGATCTTCCCAATTAGTCCAAGACAAGGTGTTATTACTAAACCGTACTTGATCTACGCCAGAAGTAGCATCATTAAATGTCAATGATAGAACAACACTAGGTGAGGTAGTCCATAAATCGCCCCCATTGATTGTAATGGATCCCGTAGGATTAAGGGTATCTAGTCCAATAGTATCAATATATTGCGTGGAGAAGCCAACATTATCTCTTATTTCATAATAAACAGTTTTAGATCCATCCCCAGAAGGTAATGTCCATGCTCGAGTACTGCTTGGACTTTCCCAAGCAGTCCATGAGATTCCATCATTACTATATCGTACATCTGCTACACCAGCACCATCATCATTATATATCAGGGTAAGGGTCACACTGGGAGAGGTGGTCCACATATCATTATTGTTAATTATGATAGATCCTGTTGGACCAGTAGTATCCAATCCAATAGTATCAGTAGTTTGAAATATTAATCCTGCATTGTCCCTAATTTCATAATATACAATTTTGGATCCATCCCCTGAAGCTAGTGTCCACGTTCGGGTAGGACTAGGATCTTCCCAACCTGTCCAAGAGCTACCATCATTGCTGTAACGTACTTCACTTACGCCAGAAATCGCATCGTTATATGTTAGAGTAAGAACCACACTAGCAGATGTAGTCCATACATCATAATTATTAATTAATAAAGAACCTGTTGGCTCAGTATTATCTAATCCAATAGTATCATTATCTTGAAATGTTAAACCAGCATTATCTCTTATTTCGCAATATACAATCTTAGATCCTTCACTAGGAGTGAGTGTCCAAGCGCGAGTGTAACCAGGATCTTCCCAGCTTGTCCAAGAGATGCCATCATTACTAAAACGAACTTGATCTACCCCAGAAGTGACATCATTATACGTTAATGTAAGATTAATATTAGTAGAAGTAGTCCATGCATCATCATCATTAATTATAATCGAAACTGAAGGTTTAGTGTTATCAAATCCAATAGAATCACTGGCTTGAAAGGTTAAGCCAACTTGATCCCTTAATTCATAATATACTGTTTTAAGACCATCACCAGAAGTGAGTGTCCATCCGCGAGTGTCACCAGGATCTTCCCAACTTGTCCAAGAAACACCGTCATTACTAAAGCGTACTTTATCAATCCCCGAGGTAGCATCATTATATGTCAATGTAAGGGTAACGGTTGATGAAGTAGTCCATGCATCATCATTGTTAATTATAATGGAACCAGTAGGAGCTGATGTGTCAAGCCCTATAGTATCATTAAATTGAGAAGTTCTCCCAGCATTATCTTTAACTTCATAATAGATAAACTTAGAAATTCCATCACCTAAAGACATAATCCAGGCTTTTGTAGCACTTGGATCCTCCCAACTTGTCCATGAATTGCCATCATTACTGTAACGTACTTGATCGACCCCAGAAGTTGCATCATTGTATGTCAACATAAGCGTTACACTAGTTGAGGCAGTCCAAAAAGCATCATTATTAATAATAATAGATCCAGTAGGATTTAAAGTATCAAGTCCTATATTATCTGAAAAAATAGATTTTCTCCAAACATTGTCTCTTATTTCATAAAAAACAGTCTTGGATCCATCTCCAGTATTAAGTGTCCAAGCACGCGTATCACTTGGATCCTCCCAAGCAGTCCAAGAACTACCATCATTACTAAAACGTACTTTATCAATGCCAGAAACTCCATCACTATAAGTTAATGTAAGAACTACATCTATTGAAGTGGTCCAGACATCATTAATGTTAATAGCTATGGATCCTGTAGGGGCGCTAATATCTAGTTCAATAATATCGGTAGTTTGAAAAATTAAACCAGCATTATCCTTTATTTCATAAAATACAGTCTTTATTCCCTCCCCTGAAGAAAGGATCCAAGCCCGAGTATCAGTGGGATCTTCCCAAGCAGTCCATGAAATTCCATTGTTACTATAACGTACTTTTGTTATCCCAGAAGTAACATCACTATACGTTAAATATAATAATACACTCGTGGAATTTATCCAAGGATCTTCACCACTGATTTGGATTGATCCAACAGGATTTATAGTGTCGAGTCCAATAGTATCTGTCGTTTGAAAGATTAGACCCGCATTATCTTTTATTTCATAATATACTATCTTTGAAGCTGCATCTCCAGCAGGTATTATCCATACTTTAGTTGTGCTAGGCGCTTCCCAGCTAGTCCATGAGCTGCCATCATTACTATAACGTACTCCATTAATTCCAGAAGTAGCATCATTATAGCTTAAAGATAATATTACCGAAGTAGAATTAGTCCATGTATCACCCCCACTAATTTCAATAGATCCTATAGGGTCTACCGTATCAAGCCCGATAGAATCAGAAAAAACAGAAGTCCTTCCGGCATTATCTCTTAATTCATAATATACAGTCCTAGATCCAGCTCCTACAGTAAGAACCCATGCTCTACTGACACTAGGAACCTCCCAAACGGTCCATGAACTGCCATCATTACTATATCGCACTTCCGCTAAACCAGAAGTTGCATCATTAAATGTCAACGTAAGAATTACACTGGTTGAGTTAGTCCATGCATCATTATCGTTGATTATGATAGAACCAGTGGGATCCCCTGTATCAAGCCCTATAATATCAGTAGCTTGAAAGATTAAACCCGCATTATCTCTTATTTCATAAAACACGGTTTTGGAAGCTGCATCTCCAGTAGGTAATATCCATGCTTTAGTAGTACCTGCAATTTCCCAAGTAGTCCATGAGCTACCATCATTACTAAATCGCACTTTATCAACCCCAGAAGTAAGATCATCATATGTTAATGTGAGAGTAACACTAGTTGAGGTACTCCATTCTTCCCCACCATTAATTTCTATCGATCCGGTGGGTGTTGATGTGTCAAGCCCAATGACATCCATGAATTGAGCTATTCTCATAGCGTTGTCTTTTACTTCATAATATACTATCTTAGGTGTTCCATCCCCAGCTGGTAATATCCATGCTTTTGTGGCACTAGCAGCTTCCCAAGCTGTCCAAGAAATGCCATCCTGGCTGTAACGTACTTCACGGATTCCAGAAGTAGCATCATTATATGTTAAAGTGAGACTTACACTAGTAGTATTAGTCCATGCATCATTATCGTTAATAATTATGGATCCTATAGGATTTACCGTATCAAGACCAATCGTATCAATAAACTGAGATATTCTCATGGCATTATCTTTAACTTCATAATATACTGATTTGGAAGCTGCATCTCCCGAAGATAATAACCAAGCATAAGAACCACTAGGTGCCCCCCAAGCTGTCCAAGATATTCCATTATTGCTGTAACGTACTTCTAATACTCCAGAAGTAGCATCATCATATGTTAAAGTGAGAATTACACTAGTAGTATTAGTCCATATATCGTTGTTATTGATTTCAATCGAGCCAGTCGGATTTTCTGTATCAAGGCTAATTGTGTCGGTAAATTGTGAAATCTTACCAGCCAAATTCCTTATTTCATAATAAACAGTTTTGGATCCATCCCCAGATGTAAGTATCCAACCTCTCGTAGCCAGAGGGGCTTCCCAAACAGTCCATGAACTGCCATCATTACTATAGCGTACTTGATCCACACCAGAAGTGACATCTTCATATGTTAAAGTGAGTGTTACACTTGTAGTGTTAGTCCATTCATCACCATTATTAATTTCTATGGAACCTGTAGGTCCAGTTGTATCAAGTTCAATAGAATCAGCATCTTGAAAAATTAAACCTGCATAATCTATTATTTCATAATATACAGTCTTAGATCCATCCCCAGAAGAAAGGATCCACGCTTTGCTATCAGTAGGAGTTTCCCATGCAGTCCATGAACTCCCTTCATTCATATAGCGTACTTGGTATACGCCAGAAGTGACATCATTATAAGTTAAAGTAAGAGTTACGCTAGTAGAGCTAGTCCAAGTATCGCCATTATTAATCTCAATTGAACCAGAGGGAATCACTGTATCAAGTCCAATATTGTCATAAAATTGAACAACTCGCTCTGCCATATCTTTTATTTCATAATATACCACCTTAGATATGTCATCTCCTGCAGACAAGGTCCATGATTTAGAAGTACTTGCAGTTTCCCAGGCGGTCCATAAGCTTCCATCATTACTATACCGTACTTGATACACACCAGAAGTCGCATCATTAAATGTCAAAGTAAGTGTCACATCATTAGAAGTACTCCAAGCATCGTTATTGTTAATAATTATGGATCCTGTTGGATCAGCTGTATCAAGTCCTATAGTGTCAAAAGTTTGATAGATTAAACCCGCACTATCTCTTATTTCGTAATACACGGTTTTCGAAGTTGCATCCCCAGCTGCTAAGGTCCATGATTTAGAATTACTCGCGGTTTCCCAGGTAGTCCATGAGCTACCATCATTACTATACCGTACTTGGTTCACACCAGAAGTTAAATCGTTATAAGTTAATGTAAGAGTTACACTGGTAGAATTACTCCATATAGCATCATTGTTAATTAAAATGGTTCCTGTAGGATCTGCAGTATCAAGTCCTATAATATCAAAAGTTTGATAGATTAAGCCCGCATTATCTCTTATTTCATAATACACGGTTTTCGAGGCTGCATCTCCAGCTACTAAGATCCATGATTTAGAAATACTTGCAGTTTCCCAGGTAGTCCATGAGCTACCATCATTACTATATCGTACTTGATTCACTCCCGAAGTCGCGTCATTAAACGTCAATGTAAGAGTTACGCTAGTTGAGGTACTCCAATCTTCCCCACTATTAATTTCTATCGATCCTGAAGGGGTAAATGTATCAAGACCAATAGTATCCGTAAATTGAGCTGTCCTCATAGCGTTATCTTTGACTTCATAATATACTACCTTGGGAGTTCCATCCCCAGCTGGTAATATCCATGCTCTGGTAGCACTAGGCGCTTCCCAAGCTGTCCAAGAAATACCATCTTGGCTGTAGCGTACTTCAAGGACTCCAGAAGTGGCATCATTATAGGTTAATGCAAGAGATACACTCGTAGTGTTACTCCATGCATCATTATCATTAATAATTATAGATCCTGTAGGATTTACCGTATCAAGACCAATAGTATCAGTAACTTGAAAGATTAAACCAGCATTATCTTTTATTTCATAATATACAATTTTCGAACTTCCCTCTCCTGAGGGTAATATCCATGCTTTTGTAGCACTAGGTGATTCCCAAGAGGACCAAACACTTCCATCATTACTATAGCGTACTCGATAAACTCCAGAAGTGACATCATTATAAGTTAAAGATAATATTACATTAGTGGAATTTGTCCAGATATTACCACCATCTATTTCAACAGATCCAGTAGGATTTAAAGTATCAAGCCCTATTACGTCAGAAAAGATAGAAATTCTCTGAGCATTATCTCTAATCTTGAAATATACTGTTTTAGGGGTTCCATCGCCAGAAGATAACGACCATACTCTTGTAGCACTTGATGCCTCCCAAGCGGTCCAAGAACTTCCATCATTACTAAAACGTACTTTATCAATGCCAGAAGTGGCATCGTTATAGTTTAATGTGAGAGATACGCTGGTTGTATTAGCCCAACTATCACCATCATTGATTATGATGGATCCTGTTGGATTTACTGTATCAAGTCCTATTATATCTGAAAACCTAGATACTCTTTGAGCGTTATCTCTAACTTCGAAGTATACAAATCTGGGAGTTCCATCGCCGGAAGGAAGTGTCCAAGCTCGAGTATCACTAGCTGTTTCCCATGGAGTCCAAGAAATGCTATCATTACTATAGCGTACTTGATCAACTCCAGAAGTGGCATCATTGTAAGTTAATGCGAGTGCTACGCTGGTTGTATTAGTCCAACTATCACCATCATTGATTATGATGGATCCTGTGGGATCTGCTGTATCAAGCCCTATCATATCATAATCTTGAAAAGTTAGACCAGCATTATCTTTTATTTCAAAATAAACAGTTTTAGAAGCACCATCTCCCGCTGGTAATGTCCAAGCTTTGCTAACACTAGGAGCTTCCCAGGTACTCCAAGAGATGCCATCATTACTGAAACGTACTTGATAAACTCCAGATGTGGCATCATTGTATGTTAATGTAAGAGTTATACTGATAGTAATAGTCCATAAATCATCATTATTGATGATTATAGAACCAGTGGGTGCAATTGTATCAAGTCCAATTGTATCAGTAGTTTGAAAGGTTGAACCCGCATTATTCTTTACCTCATAATATACAGTCTTAGGTCCTTCACCGGAGGATAATATCCAAAACCGTGTGTCGCTAGGATCCTCCCAGGCAGTCCAAGAACTTCCATCATTACTGTAACGTACCTGATCCACCCCAGACGTATCATCATCGTATGTCAGACTAAGAGTTACACTTGTAGAGTTTGTCCATGCATCGTTATCATTAATTATAATGGATCCTGTAGGGCCACTAGTATCCAGTTCAATGCTGTCAGTATCTTGAAAGGTTAAACCAGCATTGTCCCTTATTTCATAATATACTGTCTTAATTCCATCACCAGAATTAAGTGTCCATGCCCGAGTGGCACTAGGTGCTTCCCAAGCTGTCCATGAGCCACCTTCATTACGATATCTTACTTGATCAATTCCAGAAGTGGCATCATTATAAGTTAAAGTTAATAGTACGCTCGGATTATTTGTCCAAGTATCATCATCATTGATTATAATGGTTCCCGTAGGAGTTGCTGTATCAAGCCCAATAGTATCAGTAACTTGAAATATTAAACCTGCTTTATCTCTTATTTCATAATAAACACCCTTAGAAGAACTATCTCCTGAGGATATTGTCCATGATCTGGTCACACTTGGTATTTCCCAAGAGGTCCATGCAATTCCATCATTACTGTAGCGTACTTGTTCAACACCAGAAATTACATCATCAAAAGACAAATATAATAGTACATCCATAGAAATTGTCCATGCATCACCACCATTAATATCAATCGATCCCGTAGGATTCACGGTATCAAGACCAATTGTGTCATTAAATTGAGAAATTCTTCCAGAATTGTCTCTCACTTCGAAAAATACTGCTTTAGCGGCTTCATCACCTGAAGTAAGAATCCACAATCGAGAGACATTAGAATCCTCCCAAGAAGTCCATGAAATAGCATCATTACTATAACGTACTTGATTCACCCCAGACATAACATCATTATATGTTAATGCTAGAAATACGCTTGTAGAGTTGGTCCATGCATCGCCACCATTAATATCGATAGAACCCGTAGGATCTGCTGTATCAAGCCCGATTGTATCAAAAAAGACAGAACTTCTGCCAGCATTGTCTCTTAATTCGTAATAAACTGTTTTTGACACATCATCACCAGAAGTTAATATCCATGCTCTTGATATACTCGCAGATTCCCAAGTAGTCCATGTACTACCATCATTACTATATCGTACTTGATCAATTCCAGAAGTTATATCGTTATAAGTTAATGTAAGAGTTACACTAGTTGATGTACTCCATGTTTCATCATTGTTGATTATAATGGATCCCATAGGATTCAAAGTATCAAGCCCGATTGCATCTGTAAATTGAGAAATCCTTCCAGCATAATCCTTTATTTCATAATAAACCGTCTTAATCCCATCACTTAAAGAAAGAGTCCATGCTCGAGTGCCGCTTGCAGATTCCCAAGCTGTCCATGTAATACCGTCATTACTATATCGCACTTGTTCAACTCCAGAAGTTAAATCATTATAAGTTAATGTAAGAGTTACACTAGTTGATGTACTCCATGCTTCATCATTGTTGATTATAATGGATCCCGTAGGATTCAAAGTATCAAGCCCAATAGTATCAGAAACTTGAAAGATTAAGCCTGCTTTATCTCTTATTTCATAATAAACCGTCTTAGAAACGCCATCTGGAGTAGATAGAGCCCATACTTTGGTGGCATTAGGTACTTGCCAACTTGACCAAGTAAGACCATCATTACTATAGTGTACTAGATCAACTCCAGAAGTAGCATCATAATAAATTAAATATAATATAACACTTGTAGAATTGGTCCAGATATCACCATTGTTAATCTCAATTGAACCTGTAGGTCCAGTGGTATCCAATCCAATACTATCAGTGATTTGATAAGTTAAACCTGCGTGATCTCTAATTTCATAATATACAGTTTTGGATAAACCATCTCCAGCAGGTATTGTCCAAGCTTTAGTAGTACTAGGTGCTTCCCAATCGGTCCACAAAATACTATCATTACTATAACGTACTTCAAGTACTCCAGAAGTAGTATCATCGTATGTTAAGGTGAGTGTTAGACTAGTTGATGTACTCCATGCCTCATCGTTGTTGATTATTATGGATCCTGTAGGTACTGAAGTATCAAGTCCAATAGTATCAGTATCTTGAAAGGTTAAACCAGCATTATCCCTTATCTGATAATATACCATCTTAATTCCATCTCCTGAAGACAACATCCAGACTTTAGTAGCACTTGCATCTTCCCAAGCTGTCCATGTACTGCCGTCATTACTATATCGCACTTGTTCAACTCCAGAAGTTAAATCATTATAAGTTAATGTAAGAGTTACACTAGTCGATGTACTCCATGCTTCATCATTGTTGACTATGATAGTTCCAGTAGGATTATTAGTATCAAGTCCAATAGTATCAGTATCTTGAAAGGTAAAACCAGCATTGTCCTTTATTTCATAATAAACTGTCTTAATGCCATCTCCAGAAATAAGTGTCCATGAACGGACACTGCTAGGTGTTTCCCATGAAGTCCATGAAATTCCATCATTGCTGTATCGTACTTGATCAACCCCAGAAGTGGCATCATTATAAGTTAAAGCGAGAGTTACGCTTGTAGAATTAGTCCAATTGTAATCATTATTGATCTCAATAGAACCACTGGGATCAGCTGTATCTAGCCCAATAGTGTCAATAAATTGAGAAATAATTCCTGCGTTATTCCTAATTTCATAATATACAGTTTTAGGTCCATCCCCGGAAGGAAGTATCCAGGCTCGAGTATCACTAGCTGCTTCCCATGGAGTCCAAGAAATGCTATCATTACTGTAACGTACTTGATCAACTCCAGAAGTTGCATCATCATAAACTAAGAATAATGAGACACTTGTAGAATTGGTCCAAATATCACCATCATTAATCTCGATTGATCCTGTAGGTCCTGTTGTGTCTAGCTCTATAGTATCAGAGGTTTGAAAGATTAGACCCGCATTATCCCTTATTTCATAATACACTATCTTGGTTCCATCCCCAGAAGTGAGTGTCCAAATTCGAGTATCACTAGGCGCTTGCCAAGAAGTCCATGTACCTCCCTCATTACGATATCTTACTTGATCAATTCCTGAAGTGGCATCATTATAGGTTAAGGTGAGGGTTACACTAGTTGAAGTACTCCATCCATCATCATTGTTGATAATAATAGATCCAGAGGGATTATTAGTATCGAGTCCAATAGTATCAGTATCTTGAAAGATTAAACCCGCATTATCTCTTATTTCATAATAAATAGTTTTAGATACCCCATCGCCAGCAGGTAATGTCCACATTTTAGTACCATATGCATCTTCCCAAGCAGTCCATGAATCTCCCTCATTACGATATCTTACTTGATCAATTCCAGAAGTATCATCATTAAATGTCAATGTAAGAATTACACTGGTTGATATGGTCCATCCCTCTTCATTGTTGATTATTATTGATCCTGAAGGTACCATCGTATCAAGTCCAATTGTATCATTAATTTGAAAGATTAACCCAGCACTGTCTTTTATCTCATAGTAAACAACTTTGGATGCCGCATCTCCAGAAGATAATATCCAGGCTTTATTAATATTTGCAGCTTCCCATGCTGTCCATGTGCTACCATCATTGCTGTAGCGTACTTCATCGACTCCAGAAGTGGCATCACTATAGGTTAAAGTAAGAGTTACACTGGTTGAAGTAGACCAAGTATCTCCGCCATTGATATCAATAGATCCAGTAGGATCAATAGTGTCAAGTCCAATAGTATCAGAATCTTGAAAGGTTAAACCAGCATTATCCTTTATTTCATAATATACCGTCTTAATTCCATCGCCGGAAGGAAGTGTCCAAGCTCGAGTATCACTAACTGCTTCCCATGGAGTCCAAGAAATGCTATCATTACTGTAGCGTACTTGATCAACTCCAGAAGTGGCGTCATTATATATTAAGGTAAGAACTATGTTAGGTGAAGTAGTCCATTCATTATTATCATTAATTAAAATAGATCCAACCGGATCAGCTGTATCAAGCCCAATAGTGTCAATAAATTGAGAAATAATTCCTGCGTTATTCCTAATTTCATAATATACAGTTTTAGGTCCATCCCCGGAAGGAAGTATCCAGGCTCGAGTATCACTAGCTGCTTCCCATGGAGTCCAAGAAATGCTATCATTACTGTAACGTACTTGATCAACTCCAGAAGTTGCATCATCATAAACTAAGAATAATGAGACACTTGTAGAATTGGTCCAAATATCACCATCATTAATCTCGATTGATCCTGTAGGTCCTGTTGTGTCTAGCTCTATAGTATCAGAGGTTTGAAAGATTAGACCCGCATTATCCCTTATTTCATAATACACTATCTTGGTTCCATCCCCAGAAGTGAGTGTCCAAATTCGAGTATCACTAGGCGCTTGCCAAGAAGTCCATGTACCTCCCTCATTACGATATCTTACTTGATCAATTCCTGAAGTGGCATCATTATAGGTTAAGGTGAGGGTTACACTAGTTGAAGTACTCCATCCATCATCATTGTTGATAATAATAGATCCAGAGGGATTATTAGTATCGAGTCCAATAGTATCAGTATCTTCAAAAATTAAATTAACATTATCTTTTACTTGATAGTATACAGTTTTAGAAATATCATCCCCACTAGATAACATCCAGGCTTTAGTAGCACTAGGTGCTTCCCAATCCGTCCATGAAATACCGTCATTACTATAACGTACTTCAAGTACTCCTGAAGTTGTATCATCATATGTTAGAGTAAGGGTTACGCTGATAGAGCTAGTCCATGCATTATCATTATTGATTATGATAGTACCAGTAGGATCACTAGTATCAAGTCCAATAGTATCATTTATTTGAAAGATTAAACTTGCGTTGTCTCTTATTTCATAATAAACAGTCTTAATTCCATCACCAGAGGACAATGTCCATGATCGAGTATTGCTAGGATCTTCCCAAGGAGTCCAAGAACTACCATCATTACTATAACGTGCTTCAAGCACTCCAGAAGTTGCATCGTTATACGTTAAGGTGAGAGTTACACTTGGAGAAGAAGTCCAAGCATCATTGTTATTGATTAATATGGATCCTGTAGGATTTACTGTATCAAAACCAATAGTATCATTATCTTGAAATATTAACTTAGCATTATCTCGTATTTCATAATATACAATCTTAAATCCATCCCCAGGAGTAAGCGACCATGCTCGAGTATAACTTGGTGCTTCCCAAGGAGTCCAAGAACTGCCATCATTACTATAACGTACTTCAAGTACTCCAGAAGTTGCATCATTATAATTTAATGTGAGAGTTACGCTGGAGGAGGTGGTCCATGCATCATCACTATTGATTATAATAGATCCTGAAGGTTGAATTGTATCAAGTCCAATAGCATCAGAGGTTTGGTAGATTAACCCTACATTATCTCTTATTTGATAATATACATTTTTAGGTCCATCCCCGGAAGGAAGTATCCAAGCTCGAGTATTACTAGCTGCTTCCCATGGAGTCCAAGAAATACTATCATTACTGTAGCGGACTTGATCAACTCCAGAGGTAATATCATCATAAATTAAAGATAATATAACACTTGTAGAATTGGTCCAGGTATCTCCATCGTTAATTATAATAGAACCTGTAGGATCCGTCGTGTCCAACTCTATATTGTCAGAAATTTGGAAGATCAAGCCAGCATCATCCCTTATTTCATAATATACAGTTTTAATTCCATCTCCAGAAGTGAGAGTCCAAGCTCGAGTATCACTAGCTTCTTCCCATGCAGTCCATAAGCCGCCTTCATTACGATACCTAACTTGATCAATTCCCGAAGTAATATCATCATATGTCAATGTAAGAGTTACACTGGTTGAAGTAGACCAGGTATCTCCACCATTGATATTAATAGATCCAGTAGGATCTACAGTATCAAGTCCAATGGTGTCGAAATATTGAGAAATTCTCCCTGCTACATCTCTTATTTCATAGTATACAGTTTTAGCGATATCATCCCCACTAGACAAAATCCATGCTTTATTAGTACTAGGCAACTCCCAACTCGTCCACGAAATACCATCATTACTATATCGTACTTGATCAATTCCCGAAGTAGCATCATTATATGTCACGGTAAGAGTTACACTGGTTGAAGTAGACCAAGTATCTCCACCATTGATATTAATAGATCCAGTAGGATCTACAGTATCAAGTCCTATCGTATCATTAAATTGAGAGACAATTCCCGCTGTATCCCTTATTTCATAATAAACTGTTTTAATTCCATTACTGGGATTAAGAGTCCATGTTTTAGTAGTACTCGCTGCTTCCCATTCTGTCCATGAACTCGCATCATTACTGTAGCGTACTTCTAAGACTCCAGAAGTGACATCATTATATGTCAAAGTGAGCGTTACACTTGTAGAAATAGTCCATGTTTCACCCCCATTAATCTCGATGGAACCAGTAGGATCAACCGTATCAAGCCCGATTGTGTCAACAAATAGAGAACTACTTCCTGCATAATCTTTTATTTCATAATATACCGTTTTAATTCCATCACCAGAGGGTAATGTCCATGATCGCGTATCAATAGGATCTTCCCAAGGAGTCCAAGAACTTCCATCATTACTATAACGTACTTTATTAACTCCAGAATTATCATCATTATACGTTAATGAAAGAGTTACGGTTGCTGAGATGGTCCATATAGCACCACCATTAATCTCGATGGAACCAGTAGGTAATAATGTGTCTTTATTAACTTGGGTCATTTCAGACTGTACATTACCTGCAGAGTCATTAACATAAAATGTTATATTAACGATGCCATCTGGCACAGAATTCCAAGCATTAAAATTAATGGATTCATTGATTTCAAAATAAAATTTTGTAATTTCAGTATTCAAAGTGTACCACATTTTATCTAAATTGTTATCAGAGATCTCAACAATGAAACTTGGAGGAGTGTTATTAAAGAATTGCCCTCCTATTGGTGAAATAATATTAATAGAGGGTATAGTCGTATCTTTATATACCTTTACAAAAGCAGAAGCTGAATTCCCCGCTGTATCATTTGCATAAAAAGTAATTGTAATTTGTCCATCTGTCAAACCAAGCCATCCTTCTAAAGTGCTATTTTCAAGGAAGAAGTGTTTAGTTAGTTCACCATTGAAGATAAACCACATTTTATCTAGATTTTCGTCCCTAATTTGAACAATAAAATGTGGGATGGTATTATTAAAGACTTCATTTTCATTTGGAGAAATAATATTAATAGAAGGAAAATTGGTATCCTTATATACATTTACTGATTTAAAATTAACATTACCTACTGAATCATTAGCATAGAAATAAATTATATTAAATCCATCTAACAAACCATTCCATGCTGTTTGATCTATCGAACTATTTGAATCGAAGAAGTATTTTAGAGGATTAGTATTTAACATATACCACATGCTTTCTAAACTCTTATCAAGAATTTCTACATTAAAGGAGGGGCTTATTGATCCTATAAATTGTCCTTCATATGGTTTGTTAATTATTATTACTGGATTTGTTGTATCTATAACATTAATTGAATCACTAATAATATTCCAGTTATTATTATTATCTTCTATATATATTTTATATTGTTTAGTACCTACAGAATCGGGAATCCATAGATCATATTGCCACTTGTTCCCATAAATGTTCACCATTGAATAGTTAAATCCCCCGATTTCGAGTAAAATTTGATTTATTCCTGAGAGATCAGATGCATTAATGGCAATAGTCTCAATATTCCCCAATTCTAGTGGATCTGAACTTTCACTTAAATCTGAAAAAGACGGGGGGGTTGTATCAATTACTTGAATATAACCAATAATGGAATTCCATTTCAGGTTAATATTTTGAGCATAAATTATATAGGTATAATTTCCTGTATAAAGAGGAGTCCAAGTATCATTTTGCCATAAATCTTCCCCAACATAAGCCATTGAGTAATTTTGATTATCAAATTCTATGAATACATGTATGATCCCAGCAAGATCTGTAATACTAACTGTTATATTTACATTATTACCCAATTCTATAGGATCTTCATTTTCAATAATATAATTGAACTGAGGTTTGAAAGTCTCTTCAGAACCTAAAAATATTATTGGTTCATTAGAAACTAATAATCTAATTTTTAACTTATCAAAAGATGAGATTGCGTTTGTAGTCCAGGTCATTAATCCAATTTGACCGGGATTTAAATGATCAGTATCAGTCATATTATTTTTTAAAATCCCATTTAAATATACCAAATAATTTGATCCTAAAACCTCGATTTTCAGGTGATACCATTGGCTATCTATTAATACTGATTCATCATTTAGTGTATTGTCAAGTGTATAGGGGATATCATTAGTCCACTTTCCAATAGCTACCTCGTATTCCCAAAATCCAATTCCTGCGGTATAAAAATTTTGGTTATTTTGATGTCGGAACATTACTCCCGCCCCAAAATTACCACCACTGCTGTTTATAAATACTTCAATTGATGCATTCTCAACCAAATATGTATTAATTAAACTTCTCCCATCCACAACAAATTGATTTTCCACATATTCATTATTATTTACAGACCAAGTTCCATTAATAACAGTCCAGCCGTTTGCAGATCCATCAGGTTGGGTAAAATCATCAAAAAAATCATAAATTTTACTTTTATTTGTTAGGGGTTTGTTACAATCTTTACACCCATAATATAGGTAATAGCTCCCATCATATGTATTGGGACTGACTGAAGTTTGAGTTTTAAACCATATTCGGGTGTCAAGTGTATTGAAATTTGTTTCATTTATACGATGGAGTTCTTCCCATACCTCACTAGTTTTATTATACCATACTATACGGAGATCTTTGCCATCATCTCGAAGCTTTCCTGCTGAAATTAAATTAGCTGTATTTACTGAAACATTTACAGAATAACCTTCAGGAAGTTCTTTCGAATATTTATTGACCAATTTTAATGGTACTCGATATGCATATGATGAATTCCACCAATTATTGAGTGGAGGTATAATTACATTCACTATTATATCCTCCATACCGAGATATCCTTTCGAATCATTCACATAAAACCTAATTTTATGTATCCCATTATCCAAATTATCCCATAAATCTTGTTCAAAAACATCAATAATTTCTTCTTTTAGTATTCCTGATAGCGATAGAAATGAAGAATTTTTATTTGCTAATTCATACCAAAAAGTATCTCCTTTCCCTTCATCTATTATTGCTTTAAAATCTGCTGCAAATGTTCCATAAGTTGAGTAATTTAATGGATAAGATATTAAGATTTTTGGAACATCCCACCAAATTGGATAAAGATCTTGACTATTAGCATTACCAAAGATATTGTCATAAGGTATATCTCCAATATTATCGTCATTAGTATCCTTTCCTGTGTAATTATCCCAATAATTACCAATTGATGAGTTATACCATGAATTAAAGTTAGCTTTAGCATCATCTAAAGCATGCTTTCCATTCTCATAAAATTTGTTTTTATAAAAATTATTGTTCTTACTATTGGGTCCATTTAAAGATATCCCGTAATTAGTATTATTTCTTATTACGTTATCTATTACATAATTTCTTTTACAATTGTGAATTAAGATTCCTATATTTTTATTGTTTGATATGGAATTATTAGAAATTATCCCATCATCAGTAGTATATAATTGGAGGCCTATAGTTGCATTTTCTATTATATTATTCTTAACAATAAAGTATATCCCCTTAGAATTAGAAATAGAAATCCCTATATCATAGTCTTTAGCATTAATAATTACATTCTCAATGATATATGGATCATTAATTAGCCCGTTACCAGTGCACCATGGGTATGATTGATTAATTACCTCCCAAGTCATTAAAGCATTACTTTGATCAATTTCTATATGATCTACTAACCAGTAACCTGATTCTTTGGGATGTATGGGCAGGTCTTCAATATGATTCTCAATATTATTATTAGGTTGGTTGAGTTCTAGATTGATTGGACAACTAATAAGTAAGATAAAACTAAATAAAATAAAAATAAAATAAAAACTTGATTTCCTACCTTTCTTATATCTAAAAAACAATAAACAAAAAAATCCAATAAGGAATACTAAAGATTCATATGGAACAAACATAAGAATTTATATTAAATATTTTAGTCTAATACTATTATTGATTTACATTTCTCGTTGATTTCTATTTTGGACACTCAAATTTAATCTCTGTGGATTAGACATTTATTCTAAATTATAGCACAATATAAAAAGTTTTATCTTTTTTTTCCAAAAATGAAAAAATTCTAACCGAATTAATTTTGACTTTAAAATAATATTATTTTATTTATATAATCCTATGAAAAGAATGTAGAAATTTTTAATAAATTAGTTTATAATATCTTTAATATATTATGTTCTAGCACCTTACTTGTGGGTGTGCTCTAACTTTTGATAGAAAAATCTATTTTAAAGCTCTAATTCTTACCCAGCATAAATTTTTAATATTTTTTTTCTTGATATTCTATAAAATTTCAAAGATTTTTTAATTATTTCAATCAAAATAGTGTCCTCAATTAATTTCTGTTAAAATTCAATAATACCAAAGAATATAGTGACTAAATCATAATTTTAATTATAAAAATGAGAAAAAATTTGGAAAAAAAAATCCTTTAATAATTAGTTTATATTGAAAGCTTATTTTAATTGTACAATATTTTGAACTAATAAATAATTATTAGATTTTTTCCTTAGTAATTTAGCACATTACTAAACTAAAATTAGGCTTTATTGTATTAATTTATATAATTCTTTTAATAAAAAATACATACGTTTCCCTTTAGGTGTAAGTTCAAAATAGGATACTTTGTTATGATTGTCGACAAGAAGCAATTTTTCTTTTAATAATTGATTTTTTATACGGAGAAATGAATTATAATGACTAAATTCATTGAGTTTTTGGTAAAATAAATGCTTATCTGCTCTATAATTGTCAAATAGAGAAAGCACATTAAATGTATTATATAATCCTCTCTTATTGAGTAATATCCTTAATTTTTCCATACTTAAAAACTATTAATTTATTAAAATATTCTTATCCCAATTTATCTATAAAAATTCTAATTAAAAATATTATGCTAACTCATTTTAAGAATTTGCAATAATTTAGATAATAATCTAATTGTATTAAAGGAAGAATTTTTGTTATCAAAAAGACGCTTGAGATATATACCCACGCTTCTGTCAGAGGAGTAGTCACCCACACCTCTGGGGAGCATCAAACTAAGCGGCCTACCTAAAGCTAGCTCCAAGTACATTATTGCTTTCATTTGGCCTTGCACCAAGGTTTTAGCTCGTTCCAACCATTCCTTCATACAATTTCTCTGGCTTATATCCAAGTCATTAATATACGTAAGAAGGCAGTGTCGTTTCAGTTGCTAAATTACGGTTCTCACCGTAGTAGTTTTCTACACCTTGCTTGGAGTGTGGCGTGAGGTTCCTCAGCGGGATTATCCCACCGTCAGCTCCATATCTCACTCGTCTCTTGTTTTAAAGGTTAAGTAAATATATAAATTTTTGTCTCTTAATTTATTAAAATTTCTCGTTGATTGCGAATTAATTTATCTTTCCACGTGAGAATCCTAATAAATTAAAATAAATGGAATTAAATTCTAGTAGATATTTTCTATTAAAATGAGAAAAGTTAATATAGGTTCTAAAGGAGAAAGTATACCAGTTTTAGGACAAGGGACTTGGGGTATTAAAAAGGGAAGAAACAAAAATTATTATGAAAAATGGAAAGAATCATTAAGAGAGGGTATTGAACTGGGAATGACTCATATCGATACAGCAGAATTTTATGGTTCTGGTACATCTGAGAGAATAGTTGGAGAATTGATTAAAGAATATGACCGTGATGATCTTTTTATTACAAGTAAACTGTTTCCTAAACATTTTGGATATAAATCCATGATAAGAGCATGTATGAAAAGCTTAAAAAGGCTTGATATAAAATATCTTGATTTATATTTAGTACATTTTCCATCATTTTTATTTTCTAAAATCAAAAAGCATATGAAGGTTATGGAACAGCTCTTAAATGAAGGAAAAGTAAGATATATTGGTGTGAGTAATTATTCTGTTAAACAATTTAAAATTGGGCGAGAATGCCTTAAAAAATCAGAGTTAGTAACTAATCAACTACAAGCCAATATTTTAAGTCAAAGACATATTCATGAGTCATTACCTTATTATCAAAAAGAAGGAGTCATTTTAACAGCTTATAGCCCTTTAAGTCATTGGGGTTATACTAATTTAAAGGGAGATGTGAGAGTAAAATTAGAAAAAATAGCTGAAAGTCATAATGTAAGTATTCAACAAGTTGCAATTGCTTGGCTTATAAATCATGAAAAGGTTATTGCCATTCCTAAAGCATTTCAATTGAAACATGTAATAGCGAATGCAGCAACAGCAAATATTGAATTATCAGATGAAGAGATTAAAAGTTTATATTTATAATCAATATGATTTTTTAAATTTTGTATCTTTAGGTAATGCATAAGAAATTATATCGCAATATTTTTGAAATCCTAATTTTCTATAAACTCGTTCGCCCAATGATGATGCTTGAAGCACTCCAACGTAATAACCCATGTTATAGGCATCAATTAGTGCTGTTCTACTTATAGTAAGTCCAAATCCTTGATTTCTATAGTTAGGTAATGTTGATACTGCATGAAGACCTGCTACCCCAGAAGAGAGATATAATAATAAGGTAGAAACTGGTAATTTATTGAATTTTCCTAGGTAAAAATGCGCCTCTTTTTGTAATTGAATGAATTTCAGATGCTCAATATCTATGCTTAAATCAAAAACTTTTGAGACAACCCCCGACCATTGGATTAAAGACTTTTCATCTACTACTTTTTCAATCATCAAATCATTTTCAATATTTTGACCTCTTTTTAATTTATCTAGCTTAACAGCCATTCCAACCTGATGATAAACGTTAGAAAAACCAAATTTCTCAAGTTGGGAACCTAAGTTTTGAGGTTTTGTAAGTGGTCCTATTGTCCAGCCATTAGGAGCTTTACCTTTTCTAATAAGAGTTCTAATATTTTTTATTTCATTCTTAATAGTTTTCTTGTCAAAACTTGCTTTAAATATACAATCTGGCCAATCTGAATTCTGTGCTCGAACCCAGCTTACTTTCTCATCAAAATTTGAAGTAAAATTAGAATGTTTGGAGGATTTAATATAAAATTCATCCAAATTTTTTTCAATATAATAATTAATGGCTTCAGGGATTATGGTCCTCAGTTTCTCTCTCATTATATCCCTGCTAATGCAAAATTTATTCATTTTATAAATGGAATTCGGTCCCAATCACACCCATTACATGTGAAGGATGGCGATGCATTATTCTATTAAATTCAAAACCAGTACAATGCATACCACACGTTATTTCTGGATTTAAACTTTCAATAAAAGAAACAATTTTCTCAATATTTTCACTCTTCTCCATTTCTTTATGAAATCCTCCAATAAGAGCATAAATTTTATTAATTCCTGTTAATTTTTGGCCATGTTTAATTATATTTATAAGACCAGTATGACTGCATCCTGTAACAACAACTAAACCTTTATCTTTAATATTAATATATAACGCAATTTCTTCTCTAAAAGTATGTTTTTCATATTCTGTTTTACTTACTCCTAAGTATAATCCCCTTGGAAGCTCTGTTTCATCAAATATTTCAATCTCTCCACTTGTCATTATTCCATTATAGATTTTTTCAGGTAGTTTTGTCTCTATTATTTTTACATTATTTTTGTTTGCACGTTTGTGAACAAGTTCTCTTTTAATTCGTCTTGATCTTCTGTAGAATTGGATTTTTCCTTCCTTTTTTAATTTTTTAAATGAAGAACCGAAATCATTGGAAGATAATTCATCTCCAGATACAGTTCCCGCATAGTAACCCTCAGCAAGGCTGAGTGGACTAATATATACTTCGCTTCCTTCTTTCATTTTGGAAATCATCGGAATTAATGCTCCGAAATGATCTAAATGACCGTGGCTTATAACTAATTTTTCAATGTCTTTAAATTTAATTTTAAATTGTACTAAATTATGAATCACGGTTTGTAGATAACCTGCTGTATCAAATAAGATAATATGACTAGTTTTTCCATCTAAAATTTTAATAATCATTGCAATTCCATGTTCCCCAACTGTTCCAAAAGAATTGTGCCTTGGTTGGATTACTTTATCCTTAAATTTTTTGTCAGTTGGCAAAGTCATACTTGTTCTATTAGACGCTATTACTTTTACTATTAGTTTCCCGCTTTCTATACTTCCAATATTCATATTCCTTATATTTTAATGTTATTAACTTAATACTTATCATAATTCTTTTTTCTTAATAAATTGATAAGGCAAAATAAAGGAATTAACTATAAATATTGTTAAAACCAAAACCACATATAATATAGTGCTATAATAGGAAATTTTTAATTTGAACGAGAATAAAATTTTAAGAAAATTAGAAGAAATTGTGGGTAAAGATTATGTTTCAAATTCCCTCGAAGATCTATATATCTATTCTCAAGATCCCGGTGCTTCTTTAGCCCGCCCAGTTGATTTTGTGGTAATGCCGAAAGATACTGAAGAGATTCAAAAAATACTAAAATTAGCGAACGAAGAAAAAATACCTATAATTCCAATGGGCGGCGGCTTAACTCTTAGTGCTTTGGTAGTTCCTATATACAGAGGAATTGTTATTGATATGAAGAGGTTGAATAATATCATTGAAATTAATGAGGGTAGTCGTTATGCTCTTATTGAAGCAGGAGTAACTACTGGTCAATTATTATCTTATTTAAATTATAATTATCCAGATCTGCAACCTCCTATTCCAGATGCCCCTCCCTCAGCGACAATAGCAGGAAATGTATTAATTCATGGTTCTGGTTATCTTTCTCAGAGATATGGGGATCATGGCTCAATGATTAATGGTTTGGAAATTGTCCTCCCTAATGGGGATATATGCAAATTAGGTTCTTGTGCAACCTCAAATTATTGGTTTAGTAGAGGTCCCATTCCAGATTTGATTAGTATGTTCATAAGTTCATTTGGTACAATGGGTATTATTACAAAACTCTCTTTAAAATTATACCCTAAACCAAAATTTAGAGATATTGTATTTGGATTATTACAAGATTCAAAAGATTTACCACAACTTCTAACTAATATAACAAAACTCAATATTGCAGAAGATATGCTTCTGGGAATGCAAGATAAACCAGATTGGATGAAGGGTTATATATTCATAATGACTTATATTACGGGAGATAATCAAGAAGATTTAGACCGACAGAAAAAAATGCTGAAAAAGGTATATAGGAAAAGCAACGCCAGATTTATGAAAGCTCCTGATAAAATGCATAATCTGTACATGGAAAAACCTATTTTTGCAGCGGGAGCAGCCGATTACCGAAAGGGTGGAGGATTTGAATATGTTGGAGCATTTATGCCACTTGAAAAGGTTCCAGAAGGATATATGAAAGGTGCTGAAATTTCAAGAAAATATGGAATCCCCCCAACAATAGGGTCACGATTGATGAGTGGGACACATACAATTATTATGTTCTTTTCTTATGCATTTAATAGAGCAGATCCAAAAGATATGGAAAATGCTAGAAATGCTCTCCATGAAACAAATAAGCTTGCTTTAGAATTAGGTGGAATTCCATGGAAAGCGGAATTGGCAGGACAAAAATTAATTCTTGAAAAAATGGATCCCAATTATAAAAAATTGTTGAAAACTATTAAAAACACTTTAGACCCCAATGGGATAATGAATCCAGGAAATTGGGAGGTGAAATAAATTTGACTTTAGAACAAAAACAGGATTGGAGAAATATAATTCATCGATGCTTTCGATGTGGTTACTGTAAATATACTGATGACTTTAGCGAATTCAATTGCCCAAGTTATAAAAAATTTAGATTTGAGACTTATAGTACAGGGGGCAGATTATGGCTAATTTATGGTATTTTAAGTGGTGAGATTAAATGGAATGAAGGTATTGTCAATGCAATATATGCTTGTACTACATGTGGAAATTGTACTGAAAATTGTAGATTTGATAAATTTAAAGATTTTTTAGTTGATTTCATTGAAGCTGGCAGAGCATTAGTCGTTGAAAATGGTTTTTGTCCTGAAAAGCAAGCAATTTTATTACAACGAACTAATAATCCTCAATATTTCAATCCATATGGAGAACCTAACTCAGATAATTCTCAATTAAAAGAGAAATATAATTTGCAAGATGATGCAGAATGGGTTTACTTCATAGGGTGCACCTCTAATTATCGACAGAAAAACTTAAGAGATGCAACTATAAGATTTCTTAAGAAAGCGAATATAGATTTTACATTAATCGATGAACATTGCTGTTGTAGTCCATTACTTCGAACAGGTCAAAAAGATCTTGTAAAAGATTTTATGAACTATAATATCAACCAAATCGTTAGAACTGGAGCAAAAAAGATTATAACTTCATGTGCTGGCTGTTATCGAACTATAAAAAAAGATTGGTTAAAATTAGATGCTAGTTATGAGTTTGAAATATATCATACTGTTGAATTAGTTAAAAAACTATTAGATGAAGAACGAATTTCAATCAACTCAGAATTTCAAAAATCAGTAACCTATCATGATCCTTGCCATTTAGGCCGCCATATGGGTATTTATGAGATTCCGCGAGGCGTTTATAAAAAAATTCCAGGAATCGAATTATTGGAAATGCGTCGAAACCGTGAAAATGCTTGGTGTTGTGGTGCTGGGGGAGGTGTAAAGATAGGTTACCCTGAATGGTCATTGGAAGTCTCAAAAGAGAGATTGGATGAAGCTAAAGAAACAGGTGCTTCAGTAATATCTTCAATATGTCCTTTTTGCAGAACGAATTTATCGGATGCAAATGAAAAGTATAATATGGATTTTGAAGTAATTGATCTGATGGAAATTTTAGATAAACTTGATATTGATATAAAGAAGTAAAAATAATAGAAAGAATAAAAATTAATTTTAATTTAGTAATTTAATTCTTCACCAAGTGCCATGCGAGCTAAATCGCTTAGCAAATAATTCTTTAATCCATTCCTCTCAACTTTGGATCCTAAAACATCTTTACATGCAGGGCAGTTATATACGCATGCTTCAGCGCCATGATCAAGCATATCTTTGACATTCTTATTTTGGGTAGGTCTAACTAATTTACTTTTGCCTATCCATGAAAACCCTCCAGCACAACATAATGCATTTATTCTATCATACTCTCTCGCGACGCGTTCTACTCCAATTAATTCACAAATTTTATCAACCCACTCATCAGTCTCAGGTATAAATCTATTGGAACAATTTCTTTGATACGCAATTTTCATATTAAGTTTTTTCAATTCTGATTCGTGTTCTTTTAGATAATTATATATATATTCAAGGAGATGAATCGGCTTAAATGGCACCTCAATATTATTTCTTTGACAATAAGATGTCCAAAGTCCATAGCATTCGTCATGCCAACAAATCAATTCTTTTATTCCATGTTTTTTTATATTGTCAATTATAATTGGAACCCTTTCTCTTATTACCGAATCTCTAGCAAGGTGATGATACATTAAATTACAATAAAAAGCACGACCGCTTATATATTGCATATTTTCAAACATTTGCCCTTTCATTTCTTCCTCATTTATTCTTGAAAAAGTACATTTATGAAAAACAGGTTTATTAGGATCAATTTCTTTTATTATTAATTCATCAGGAGGTTTAAACCGATTAATCAAGTCATTTATAAACGTTGGAGGAATATCGAATGAATTATATTTTTCCTGTAATTCTGTTTTTAAATCAAATGGATGTGAATTATATGGACAATATTCGTCACAAGCAAAACATGTAACACATTGCTTTAAGACGAATGAATCCTCTCCATTAATCATTTTTTCCATTTCAATTCTCGCTGTTTCTTTATCAATATCCATCCATTGGCATCGAGTTAAGCAATCAATATTTTCACATTCAGAACAATGAGATTTATCAAACATTTTTATAACATTTTTAAAATGTAATTTTTAAACTCTTTAATTTTGAAGATTTATAATTAATAAATTTAGAAGATTAATTTAATTTTATTAAAAATAGGTTTATAGAATTTGAAAAATTCTAATTAAAAGCAATCTGCAAACTACGTGATAGATGGTTAAGGAAAAAAAATTTAAAAAAAAAGAAAATATTAGTTTAATGGTTTAAAAAGGGTTCTCTAAATTAAAAAGGCCAATAATCCCGCTCCACCGTTGAAGAGAAGTAAGAATCCCATAAAAATAGATGCAGTCAGTGACATTACTACTAAGAGAGTATTTATACTAGGACCTGCAGTATCTTTAAATGGATCTCCAACAGTATCTCCTGTAATAGACGCCTTATGAGTTTCAGTCCCTTTTCCTCCTAGATTACCATCTTCTATCCACTTCTTAGCATTGTCCCAAGCTCCACCTGCATTAGACATCATTACTGCAAAAACAAATCCAGATAAGATCGCCCCTGCTAGAAATGCCCCTAATGAAGCAACTCCAAATATAATGCCTACCGCAATAGGGATAGCAATTGATATTATACTCGGTAAAAGTAATTCTTTTAGTGAACCTCTTGTAGCGATATCAATTGTTCTACTAAAATCAGCAGCTACTTCACCCGTAAGGATTTTTGGATTAGATTCAAATTGTCTTCTGATTTCATCCACCATCTTTGCTGCGTTTCTTTGTACAGCTCGTATTAATAATGCTGAAAATAAAGCTGGAACTACTACACCTATGAATCCTCCAATCAAAACTTTCACATCTAATAAATCTATAATCGCAATTCCTGCTTCTTGTGCATAAGAAAATAATAATGCTAATACTGTTAGATTAGCGGCTCCTATCGCGAACCCTTTTGTTATTGCCTTAGCAGTATTACCCGCAGAATCTAGTCTATCAGCAGTACGGATAATATCATCACCTAATTCTCCTTGTTCAGCAATAGCTCTAGCATTATCAACTATGGGCCCGTAAGCATCATTAGATACTATGGTTCCTACAATTGCTAACATTCCAACAGCTGCCATTGCAACTCCAAGAAATCCGTCTAAAACAAATGCAAAGGCCATAGCAAATGAAATGCCAATTGCAGGAGGAACAACACTAATCAATCCATATGAAAACCCAGAAAGAATAACAACAGCGTGCCCTTCTTGTGCTGCATGAGCCATATTGCGCGTTGGCTTTTTATCATCTCGAGTAAAATAGTCACTAGTAAATCCTATTATTAACCCACTTGCTAACCCTAATAAAACAGCAAAATAATCTAACCATATTTTTCCATAATAACTTGGATCCAACAATGGATCTAAAGTCATCAACAGGGCAAAAAGTCCCCCCAGTCCAGCAAAAATAATTGTAGCGATGTAAGTTCCAGAATTTAAAGATTTTCCTGGATCTTCAGAACCTTTCCATTTTATTAGAAAAATCCCTATAAGGGATGCGATTAATCCCACTCCTGCTAATACTATAGGATAAATTACAAACGATCCTGAAAGATCTCCAGCAACTAACGCTGCTGCTAAAATCATTGCGGCCACTATAGACGCTACATACGAGTCAAACAAATCACTACCCATTCCTGCAATATCACCAACGTTATCACCAACATTGTCAGCAATGGTTGCTGGATTTCTTGGATCATCTTCGGGGAGATTATATTCTGCCTTTCCAACAAGATCAGCCCCTACATCAGCAGTCTTTGTGTATATACCACCACCACACTTCATAAAAAGTGCTATACTGCTCGCACCAAAACTAAAACCTAATACAATCAATGGTTCTTGAAAAATCCAATAAAGAGTTGATACTCCAATTAAAGCAACTCCTACAACTGCTAACCCCATAACTGAACCTCCAAAGAAAGCAATATCGAATCCTTTCTTGGTACCAACTGTACAACCCTGGGCTGCACGAGTATTTGCTTTAACACCAACATACATACCCAACCAACCAGCTAACATAGAACCTATTGCCCCAATTAAATATGCAAGAGCCTGTTCCCAATTTAGATGTCCAGTGATAATTGGAATTGTATCGGCTGTCATTTCAGTAGGCAAAAGTAGTAACATAATTGCAAAAAGTACACCAACAAAAATCCCCAAGATTTTATATTGAACTTTAAGATAAGTTGTAGCTCCTTTCTCAATATATCCAGCTACCTCCACCATTTTTTCATTTCCCGGATCTTCCTTTAGAACTAGACTTCTAAAATATAAAGCCATTGCTATTGAGATTACTCCAGCAATTAAAGCAACAATTAAAATTATTGGTACAGCCATAATTTTTCACTTAATTTTATAGTATTTTTTTAGATTTTTTGTTATTCAAATTAATAATAATATCACTCAAAATTACTTAAATCATTAAAATATTTTGAATTTTAAAGAAAAATTAACTTGAAATGAAGTTGATTTTATAATTATAACTTAAAACATATCAAATTATATTTCTTAATTAGGTAAAATGAACCCTTGCTTTTCAAAATAAAAATAGTTATTAATATCTATCTAACTTAATAATATTCAATAAAAAATTTAGAAAATATTGGGTGAATTCAATCACTTTACAAAATCAGAATGAAAAAGAAGTTACAATAAAGGATCAAATGAAAAAATTCCTAATAAAAGGCTTTTATGGATTTAATACAGTACTAACATTTGGTTTAGGTCAAAGGCTTGGTATTTTTGATTATCTTTATGAAAAAACTAAATCTTCAACCGCAGGATCATCATTATCTTCAATTATTTTTACTATAGAAGAAATTTCTGAAAAACTTAATTTAAATCTAAAATATATAGATGCGTGGGTTCATTTAGGTCTTGTGTGTGGTCTTTTCGAAATCAACGATGCCATTAAAAAAGAAATAAAAACTGCTCCACATGTGTATAGTTTATTAATTGACTGCAATCATATGTTTTATGTTGGAGATACTATTGGTGCTTTTTATTACCTTGCACCATATCAAGATTCTATATTTGAGTATATTAAGGGTAGAAAACAATTAGGTACCAAAGAATTCTATAATGAATATCCTGAAGATGTAATTAGAGCTACACAGAGGATGAGTGCGAGAGTTGGATCATTGGTCGAGAGGTTATTTTCTAAGAATTTTAAGGATTTTTGTAGATCTTTAACAAGTGATTCATCTATTCTATCAGTAGGTTGTGGTTATGGTTATACTTTAGCAATGTGGGCAAAAAAATATAAGAAAGCTCAATTTGTAGGTATTGATATTGATTCTCGAGGGACATTAGCTGCTCAAAAGTTAATAGAAGAAAATAATATGAGTGATAGAGTTGAAATTCTTGAAATTCCACTTGATAAATATACTAAACAATCAGAAAAAAAGTTTAATTTGATATTATTAAATCAAGTGCTCCATGAGATGGAAAAGGATAAGGCTTATCGATTTAATGTGTTCAATGATCTTTATGTTTTGTTAAAAGATGGTGGAATTTTGCTTGTTGGAGAGAGTATGATACATGACACTTTTGATTGGCAACAGGAATTCCAGCTTTTTGATGTTATGCATAAATTTCTTGAAGCAGATTTTGCGGGTTTTTATGACGAGATAACTTTTAAAGAATTTATTAATTCTACACCATTTAAAGACTATGAATTTATAAAAGACAAGGGAACTTATTTCTGGGTTTTACGAAAGTAAAATTAATTATAGAAAAACGGAATTAGAAAATTTGAAGTGCTTATTATGGATTAATCACAATGGTTTTTCCAAGTAAGCGCGGATGTTGGAATTGCAAAGAAAAAGGTTCCAGGAAGAAAAATAAAAGGTTAATTATTAGTTATTAAATTGTTTTATAATCAAAACTGTTTTTATATCACAATATTAAATTAATTAGGATATTTTTCTTATTATAATTGCAAAGGGAGTATAATAAAAAGTAAATCTATAAGCTTATTTCATTTTAATGTAAAATAAATCTGAGTGAAAGTTTTTATGGAAGAATTAAGTTGCGAAGCTCTTATTATTGGTAGTGGACCAGCAGGGTTAACTGCGGGGATTTATTGTGCTCGTGCAAATAGAGATGTTATAATTCTAGATGGAAAAGAACCATCTGCATTAGCAAAAACTAAAGAAATTCAAAATTGGCCTGGAGAAATTGATATCAGGGGTAAAAAACTGTTAGAAAAATTTAGGGCTCATGCTGAAAGTTATTCAGAAAATGTGCGAATTATTCAAAGTGATGTTATTTCACTAATGCTTGGAATGGGTGTAAACAGAATCTCAACAAGAACAGTAAATATAACGTCTGATGTTGTTATAATTGCTACGGGAGGAGGTACACGAAAAGAAATAATAAAAGGAGAGGATTCTTTGCTTGGATTCGGTGTTTCCTATAGTGCCTTATGGGATGGACCCTTATATAAAGATAAAGTAGTCTATTTATATGGTAATGACGCGGAAATGTTGGATGATGCTTTAGCCCTTCAACAAATGGGTTGCATCGTTCGAGTAATCACAAATATTGAAATTGAAAAATTACCTGAAAATTTATATGATGTAAAAAAAGCTGGAATTGAGATTTTTGAAAACTTGGAAATAATTGAAGCCGTTCCAAATTCAGAAGGTATTATTCAAAAGATTTTATGCAGATCTACTAAATCTAATTCAGAAGCGGTAGAAGAAATAAAGGAATTTGAACTTAGTTGTTTATTTATATTATCTCATATATCTTCAAATTCAATTTTTAAAAAATCTGGAGTAGAATTAGATGAAATGGGAAATATTAAAGTTGATGAAGAACAAAAAACAAATCTAAAAGGAGTTTATGCTGCTGGCGATTGTACAGGAGGAGCTTTTCAAGTTATATTTGCTGTGGCAGAAGGTGGTCGTGCAGGAATTAATGCTTGCAAATACCTTCGACAATTAAAAAAAGAATAAAATTTAGAATGCATTACACTCTCTTTTTTACTTTCTTCTCGAAAAACCTCACAGTTAAATTAAATATATATCCTATAAAAAAAATTCAAAAAATTTATACCATTATTAAAATTAATATGCCTAAATTTGAATGAAACTACAAAATATTGGGGATTAACCTTGTCTCAAGATAATGAATTTGATCTAATAATTATTGGTGGTGGTCCCGCAGGATTAACAGCAGCAATTTATGGAGGAAGAATGGGTTTGAAGACTGCTCTGTATGAAGGTAAAGGGTTTGGAGGTTTAGCAGGGACAACACCCAAAATTGAAAATTATCCTGGATATATGAGTATTAATGGTCTGGAATTAACTGAAAAAATGAGGGAGCAAGCTGAAAAATGGGGAACTACCTTCTTCTTTAATGAAGTTTCTATGATCAACCCAAAGAGTATGACCATAACATCTTATGAAGGAGAAGTGAAAGCTAAAGCAATTATAATTGCTACTGGATCAAAACATATGACACTTGGATTGTCAAATGAGTTTCAATTAGTGGGAAATGGTATATCTTATTGTGCCACTTGTGATGGCCCTTTATTTCGAGATCAAGTAGTAGCTACGGTTGGTGGTGGTAATGCTGCAGGGTTAGAAGTAATTTATCTTTCCGGGGTCGCAAAAAAAGTTTATCTTATTCATCGACGTCACTGTATGCGTGCAGAAGCGTGTATCGTAGATGAAGTTGAATCATTACCCAATGTTGTGCCAATGTATAATTGTACTATTGAAGAAGCAATAACAAAAGATGGCAAGTTGGGAGAATTAAAAATCAAAAATCTTGAAACTGGTGAAAGTTCTAATATTAATGTAAATGCACTCTTTATAGCAATAGGCGTTAAACCACAAAGTGATTTAGCGAAAAAAGCAGGGATAGAACTCGACAAAGATAAATTTATTAAAGTTAACAGAAATCAAGAAACTAATTTTTCAGGGATATATGCAGCAGGAGACGTAACAGGTGGAATACGACAAGTAACAACTGCAGTAGGCGAAGGAACAACTGCTAGTATGAATGCTTATCTTTTTATCAAAAAAGGATGGTACGGAGAAGGATTAACTAAATGAAATCTTTTTAAAATATATACCTAGATATCACACAATAATTTGTATTATCTTGATAATTTCCATATAATATGGAAAATTACAAAATTTCTGATTTTTTGGAAGATTTCTTAGTCGCAAAAGAGGTTGAAGAAGGTTGCTCGTCATCTACAATTAAAGCTTACCGTTATGATCTTTATAAATTCATTGAACTTGTAGGAGATCTCCAAATTAATTCTCCTTTAATTCGTCAAAAAATTCGACTTTTCCTAAAAAAATTAAATGAAATGGACTATACTAAAAAAGGTGTAGGAAGAAAAATAGCTTCATTACGGTCTTACTTCAAATTTCTAACCTTAAATGAGTTTATTTCAAAAGATCCTATGAGTACTATCAAAACACCGAAAATAAAACTCGAAGAAAGTTTACCAAAATTCTTAAGAATTTCTGATATGGAAAAGATCTTCGAGAAACTAAAAGATCGACGAGAATTTAACTCAAGAAAGAGTGAACGCTATTATTTAATTGTTCGATTATTATATTCTACTATGGCAAGAGTAAGTGAATTATGCAATATAAAAATTAAGGATATAGATTTTGAAAGGGGTTATATTAAACTCCGAGGAAAAGGAAATAAGGAACGGATTGTTCCAGCTGATCATAAGACTTTAAAAATTTTCGAAGAACATCTCAAAAACAGAATAAGTTATGATACTGAAGATTTTCTGTTAGTTAATACGAGGAACCAACAATTAAGTCCTAGAGTCATACAGACAGATATTAAACTCATTAAAGAAAAATGTGGATTTGCTGATTCTAAAATAATAACTCCCCATGTTTTCAGGCATACTGGAGCAACTCATTTAAGACGTTCAGGTATGGATATTAGCGAATTACAAGATATATTAGGACATTCGAGTCCAAACACGACGCGAATTTACGCTAAAAATGACATAACTAAGTTAAAAGAATCTTATTCTCAGATGCACCCTATCAACAATCTAGATAAATTATAGATATTAACATAGTTTTTTAATTAAAAAATTTTTTATAGAAAAAAGATAATTCGAGTATAGTATAAGAAAATTTATACTTAGATTGTTCTTTTATTACATATCAATTAAATTATAATTTCAAAATTTATCGATTTGCCATGGACGAGGATGAATTCAGAAAACAGTTCATGAAAAAGTCAGTTTTTAGACAAGCTAGTTCCCTAGATTTAAGTTATGTGCCAGATAAGTTATTTTGTCGAGATGAAGCTCTAAAAACATTAATTTTCAATTATAGGAGGATTATGGAAGAAAAGGAACAACCTTCTATTAATTGTTTGATATTAGGGAAGGGAGGTGTAGGAAAAACTTGTACTGCGCGTTTTTTTGGAAAAAGTTTTAGAACAATAGCAATTGAAAATGATGTTAAACTATTCCTAGAATATTTTAATTGCATTAATTTTCGTTCCAAAAGTAAGATTATTAGAGAGCTGCTCGCCAAATATCAGCATGGCAGTGGTAGAGGTTTTTCAGACGATGAAGCATTAAAATTAATTCTCTCACAACTAATTCGAGATAACGGTTATATGTTATTAGTCATTGATGAGATTCATCTCTTAAAATCCGATGAAGTTTTAGCATTTCTAGATATTGCAGAGACATTTGGCCATCAAAATGCCAAGTTATCGTTGCTTCTAATTTCAAGAAGCAAGGATTGGATGAGTATTGAAACTGAAAGAATATTAAGTAGATTGAACGAGAAAATCGTATTAAAACCCTATAATTTTGATGAATCTCTTCAAATTTTAGAATATCGTAGTGACCTTGCATTAAAAGAGAATGTCATAGATGAGGAGTTATTAACAATGATTGCTCAAATCGTAGTTGATCATAAAAATATGAGGCATGGTATCGAGATTTTACGAAAAAGTGGGTCATATTGCGATAAGGAAGGGATTGATCGCATAAACGCTGACATAATTAGAGAAGCTTCAAATGATGTTTATCCCACTTTTAGAAATGATATTGTAGATCAATTAAAAGACCAAGAATTATTGGCATTATACGGAATTGTGCGATCATTAATTGATAAAGGAGAACCATTTACTTTAGTTGATGATGCCTTTGAGGAATATAATGCAATATGCGAGAACTATTCAATGGAACCTCATGTTAAAATGAGTTTTAGAAAATACGTTCGCCAACTTACTCAATTAAAAATAGTAGCCTCTAAAACAGTAAGAATTGAAGATGCTACGCGTGGAAGACATCTAGAAATAACTCTGCTAGATATACCAGCAGTAAAACTACTAGAATTATTAGAAAATATTTTTGAAAGAAAATTCAGTAGTTAGTTAAAAATTCTCTACAAATAAACAATATGACTCTCTTTTAATTAATTTCTAAATAAATTTCACTTATTATCTAGAATTTCTGTATTTATTCTACTTTTAATAATTTTCTTTATCAGATTTAGAGGAAGAATACCATTCAAGCCATTCTTTTCTACGATTTTTCTTTTGCTGGACACTATCAGTATCTGTAATATTTTCACTCCTTACTTTCTGCCAATATCTGTCCAACTCATGTCTTGAAAGCGACAATCCACACGATTGACAAACAACTTGCTTTATAGCTGAATGATATTTCATAAATCCTCCGCACTCAGGACAACGAGCCATCTTTATAATTTATTGTATCAATTATTGTTTATATATTATATTAATAGAATTAATTAGTGTTAAAATATTTTTTGACATAAAATATAAACTCTAATTATTTGTATGAAACATATAAACTATTTTTATGGTGTTGAGAAATTAAATCAGATGTATTTTATTTTACTGCTCGAACACACTCTCATGAGCAGAGTATGAGCAAGTTTAAAGGTTTATTGGGATTGAAGAAACTCGGGTTTGAACAAAAAATTAATAATAGCAATCGAATAGTAATTAAAACTCACTTTGGAGCATTAGAAAATACCAGATATATCCGTCCGAGTTATATTCGTTTTTTGTGCGATTATGTTAAAGAAATTGGAGGAATTCCATCTGTAGCAGAGTCTTGTGGATGGGGTATACCTGAGAATGTTTCAGGGATTCATACAGAATATTCTGGCAGAGCTACTGAAGAAGAATATTTATATGCTGCTTTAGTTCATGGTTTTACAGAAGAAACTATGGGTGCTCCAATTCTTATGTTAGATGGAAAAGATGGAACAGACATAGAGGTACAAGAAATTAATGGGAACAAATTTAGTGAAGTATTAGTAGCTGGACGTTTAAAAGAGTTTGATTACATGATATTGGCAACTCATTTTAAAGGACATGCAGGTGCGGGTTTTGGTGGTTCGATAAAAAATTTAGGAATTGGATGCGTATCAAAAGGTGGGAAAGTTGAAGCTCACACTGGCAAAACTTTTGAATTTAATTTTGAGAATTGCAATCCAGAATGTAAGAATTGTGTTAATATATGTCCTTCAAATGCTTTATCTAAAGATAAAAATAGTAAACTGATTTTTAATAAAGAAAAATGTAAATTATGTTATATGTGTGCTTCTGTATGTAAGGATAAAGTTATTAATTTAGGGACCGTTTCTCGTGAAGAATTTATCACTCAGATGGTAGACAACGCTAAAGGAGTTGTAGAATATTTTGGAAAAGATAAAATATTTTATATAAATTACGCGATAGATATCACCTATCAATGCGATTGTACAGGGGGTTCAGATGTCCCCTTTGTACCAGATATTGGAGTTTTAGCATCATTAGATCCCGTCGCATTGGATCAGGCAACTATAGATCTAATCCATAATTCTTCAATTAGTCCTCACTCGGTTCTTTCTGATGTGAATAATATTCCAACTCAAGGACCTTTTGAATGGCTTTCACATATTCCTCGCTTTAATCCAAAATCAGGTGAGATGGATTTTAATTTAGATGGAAATTCATCAAAACACTGGGAGTTACAATTAGATTTAGCTGAAAAAATTGGTTTAGGTTCCAGAGAATATAATTTAATAGAGGTAAAGTCTGAAAAAAAAGATAAAAAGTAAAATTATTTTATTTAAATATCTCAAATTACAAAAATCTTTTTTTAAAGAAAAGAGTTCCATGCATTTAAAATATCTTCGCCCTTTACTTTAAATTTACTTGAGAGTTTTTTTAGGTTTAAATGATTTACAATTCCATCTTCCCAGATATTATTAATACCTTGAACAATTGCCTTTACATAATCTTGGTTTTCAGTATATATATCAATTTTATTCACATGATTATCTGTGCTGTATGCAACATATCCTGAAATCTTATCAAGAATTTCAATGTAAACATTTGCCTGTGGTGCTAAATAAAAAAATTTTGCACTTCTTCCACCAGTAGTAGATTCACTTATAATTGCTGAAGGATCAATGTTTTTAATCCAATCTTCTATGAGATATGCGACATCTGGTTTAATTTTCGAAAATTTGGCTTTAATTTTCTTCGGTGAATAATAAAATGTATATTGTGATTTGTTCATCATTCCTATTTTTTTAGCTTGACTTTGAGCTTCTTTACCCATTAGCTTCACCACTATAAATATTTAATATTTAAATGTTAGGTAAGAAATAAATGTAAACTTAATTATTTAAATCAATTTAACAATATAGTTAAGAGAGTTCAGTATTTCAAGAGGATACTGTTAAATTATTAAAGACCATATATGGAAATAGAGAATTTTCAAAAAACTCTCGTTCTTTCGAAATGTATTGACAATCTCCAAGCATTTTGATAACATTACCACTAATATTGCCAAGTTTGATTGGATATTCGATCTTTCCATTCTTAATATAATAACCATTTCTAATTTCTGCTCCAAAAGCTCCTGACAATTTACTTGGATTTAACCAGGAAAATTGATCAATATAATAGCCTTCATTAATTTCAGAAATAATATCATCCAAATTCATAGTTCCAGGTAATATCTCAAGGTTACTTATTCCATTATTTATAATTTCTGTTCTTATATCTCTTATTGCATTTCCGGTTGAACTTTGATTGGAAAATATTGCATATCTCTGATCGTAAATATATTTCTGGAAAATGCCATTCTTGACAATTTCGGTTCTTTGACGCGGGGAGCCTTCAATATCCCATCCATTGGTTCGTAATCCTCCTTTTAATAACCCATCATCTATAATAGAGATTTCTTCAGAAGCTACTTCTTGATCAATTTTAAATCGAGATATTTTTTGAAAAAAAGCTCTTCCTGAAGAATGATTTTCTATTACAGGGTTGAGTGCTTTATTTAATACTTGCGGAGAAAAAATAACTGTTGCTTTTTCCTTCGGTTTAGGTACTTTCGCGATTAATGAATCTTGAGCTAGTTTTACCCAATGTTCTACTCTTTCTGGAAAATTTAATTGATCTTTATCTTTAATAAATAAATAAGGCCAGTATTCTGATAATTTTCCCTCTTTTTGAGATTTCAAAGAGAATTCTACAAAAAAATACGTTTTTATATTGCTCAAATTGAGATCATTACTATTTCTTAAAGAGATCTTATCGATATGAACACGAATACGACCGAAAGTAGGCTGAATTTCTTTATATTGTTGTATCTCTGAAATTAATTCTTCAGCTAGAATATTTTTAGTATTCAAGGGGTCTTGAATTACTTTTTTATCAGCAATAATTGTATCATGAAAAGAAGCTTGACCAGGAAAATAAAATTTTGAGCCTAAATTACTTTTTGCTATTGAAATGCATATATCTATATTTCTCTCAATTTCTTTTCGATCTAAAGAATTCCCTTTTACCAATCCAACACCGGTTTTATCCTCCTTATGAGTCAGTATTCGCAAAAAGTATTTAAAATCATTAATATCTCTTTCAGTATCAACCTTATCTTTTAGAAATATTGATTCATATGATTTTCCATCTGTAAGAAAAATCTCATAATCAGTGATATGCTTGTCTTTTATTTCCTTTTCTATAATATCTATTTTCTCATTAGACAATTTTTCACTCACCCTGGACTAATTAAAACTTCATTGATCCTAAGATAACTACCTCCATCACTAACAGGTACCTTATCATAATGACCCTTTCCACACACACCACCATGGAATTTTGTAGAGTCTTTACTTATTGCATCGATGTTATTTAGAACATTTAAGACATGTCCACTTAATGCGATTGATTTTAAAATTTGTGTTCTTTCACCATTTTTTATTAAATATCCTTTCTTGGATGTAGCTTGTAGCCCACCCCCTAAAGGATCCTCCATTCCGAAAAATGAATGATTACACATTACACCTTCTTTAATTTCAGATATAATTTCTTCTAGATCATAATCCCCTGGTTCGAAGTAGGTATTAGACATTCTTGGATGAACTACATGAGCGTAACTTTGCCTTCTTCCGTTTCCTTGAGGATCTTTACCAATTACTGAGGCACTTCTTCTGTCATAGATGAAATTTGTTAAAATTCCATTTTCTACTAAAATATTTTTTCCTGCTTTAATTCCCTCATCATCAAAGAAATAAGATCCTATCTGACCTTCCATATTAGGCGCATCACATATTACACATATGTCTGAAGCAACTTGTTTATTCAATTTATTCTCAAGATAACTTCTTCCTCTTAAGATTTGATCCGCTTCTAAACCATGACCAAAACTTTCATGTGCAATAATTCCTGCCATTGATGGATCCACAATTATAGGAAATTTCCCAGATGGAGGATTTTTAGCCTTTAACATATCTAGAGAGTTATTTACAATTTTTTCCAATTTAGAGTTATTTAAATCATCAAAAATTTCAAAACCTGCTTGGCCTTCAATTACTGAATGATCATAATCAACTGTATTACCTTCTTTAACAATAGGAAAAATAAAAAATCTCAACCGTGGAATGACTTGTCTTAATTGACTTCCTTCATTATTCACAAAAATACGAGTTATTTCAGATTCTTGATATTTTAATTGACACATTAAAATCCGTTCATCATAATTTTGAATAAAGTTGTAAATATCTCTAATTTTCTTTAATTTTTCTTCAATGGGTATATCTCTTGAGTCAATTTTCGGCTTAACTTCTTTATTCAGAATCCAACCTGCTAATTCCGCAAGTTGTTCACCTTTATTAATTACTTTGGGTATTTTTTCGAGAGCTTTATTAATATTAGAAATATCATCAAAAGCTACTTCTTTCCAATTTCCATCAAACGTTCTGGCTACAATTCCAGAAGTTTTTACGTTTATTGAAACTATTTCTGTAGAAGGATTTTTTTCAATGTATGTAACCGATTGTGAATCATATAAAATGTCAAAATATTGGTTTTTTCGGTTAAAAGAATTTGCACTCTCTTCAAAAGCAGAAATAATCTGATCATAAGAATGATCAATCATGTGAAGATAAATTTGAGATTAAATAAGATATTTATTTTTTTAGTGGATAATTAACAAATAAGTTTGCAGAAATTTATTTTGAATATTTAAATTTCTAAATCTAAGGATTGGTGATTTGGATTTGAATTTTTTTCAAGATAACTTATCCTTTTTTCTAAGATAGTCATTGTTTCGATTATGTTATTGAGAACTTTGTTTGTTTCTCTAATCTCATATTGGAGGTCACCAAGCTGATTAAGAAGGAATGACAATACCTTTGATTCTCTTACAGGTTCTATTAACCAATTAATAATGTTTTGTAAAAATTTCCGATTATCGAATGTATTTATACCTATTCTTGAATTTGAAGTAAATATATCAATATCTCCGATTGCTACAACTTTCCCTTGTCCAAATTCTGTATATGAAGCAATAATTTGCTGTTTCTCTTGATCTTTACTCCATTCTTCAGAAGTATTATTATAAATTTCAGACCAAACAGATCTTTCATTTGATTGCAATAATATTTTTGCTTCTTTATTTAAAAATAAGGAACAAGATCCTCCGATAATAATTTCTCTTAGATTTTTTGTAATTTGATGTTTTATAAAATCTTGGATATGTAAAATACTAGTACAATTTTGATTATTACTATTTATCTCTTTAATTATGTTTTTCTCAAAGAAGATACCGAATTTTCCTGAAATGTCATTTAGATTAGTTTTTTGAAGGTAATCCGCCCCGTATTCACTTAATAACAATAATCCCCCTCCATTTCTTACATAATCAATAATATGTTTAATTTCTAAACTTGAAAAGAAGTCGTCAATTGGGTTGCCAAGAATTAAGAGGTCAATATTTTCTAAAATTTCTCTTGTGATATGACTGTTTTCATTTTTGATAATTTTAAGATCTTGTTTTCTAAGGAGATCTAAAAATTCACTAAATTCGTCCTCATCAGTATTCAACATTTCATTATGAGCGAGATCAATTAGGACAGTTTTCTTAAAAGTAGGCAAGATTCTTTAGAAGGGAGTGTTTTTGTTTATTTTAGATTTATAAAATAAGTTTATGACTTACAAGAAAATTCGAATATAAAAATCATTACCTAACTAATGGATTTCTGTTCTTATCAACCAAAAATTTTTTAAAGTTAATATAATAACTTATTTTGGACTCAAAAAAGATTATAATTATACAAAATTATCAAAAGGAAAATGACATATGAGTAAAACTATTGCCGTTATAGGCCTTTCGTGGGGAGTTTAGTTTTGCATGCCGCATACTAACCCTATACGAAGGCAAAGGCAAATTTGTTGACTTTTTAGCACAAAAGGCAGACATTGTTGTTCGATACAATGGAGGGAATAACGCGGGCCATACCATAAATGCTAATGGTGTCAAATACAAGTTTAAGTTAATGCCATCTGGAGCTCCTTTAGAAAAAGAGGGTGTAATAGCCAATGGTTGTGTGGTAGATCCAAAAATCTTGCTAGAAGAAATTGAAAACCTAAGGAAATTGAATAAAAAAGTCAATTTGAAACTGAGTTCTACAGCTCATGTAATTTTTCCCTTTCATCGTATCTTAGATGGATTAGAAGAAAAAACAAAAGGAAATTATGCTGCTGGGACCACAAAAAGAGGAATTGGCCCTGCTTATTCGGATAAAGCAGCTCGGTGGGGTTTAAGAATCTTTGATTTAATAAATCCTGAACTCTTGCAATCAAAATTAGAAAAACTGTTTAAAATTAAGAAAGACCTCATATCGTTATATGATCCCAATGTAGATATTAATTTAGAAGCTATCTATGAAGAATACAAAACCTATGGGGAACAATTAAAACCTTTTGTAATTGATACAACATATTATTTGAATAAAGCTGTTGATTCTGGAAAAAAAGTTCTTTTTGAAGCAGCTCAAGGTAGTCTTTTAAGCATTGATTTTGGAATGTACCCTTACGGGACTTCTTCTAATGCAAACGCTTTAGGTATTTCGTCAGGTACTGGAATTCCCCCTAAAAAAATTATGAAGGTAATTGGAATTGTAAAAGCATATACTTCTCGTGTTGGTGAGGGTAAATTCCCCACAGAGTTATTTAACGAAACAGCGGATAAAATCAGAGAACAAGGACATGAATATGGAACTGTAACAGGAAGACCAAGAAGGGTTGGATGGCTAGATCTTTTTAATATTCAATATGGAATTATGATTAATGGTGTTGATAAAGTCATTATAACTCTTTTGGATGCGTTACAAGGGATTAACCCAATCAAAATTTGTATTGGCTATGATTTAAAAGGCATACAACTTGAAAGTTGGCCAATACAATCAGAACTAATTGAAAATTGTGAACCGATTTATAAAACTTTTGAAGGTTGGGAGGAAAAGACTAGAGAAGAATGGTTGGATATAGCGAAAAAAGGATATGATGCCCTCCCAGAAACTATGAAAACGTATATTCAAGCAATTAAAAATATCCTTAAAACTGATGTTGCAATGGTTTCGATTGGACCAGATAGAAAGGAAACAATAGTGTTAGAAGATGTGAATTTTTAATGTTTTTCTTTTCTTCTTTTTTATTTAAAACATACTAAACCAAACCGATAAACAAATTCATTAGGAGGCCATTCTATTTTGAAATTTAGGTTTTTTACAGTCTGAGTTACATCAATTCCGACTGCTTCCATCGAATATCTCTTTTTACCTGGATATCGACAAGGATTACCTGCATCATATGTACAACCTTTATCTTTTTCATTAAAACATACTCTACAAAATCCATCCCATAAAATAAGTATATCATCATAAAGGTCTTGATACTGATGTATAAATAAACTAATTTGTTGTTCTAACTTATCTCGTAGAAGATTTTTCATAAAAAAAGCACTTTTTATATTATTTTCATTTCTGTTAGGATGTTTTCGTTTTTCTTTATAAACATGCTTCTGTAAATTGTAAGAAACGTATATAAGAAAATGCTTTTTATATTTTGAAACTTTTTGTTCTAAATATGGTGCTTCCGGTGGGCAAGCCCAAGAATGACCATAACTAGGGCATTTAAAACCAGAATTAATACAATAATTTTGTATTTTTCGATCAAATATAATATCCTTAAACTGTATTTCAAGAAAAGGCAAGAGAGCTTATTATATTTAAATTAAGTTGATTTCAATTAATATTGATTTTTTTTTAAATTATAATCCCTTTAAAACTAATCTAAAAATAGAAATTTTTTTTAATAAATAAATGATATCTATGACTATTACATCCTATTAGGTAAATTAATAAACTTTTGATGTGAGACGAATGAAATTAAAATTAAAAAGCGAGAAAAGAAATCAGCTACTGAATGCAGCAAGTGAATTTAATAATGAAGTTTTAAATGGTTCCCTATTACTACATGATTGTATAACCGATTTAGTAAATGAAAAGTTAGATAAGAAAAGATTAGACAAAGTTATTGAATGTGAACATAATGCAGACCGAGCTAAAGAAAAATACATTGATTTACTTTATAAAGATCAGCGAGCGCTTCCTTTTCTAGTTGAAGATCGTTATAGATTAATCAAATATTTGGATTTTGTCTCTGATGGCTCAGAAGAGCTGGCAATGGGGCTAAAAGTATATCCTTTTGATCTCTTTGATGATATTAGAGATAAAGTAAAAATACTTAACGATTTGTATCAAGAAACAATTGATACTTTAATTGATATGGTAAATCTTATGGAAACAGATTTTAAAACTGCCTACCAAAAAAGTTTTCACATAGAAACTCTAAAACGAAGCGCTCGTGAAGCAAAATATAACATCCTAGAAAAAATTTATCAAAAACCTAAAGAAAAATCTCTTCGTGTATATTTAACATCAAAAATTTGTATAAAAATGTTTGATATGATAATTAGGGCTGAAGAGATAAGCGATTTTCTTAGAAGTTTAATAGTTAAATACCCAAGCAAATAAAAAAAGGCGATTTAAATGGCTTTTTCAATAATTTTAACAATATTTTTAGTTATAGCTATTGTTATCTCTTTTGGGATAGGTGCGAATGATGAAACTTTCGCCGGAATCTATGGTTCGAGAATTTTAAAGATGAAGCAAATTCTTATCTTAGCAACTATTTTTGCAATTGTAGGAGCATTTATTCTAGGTGGAGCAGTGAGTAAAACTGTTGGTGATGATTTACTATTAAGTATTGATAATGCTATAGTTATAACGATTTTAATTTCTACTGCTATTTGGTTGATTTTATCCTCCGCATTAGGATTGCCAATATCTACTACACATGCAACAATTGGAGCAATAATAGGCCTTGGAATAACCCCAGTTGTGAGTATACAGTGGCTAAAAATTGTTGAGTTAAGTCTCTGGTGGATATTGTCTCCAATTATTGGTTTTGCTGCTTCATTTTTAGTTTATAAGCTTATGCATCATTATAAACTAAAGCATCTAAATAGCTTTCAGAGTTTTGAAAGGACAGAAAAATTCTTTTCATACATTGTATTGATAGTTATCTGTATAACAGCTTTTTCAAGAGCTGGAAATGATTGCTCAAATGCAGTAGGTATAGTTGTAGGGATAGGAGAAATACAAATAGATCTACTTCTTTTATTAACTGGCTTAAGTCTAGCTGGAGGTTTAATAGTATTAGGAAGAGGTGTTATTAAAAATGTTGGAAGAATTACAGAATTATATCCTAGTACTGCTTTTGCTACACAAATCCCTACAGCAGCGATTTTATTTCTTGGAACAGCACTAGGAATTCCTTTATCTGGATCTCATATGCTAGTTGCTTCAATGATCGGATTATCAAAAGCAAGCCATACTCCTGTTAGAAGAGGGATGTGGAAAATTGTACTAATCTGGTTTTTAACCTTTCCTATGGCAGGAATTCTCTCAATTATTTTATATATTCCTATAAGTAGCTTTTTATAAGTTAAATAATAATTTTTTTATTTATTTTTCCATATATTTTCAGTATAACAAGGTACAGGTATATCTTTCATGGTTAATAATCCAGGTTTCGCATCAATTATCTTAGGTATTAAATTAGCAACCATTGCTGCGGTACCAATATCACCGTGAACGCCACCCATAATTTTTTGATGGATATTCGGATTTCCTTCTATTATAACACTATCAAATTCTTCATGATCACCAGCAAATGCTAAAAAATCTAAGACAATTATTTCCTTATTCAGCTTTTTAGCAATAGCTTTACTCTGCAAACCACAAACATACCCTTTTGGTACTTTTTCTCCATAAGAAGTAATAATTTCCTTTTCAGAAACTATAGGTTTTGGTGGGATCTCTAAAATCTCATCATATTCAATTCCAAGAGCAGCTGCAATCATTTGAATTGATTGAATTAAACCAACATGACCAGTAATTTCTTTATCTTTAATTTTATTATCAAATTCTTCTGGCGTTAAACCCGTTCCTATCTTACGTTGGAAAGATACTCTCCTTTTTGCAGAATTCATCATCCGTATTACTTTAATTGATTCTACAAATTGACAAGGTGCTGTGATGACAATAGGTAATAGATCCATAAGATACCCTGGATTAATTCCTGTCCCTATAATCGATACATTTAGTGATTTTGCTAGCTGATTTAATTCTTCAGAAAGTTTGGGATAATATTGAAATGGATAAGATAATTCCTCGCATATGGAAATCACATTAATTCTTGATTTAACAGCTTCCACAATTATTGGCGAATTCTTTTCTAATGAAGAAGATGTGGCAATAATGACAACATCAACTTTCTCCTTCGAAAGGATCTTTTTAGAGTTTGATTCTATAATTAGATCTTCTTTGTTACCAATATCAAAAAAATCAGATAGTTTTTTCCCGTTAAATTGAGGATCTATGTCTACGACTCCCTTCAATTGTATATTATTACGGGTAAGCAATAGTTTTACTATTAATTTCCCCATTGGTCCTAAACCTACTTGAACAACTGTGAATTTTTTTTTCATTTGAAAAACCTATTTTAATTATTTTATGAATAGGATATGAATGTTTATATCTATTAAAAGAATTTTAACTAAAAGTTGTTTGAGATACCGGTTTAGCAATTGCTTCAACTGTTTCTTGTATTTGGACAACATTTTCGTGAGTATGAGCCATAGAAATCGATCCTAATCCATGTAATCCTGAAATATTTCGATTAAAAAGTGATAATTGAATTAAAGCTTCACGCTTTTTATCTTTAAATTCAATAATTTCCCCAATCGAAGGATTTTCAATCCATTTTGTAAGAGCATGAAGCACTACTATCGATTTATAACCTTTAGCTATGATCGGTAATTTCTTTTCTAGAAAATATTGGTTTAGATTATTTAACAAATTATCACCTTCTTTGTTTATTCGAGAGTAATTTCTTTTTGAATTCTTTAAGATTTCCAACGTCTTTAGCCCCGCAATCATACTTAATGGATATCCAGAGAAAGTTCCGCCTCCAATTAAAACTTGATTCTCTATACCAGGTTTCGATTTCTCAATAATTTCTTCTCGACCACCAATGGCACCTATTGGCATTCCTCCACCAATAATTTTACCCATTGTGGTTAAATCTGGAATAACATCTATCTGGTTTTGGAATAATGAATCTGTGAATCGATAACCCGTTATAACCTCATCAAAAATAAGAAGAATATCATATCTCTCAGTTTCCTCCCGCAATCTTTTTAGAAATTCTATATCGACTGGAAATCCACCACCACCACCCAAAATAGGCTCTAAAATAATTGCAGCTAAATTATGAGAATTTTTCTTTATTAAATCAAATGTTTTTTCATTATTAATTTCAAAAGTAATAATACCTGCTTCACTTGCGTTTGGAAGACCTGGAGGCCCTATATCACCAAAAATCCCTCCTACATCATAATATAAGGTGTCATTTGCCCCATGCCATCCCATTTGAGCTTTCCCTATAACTTTTCTCTTAGTAAAAGCCCGCGCTAGACGTGACGCGTACATAGTTGCTTCAGTGCCACTAGTACAAAAACGCATTTTTTCAATACTAGGATTGTCTCTTATAATAGCCTCAGCTAATTTAACTTGGTGTTCTGTATTGGTTCCAAAATGCCATCCATAAGAGACGTATTTTTTAATAATATCTCGAATTTCAGGAGGATTATGTCCTAAAATCATAGCAAAATGTCCATTCCAACAATCAAGATACTTATTATTATCAATATCTGTCATGAAGGCACCATTGGCAGAATTTATAAAAATTGGAAAAGCACCAATTAATTGTAACCCAAATGTTCTTATATTATGAGAAATCCCACCAGGTAATACTTTAATAGCTTTTTCCCATAATGCCTTGGTTTTAGGTCTATTACTCTGATAAGTTTTTATTTCTTCTTTGAGATACATCTAAACCATAGAATTTATTGTATAGTTTGATATATATATTATATTTTAATAATTTAGATAAATTTCTGTGCACTTCAAATTATTTTTAAATAATTGTTTAAGTTTAAAAATAAAATACATTAATCAGTATTGCGTGACATGGCGTTAAAAGGAGAGGAGATAATTAAAATTATAGGATGAGAAGATTAGTCAATTTTAGCTCCACAGGTAGGACAATTTTCAACTAAAGCACCACAAGTCGCTCCGCAAATTTTACAGAGCTTTATTGTTACAGCTCCTCTCTTCTTTGGAGGCTGTAAAGCTGTTATTGAAATGGGCTTTTCTTTTTGTTCAGAAGATTTTAAAGGTTCGGTTCCCACCAATTTATTTGTATTTTTAGTACCTATGGTGATTTCTTGGCCAAAAAAGCCCCCTATTTTTACTTTTTTAGTAACCTCGGGTTTTTTTTCTAATTCTGTTAGTAAGGTTCCAGAATCTGCTTCTTCCTCTAAAATTTGTTGGTCTTCAATTTCTTCTATAGTGGTTATTTGAGAAATAGGTTCTTGCAAATCAACTTCATGTAATTCTTCTTCTAAATCTTCCTCAAAAACTATATTAACAAATTCTTCGTCTAACTTTAAAAGTGTTTCACATTGAACACATCTGAAAACGTGGCGTATGCCAATATTTTTTGCAATTGAGTATTTTGCACCACAACAATTATGATATTTAGCATTACAATTATAACATTTATGAATCTCATCAGAATGTGCTTCACAAATAGGACATAACTCTTGTTCACATATATCACAAATCTCTTCATCTTCGGGAGATAAACTAATAAGATCTACTGCTAAACGTTCATAGAAGACTTTGTCATCAGTTAAAACCTGTTCAGATTCTTCGGTCTTAATAACTTTAAATTCTTTTTTATTCTGAATCAATGAATCTAATATATTTGACAAAAGCTTTTCATTCGGACAATAAAATGTACCTCCGTGGGTCTCACTTGAAATTACTTTTAATTTGACATCATCTTCATAAAATTTATCATCTCCTACACGTATGATGTCAATAAAAGCTGAAAATTTTTTTGCCTTGATCAACAAATCATAGAGTGCATTATAATATTCTTCAGATAATTTGCTTGGAGCATCTGAAATAATTATAACTCGATAATTTTTTCTCGCTTCACGACTTTTTCTAAAAATATAAGCAAGGATTTCATATAACCCATTCTCTAAATAACTCTGTTCAATTTCCCTTCTTTCCCATGCCTCGTCAATAGTGTTCAAAACGGTTTCTACATCTTTTAAATTATAAACGCTAATAGGGTTATCATCTTTTTGGAATAAGACAACTCCATAAGAAGTTAAAGCATTATACTTATCTTTTTCTTTGATAAAAGCATTAATCGCTTTCATTAAAGACTTCTTTTTAAGAAAATTTGAAATTAAATCTATGAAAAATATAAACTCCTCAGAATTCACGGCTTCGGTTCTTGGCAACATTTTAGCATCAATGATAAACTAATAACAGAAGTTTTATTTATTTTTATCTCTAATTATTATAATTTCTTTTTAATTTAATTCTAATAAAAAATTATATTATAAAAGTGTTATAAAATTCAAAGTGTACACTCTTTATTATAATTTCGAGCCACAATTAGAGCATTTTATTTGTTGAGAATCATTCTGTCTCCCACATTGAGGACAAATTGTAAAGCGAGGCCTTTTCCTTTCTCTTTCATTTATTGATGAGATTGCTTTTTGGGGTATTAATTCTCTGTCTTTTTGAGCAGTAAAGTTTGACTTAAATGATGTTTGGGTAGCTCTTTCATATACAATTTTATCACCTACTTTCTTTACTGTATAGACTTTTCCAAAAAACCCTCCAATTCTAATGGTTTTAACCCTTTCCTCTTCAGAAGAAAAAAAATCATCAATTTCTGTGCTGGGATTGACATCTTCATTTTTTTTTTGTTCCAGAATAGATGGTGTTGATGGTAGTGGTTTGATTTTAGGAATTTCTTTAGTAATTGTCATTAATTCTTCTTCCTCCAGGTATTCTTTTACAGTACTCACTTCCACTTCACCAGAAACCTCAATAATCTCATCTTCATCAATTTTTAGCAGTACATCACATTCTTTATTTGGACAGCGAAAAATATTTGGAATACCTATATTATGATTTATTACATGGTTTGTAACACAGCAATTGTGGAAACTTGAATTGCAATCTTCACAAACTACTGGTAAATCATAAATATCAACGCAAACAGGACAAACCTCCTCCTTACAGAAATAACAAACAAGACCTTCTACACTTTCTGGTTTTTTCAAAGGTTTTGCCAAATGATTATAAAAAGCATAATCTTCTTTACTTATTCTAATACGTTCAGGTTTATCTACAAATGTTGATACAAATTGTTTGGTTTTTACTAATTTCTTAATTATTTCAGAAAATTCTTTTCGATCCTTGATATAAAAGATGCTTCCCTTAGTATCAGCCGCAAGTAAATTCAATTTTACATCATCACTAAAAAATCGTTCACTAATGCCTGAGACTCTTATGATCTCTATAAATGTTGGAAAATTTTTAATTTTAGATACAAGGTTAAATAGAGCGTTTTGATAATCTTCGGATAAATCAGAAGGTGTGTCAGTAATAATTATAATTCTATTATATTTAGATTTCTTTCTCACTGTTTCAGCAATATAGGAAAAAATATAAAATAATCCATTTTCAAAATAACTTTGTTGTTTTGGGCGTGTTTTCCAATTCTCTTCAATGGATTTTGCAATTATTTCAGAATCTTTTTTATCATTAATAAAGATTGGATTTCCTTCTTCTTGAAATATCAGAAGAGAATAATGGCCTTTTATATTTACTTTGTTTTTTTCCTCAATATAATATTTAATAGATTTTATGATTTCCTTTTTCTTTAATATATCTTTCGTTAAATCCAAGTAAAAATAGATATCTTCAATCATTACTTTCACATTAACTAATTAAAAGTGATAATGTATCTCTACTATTATTAATAATGTTAATGATAAAACCTCCTTAAATATTTTTTAGAAAAGAAATTGATATAATAAATAGAAATAAAAATTCAAATAAGTTATTAATTTATATCGAATAGTCAAAAATATGTAAAATAAATTGGTGAAAAATAAATGGATGACTTTTTGAGAAAAATACAACTTTCAGAATATGCCATTGAAATCTATCTTAAAGCATTAGGAAAATTCTCCTATTCGTACTATGAGTTGTCTAATATTATACCTAAAGCATCCATAGAGCAATTTAATGATTCTTTAAAGGAACTTATAGATACTGGGTTATTAGTCCAATTACCATCTGGAAAAGATGATAGGGTAGTCCAATACTCTGTTTTACCTCCAATTCTCCCAATCTTGAATTATTATGAAAACATTAATGCTAATTTGCCAAACATTAAAAACTCAATTCAAGAATTAATGGTCAATTCAATTAATAAAATTTTTAAGGGGAATGATGCAGTAGAATTGGATAGTATACTAGAGACTTTTCAAGAGATTAAAAAAGATATCGATGAGGATTCCATTATCCAGAAACAAGAAGTTGAAGATATCGTAGCGGGAATGGAAGAATTAAAGCAAGTAAACAAAAAAATTACAGGGCTTCATCAAGATATAAAAGGTATAGTTCAAACTAAATTTGCAGATTTGATTAAAAATATTAATAATATTAAAACAACCTTAACTGAGAATATTAAAAAAAAGGAAATATTAACTCTTATCGAAGATTTATTCAAAGAAAAATATGATAACATAGTTTTAGATTTTACTACTAATCTAAATGAATTAATCGAGAAAAAGTTTGATGAGAGCTTTAAACCAATAGAAAAAATTACTGAGACAATATTTCAATATAGAAACGATTTTAAAATGCTTCTATTGAATATGTTAACTAATTTTGAGACTAATTTAAATAAAATTCATGAAGAACTTAAATATAATAATGATAATCTTTCTACTGCTATTATAAATGTTGAAAATAAAGTAATAGAGAGTTTGAATACGATAATTCAAAACTCTATTAATGAGGTTTCAGGCTTAAATAAACCAATTGAAGATGTGATGAAAAGTTATCTTCAAGAAATAAGCCCGACTAAAACAGATCTCTCTAATTATGTTTGGATAATTCATAGTGTAATCAGAATTAACGAAACAATTCAAAACCTTATCTCAAATTCGAAAGAAAGTCTGACTATAATAATCCCTCATATAGAAAACCATATAGCACTCGAACAATTTGAAAACATTTCAAGTAATTTGAAAATAAGGCTAACTTCCTCAGAAGCACACACAAATAGTATTGTAAAAAGCTTTAAAAATATCACAAATGTTTTATACCGTAATTACCAAAACGAAAATTTGATAATTTTAAAAGCAGATGATAAACAACTCTTTTTAGGAATAATTCAAGAGTCAAATAACTCATTAAATGATTTTATTGGAATTGGAACTAATTCCAGACCACTAATTAAGCAAATTGATCCTCTCATTAATAGTATTTGGGAAACAGCTTATTCAGACACTTTTCACGGGGTTCAAGTGGCAAAATCTGAATTTAGTAAAACAACACCTACTAAAACACTAACAACTGCTAAACCTATAATTAAAGAGGACTTTCAATCAGGTAAAATTGATAAAAGACCTATAATAATAGAAAAATACGATAAAGTAGCATCAGTTAAAGCCCCAAATCAAATCCAAGAAGTAGAAAGAGATGGTGATAGGGTGATGAAAAACCAATTAAAAGAAACTGTTAGTTCAATTACTCCAAAACCCCAATTGAAAGACTTAAAACAAAAATTAAAAGAAAAAATAGACTTTGTAACAGAAGCACAACCGAAAGCGAATGATAAAGCTGCTGTAGAAATTGATAGTGCTTTTAGAACGCTAATTATAAAATTGAATACCATTAAAGGCGATGAATTTAGCAAAGAATTGCAAAATATCGCTGATCTAATATTAGAGAAAAAAGGCTTTTCAGTAACTTTACATAAAATAAGAAGTGTTATAAATCAGTTTAAAGATAAACTTAGTTTACTAGATGTAAATGATAAAAAAGACATTTTGGAATATATAGAAAATTGGAAGCAAAAATTGTTCTAAAAAAATTCATAAGTTTTTACTGCACAGTAGTAAGATTCTTTTTCTTTGATATTTGATAGATATAAAAGCCTTTTATGATGAAGGATATTATTAATAAGAAAAATCCCAAAAAGATAATTGAACTGATAATTGATAACAAAAAATTGGGAGAACTAATACCTATTATACCAAAAGTGGGACAAAGAGGTGCGATTATAAGGAAGAGAATATAAGTTCCTTTATCTTTTGCACCAAAACGAAGATAAGTAGTTATATTAAACCACCCAATTAAAATCATTATGAAGGGGATTATAAATGAAGCTGCTATCAAAAGATTACCTATAGCCATAGAATAAAAATAATTAGCATAAAAATAAGTAATTAACAACAGTGCACTCACAGGAGTTGGTAATCCTGTGTATCCTAAACTCTCTATAATATTAAATCGTGCTAATCTAAGCATAGCCCCTAGAGTGTAACAAATTGCTCCAATTATAATAAAAATATCATAAATCGTATCAGTTTTGAAAGTTAAATATGTTAGAATTGCAGGGGTGACCCCAAATGTTAAAAAATCGCTTAAAGAGTCTAGTTCCTTACCCATTTCATTTATAGTTTTAGTTTTACGCGCAATATAACCATCAATCAAATCAGTACCTATCGAGATTGATATTAGAAAAAAACCTAATGAAAAAAACTCAATAGTTCTAAAAAAAGCACATATTAGAGCAATAATTCCGAGAGAAGTTCCAACTAAAGTAATATAATCTTTTAATTTTAATATTTTTGGAATTTTGGATTCAGTAATATTGGACATTCTGCTTGCCTATTTATTTTATATTAATAATAATTAACCCTTATTCCATTAAAACATTTTCATAAGGATATGATAACAAAATTGTTCACCCAAACTTTATAAAACTACATCAACATTCATTCCATAAAATAATTATTAAAAAAAAGAAAAAAAATGCCATTATATTGTCCAAATTGTGGAGATGAAATTAAGGATGTATCCCAAAATTATTGCGAGAAATGTGGGTCTCCAATTCCTTCGAGTTTAAAATCAAAAGAAGGGACTACTTCACCTATAGTGCAAAAAACTTCAGTACCAGGAATAAGAAGTCAAGCTAAACCGGGAGGATTATTCGATATTAACAGAAATTATTATATTTTAAAGGAAAAATATTGGGATTGGGGTTCTGGTGATATTTTAGATGAGAATAATCAAATAATTGGAAAAATGAAAAGAGTCATATTAAGCATTAGAAGAAGAGTTGAGTTGCAAGAAGTTGATGGTACTATAGCAGCTACAATCCATGCAAAAATAGTCTCCGCACGCGGAGCCCAAGATTTAAAAGATCCTCAAGGAAACTTAATAGCAAGGATTAAGAAAAAGATACTTACTTTTTTCAAGAATAAGTTCTTTTTAGAAGCACCTGATGGAACTCGATGGTATGAAGCTGTTGGTAATTTCTTTGGATTTAGCTTTAAAGTCTATGATGTAACAACAGGTAATCTTATAGCAGAAATTGAAAAAGCTGACAGATGGAGAGATTTATTTCTTGGTGGATTATTAGATTTTAAAGATACTTATGCTTTAAAGATTCTTGACAATGAAACTGATAGAAGAATTTTAGTTGGATTTGTACTTTCAATTGACAATGTTCTTCATGATTATTAAATAAAACCTATTTTTTTTTTCTATTTTATAAAATTTAACTGCTAAAAAATAGCTTTATGTTTTTTAAAAAAAAAAATTTAAAACGCCTTAATTTATATTTTTTTTAAAATAAGTAAATTTGAATGGAAATTTCAAATTTTTTTAGGAATTATTTATTAAACTTATATATAACTCAATATTGACACTACTGAAAGAAAATGACTGAATTAGAAACTTTTATGGTTTATGAATTGGATGATTCTGGAGAAAAAATTAAATTAGATATAGAGGAAGATCAACTTCAGGAAACTTTGCATTCAGAACAAGTCTTAGTTATAATCAGAGAAGATTTGCGGAGAATTTTCATCTGGAAAGGACCAAAATCACCCGTTCGAAAACGATTTATAAGTTCAAGAGTTGCCTCAGCTATTCAAGATGAATTAATGAAAGATTCTAGATATCATCGATGTAAAATAGTTTCTGTTGATGCAGGCGACGAGCCTACAGAATTCTTAAATGCGTTTAAAATAGAATCAATGGAAGTTACTGAGCGACTAGAAGATATGCGTTATATTAGAAATATTGAACGAGAACGAGAAGTTCAAGCAACTATTACAGATATTACTCCAAAAGCAATTGAAACACAAGAAGAAGAATATTTTTCACCAGCATTACAAGATACTAATAATAAAGTAATAATTTCATCTTATGCTCAGAATATATCTCCACCAAAAACTAGTAGAACAATGGTAAAACCATATACGTTTAGCAAATCAGTAGGATTATCAGAAGAGCACGCCCAACAAATTAAAGATAAAATTTTAAAAACAAAAATTTCTAATGGTTATAAAAGAATAAACCTTATTTTAGGACATACCCTTTATGCTGCGGTTTCTAAATCTGCAAAAGTTTTTGGAAAAGATGTTGAAGACACTCAATGGGAACCAGTGAAGAAGGTTCCAGAAGATATGATAGAATTAGAAAATCATTTATTAAGAGTCTATTTTGATGAAAACAAAGGAATTGTGGAAGCTGTGGAAGTATTAGAAAAGCCATCAACACCACTTGAAATAAATTTAATGAAGGAAACCTCGACCAGCTCCACAAAAAAGGTTGAAATTAGTGAAGAAATAATAGATTTTCATTCAATGACAGTAAAAGACCTGAAAGCTTATGCTGAAGAGAAAAATATTGAAATATCTGCTCATTTGAGAAAGGCAGAAATAATAGAAATATTGGAAAAATATAAAGAAAAAAAACCAAGAAGAAAATTACCCGAGATTCCAAAATCTGATTGAACTTATTCCTTCGTATCTTCTGATTTAGAATTATCTTCATGAATTCCCCTGCTTTCTGGTTTTCCCTCATCCATTTCTTTTGGTTTGATCTTTTTTTTAATCTTTCTTAATCCTTCAATAGCTTCCTTTCGTACCAGTGCACTTTCATCTTTTAGGGCTTTTGTTAATGCCTCTAGACTATATGGATGATGAATATCTCCCAGCTCATCTGCTGCCTCTTTCCTTACACTCTCATCTGGATCATTTAATAAGACATATGTAAGAACTCCTAGAACACTCTTGTCTTCAAAGTCTCCTAATGTATCAACAGCCTCTTTTCTAACCTCAGGATCAGGATCAGATACAGCGGTCATAGCTAATTGCTTTGAAATCTCGTCTTTTCCTATTGGTTCTATCTCACTTAAGTCAACTCCGCAATATTTACAGAAGTTATGGGTTATTGTAATAGCGCGTCCACATGCAGGACAAATTCTATGGGTACTGAAGTCAATGAAATCTCTTTTAGGGCGATTAGATGCGTGTGTTACCTTATAAGGATTAAGGTTCGGATCTGGTCTAAAATTTTTATCCCTTCCCATAATAATCTCAAGAAATTATTAATTCTATAGATGAATAATGTTGTTTTTCTTTTTAATTTTAATTCAATAAAAATAAAATTGTTAAAATAAAGAGAAAGAGAAAATTTCTTATGCTATAGTAATATCTTTGCATAAATAGACATCTTGTACTGCATTCAAAATTTTAATTCCTTCTACAGTCGGTTTTTTAAAAGCTTTTCTTCCTAATATTAACCCCATCCCTCCTGAACGTTTATTGATAACCGCAGCGGTTACGGAATCCTGTAAATCATTTCCTCCAGTTTCTCCTCCAGAATTTATAAGTCCAGCTCTCCCCATGAAACAATTTGCTACTTGGTAGCGATTCCATTCAATTGGGTGATCTGTTGCTAACTTTTCATAAACCAGTTTATCTGTTTTACCAAATTTTAGATCAATAAAACCTCTACTAATTGTAGAAAGTTTTTGTTTTATAATATCTGCCTCAATAGTGACTCCAAGATAATTAGCTTGACTTTCTAAATCATTTGCGGTGTGATAATCTTTTCCATCTTTAATGAATTCTTCTTTATTCCTTAAATAACACCAGAGTATACAGACCAATCCTAATTCATGAGCATATTTAAAAGATTCACTTATTTCTTGAATTTGGCGTCTTGATTCATTAGACCCGAAGTAAATTGTAGCTCCTACTGCTGCTGCTCCCATATCCCATGCTTGATCAACATTCGCAAATAGTGTTTGATCAGAAATTTCTGGTTTCGTTAAGAGCTCATTGTGATTTATTTTTACGATAAATGGGATTTTATGAGCATATCTCCTTGAAACAGAACCTAATATTCCAAGAGTTGACGCAACCGCATTACAACCCCCATTGATTGCTAATTTAATAATATTTTCTGGATCAAAATATGATGGGTTTACTGCAAAACTAGCAGAAGCTGTGTGCTCAATTCCTTGATCCACAGGTAATACTGAGAGATAACCCGTTCCTGCTAACCTCCCAGTTTGATTAAATAATCGTTCCATATTATTCAACACTAAATTATTCCTATCAGTATGTACTATCACTCGTTCTATATAATCAGGTCCAGGAGGGTGAATCATCTCCTTAGGTATTCCTTGACATATATGATTTAATAAATTTTCAGCATCAGTTCCCAATAGACTTTTTATTTCTTCAAAATTCATTTTAATCATCAAATTTGCATTTAAATTTAAATTAATGAAGAAATAGGAGTGCTAAAATAAAATATTTTTCTTTTGGTTTCTGAGAAAAGAAATCAATTTTAATTATTCAAAACTTTTTGAGCCATTAAAAAATTCTTTTATTAATTCTGAAATTAGTGTGAAATTACTAGAAGACGCTTTAGGACTTTCACTTTCCAATTTTAAAGATATTTTTCTTTTCTCAATTCCACTAGACTCTAGTTTAATTATAAGCTTTTTATTTTCATTTTTTGAAACCTTAGAGGGGGATGAATTTTCACTCCACAAACTATCAATTTTATTCCCTACTATCTCTTTATTATTGGAAGTTCCAATTTCGGAGTTTTTAGATAATTTTATTTTTTCCAATTTAAACCCTTTATTTTTTAGATATAAATTCAATAATTTACTTTTAAGCTAATTATTTAAAGCCCTTCTATAATTTAACATTAAAGTAATACAAAACATTGAAAACCCAAAACTTTTCTTTTCTTATTATTTTTCTCAAATATGCCCGATGAGTTTGATTTTAAGAATTATAAAACAATGGAAGAATTTAGTAAGACAGTTGAGGGAACACGATATTTACATGAGCTTTATCTTAAAGCTGTTAATCATCCCATCAGGCGAGAAATCCTAAATATAATAAACGATGCGAAGCGAATTTCAAAGACCGAATTGTTAAAAAAGCTTGTTAAAGATAAAATTCTCGATGATGAATCAATGCTAAATTATAATATTGATTTTTTAATCAAAGCTTTTTGTATTAATTCTGTAAAAGATGAAGATACTGGCAAAATTCTTTATGAAATAACTCAAAGTGGAAAAATAATTGAATATTTAAAATAAAAATTATTTATTTTTATGTTTCTCTCAGAAATTGCTTATAGCAACTACAACATGGAACTCCAAATTGAAATTTTATTTTTTTTAAGTTTTCTTTCTTTAATGTCATCAGTCTTATCAATTCTTTTATAATAAATTTCTTATCATCATCAAAAAATATGTGCTTTAAATTAAAGAAGTGATTTTGATTACCACATATAGGACAAATCCTATAAAATCTAATAAAATTATAAAAAATTTCTCTTTCTTTATCTGTTAATGCTTTAATTTTTAAGTCTGGATTATTTCTAATTAATTCTCTTAAATTATTTAACTCATTTATCATTTCATCTCTTAGAAAAGTAGAATTACTATTTACTGATACAATATTATTAGTGTTTTCTTGGTTCACCAAGTCTTGGTTATCGAATTTATCAATATATTCGACTGCTTCGTTAAAGAATTTCAAGCGAGTATTTCTCTTTTTTTCACTCATATAAAAATACAATTATAATTTTTGGAACTTTTCAAAAGAATATTTAGATATTCTTTCTAAAAAATTTTATTAAAGAAATTTCAAATTTTTTTCATTTCCATTAAATAAATCGTTCTCCTTTTCACCTTCTAATCTTCTAAAGTCAATTATTTTTGTTGGAGCAAAATACTCAAAATCAAATTCAACTTCATCTCCCGATTTTTTCCCAGGAATGGGCATAAGTCTACAAGTTAATGGTTTATTTAAAACAACAGATATCGTGCATATGTCAAGTAATATATAAAATAATTCACGTTCTGTTATATCTCCCGGAAGTGGAACTACATCTAAACCAGCTCCGCACATAGTAGAATACAATATAAGGGAATCTAAATTAAATTTATTTTCAGCTAATCTTCTTGATAATATAGAATCCTCTAATACAGGTTGCATAAATCCCGAAAATCCTATCACTTTTTCTTTATTAATTGGAATCGAATTCTTTATAAGTGCTACTGCTGTCAGCGTTCCATTAGCTCCAAAATAATCAATCCCTAATTTTTCTATAGCTGTTCCAATGCTCTTCTCAATCTTTGGAAAGGGAGCTGGAGAAAAATCTATCCCTTTGAACTCTATATCAAAATTCCTTGATAATTTTTCTGCCATTTTTGTTAAAAGATCATAGATTTCATTAAATTTTGCAAGTAAATTATGCTGAGCATCCCCAAATGAATTTGATTGCTCAATAACATTAACCACTTCATCTGCCATTTCTAGAGCTAATGAAAAACCAGGCTTTTCTGATAAATGATAAGCAGCAGGGAAAAAAGGAGTATTTGGACCTACATTAGTAGAAATACAAAATTGCAGATTATTGAAGGGATCGGGGTCTGAAGAACTTTTTATTATTTTTGCTCCTGATCTTAACGCAGTTAAGTTAATTCCTTTTTCTGTCGAAGCTACAGGCAAAGATGTAAAAAAATTACGTTTATTTTGGATAAAATGTGGCACTTCATTTAATAGAAGTTTTTCAAAAATTCCTAATTCTTGCATTTGGTCAGCTCTCATAATGGCACAGGCGAAATAATTAATATCATAATCCATGAATACGTCTTGTAAAAACTGTAATTGATCATCTATCTTCCCAATTGTTTCTTTTAAATTTTTTTCATAAAATAACTTGTTATCGTAAGAAAAAAGTGGCTGTGAAGAGATTCTTTTAGTCTCTATTTCAATACCAATTTCTTTTAGCATATCACTAAATTCATTAAAGAAAGAGCCAAATTTTCTTAATTTGTCCTGCAGAAATGATAAAATTGTTTCATTTTTTAATAAAAATGGAATCATCTGCCCAATGGTAATAGCACGGATTCTCATATTTATCCTGTTAAATTATAAATTTATGATAAAAATTCGCGTAATATAATATAATAGAAAATATCTATTTATAAGCTTTATAAGAGATAAGCTTTATAAAATTGAATTTTCTAGGTGAGAATCATTTAAAGTACGCCATATTGTATTATGCCTTATAGTTCATTTAATTTTGCTTTATCTTTTAATGGTTCTTTAACAGAGGGAGGTTTTATGAATTCATTTGGTCGAATTGGACCTAAATTAGCTATGTCTTCGTTAAAATCTTTTATTATTTTTGCATATTTATCTGCTTCTCCAGCTGAGACAGATACAATTTTTACTCTATTTTCATTAATTCCCACTTCTGCCAACATTTGCTTAATGCTTTCATATCTAGTTTTAGCTTTAATAAATCCCTCTTGATAGTGGCAGTCTTGTTCATGACAACCAGCAATTAAAACCCCATCAGCTCCATAAAATAAACTTTCGAATACTAAAGATGGGTTCAACATGGCGGTGCACATTACATGAATGGTTCTTACATTAGTAGGATATGTTAGTTTATTTACTCCAGCTAGATCAGCACCAATATAGGAGCACCAATTGCATAGGAAAGCAATAATAAGAGGGAACTCACTTTTTTTAGCTAATATTGTTTTAATTTGATTGGAGATTTGATTTTTTGTAAAACCGGGGATATATAACGCATCCTCGGGACACATTGCAGCACATGCACCACATCCAGTGCAGTTGGCAGGGATTATCCTTAACTCTTTCTCTTCAATCTTTAAGGCATTAAACATGCATATATTTTCACATAATCTACATAATGTACATTTATCTTTGTCAAAATAAACTACATGTGGGTCTAATTCTACTTTTCCTTTAGAAATCAGTGAAATAGCTTTTGCTGCTGCGCTTTCTGCTTGCGCAATGCTATTCGGTATATCTTTTGGGCCTTGGATTACTCCTGCTAGAAATATTCCATTTACAGAAGTTTCAGATGGCTTCACTTTTAGATGTTTTTCAAGTAGAAAACCATTTGGATCAAGGGAAATATTGAGAATTTGGCTCAATTCATCTGTACCTACGGGAGGTTCAATACCAACGGCAAGAATTACTAAATCTGTTTTATTTTCAAAAAGTGAATCTTCAATTACATCTTCGCCTCGAACTATTAACTCATCAGATGTATCACTTTTTAATATTGCCGAGACATTACTCTTAATAAAGCGTATTCCAAAGGATTCCATGGCTCTATTATAAAACTCCTCGCAATTCTTGCCTACTGCTCTAATATCTGTATAATAAACATTGACCTCTACACTAGGATACTCCTTTTTTAATAAAATTGCTTGTTTAATAGATTCATTGCAGCAAACTTGACTACAATATTCATGATGTATTTTTTTATTCCGAGAACCAACACATAAAACAAAAGAAACCTTCTTAGGGGGTTTCCCATTAGAAGGTCTTACCACTTTTCCATGAGTTGGACCATCGTTATTAAGTAATCTCTCCATTTGCATCGTAGTGATGACATCAGAATATTTATTATATCCCAATTCTCCTAATATTGATGGATCAAAAGTTTTAAACCCAGTTGCAACGATAATTGATCCTACTTTAAAATTTATAATTTCTGGTTTTTGTTCAAAATCAATAGCATCTCTATCGCAGGCTTGAGCACACGCTTTACATCCGATACAATGCTCCTCTAAAATGTTAGGAAATAAAGGTATTGCTTGAGGATAAGGAACATCGATAGCTTTCCTAGGGAAAAAATTATCCTCTATATTAATTGGACAGACTTCCCGACAAATATCAAAACATCCAACGCAATCCTCTTCTACTATAAACCGAGGTTTCTTTTTTATTTTTATATCAAAATTCCCAATATACCCATCCACACTTTCTACAGACGAATATGTTAACAATTCAATATTCGGATGATCTTTAACCTCAGTCATCATTGGTCCTAAAATACATATACTACAGTCAAGCGTTGGAAACGTTTTATCAAACAATGCCATATGTCCTCCTATAGTTGGTTCTTTTTCAACTAAAAAGACTTTATTACCTGTATCAGCAATTACGAGAGCTGCCTTGATCCCTGCAATACCTCCTCCAATGATTAACACTGCGGGTGAGACATTTGAATACTGAAGCTCTAGCGGTTCTAAAAGCTTAACTTGCTCTATTGCCATATTTATCTGATCAATTGCCTTTTTTGTTGCTTTTTCTGGCTCATCATAATGTACCCATGAATTTTGTTCTCTTATATTTGCAAATGATATTAAAAATCTATTAATTCCAGCTTTTTCAATTGTTTTGCGAAATAAGGACCCATGCAATTTAAATGAACAGGCAGCTATTACAATTCGATCAACTTCTTTTTCTTTTATTTCATCAATTATCTTATTTAATCCTAATTCTGAACATAAATATTGATCCCTAAATACATGTATATCAGGGTATTTCTCAAAATGTTTGATTAATAAATCATTATCGATTACACCACTAATATTTTTACCACAATCGCAGATAAATAAACCAATTTTCAATTTTATCCTACTCCGAAATAAGATATATTTGTTTTTCTTTAATTATTATAAAGTCGATTTTTTAATAACTATTGAGATTAATTAAATTAGGATTTTAATATCACAAATTTATAAAATTAAATGATTATCTAATTAAATAGAAATCTAATTTTTTACTATTGGAAAAACTCGTATTCATTTGAAAATAGAAAGTTTTAAATTCTTGATATACAGACAATTGCGATTCTATATTTCATTTTATGAGATAAAATGATATTAAGTATATAATAAGAAATATGTAAAACCTTTTAAATTGGGCAAGACAATTTAACTGTAATTCCGATATGGAAAAAAAAATTTAAACAAAAATAAAAAATAAAAAGTGATATTGTATGGGAGAAGAACGAGGAGTAATGACTCCTACTAAATTAGTTCTCTTTATTGCTATGCTGTTGATCTTTGCACAAGGAATATTTTATTTCTATGCATTTGCTCTATTGCCATTGCTGGGAATGCTTATTCTCTATGGAATCCTATGTATTGTTTTCGCTATTATAATCTTTATTTCCTTAGATCTGATTGGTTTAGGACCAGTTAAACTACCTTACTTTTGGTGGCTAATGCTTATTATCGGTGTAATTTTGATATTATTTGATTGGTTAAACGATGGTAGTTATTTAAACGGTACTCTTGTAATTTTAGCTGTATTGATGGAATTAGTTGGAGGAAAAATGAAACTTGAAGGCTGCAAATTTATGGTATTCTTTGGAGTACTCTTTGGTATCTGGGATTGTGTTACAATTTTCATTGGTTACGCACCTGGTGGAGAATTAGGACTAATAAACGGGATTTTTGGTCTAATCTTGATGATAATTTTGTTAATATTAGTGTTTGATTTCTTTGATATTAAAATTCCCTATAAATGGTGGGTTCTTTTAATTATCGCATTTGTTATGTATACATTTGTAGAGGGATTTGCTGGAGGATTCCCTGTAACTGGATTCAGCGGAACGGTTTTAATGATTGCTTGGGTTTGTCATATTTACTTCAAATAGACTGGTTTTTAATATTATTCGTGATAAATAAATTAATTTTTTTTTTTTTTCTTTTCACAAAACCCTTAGCTCCTAATGTTTAGCTAAAAAGTTAGTGTTTAGACTTTTTGCAATTGTAATTCATGAAAGTAAATCCCTCTAATTATATGTTTTTTTGTCTTCTAGCATTTTTTCAGAGAGAAAAGGATAACTTTAAGAATATTAAATTTGTGTTATTTCATTTCTAAGAAGTAATTCTTCTCCATTTCGTATTTGTATTTTGCCCTTTTTAGAATTTCGTCTTTCATATTAAATATTCCTTTCAGAAGTTGCAGTCAATTACTTTTCTTATCATAAGTGTCAAAATTGTATCCTATTAAGTATATAATAAGAAATTTATAAAAGCTTTTAAAGTAGGCAAAACAATTTAACTGTAATTCCGATATGGAATAATAACAATTTAATTAATTTAAAAAATATAGAACGTGATTTTATATGGGAGAAGAAAGTAGAGAGATGACTGCCCCAAAAATAATGTATTTTATTGGGATGCTATTTTTACTATTTGACGCTGTTGCTTATTTCTGGTTAGCTGATTCCGCATTTACTGGAGATAATTTATTGATCTTATTTGGTGTTTTAAACTTGATTTTAATCCTTATTATGTTTTTGTCTTTAGAGCTTGTTGGAACAGGTCGTGTCAAAATTCCTTATTTCTGGTGGCTAATGCTAATAATTGGTGCGCTCTCAATTGTATTTTCATACCTAATTGCTAATTTCTGGAACTATGGAGAATATTTTATAGGATTACTAGAAATTTTTAATGTAAAGCCAATTCCATACTTCACAGGGGTTTTAATAATACTAGCTGTTTTAATAGAAGTTGCGCCTAAAATAAAAGATTTAAAAAGTTCGAAAGTCGTAGCAATAGTAGGAATTTTATTTACAATCTATGATTGTGTTGTTATGATTATATTACAAACTTATACATTCTTTTTGATAACCGCAATTGTTGGCATCATTTTAGCAGTCATTCTCCTAATAATAGTTCTAGGTTTTATTGACATCAGAATCCCCAATACCTGGTGGGTTGTTCTTACATTCGCTTTTGTAATCTATATTTGGGTTGTACCTACACTAGTAGCAGCTTGGGCATCAACATTTGTTCCTTTGACTGGTTTTGGCGGACTATTCCTACTAATTGCAGTGCTACTAATGCTATTTGGTATGTAAAATAGAGTAATTATTAAGTAAATTACAAATCTTTTTTTTTTCTATTTTAATTAAAAAACGAAGTATATTGCTTTAATCTAAATTCCGCTCTGATCATCATACATCATAATAATTAATCCCTCTCGTATGATCTTATTTACTCTTCGAGCATTTCTTTTGGTAGAAAAGTGTAAACTTTGAGAATATTGAATTTATGTTTTTTCATTTCTAAAAAGTACTTCATTTCAATTTCATATTCTTCTTTTGCCCATTTTAATATTTCCTCTCTCGTATAAAATTTCCCCTTAAGTAGCTGCAGTCCTTTACATTTTTTTGTATAATTATCAAAATTTAATTTACTAGATACCATCATTTGCCAAAAAGGAAATGATTTACACTGAAAAGGGCGCGCTACATGAACACTACATTTATTATTTATTAGAAAGTGGCAATGCTCATCGTCTCCTGTAAATCTAAAACCAAGAGACTTAAACCGATAAGTCTTTCCTCTTTCTGCTCCTGGTTCCTTCCAAAAAAAAGAATCGTTTACAACTTTTAGATATTTTTCAGCGAAATACCTCAAACCTTTAAATCCATGCAGATTCAAATGTTTTGCTAATCTGAAAATATCTTCTTTATATAAATAAACTTCGCCTTCGTTGAAACCAGTACAACACTTCCCACACATTTGGCAAGAAAATTCAATTCCATTTGCTAGATTTCTGGATATTGATATCTTTGCAGAAGTCAAGACGGTTTATTTCAATTTTACTTTGGTTTAATAATTAATATACAAATACTTAATTAATATTTAAATATTAAATCATTGATTATAAAACAGAATTGATAATTCGGAGTATTAATTTTAGGTTATGCTAATTAATCTAAATGATGAAAAAGTTTTAGATCTAAATTTTATAAATGAGAATTTGAAGAATCTCGAGGTTCTCTTAACTAAACATGGAATTTTCCAAAAAGCGGAATTTAAAGAATGGTTTGATGATTTCAAAAAGGTATATGGTGAAAACCTGGTTACATTGCAATTATATAGTGTTTATGCTCTTATTTATTTAATTGGATATTTATTTATCTCTAAATTTGTTCTTAAAAAAAAGAATTCAGCTTTCCAAATTAAAAGTTCTTTAAAATTATTAAAAAATATCGAAACTGAAATTCGATCTAATTATAAAAATCTAGATCTTTTTGTGATAAGATATTTTGAACCCGTTTTTTCTCTCTCTGAAATAGAGAATCTAGAATTTTTCAATTCTTTATTATTGGAAGTGTCTGAATATGTTTTTAATCTTAATATTCCTCCTGAATACTATTTTGATTATCTTATGCAAAAATTAATTTCTCCTATTATAAGGCATAAATCAGGTGAATATTATACACCTCCATTTTTAGTAAAAACGATGATTAGAGATTCTTATCTATTTGGTGAAACTGTACTTGATCCTTGTTGTGGTTCAGGTAATTTTCTAGTGGAACTTGTAAAGTTAATATTGTCTCAGAGAGAAACGAAAGAGAAGAAAATTGGAGCATTCAATAGTATCTATGGTTTTGATATAAATCCAATTTCGATTTATATGTCAAAGATAAATTTATTGTATTTATTAGAAAACTTTAGGGCTGAAGTAATGTTAAATTTATATGTATTTGATTCTCTATTTCAAGTAGAAAGAAAATTTGAAAAAAAATTTGATTTAATAATTGGAAATCCCCCGTGGTATACTTATCGCGATATAGAATCTATTGATGAACAAGAAAGAGTGAAAAATTTAGCACATCAATTTAAAATTAAACCCTTACCAAAAAATCTATTGAATTTAGAAATCTCAACCCTGTTCTTTTTCAAGGCAAATAGCACTTTTTTAAGGGAGAAGGGAAAAATATTCTTTGTAATTACCAAAGGAGTGATAACAGGTTCTCATACCTCTCGATTCCGTAATTTTGAAGGCCTTTCTAATATAAAAATCTGGGTATTTGATAGAAAAGTAGAAAATATTTTCAATATTGACTTTATATGCTTATTTGGGCAAAAAACGAGTAATTCCTCTATTAATTCTAACAAAGAAATTAAATCCTATTATTTTAATTTAAAATGCAAAAATGATCAAATTGAATATTTTAAAGAAATAGAATTGAAGTTAGAAAAGGTAGACAATTTAATACCGTATGAAATCGAAAAAAAAGCCGGAAAAACTTATACTAAAAAGTTTATATCGAAAAGTATTGTACAAGATCTTTTACCTATAAAAGAGAGTTATTATAAACCACTTTTTCATAAAGGAGCAGACTTAAATCCAAGGAATTTGATATTTGTAAGCTATAAAGAATTAAATAACTCCTTAGTTAGGATAAACCCTGAAAAGAGAATCTTCAAAAAAGCCAAACCTCCATGGAATAAAAAGGAATATAAGAATGAGGTTATTGAAAAGAAATATATCTTCAAAATAATCAAGAGCACAGAATTAGTAAAGTTTTATGTATATAATTATTACAATGTATTTCTACCACTCTCAAAAAATGATTTGAGTTTTGAATATAAAAATTTAGATAAATATGCTAAATCTTTTTATGATAAAATTAACAATCTGTATAAAAGATACAAAAAATCAACAACTAAACATAAAACTTTGATGGACAATCTAAATCGATGGTCTAAATTGATAAATAAAAGACAGATGTCTAATATCAAAGTGGTATATAATAATTCAGGTTCTATTTTACAATGCGCTGTAGTATTAGGAGATTATTTGGTTACGGGTGATTTATCTTTCTATGCTACAGAAAATCTTGAAGAAGCTTTCTATTTATCTGCCATACTAAATTCTAACATAATAAATAAACAAGTAAAAATTATGAAGAGTTCAAGACATATTTTTAAACTTCCATTAGAAATTCCTATTGAAAAGTTTGATATTAGTAATGATAATCACCAAAAACTAGTGGATTTAGGGAAAAGAGGACAAGAAATGGCGAAAGTACTCTTTAATAGATTTATAAAAAATAATAATGAGAATTTATCAAAATTTAAAATTCAAAATTTTTTAAGTGACAAATTAGAAGCTATAATTGCTAAAATTGATGAGATTCTTATAAAACAATTTTATAAAAGTTAAGTAAAAAAATAGTTAAAATTCAACGTATTAAAATAAATAAGTAGTTTTACATTTTTCCCATATAATAGTATTTACCCATTCACTTATGAAAAATTATATATTCAAAGTTCTTCTGACTGGAAATGGTGGAGTTGGAAAAACATCACTTCTAAGAAGGTATGTGGATGGTATGTTTGACAGCTCAACAGTGATGACTATCGGGGCAGATTTTTTTACCAAAGAGCTATTTTTTGATAATGCACGTTGTATGATACAATTATGGGATTTGGGAGGTCAAGAACGCTTCAGATATCTTCTTGAGAATTTTGTCATGGGAGCAAGGGCTGCCCTTCTTTTAATTGATTTAACTCGAATGCCTCTTATAAAAGATATATTAGAATGGGTAAATATTGCTCGATTGCATGATATAAGTTTACCTATATTACTTGTAGGGACCAAACTAGATCTTGAAGATTTAATTGCAATTGATGACGAAAGTGCTCTTCATCTAAAAAATACTTTTAATATGATAGACTATATAAAAACATCAGCTAAAACTGGTTATAACGTTGAAAAAGTATTTGATGTACTAGTTAAAAATTTAGTAAATATAAGTAAATATTAGACTTATTTTGGTAAAAAAATGATTAGTATGAATGATGAACTAGTTATTCTTGGTTCTGGAGGTGGTCGTCATCATATTAGAACACAATATAGAGCTACTGGAGGAATTATCTATAAATTTCAAGGCATACAAGCACATATAGATCCAGGACCTGGTGCTATTGTTAGGGTAAATCAATATAAAGAAGATCCTGTAAAAACTGAACTTTTTATTGTGACTCACGGCCATGTTGACCATTATAGCGATTTAAGTGCTATTATTGAGAGTTCCAGAGAAGTTCTACATGATAAAAAATATTATTACTATAAAAAGGGTACTTTAATTACAACAGATGAAGTATTAAAGTATATTTCTGATTATCATCTTAACATGCTTGAAAACGTGGTGAGGTTTAGAGCAGGAGATAAAATCATCTATAAAGGGGTAGAAATTATGGGGACAAAGACTGTTCATTCTCCCTCAAATGATGGATTTGGAATTAAATTTGGCCTTAAAGATTACTCTATAGCATTTACAAGCGATACAATGGTATACGATGGTTTTTCTGAAGAATTTTCCGGATGTAATATTTTAGTGCTTAATTTACTTCGCCCAGATTCAATTATTTGTAAAAGACATTTATGTACTAATGAAGTTATCCCCTATATAAATAAGATTACCCCTCCACTTAATGGGCTTATCATTACTCATTTTGGTTCATTTATGGATAGCCCTACATCGACAAAAAATTATGTCCCTAGCCAAGTATTAAAATTCCAAGAAAATACAAGCATAAACAATATTATCGCAGCAGAAGACGGACTAAAAATAAATATTAAAGACCTATTGAAATAAGGTTTTATTGCTTCTATAAGGGGTTTACTAAATAAGATGAATTTTTTGGCATGATTTTGTACAAAAATTTTAGTTTGTTACTCAAATATAATATTCTAACTTGTACTCGATACCGTAACATAAATAAAATATAATACTATAGTTTTTATATCCCCAATATCTACTATCTTTCAAGAAGGGAAAACTAAATAGATAATCTGGTTGCATAACATTGGATACAATTATAATTAGAGAGCCCATTTCGGGTAGTTGCCAAAATTCGCCCTCTATTAAACTCTTTAGAGTTTAATTCTCTCCCTGATTTTTAAATTTTTGCCCAGATTTCTGTTCCCTTCCTTTTCTTTAACACTTTAAATGTGTAAAACTTAAAAAGACTAAAATTAGATTTGATGTTTATTTAATCTTTATCTTCTTTATAATAAGTATAAGAATTTTATTCTTGGGCAATCCAATATCGACAAACGATGCACTGCAATACATTTTGGAATGTAACTTCATTAGAGTTATTAAGACGAATCTTTCGATTTACCATAACATTTCCGCATTTATCGCAAATAGTTAGGTCTTTTGGTTTTAATTTATGTACGGACATGTGTCATTTCACGAATAACTGATAATGCTAATAAGAAATCGATTTTATCAATATGCCTAATGACATAAGCATTAATCGATGATGCAACCCTTATTTAGATATTAATAACTATCTAATTATTTAAATATGTTTTAAAGTAAAAATTTTATCGATTTTAATACGAACTGTACTTTAAAAGCCTCAAAAGATAAGAATCTTATCCAAATGAAACGATTTTAGATTAAAGTTTCTTTATTTAACATACATACTATTAGTGTATAAATATGAATTATCATTAAAATTATTACTGCTATAATAAGAACAATATAATAATTTATAAAGTTTTCAGGCGCAAAAGAAATAATTTCAATAAGTGTAATGATATAATTATACAAATTGAATGAATTAAATATGATATATACTAAAGATAATATGAAAAGAACTGCTATAGATGACTTTGTTTGTCTATAAAAAAACCATCTAGCAAAAATATCTTCACTTCTAAAGTGCTTCTGGATTGTTGCGCATAAAATAAATATTGTAATAAGAAAGTTTACTAAAATAAACATTAAAATGAAAGGTATAACGCTCACAATTAAGTTACCTATATTTGTTAATAATTCTGAAATTGGGATGGTATATAAATAATATAAAAATGATTGAATAAAATAATATAGCTGAGGAATAAACTGAATAAAAAGAGTAAGTGAAATAAAAGCCAGAATTATTGTACCGGTTTTGCTTATTCGAAAACCGAATAATTTTATATCAGAATTTTCTTTTATAGTCATTAAAACACCTCATTCAAACTGGAATTCTAATAGACAATTATAACCCTTTGTTTTTAAAATTAATTAAAGCTTTTTGAAACCGAAATTTTATCTTTTTCTTTGATCTTATTAATTTTTAATACTGCAATTAAAATAGCACAGAAAATTAAACCACTACCAATCCAACCAAATATAGATAAGATTTCATTATCTATTAAAAATCCAAACAAAGCTGCGAATACTGGTTCAAGAGTAAATATAATTGCAGTGGTTGTTGGCCCTTGATATTGTTGACTCCAATTTTGGAAAAGAATGGTAAGGGTCATAACGACAATTCCCATATATGTCATTATTAACCAAAAAGGAAGAGAAAATGAAAATAAGTCATATGGTTCTCTTAAGATTAAGGAACAGAGAAAACAGGATGCAAAAACAACAACCACTTGAATTATGGAATATAGATACAAATCAACAAGGCGGACATATTTATCATTTAAAATAATATAAAAAGCAAAGAAGAATGCACAAATTAATACTAAAAGATCTCCAATTATTAATCCAGATTCACCCTCCAATAATAATAATGCCATACCGATAACAGAAATTATTACAGCTAACCAAATTCTAATGTGAAGTCGCTTTTTATAACCAATCCATGCAATAAATGGCACGATTATTGTACTTAAACCCGTTATAAAACCAGTTTTTCCAGCTGAATCATTGAGTTGAAGTCCATAAGTCTGAAATACAATACCAAAAAAATATAATAATCCTGTTATACATCCCATTAGTAATATCTTTTTATTCAAGTTTTTTAGACGTGGAAAGAAAGGAATAAATCCAAAGAAAGCAATCAAAAATCTAAAACCAAGATACAAAAAGATTGGGACACCTTCTATAATATTTTTAGTTATAATAAATGATGTCCCCCAGAGTACTGTAGTAAGAATCAATAAAAATATGGCGATAACCCTCTTAGAGTGTGAAATTTCTTTAAGGTTTTTCTGCGCCATACTAATTTCATCTTCTAAGTCTTGTAATTGTAGAAAAATTAATTAAAATATAAATAATTCTAAACGCCCATTTTTTCTCTATTTATTATCTTTTTATAATTTTAATGCATATTTTATGCATTTAATGGATATTTTCAAAATTTAATAATATTAAATATGCATATCTCTAATTTTTCAATATTAATAAAAAATAGATATGCAAAAAAAAAAGGTGATGAATTGCCAAAAACCTATAATGAGATTAATGAAAAAATAAAGAAAGGAAATGTTAAAGTTGTTACAGCAGAAGAAATGATTAAAATTGTAGAAGAAAGCGGAATTAAGGTAGCTGCTGAAGAGATCGATGTAGTAACTACAGGAACTTTTGGACCTATGTGTTCAAGTGGGGCATTCTTGAATTTTGGTCATTCAGATCCTCCAATAAAGTTTGAACATGTTTGGCTTAACGATGTTAAAGCATATCATGGTAATGCTGCCGTAGATTGCTATATAGGGTGTTCAAAAATGTCTAAATTGTACCCATTTAAATATGGTGGGGGCCATGTAATTGAAGATCTTGTATCTAGAAAACCAATAAAATTGAGAGGTAATTCTTATATAACAGATTGTTACCCTCTCTCTAATGTTGAAACTGAATTCACAATCGATGACATAAATCAAGCCATTTTATGTAATCCGAGAAATGCATATCAACGATATATTTGTGCAGTGAATAGCTCTGATAAAACGTTATATACGTATATGGGAAAATTATTACGTCACTTTGGAAATGCTCATTTTGCTGGAGCAGGATGTTTAAATCCCTTAAGCAATGATCCTGATTATGAAACAATAGGAATAGGGACTAGAATATTTCTTGGTGGAGGCGTTGGATATGTTATCGGAGAAGGAACACAACACAACCCAAGAACAGGAATGGGTACTATATTTGTTAAGGGGAATCTGAAACAGATGAATTCAGAATTTCTACGTGGAGTATCCTATGAGAATTATGGAACTTCTATGTTAGTTGGAGTTGGAATCCCAATTCCAATTTTGAATAAAGGATTAGCTAAAAAAACCGCAATTAAAGATGAGGACATTTTAACTGAAGTAGTAGATTATGGAATACCGAGAAGAGAAAGACCAATACTTAAAAAAGTTACGTATAAGGAATTGAAAAGTGGAAATATAGAATTAAATCATAAAAAAATAAAATGTTCATCCTTATCTTCCGTCCCAAAATCAAGAAAAATAGCTAAAATTTTGAAAAATTGGATTCAAAAGGGAAAATTTTACCTAAATCCCCCAGCAGAAACACTACCTTTAGAAAAAGAGTTGAAACAAATGAAGCAGAATTAAGTGAAAACTTTGTAAAAAAATATTTAGTATAAAAACAACTATTCCCTTGTTATAATCTCAAAAATCTCATCCAAGCGAGGAGTCTTGCGTCTTAAAGTGATACAACGTTCTTCTTCACAGCCTCGCAGGATAGCTATTAATTCATTCAAATGAATAGTAGGAATATCCAACTTCTCTCCAAACCATTTATTCATTTTCTCTCTATATTCAGGCTTACTTAAAGTATATAAACAAGTCGGGCAAGGAGTTACTAAGAAATCCGCTCCAACGTTTTCGGCACTCTTTAATTTATTAAAGGTAATAGATAGGGCTTCTTTAGGATTTATTAATAATTGTGAAGCTCCCCATCCGCAACAACTTTCTTTTTCTTGATAATCAACTGGTGTCCCTCCAAAAAGAAAAACCAATTCATCTAATTTAGTTTTATCTTTTAAATAGGCTTCGATATTTCTTTTATCCCGTGATAAATTTAGATAATGACAGCCATAATGAATTGCAACTTTAAGTCCTTTTAAATCGAATTTTAAAGAATTAAGAACATCATTTCTAATTAAATATAAAAAATCTAAATCATGAATTAACTTTAGATTAAAATTGTCTAAAATCTCATATTTTTTAGGATAATTTTCTCCTATTCTTTTCTCCTTTAATCTGTTTAGAATTTCAATTGTTTTTTTCTTAACGTCAGGAATATTTAAAAATTCCCGACCTCTTAAAAGACTGTTATAACAACCATTACAACTAAATAGCACAATATCTGCTAATTGATTCATTTCACTTAAATTCCTCTCATTAATAGCAGCAAATTGCGCTCGAGTAATCAAATTTCTTTGAAAAAATGTCCCAGAGCAACAAGACTGATTTAAACACAAGGTCGGATTTAATTCAAGCTCTTCTAAAAGATCTTGAAGACCCCATCTAACTCCAGGAAAATAACGTTCTAGACATGCTTTGAAAAGACACAATCTTTTTTGTTTAAAAAATTCTAAAGGATTTTCTGGATAAGCTCTTTCTATTTCTTCAAGATTTAATGCTAAATTAATTGCTTCCATTGGTCTGAAACTTTCTTATTTTTTCTTTTTCTTTGTCTCTTTTTTTTTATTTTTGCTCGCTTTAAATACATATTTTATACGCGCAAAATTACATATTTCATTTAATTCTTCCATACGTTCCGGTGACAAACCTCCATCTAAAGGATCTTCCAACACAGTACCGTTGGTTAAAAATTTTTCAGACATCTCTACATATTTTCGCAAATCATTATAACGAGGTCCATAACCTTTCTTAAAACTCTCATTTCTCAAATTAATAATTAATAAAGGGATATTTATATTATCTTTTGGGCAGACTCTTTTACAACGTTCACATAGATAACAATACCAAATATCAGAATCTTTTAAAACACTTTTATCTCCTCGAAGTACTTTCTTAATTATTTTTCGTATATTAAAGTTTGAAACTTTACTTGCAGGACAATCGCCAACGCATTTTCCACATGAAATACATTGAATTAGATTTCTATTTTCATCTACATCATCAACGAGTTCTTCATAAAAGTTCCAATTCCATTCTGAATCACTATATCCGCCCATAATTTTAAGTATTTTTCTCAGGTTAATATATTACTTTCATTTTCTATTTGAGAATCATAGTTCATTGTAAAAAAAATATTGTATTTAAGTATATAATCTTAAAATGCAAAATCTTTAATTTTGAAAATTTGTATTATATATATCCTTGATCAAACTTATCCATATAGAAGATTTAAAGATAATTTACGGAAAAGCATTGGAGATTTTTAATGGTTCAATATAAAGATGGTAATATTTATCTGAAGATTGTGTATTATGGTATGGCAGGGTGTGGGAAGACAACTATACTAGAAACCCTCTACAAATTAACAAAAGATGGTAAAAGAGAAATTATTCCTGCAAGTGATTTACAAAAAATTGATAGAGATAGTGGAGCTACCCTTTATTTTGATAGGGGAATATTTCAATCTGCAAAAAAAAAGAAGATTTATTATAGAGTATACACTGTTGCTGGTCAAAAAGGTTTTGCTACATTAAGAAGAAAAGTTTTTAATAAAATAGATGCTGAGACAGATGCTGTAATATTCGTTGTAGATTCGCAAATAAAATATTTTGAAGATAATATTGAATTTCTACTAGAATTAAAAGACATTACGAAAGATAGACTCATTAAAGAAATTCCATTTATTGTCATGCTAAATAAACAAGATTTAAAACAAATAATTAATGAAGATGACTTTATTCATATATTAAAAAGAGAAAAGCTTTGGTATGAACCTGATCATGAATTATACATTTGGAGTCCACTAATTTATAAAACTTGTGCATTATATGATCAAGAAAAAGATATTTATCGCAGTTTTCATGAGATAGCACGAAGAACAGGGTTATATCATATATATGGAGATGGAAGAGCTCCAAAAGATAAGAGATTTACAGATACTTCAATCTTAACAGCTTAATTTTATTTTGCTGCAATTCTTTCTTAAAATAAAAATAAAATAATGAATTTATATTATTCATTTTTTATAAAAATCTCTTTCATCCAACGAGGGAGAAGGAAACCGCCATAGAATTCCAATGCACTTAATATCAACAATATTCTTACGACAACAACCATTATCGATAAAAATAGATCAGTAGGATCTTCAAAAATAGCCCCTAGCAAAGAATCAAATACTGAGCCAACAGTGAAAGTTATAAACGCAGCCCGAAGTAATTTCCCCTTCAATCTAATTTCTCGGTCGTCTGATTTAACTGATTTTTGAGCAAAAATTATTCCAGTAACCAACATAACTATAATTACTATCATTAAGTAAATTGTGATAAAGATGCCAAAATCAGCAGTGAATGGTCTACTTAATGGATCAATTGTACCTATCAAATTTAAATCTATGAAAAACAGAGAAAAAAATATAATTTCAAAGATAATTGAAAGAATAATTGTGGTTGTGATTACCTTTTTCTGCGATTTTTTTCTTATCATATCTGTATATGCGGTTAACCAAGTTATTAAAGCAATAGGAAGAAAGCAATTACCTATGATAAAATACCAGCCAGTATCCAAAGGAGTCTGTGCAATAAGAATCATTAAGAACGAAACAGAATCAGGAATCCATGGATTTGCCACACCTATCCAGGAAATTCCTACTAAGATCAATAGCCGATTTTTATATTCAAAATACTTCGACAAAATTGTTATTCCAATAATTAAAGATATTATTACAAATATAAGACTAAAACTCCCTTGTAAGTAATCTACTAATTCAAGTGCCATAATTTCTCACTAAAGTTTTAAATATATTATCGTGCGATTGTATAAACTTATGTTCTTTTTCTATAAAAATATATATCTTTTTATTGCCCTAAATTTAAAGCTTAGAATAGAATCAAATAGTTACTAAAATTAAACAATTTCATAATCAAAAGAGGTATCTTCTCCCATCTGCTCTGTTAAGAGCTTTAAGTGAGTTATATATTCATTTAAGGATATTTCTTGGTTCTGATATCTTTCAATTATTTTCTCAATAACATAATATGGTCTGAATTTAATAAACCGGACATCGGAGAAAAGGTAGACAAAACCCTTTGTTTCATAAATAAATCTCTTATCTAATAGCTCATTAAAGAGTTCTTCTTTATTGTTTAAAATATTCAAGCAATCATTTACCGACAATCTTTTTTCTCTTAGTGTCTTCAAGAGAGAAAATACATCTTTATTAAATAATACTGTCTGAATTACCGTCTTATTTTCGTAATCTGAGATATTATAATAATCAATATAATATTTTTTTAAAGATTCTTTATACTTTTTTAAGATATGTTCTTCTATCTCTTCAGAAGGAAATTTTTTAGGAGGAATTCGAGAGCAGGATAGGTCTTTCACTAAAAAATAACATTCTTTGCTTCCGGGTACATTCTTTTTTATCACAAGATTTTCATGAAGAAAAGAGATTAATATTAGATCAATATTTACTGTGGAAAAGCCATAGCTATGTCTTAAAATGTTCATTAACTCAATTTTAGATATTACGCCATTTCTTAAGATTTCGAGAATTGTATATTTCATCTTATCTTGAAAAAAATTGACTAAATTATCCTCTTCATCTAATTTGGAATAATCTCTTATTGTATTGAACGCTTCAGATATTGTCCGAGTGATTTTATTTGTATTAATTAATTCAATTAAATTTTTACTTATAAGCGCTAGAATCTCTGGAGATTGCTCAATGATATCTTCAATACTCTCTTTTTTCTTATAAACTAAGATAAGGAAATAATCTTCTCCCTCCATTCTTTGTATCATCGAGATATAACGGATATCTTGATCCTCAGGAATGAATTCAATCATAGAGGCTTCTTTATTTGTTTCGTGTTTTGCCCAAATTTTTAGTAGAAGTTCTTTCGAAGGAAAATTTTTTTCTGGGGGATATTGTATTATGGGCTCCGGTCCTGTGGAAGTATTCCAGTGAGTTAGAATAATGCGTTCCATTTCTGTATGGATCTCTATTATTAATATATATTTTTATTGAGTTTTACATATCTTTTATAATTATTTTTCTCTTTCTTATTAATGGATTTTGTTCTTATAATAATTTACGATTTTAGTATAGATGATATTTTATATTATATTAATAGTATAGAAAGTCCAAAAAGGTTTTCTTTAATATTTTTTGATATAAATTAAGTTTTAATTAATTAAAAAAGAGATATTCTGAAAAGAGCTATTTTAATTAAAAGAATTCTGGAAAGGATTGCTCAATTCTATTTAATGTTATTGCTAAAAGATTAAGAACTTCCTCATTATTATTAGATTTAATATTGTCAATTACACTATCTAAAATTTTATTACCTAATTGAATATCGGCTTTTGTCTTTACTTGTTTATAACGAAACAACAAAGTGAACTCATTCTCGAGCCATTCTAAGTCTTCTTTTAAAGTATCTTCCAAAACTTTCTCATAGTCTCCATCAACTGACATTTATTAATCCTCCTAACCTAATATAATACCTCAAATCTTTAATAATAATATAATTATTTAAAACTAGTTGAACAAAAAAATTTTTATAACAATAGGACGTACAAAACACTTTTGTACACAAAAAAAGTGATTTGAGATAATAAAAGAATGCAATGATTGATTAAGAATTTAATTCCCTCTCCCTATTTGCGAGATAGAATAAAAATTATAACTAATTTATGATTTACCAATAGAATAGTTAATTCTCTACATTCTTAAATTGATACCTAGTGAAAATTTTCGAAAGTTCGTAGACCGACTGCATATTTTTCCTTAAAATTGCGTTATCGAGCGTTTTATAGAATTCTGACAAATTAATTTCATTATTTTCCTTAGGGATAGTTTCCTTCAAGCTTTTTCCTTTTTCATTCATAACCTATATTGTATTACCCTCGGTAAAAAAAAAGAATGATATCACAATGATACTTGAAATAAAAAAGGATTTAAAAGTAGTTAATCAAGATTATTAACAGACTTTTTCTTTTCATAAAATCTAGCAAAAAGGTAATAAGCAATAAAAATTATAGCTAATACTCCAACTATAATTAATAAAATTATATTAAATAATGCTGATTGTGCCTCAATGTTAGGATTATTAGGATCAACTCCGAATAAAGAACCTAACCACGCAAAGAAGAATGCCCGAGGAATGGCTCCAATTAAAGTTCCAAGGGTGTATTTCTTAACATCCATTCCTACGAGTCCTGAAGTATAGCTTATAGGATCAAAAGCTATGAATGGGAGCACTCTTGAAATTAAAATTGCCCATATACCATATTTTTCAATAAATGCATCAGCCATATTTATCGCTTTCTTTCCTACAAATTTTTCTGCAAGTGGACGACCTCCTTTTTTACTAACATAAAAGCAGAGAACACCTGCTGCTAAAGATCCAATTATCCCCATAAAACCTCCTAAAAAGAGCCCCCATATCATACCAGTCGCTAACAAAACAATCTCAGATGGGAGAGGTACAATAAGACCTTGAAGTGCCATTATACCTATAAAAAAGAATATTCCTAAAAATCCTAAAGCTTGAATTGGATTGACAAAAAGATTTACCACAATTGTATAGAGAAAAGTTGGATCAAAGAAATAGTTATATATAAACAATCCAAGAGACAATACAATTAAAATTACAAATAGAATAATATATAGAAGAGTTTTGGTATCGTAATGAGAGAAATCAACTAAATTTCTTAAATAGTTCTTTACTTTCGCCGAAAAAGAATGGTTTTCATCTATTTGCTTATCCTTATTTTCTTGTGTCATTTTTAATAAGATTTTGAGTAAATATTAAGTAATATTAGTAATTTAAATTTCTATAAAAAGTATTTTTTAAAGTTATTAGCAAATTTGTGGTTTAGAAATGTTTAAGAATATTAAAAAATCTATAATTACGAAATTAATGTTAGTAATAATAGTCTCTTGGGTCATTCTTGCTCTAGTTTTTGGTTTCACAGACCTAGAGATATCTAGAATTGTTGTTAACGAGAATTCAGTTTGGGGTATTTTTGGAAGAGATTATGGTGAAGCTCCAGGATATGGATTAATCGCCATTGCCTTATCAGCTTTAATTGGAAGTTACAATGATAATTTAAGGAAACAAAAAATTCCTGCGTACGTAATTATAGTAATTGGAGTTATACTACTAGTTTTAGGTATCATTTTTAATATCCAAGCTTTAGCTGTTGATGGAGCAAGCGTCTCTATTTGTGTTTTTTTATTTCTAGTTATAACATTCAATAAAGATTGGAAGAATTATAGAAATATTTCAACTGTTGTAATTATTTTGGCAGTTTTAAATCCATTGTTATTTGTACAAATCACAAAAATTTTAACAGGGAGAATTAGATTTAATGAATTAGCTCCAGGTTTTACTGATTATACTCCTTGGTTCCTACCTCCTGGACCCCTTTCTGGAGGAGATTCATTTCCATCGGGACATACAAGTGTATCTTTTATGTTTTTACCATTGCTGATACTCATGAGAGAACGTAAATTATTTGATCCAATTAGAATCTTGGTTACAGTTTTAGTATTAGGATGGGCAATATTTGTTGGAGTATCTCGGGTAATAGTTGGCGATCATTATGCTTCAGATGTCTTATTTTCAAGTATGGTGGCCGTAGTTATTACTACCTTGCTTTATAAAAAATTTTACGTCAAAACATCCTAATCTAAGATTTTAGATTAACCTTTGCTAGTAAATCTCAAGTTTTTAACTTTTATAGGTACCACTATGCTTTTAATATCATAAGCTTGTTTGATTGGCTGTTTAAATTCTTTTCCAATCTCAATATCTTTTAGAATTCGTGGAATTTCATCAGTAAATCTCATATTTCTAGCTGATCCTATAATCTCTCCATTCTTGATGATAAGCAATCCATCCTTGGTCATCCCTGTAATCGATCCTACTGGAGGGTTAACAAAATTAATATAGTGAAAATTGGTTATTAATAATCCATTTTTAATTTCTGAAATCATTTCTTCTTTGCTGTATATGCCAGGTTTCATAGTTTCTGCAAATGGAAACCCAATTGTTTCACCAAAAAAGTTATAACAAGTTCCCAATGCTTTAGTTCCTAATCTAACTGCATCTAAACGAGAGCATGAGTAATTTTTCAAAATACCATTTTCTACAACGGGGAAACGTTGAGTTGCCAATCCCTCATCATCTATAGGTCTAGAACCTAAATGCTCAGGATTATGAGGATTATTAATTAGCGTTAGTTTATCACTAAAAACTTGCTTTTCAAGTTTATCAGTTAAGAAACTGGCTTTATCTATTATTAATCTTGAAGAGGTAGCCATACTAATATAAAAAAGTAGTTCATTAACAGCTTGATGATCAAGGATTACTTCATATTCACCAGTTTCAATTGTTTTAGCGCCTAATCCTTGGACAGCTCTTTTAGCAACTTCTTCTGCCTCTTGCGCAATCCCAAGTTTTGAGAATATTCTCGAACCAAAAGTACTATTAGACCGACTTACTTCACCATGCTCAATTGCATTTATATTAATGGTTGAAGTTATTTTTGTACTAGGGTAGAGTATCTCTTGTCCTTCAGAAGAAATGAAATATTTAAAACCATCAGTTAATAAAATATTACCGGAAATCCCTTCAATCCGTTTATCAACAGCTTCTCCTGCAACGATAGATTCTTCAACTTTATCAACAATCGCATCAGGGCCAATATTTGAAACATTAGGATCATTTAAACTTAATGAAGGATATTGCTGTTTCTGTTTTATAATTCCGGGGTAATCTGGATCAGGAGGTACTAATTTTGCAGTGGTAATGAGATAATCTACGAGATTAAGAATTCGCTTCTTTGTTACATCATTTGTTGATGATTTAATCCGTTGTTTATCTTTATAGATAATAGTAATAGCGAAATCTCTGCATAAGTCTCTGTAATTTTGTAATATCTCTGAATTGGAAAACCGAGTAATATATTCTTTTGCTATTGAAGCATTTATAAAAGCATCACATCCAGAATCTTGTGCTCGTTTTACTGCAAGTTCTGAAAGTTCAATAAACAATTCCTTTTGTTTGTCTAAACTCATAATTACACCTCTTAACCACTAAATATACTTACTCCTTGGAATCTAGACCATGGACCACCATGAGAAATCCACATTGACTGCATATATGGTGCTCCTTTACCACAAACTGGACCATGACCATCAATTCTCCATTCTTTAGTCATCATATCTAATCCCCCCCAGAATTCAGGAGTAGCTGCTTGATATATAGTATTTTTCAAAGGTTTCCCTAGTTCACCATTTTTAATTTCATAAGCAATCTGTACGGCAAATTGGAAATTCATTCTCTTATCGTCAATACTATGAGATTTCCAATTAATACCATATATTCCTTCTTTCGTTTCAGATATAAGTTCATCAACATTTTTAGGTCCTTGAGGGTCTGGTTCGAGATATAAATTACTCATTCTAATAAGAGGAAATCTATTATATCTGTCAACTCTCGCATTTCCATTACTATACTCTTTACCTATAAGCTTAGCTGTTTGCCTATCCGATTGATAATCATTAAAAATCCCTTCTTTTACCACATAAAACTTTTTAGTTTTTACTCCTTCATGGTCATATTTTTCATGACCTAGAACATAGGGCATTGTTGGATCGCAGATTAAATTCACTTTCTCTGATCCATATTGATAATTAGATCCAAGTTTATCTAAGGTTAGAAAACTTGTTCCAGCAAAATCTGCTTCCCATCCCAAAACCCTATCAAGTTCTGAAGGATGCCCACAAGATTCATGAATTGTGAGACCAAGTTGGTATGGCTCTAATATAAAAGTTGTTTTTTGAGGTTTAGGAGCGATAGCTTCGGTCGCAAGAATTATTGCTTCAGTTGCAATTTGATCTGATGTTTTTTCAAAATTAAACATGTCAATATATTCATAACCTCGCATATCAAACAACATTATATTCCTATTCTGGTTATCCTTTTCAATTGCAGTTGCTGAACAACCAGCACCAGAGAATAACTCTTGTTGAGATATCAATGTTCCTTCAGAATTACCATAATTGATATTAATTTTTGCAAAATACATTGAGTTCTCTCTTACTTTAATACTATTGCCTTTTTCCGCCATTATAGAATCTGCATTCTTCAAAATCTCTATTTTATCTTCTATATCAACCTCAAAGGGATCTATTTTGAAAGAAGTTTCATATGTATCTTTAATAATCGGTTCGTCAGTTAGTTGAACTGGATTCTTTATTATTCTACTAGTAGCTTCAGCTTCTTTTACAGCTGCTTCAACTATCTCAGGTAAAATAGATTTATCTATGATTGCCGTACTAGCAAAACCCCAAGCTCCATTTTTTAATACACGAATTCCATATCCGATATCTTTAGCTCTCATTAGGTTATCAATTTGTCCATTTCTGATCCGTAATTCTTCTACTTCATATCCAAAAAATCTACATTCAGCAAAATCAACATCATTCAATTCTGCTTTTTTTAATGATAAGGAAATAAAATCTTCCATAGTTATCAAGTAAAAATAATATTACATTTAATGAATGAGTTTTTTTAATAATAGTTTTCTTTAATAATTGCATTTTACAAAACTATTATTTTTTAAATAATAAATCACAATGATTGATTAATATTAATAAGGAGAATAAAAATTGAGAGAAATCATTAAGGATATTTATCATATAGGAGATTCTGGTTGTTCAGTTTATTTAATACAAACCCATAGTGAAGAAGGTCTGGTTTTAATTGATTGTGGAATGAGTGTTAAGATGATAAAAAAGATTGATAGTATCAATTTAAATCCAATGGATATTAACCATTGCATTATAACGCATTTCCATATTGATCATATTGCTGCCTGTTATGATCTTAAGCAATTTAACGAAAAAATAAATTTTTATGCTCATGAGATGGACGCAGACGCAATAGAAGAAGTAGGTCATGATAAAGAAACCGCAGCTAAATGGTATGGAGTGAGTTATAAACCAGTTAAACTTAAAAAAAGATTGAAAGGTGAACTCGAGACACTTGTTTTCGGTATTTATGATTTTCAATGCATTCATACACCTGGTCATACTCCAGGATCTATTTCAATTCTACTCCAAACTAAAGAAAACAAAAAAATCTTGTTTGGACAAGATTTGCATGGACCAATTATTCCTGGAGTAAGTAATTATGAGGATTACCAAAATTCATTACGCAAACTCCTTGATTTAAAAGCAGATATTTTATGTGAAGGTCATTTTGGGATTTTTCAACCAGCAAGCGAAGTTCAAAGATATATTAAACAATATATAGATTGAATAAGGATTAACTCAAATAAGATTTACTTAAGATTCTGCTTTTTGCTCTTTGCCCGTTATATCAGATATATCCATCCGTAACATTCCCGAATTTTCATAGGTTTCATCTTTTTTTAGGTACTTATTTCTAATGATATTAGGATCTTGTTCCAATTGATTTAATAGAATATTGAATCCATATTTTTTTTCTTTTAAAGTTTCTATAATTTCCATTTTTCCTCTAAACACTATTGAGCGAAAGGTTTGACCGCAAGCTTCTTCATACCCATTATCCTCGATGACAGTGCCACACACGTAAGGATTCGCTTTTATGAAATCTATTTTTTGCCCTTCTTTTGCGCAATGAAAATATAAAGCATTTTTGGATTCATCATATCCATAACTTAAAGTAATAATGTAAGGTTCATTCTCTTTAGCCAAAGAAAAAACCGCATATTTTCCTCCTTTTAATAACTCACGTAATTCTTCTGTATTCTTTATTTCCTTTTCAATCCTTCTCATGTGATATTTGGGTATAATAAACCACCCCTTAAAAACTCCAAATTAAAAAAGTAAATTTTCCTTTGTTTAAATTTTCACCTCGAAATTCTTTAAATTTATTGTTCAAAACCTCTTTAACTTATAAGATCATATCATTAATTTTATCAAACTTCAACTATTTTTCAAATATAAGATGGTTTTAGAAGATTGGCATACTCATAATGAACTATGTCGCCACGCAGTAGGCTCTATTGAGGATTATATTAAACAAGCTATCAAATTAAATTTGGATCTTATTGGAATTAGTGATCATTTCCCATATGAATATCTTAAGAACAGCAGTGTCTTAATAGAAGAAGTTCCTTATCAAGAATATGCCATGAAGTTAAGTGAGGTTGAATTATATTTTTCTACAATTCAAAAGTTGAAGAAGAAATATGATAATGATATTCAGATAAGAATAGCTTTTGAGATCGACTATTTTAGAAGTCAAGAAGAATTATTAATTAAATATTTGAAAAAAAGGGTTGATTTAATAGACTATATTTTAGGATCTGTCCATATGTTACATGGAAAATCAAGATTATTTGCTTTTGATGATGAAAGATTCTTAAGCATGTATAAAGAATATGAGAATATTGATATCATCTATTTAGAATATTATCATAATTTACAGGATATGATCAATTCAGATAAATTTGAATTTGATATCTTATGCCATTTTGATTTACCAAAGAAATACAATAAAAGAGCTATCAATAAGGATTTAGTTATGAATGAAGCGATTAAGACTCTAGAGCTGGCAAAGAAATTAGATTTAACTATAGAAATAAATACCGGAGGATTAAGAAAGCAAGTGAAAGAACAATACCCCAGTTTTGAAATTATTGAACGAATGTATGAGTTAGATATCCCAATCCTTCTATCTTCTGATGCACACCATCCAGATGATCTAGGATATAAATTTAATAAAATGTTAAAACTATTAAGAAAAATTGGTTATAATCAATTAGCTCATTTTAAAAAAAGAAAAAGATCATTTATAGAGATATAATAATTTACATTTAGGATTGAGATGAAGGAAAAAAATAGTGATAAATGTGAAATTTGTGGCAAGAACTTAATTTATGCTACTAAATTTGAAGATTATAAGGATCTAAAGTGTGAAATTTGTGGTAAAATTTTTAAATCGAATGTTTATTGTGAAATAGGTCATTATATGTGCGATACTTGTCATTCCAAAGGTCCAATTGAAATTATTGAACAAATTTGTGCTGAAACAAGGCTTAAGGATCCATTTGAATTAGCAGATAAGATTATGAAGCATCCTAACTTTAAAATTTATGGCCCTGAACATCATGTGTTGACACCAACTGTTATTTTAACGGCACTTAGAAACAATAATATAAAAAAACCTAATGGAAATGAAATAACTTTGTTTGATATCAAAGAAGCAATACGGAGAGCCTCTAAGATCCCGGGTGGTTGGTGTGGGTATTATGGATCGTGTGGTGCGGGAATGGGTTCTGGTATAGCAATAAGTATTTTCATGGATGCAACACCCTCAACAGATTATCCAAGAACATTAGCAAATCAAATTACGTCTAGATCATTAGAAAAAATAGCCGATAATTTGGAGCATTGCTGTAAAAGATCTGTTAGATTATCAATTATCGAAACTTTAGAACTCTTAAAAGAGAAGTTTAATATTGATTTAGGATATATTAACAAAAATTGTATATTCTCAAGAGTCAACAAAAAATGTGAAAGAGAAAAGTGTCCTGTTTTTTAATTATAGATTTAAACTTTTCTACTCTGTATCCACCCTTCAGTGGATATTGAATTAAGCAGTTTAATATGTTTGGAATCTTTTGTATGAATTACTAAATTATTATCATCAGAATTGCCAATTATAGCTAATAGTAGTTCTTCTCCATCTCTAGTTAAGACGTATCTATCTGCTCTTTCATAATTTCTAAGAGCTATGTTATCTAGGCTTTCAAATTCCTCGAGAAGTTCATTATGTTCCTCAATTTCAGGACTAATTCTACAAGCAATTTTCAAAGAGACAGACGATCTTAATTCATACAAATATAATTCCTGCAAATCTTCAATAGAAGGGACAACAATTGTAACATTAGCTATAGCCTTCTCTAGAATCTCTCTCATTTTTTCGATAATGGTGGGCTTAGAAATTTGCAATTTTGTAAAATCAATAATTTTAACATCATTAGAACTAGTTTGTGCCTCTTTAAGTTTCTCATTTTCTAATTCTAAGCTCTCTATATCTTCGTCAGCTTTAGATAATTCTTCATTTAATATTTTTATTTCTTTCTGAAGTTGATTGATAGTGGCATCTTTTTGTTTTAATATATTATGATCAACTGCTGAAGAAGTCAATTTTTTAATTTCTTCATCCTTTAGTGTTATAGTTTTTTCTAAGGTTTTGGCTCCCTTATCTTTAGTCTCTAAAGTCTTTTCAAGTATTTTGATTTGTTCGTCTTTTAATGAAAGAGAATTCTCAAGTGTCTTGATTTGTTCATCTTTTAATTTAATGAGATTATCCTTTGTCTCTAACTGCTTTTTAATTTCATAATCCATAATCTAACAAGATCACAATATTTTTTATTTATATTTTTAACTATAAAGATTATAATTTTAAAATTTATTATTTCTAAATCCTTTTTATCATTTTTAACATTATATCAATCTGATTCAATTTCAGCCATCTAACAACTTTGAGTTATTATCATATACATTTTTTTAAAATTATTATTAAATTATTAGAATATCTTTTTATTTTCAGTTATACAATATTCCCTATGAATGATCAAGAAAAAATACTAGAAGAATTAAAATCAGATGTGTCTGAACGAATAGAAAAAGAGCTTGAATCCTCTTCAGCAATATTAGGTATTAATGTTGGAACACTAGAGGGTACTAAAATTGCAAGCATATTCAAAAAAGATATTAAAATGACAACGGGCGAAGTTACAGCAGCAAACAGCAGCCTAGTATTTCTTTCGTCTAAAATGTTAAAAGATTCACTAAATCAAGAAGTCTCTTATAACTTAATTTTTGGCAAGGAAAAAATAGTTTTATCAATTTTGACAGAAATTATTACTATGATTATCTATTTAAATCGAGAAATTGCTGAACTCGAAGGTTTAGATTCTTATATAGAAAAATTACAAAAATTAAGTTTACAAATATCTGCTATAATTGAAACCTCAGATATTCTTAAGGAGGAAATTTTTAAAGGTCTTAAGAGGGCAATCCCAAATACTTTGGTTTTAGCAATTATTACAAAAGACGGATTACCCATTAAGGTTCAATCTACTATGCCCGAACCAATTCTTTCTGCTATGGTTGCTGCTTTATATAATTTATCCGGGGTATTATTAGAAAGTCACATGGAATACTCGATTATCGGTGGAGAGAATGGCTCTGTAATTCTTCATGACTTAGATGAGAATAGAGTTTTAGCAATAGCAGTTCCAGAATCAGATGGAAGGAAGTTAGGAACATACATCGCAAAGATAAAGGCAATCATTCAATAATTCCATTAATTTTACTTACAACATCTTTAGCACCACTATAAGATTCAGAAAAAGTTTTCCCCTCATATAAAATAGTACATAAAGGTTCACCTTTAGAAGTGTTCTTAATTGGTTCAGATTTATCATGAATGAACTTTAACATATTGATTTTTGGTATAATGTTTTTATTAATATCTTTTGGGGCAAAAAAGATTAATTTTGTTGCAAAACTTTTGGGTTTTGTGGATTTAATTAGAGTTGTAATACTTTTCCACTCTTCAGGGATGAAACTTTTAATATGTAGGTCTAAAAGATTTAAATTTAAAACTAATTCAGAGGCTCTAATTGAGCCTGGAATTCTTGGATTACATTCCATAAGATATGGATAATGTTCTTTTAATACAAAATCAAATCCGTTAATTCCTTTTAAACCTAATTTTTTAGATAAAAATATTGATATTTCAGAGATAATTTTCATATCTTTTTTAATTAAACCCGCAGGTACAATATTGCCACAATAAACAAATTCTTTTGGAGGATAGAGGAATTTTTCACCAATAATTTGACGGTTTATAGAAATAACTTCACACTCTTTACCATTTGAAATCACAGTACAACTTACTGGAGTCCCTGTGATATATTCTTCAATTAACCATTCTGATTGCAAAAAAGATTTCTTTTCTAAAAGCTGCGTTTGATTATTTAAATTGATTTCATCTTCAATTTTAAAAACATTCATACCCCCAGCGCTTCTCTTTTTCTTCAATATAAAAGGATATTTTAGATCACAATCATTTAAATTCAAATTTTCAAATGAATAATAAATCGGAACATTGTAGTTATTGGATTTAAGTAAATCAAAAACAAATTCAATATCTCTTGATTTTTTTATAACCTCTAAATCGTTATTAACACTTTTCGTATTAAACTTTTGAAGATGATCTATAATAAGTGTTCTTTCTTCGTAAGCATCATCTAATCCACTTCCTATTAATAAATACTCTACGTCTGGATGTTTCTGGAGCAATTTAAGTGCAAACTCAGCTAGATATCTACTATATCTATCTTTCAGAGAGTTATATGTACTTTTTAATTCTTTCAGAACTATAATATAATCTTTTACAAAAGGGAAAAGATCTAAGTCTCCAAAAAAATCTACAGCATATACCTCATACCCTACTTTTTTTAGAGAATAGGCTAATGGCCGTGTATTAAATCCAACAACTAAAATTGATTTCGAATTATTAACCATTATCAAAGTTAATGATATAAAAATTAATGAAATTTTGCTTCATTACAGAATCTTCTTTAATTCTAATACTAAAGAGGAAGGATTGTATTTATCGAATTTATAAATGGTAGCGTTACCATATTTTTTAAAATTCCTCTTAATTTGATCAGCAGAATAAGTATGAACTCCTAATGCGTGAGTTGCATAAGATTTTTTCGGTTCAAGTACAACTAGGTGGATATTTTGTTTTGACAATTTTTTTGTTAATTCTTTTAATTCTTTTGTAATCAAGGTATAATCTGTTTCTACCTGCGCAATTAAATCGGGATATTTAACAGAGATATTTGCTCCGCAATCACTACAAATAAACACAATGGGGATAATATTTCTATCCTTTAACTTTTCTGTTTTTATTAATTCTGAAACTTTTTTTAATGCTGAGGCCATAGGTGTATAACTTTTTCCTTGTAACTTCTTTAATTTCCTAATAGCCATTTGAAAATTAACCGTTGGTTTTTGTAGAACCACTGCTTCTTTACCTCGAAAAATTATTAAAGAAATTTTATCTCTTTTTCTATATCCTTCTCTATGAAGCGATAAAATTACATCTGTCATTTGTTTTATAACATAAAACATAGATGCTGAACTATCCAAAACAAAAAAGAGAGCTAAAGGTGCGCGATATTCATAAATTTTATCCATTAAATCATATTTATTAAAATGGATAGGAAAATCAACTTCAGTCTGATTATATACAGCGTTTTTCAGATAATTTCTAATCGTCGCGTCTAACGCAATGCTTTTCGGCTCATCACGTATTGGGGTCCTGTATGATATATATCTTCCTTTCTGAGATGAAGAGATTTTAATTCTTCTACCAATTCCTCTTCCCCCATAATCAGATATTTTTCTATCTTTTCTAATATTATCTAAAATCGAAGTCATCTTTTTTTCAATTTTGTATACAAATGGTAATGATCCATTTTTAGCATCAAAAAATTTAATATCATCATCAAGAGGTATATTCTTTACTTTCCATCCTCCTGCTGGTCTCGGATTTCGTTTTTGGTTATCTGGATATTTAGGAGGAGGTAATTTTTGTTCTTTAGATTCTGGAATATCAACCTTTTCTGGATCAACAGATTGACGTTTAAATTCATTTTGTGGCTCATCAGTATGTTTTAACGGGCCCTCTGTTTCTTTGTTGGGTAATAAGATCTGTGTGTTTTCGTATGCTTCTTTTATTTTGCCATAGACTTCAGCAATCTTAGCTTTAATTTCTTTAGGTGTTAATTCATAATGGAGTGATTGAATTCTGTGTTCAAATACTAAATCCATGGCAACGTTTAAATCACCTTCTGCTATGGTTCTTCTGTTATTTAAGGCAGCATGAGCTCTAGCGCATCTTATAAAAGTGATATCTGCTCTTTGTGAAAAAATTTCTAGCTCATTTACAATTTTAGATACAAATTCATAAACAGAACTAGGGATCTGAACTTCTTTAAGGACTTTACGTGCATTGATTATTTTACTTCTTAATTCTTGCTGTTCAGAGTCATACTTTTTAATAAAATCTTTAGGATTATCATCAAATTCTATTACTCTTTTAGTTATTTCTGCTCTTAATTCTGAATCTCGAGGTGCTTTTATTGTGACCTCTAATCCAAGACGATCTGCAATTTGTGGTCTCAAATCACCTTCTTCAGGATTCATTGACCCCACCAACACAAATCTTGAAGGATGAGAAATTGAAATACCTTCTCTTTCTATAATGTTAACTCCTGAAGCAGCAGAATCTAATAAAACATCAACAATATGATCTTGAAGTAGATTTATCTCATCTACGTATAAAATACCACGATTTGCTTTTGCCAATAAACCAGGATGTAAAGCTCTAATCCCTTCAGTTAGTACCTTGTCTATTGATAAACTTCCACAAACCATGTCTTCTGTGACCCCTAAGGGGAGATTAACCAATAACATATCCCGAAATTCAGTATCAATTTTACTTTTATCCTTTTTTTCAATACAATTTTGACATAAATTATCAATATCAGAATTAGGATCACATGAAAATTCACAATCTTTAATCACTTCAATTTTTGGCATTAATTCAACGAGTGATCTCACAGCAGTACTTTTTCCAGTTCCTTGTTGACCTGTTAACAAGATTCCCCCAATTTGAGGGTCAATTACATTTAAAACTAAGCCCATTTTCATTTTGTCTTGCCCAAGTATTGCTGTAAATGGAAAGTTTATTTTTTTCATCTTTATTACCCCAATCTAAAAATTATATATGATCTATATTTTCAATAATCGTTTAATTAAACAAAAAAAAGCGTAATCAAATAAAAATTTATCAAAATTAAAAATAAGATGAAAATTATTATAAAAATTAAAATTTCTTCGATAAAGTTTTTAATTTTTTATCCAATCCAGTTACTTCTTCGTCCCATTTGTGTAGAATGATCTCAATTTTTGGAATAATAGGTTCTTTTTCTTTATATTCCAAATAATCCATAAAATCTTTAATATTCTCAATCCTAACATAAGTTTCCGCAACAAATTTTCGAATTTCTTGAGCTTGCGATTTAAGAACTTCAGGAATCCTTTTCTTTTCGCCACGATGAGTTAGTGTGGTCAAATATTCTTCTGTTCCCATTAATAAAGAATTAAATTCGTTTATTTTATCATTAACAAATTTTTCATAAGTTTCTGGAATATTACTTCTTGGAAAAAAACTTGTAATATCTATAATAAATTTCTGAGTTGAACTAATCAATTGTTCCATACTCTCGTATCCCTCTATTTTATAATCCACTGAGTGATAGGAGGCTTCGAGACCTCGATTAATATCGTCCAGTCTAAATATTTTAAAACCTGGATCGTTTTTCAGTTGTTTATCTGGATCTCCCTTTTTATCTGCTACTTCAATCTGGCGTACTAACCTAGTTGGGTTAAAAACAAGTGAAATTGCCAGAGGATTATTCTGTTGGTAAGAAAGTGTAGTACGGATGTCAATATGACTCATCATTACTTTAAAACCTGGATGTGAATGCCACCATCCGATAACAAATTCAGGAGGATCCTTCGAAAATGCTAAATCATCTATTATATACAAGGCTTCATAATCTTCGTCTGCCCATTTATATTGATCAATTACAGCGTCTTTATCTAACTCTTGATGCATGATTGGGAAAGCTTCAGAAATAAAAACATCTTCACCATCATTTCGGCCTGTGAAAATTCCACTAACTTCTAACCATTCATCCTTCGGAATACGTGCGTTAGCATATCTAACAGCCGCAGCTACTATCGTTAAATAAACTTTTTTAGGGATTATAACAGTCATTTTATACTCTCCATTTATTTAAAGAAAAGCTTTTTACAAATTAATACAAATTTTGCTATTTATGTGTTTTTAATCACAAAACAGAAATTAGAGAATTCACCATTTTATTAATCGTTCAAGTGTCATTTTATCGAAAAAGATTTTTTAATTCTAAAACTAAATTTTGCCATAAATAGGAAATAATTTAAATTCATAATTTTTCATTATAATATTACTCAAATCATAAAATAACTATTAAAGAAGTGAATTAAGTTGGCCGAGATTGGCTTTGTGCCCCTTTCTTCTCAGCTTGGTGTCGCTGGAACAAGTTATAGAATTCAATTGGGAGAAATTAATGAGAAATGGGCAGTGCGCTTATTAAAAGGAAAAGAAGTAATTGATTCATATGTTTTTAAAGAGGAAGATGTCCAAGGAGATTTTCCAAACCAAAATATTATCGTAGGATGGGTTCTTAGAACTGTGGCAATTCCTAATATTAATCCACATCAAATAATGAAGACAACTCAAGCGCTAGTTAAACAAGCAATGAAGAATAAAGAAGAAAAAAAGCTGAAACCTCCCGTTTCAGAAGCTCAAGAAATTGAATTAACAGCTGTTCCTGAAAGAGAATTAAAAAGACCTCAAGTTCAAGGATGGTTAAAAAGTGAAGATGCAAAATCACAAACAGAAATTGAAGAGGAGCGACGACAAGCCTTTAAAGCAAGTGTAATGGCAAAAAAGGCAGAAGCCCAAGAATCAGCTTCAACTATTAAAACAACCAGACAATTGCCTTCAATACCTAAAGAGGGGGCACAAGTAACAGAGACTGAGGAGAAAGAAGGAGAATTTTGTCCATATTGTGGTAAAGATTTAGGATTTATATTTTGTCCCTTCTGTGGAAAACGCCTTCCGCATGAATAAAAAGAAAAGTTTCTATTTCTGCTTATATATTATGATTTTATTATCATTAAATTAACAGGATTTATGAGCTAATATAAAAATTAGATTTAAATTCTATTCTATTATTCAAATATTTAAAGTCAAATAAACTATATATATATCATTAATTAATTATATCTAAATCTAATAAATTTGTGAGTAACTTTGACCTCTGAGAAAAGTGTAATTATTAAACCCGACGCTTACTATAAGATGCTCCTTCACGTTCTTCGGTTTGGTAATAAAGCAAGAGACCGTAGGCAATTTAGAGAATGTATGGGCATTCTCATAGGGCATTTAGAGGGTGAACCAGATAAGAAAGGAATAAGGGACGTAATAATTGAGGAAGTCGTCCCGATTTCCCATGGCGGAGCAATAGAAGTCGCTTTTGCTCCAGAGGATTACGTTACGTTTTCTATGGTTGATGCAAATTATGCAGAAAAAGGATGGTTTAGCTGTGGATGGTACCATAGCCACCCCGGTCTTGAAATATTTTTTTCTAGCACAGATATAAGAAACCAACTTGGTTGGCAAACTCCGAATCCGAGTGCAATTGGTATTGTTTTTGATCACACGTATTTGGAAAAACCTGGAGATCTTGGATTTCGCACTTTTAGATTAGATAATCCTAATAAAGGTCAAATGTCAGGTTATCATGAGGTAAAATCGACAGTAGAGCCCCCCGATAGTATTGAATATTATCTAAAATTAATAGAATTGATAAATTATGTACATTCTCAAGAGCCACCTATATTAGAAATTAATGAAATGCCTGATATATTCGGAGATATAGCATTTCCAAGTGAAAGCCAAATTATGGCAAAAAAAGTGGGTTTAAACACAAATTTAATAATTGATACTCTTAAAAATGGTATATCAGAATTTTTTGAAATATCTCTCAGACCTTTAATTACTATACTTAACTCTTGGAGTGGGAATATGACAAGATCTATAGTAGAGAATAATCTGCAAATGAGAAAAGATCTTATTAAAATAAAGGATGTTCTCAGTGAGGGAATTTCAAGTTTACAAAAGGATTTTAAATTTTCATTAAGAGAAAAATTAAATGAACTTGATATGTATATTGATGATAAATTTGAAGAATTTGATTCAAATCAAGAATTTTTCAAAACAACCTTTAATCAAATTATAATAGAAATCAACCAACAATTTGATATTTTATTTGAACAAGAATTAAAAAGCAGTATAAATAAAATACTAGATTCCATTAATAATTACGCCAATAAATTGGGAGAAATTAATAGCAAAACGTTAGAAACTTCTGAAAACTTACATTCAATTATGGAACTAGTTGAAAATTTAACAAAAGGCATTAATTTGATGGAAAATTCGTCTTGGGATGTTTTAGAAAGGAAGATTGGACAATTATCTGAATTATATACAAAAAATTCTAACAGGCTTATAGGTAATTTTATTAATCTCAGTAAAGACTCAAAAAGTTTTCTTTCAGATTTAAAAGCAGCCATAATATTATTAGAAAGCTCAAAAACCCCAATACAAAATAAAATTGATACACTTGAAATTGAAAATAAGACACTTCAAAAAAGTTTAGCAGAATTAAAAAAACAAAATGAGGAATTATCAGGTAAGATTAAAAACTATGAAAAGGGAGGAGAATAGTTGAAATGAATGAAAAGAACCCGAATAATAAATCTAGCAACGTAAACGTCTTTATAAAAAAAGAAGCTTTTAGGAATATGCTAACTCATGTTTTGCGTTTTGGGAGTGAAGTATTAGAAAATAGTGTTGAAGTAATGGGTATGTGTTTAGGGAAATTCGACTTAACAGATAACAAAATAATTGTAGATAATGCCATTCCTATAATGCATGGTACACCAGTATCAATAGGATTTTCTAAAAAAGAAGTTGATTTAATCCAACAAATTGAGAATCAATATAAAAAAACAATTGTAGGTTGGTACCTTTCAAGACCAGGATGGGGACTGGATTTTACAGAAATCACGATTGCAAATCATCAATATTTCCAAAATGAGAAATTTCCTCAAGGATTCTGTATAATTTTTGATCATACTTTAATCGGATTAGATGGTAATTTTGGTTTTGAAATCTTTCAATTGAATAATTATACTAAAACAGAAAAATATACTAGTTTATCATGTGAAATTGAAATTCCCTCTACATTAGAGTATTTTAAGTGGATTCAGAAGTTTATGGAAGATTTTAATAAGAAAAACCCTATTCTAATTAAAGAAGTAAATGAAATTGTTGATCAGGTGCCGGGAGATCTTCAGGAGATTCCAAATACTGAAATAACAGAACAAATTGTGGAGGAATTAGGAAAACATACTGAGCTAACTTCCATTATTTCTGGATTTAAACAGGGTTCTGACAAATTTTCTCAGATTTTTATGGAAACTTTTCAGCATCAATTAGGGGATTGGATTAACGATATTGAGCAAGGTAATACACGAGGTATAGAATATATTACTAAATCAGTTGATAAGATGAAGCAGGCAGTAGTAGCAGGACTTTTAAAGGGAAGTGGATGGTTTAAGAAGACCTTAAATGAATCTTTATATGAATTTAAGAATTCTATATATAAATATGTGGAAAAAAGAATAGAGGAACAACAGCAAATCACAGAAGAAATTTCAAATGGTAAAGAAAATCTCGTAAATAATCTAAAAAATCTCATTGGAGGAAAAATAGAGAATATAGATTCTGAAATAGTAAATTTAACTACCTCTCTAGATCAAAAGTTTGACGAAACTTCCCAGATCAATATTAAAATGGAAGATCTAATAAAGAAATTGGAAAATAATTTACTCACGATTAATAACCAGACAAATTTATTCACTCAAGAGATTGAAAAGAAAGTAGAATCATCATTAGAACCTTTACAGACTAATATTAATGAAAAAACAGAAAAACTGAGTGGAGAATTGGATCCTTTCAGGAATAACTACTCAGAAATACGGACTTTTCTCGATAAACTCCAAAAAATAATAACTGAATTTCGGAATTTAACTTAAAATTTAATTTAAACAAATTCTAATTTAGAAACTTTAGAAATATGTAATTTATATTTAGGAATATTGGTATTTAATCTCTTTAATTCATTTAACTTGGCTATTTTACTTAGAATTCGCCCTATTTTATCAACCTTTATATCGACACCAAAAGATTCCTTCAAAACGCTATTAATTTTATAAGAAGAGAGGATTACAACACTTGAGATATTTTTTTCACAGAGTAACTCAATTGCTCTCCTAACTAACTGAATAAGTGTTTCTCTGCTTTGGTTTTGATTTATATCCATTTTTATAATAAAGTAATGATATAACTATACTTAATTGTTATATTTGAAAGTTTTTAAAATTTACAATATAAAAATAAACTATCATTATTATTGTATCAGTCAATTTCATTTATGTCTACAATTTGATAACCCTGTACTAAAAAAATTTTATCAATTAGTGCTTGAAATCGTTGATCAAATATCAACCTTTATGAATAAAAACTGTCGTTAAGTCTCCTTTCTTCTCTAAAATAGGAGATTTTGGAAAGGGAAGTATTTTTTCAGTTCTATATACTGGGCAAATCATTTTAATTTCAATAAGATCCATTAATACACCCTCCCCTTTTATGAAATTTTAAATGTTCTCACATACAACATATAATTATAATAACTTTTTAATTTTAAATATGTCTGGTAAGCAATCGAATTCTAATTCTTCAAAAAAGTCAAATACATCTGAGCATAAAGCAGAAGCTAAAAGAAAAAAACAGCAATTTAAACCAGTAAAATTACGCAAGATTTCAAAACCGGGAAAATTAGGAGTAAGATATAAGCTTAAAGATTACATTACACAACAAAGGATAAAGATAGGAAATTTAAAATCTAGAGTTAAAACTCGATTTTATGATAAAATAATACATCAAGAAGTTTATATAGGCGGTAAGGAGCCAAAATCCTATTGTTATGAAAAGAAATTTTGGGGACTATATGGAATATTTATTTTTTATTCTCTAATCTTAATTATAGCAATTAATATTCCAGAAAGCACATGGATTCAATTTTTAATGTTTGGGAATCCGTTTGCTTTTTCAAATACAATTATAGCATTCCTACTAGTATTATCCTTCTTATTCAGTATAGATAAAGTGAGAATTTTTATTTTCGAGGAAAAATCTGCTCTTAAGCAGTTTATATTATATGTAACTCTTATTGGCATATTGTACGTTCTTTTTCTATATATTGGTACGAGTATCAACTTTCTAACATATTTGCTTACATTGGCAATGATTTGGTTAATTTTGTTAAGTAGTCGGTTTTATATTTATTCGAGGAAGTTTGCAACGAAAATTGAAGCAAGGTTTATTAAAAAATATTCAATTCCTAGACGTTTTTTTGCCATGATAATTCCCTTTTTTATACTAGGAGTGCTTGTAGTAATATCATTGTTTTATCGGAGTTTTTTGGTATGGTTATCTTTAGATATTTTTGGAGCTGCTGATCCCAGTAATGCAGTGAAAGTGTATAATCTTCAAATGCGGCAGGTGATGCCCTTAATATACTTTAGTTTAGTAATGACACTAATGTTCATTATTTTCGAATTTGTTTTTTCAAGAAAACGAGCAGAAACTAAAAGAGCAGGTACCTTTGATAATTTTACTTTTTCATTAATAGTCTTTTTCATTTTTTTCTTTCAAATTCTGCAAATAAGTATTTACATGATGCTTCAAGACTCTACTATTGATGCTTTTAAATCAACAATTGGAGCGACAGGCTCAGCTGTTTCCTATATTTTTATATTCGAGTTTATAATTTCTATGTACTTCTTATATCGAATTGTACGGAAACTTGGTAGAAGTTTAGGATGGAGAATTTTTTTCTTTAAGAAAGATGGGTTGATATTATTAAGCTTAGCTTGCGTATTCGCTCAAACATTAACACGTTTTACTCTTTCTCCCGATGTTCAAATATCTAATCAGATAATATCTGATGTTGGTACATTTTTAATGGCTGATAAGTATATTATTTCTGTGTTAATGATTTTTTTCCTAGGTAGCACATTATTAATCTATTATCTCAAACCTCAAGAAACCTCAATGTTTATGAGATTACAAAAAGAAACCGTAATGGAAGAAGAAAGAAGCATGGACCGGGTTTATAAAATAATAAGGGGAGAATACATTAGAAGAGGTGAAGCATACCCGATTGAAATCATTGAAAGAGAATTAATCAAAGCAACTCAATTATCAAAAACCAATATATATGCAGTCTTGGAAGAATTAGCTAAAAAAGATATGGATATTCTTTTAACAGAAAAAAAAAATGAGTTTGGAAAACCTATTAAAATGATTGATTTTGTATCTGTAACTGAGCGTTTCGAAAAAAAAGGGCTTGCTCAACAAAAAGCTAGAAGATATTTAAGTGAAAGATTATATGAAACAGCAATAGAGAAGAAAAGTAGAACTAGCAGGTTAAGTACTGATAACGAAGTTGATGAGCCTTCAGATACTTTTATCTCATCACTTACCACTCATTATGAAAAGAAAGAAAGAGATAAGGAATTACGTCAAAAAAAATTAAGAAGCACACAAATTAGGTTCACAGAATTCGACATTTCTTTAAAAGATAAAATTAAAGAGATTATAAGAAAAGAATATATTTATCGAATTGAAAACCCAGAAAAAATAGAAGAAATATCCATTCCTATCTCTGAAATTTCTAGTCAAATTGAAAGAAGATTAAAAATTAATCCCGGTGAATTTTATCTTCTTTTAGAAGATTTAAGTAATAACGATATAGAATTATCATTAATTGATAATCCTGAAGAACCTGAAGATAAAAAGATTTTATTCTTACCATTCCTAGATAAGGGTATGAGTTATTCCTTAGCTAATTTTAGACCTGAGGAATATTCCAATTTTAGAATCTCTATTATTAAAAACTTTTTAAAAGCTCTTAAAACAAAGAAAGAAAAAAGAATACTCTATCAATTAAAGAAAGAGATCAATGAGCAAACCGAGACTCAAAAATCTTGGAATTACTTATTAAATACTTTATATAAATATTATCCACTATACACGGAACAAATTTTTCAAGTTCCAAATACACAAAAGCTATTAGACCAGTTAGAAAAATGGAAAAGGGTATTTAATGAGAATTAGGAATTATTAAAAATCTTCAATACGTCTGAATTTTAATCTTATATAAAATATTTAGAGCGTTTTTCTTATTATAAAATTCGATCATTAAGGATTAGATAATTTTAGAAAAGAAATTACTTTCATTTAATTAAAGAATTTTATGTTTTAAATATGACAAGATTGTCTACTATAAAACTCACAAAAACACCTCTAAAGGTATTTTCAGGTTTATCCTCTTTCCAAATAATCGCAATGTTTAGGAGGGGTCTTTTTTATACTTATTTATCTTTATATATGAGATATTTCTTGTTTTTATCGGTTTTTGAAACCACATTATATGCTACACTCCCAATGATAATGAGTATTGTTTTCCAAAATTTCGTGTGGGGGCCATTAAGTGATAAAATTCAACGTCGTAGGACATTAATAGTACTAGGGGAGATTTTAGCAGGAATAGGGACTTTAGTTGTTTGGGGTATTCATTTTCTATTAGTAAGTGCTGACACATTAGGTTATTCTATTAGTATTTTAGGAATTACTTATAGCAGTTTATATATTTCTGGATATGTTATTATTATAGGGCTCAGTTTCGTAGAAATGTTTTGGTCAATGTCAAATATTGGTTGGAGTGCTTTAATTAGTGATTTGTATCCTTCGGAAAAAAGAAGTAAAATAATGGGCCAATTAACTGGTCTTGGAGGATTGGGTCGTATTTTTGGAATATTTATTGGTGGAATTTTATATGATAATGGATATGGCTTTAGAAATGGAATATTATTTATTGTAGCTTCTTCATTTATGTTTATATCTACAATTCCGATGCTAGTTTTAAGTCCTGAAGGAGGTATTTGCATTGAAAATAAGGAAGATGCTGGAATCTCAGAAATAAATTATAATAATAATCAAAAGAGTATCATACTTTTTGTTATATTTATAATTGCACTTGCGGCAATAAATTTTGGGAGAAATTCAATTGCAATTCCTTATTCACAGTACCTTTATTTGAAAGATGGGTTTAATGTAGATACTATAACACTCAGTTTTATTACAAATTCCCGTTCGATAGCAACATTAATAATTGGCTTTACAGCTGGAACCTTGAGTAATAAGTTTGGCCATTCAAGAACTTTAATTATAGGTACAACAATAGGGATTATTGCTTTAATAATTACAGCAATGACCTCAAATTTATCTATTATTTTTGTAGGAAGCTTTTTGATTGGAGCTGCCGAGGTGCTAATTTATGCATCTTCATATGCCATTGCCTCATTTTTAATACCATCAAGAATGCGTGCTAAATTGTTTGCGGTATACAATGCTACATTCTTTCTATCATGGGGTATAGCTGGTACATTATTTTTAGCACCTATAATAGATTTTTTAATTAGTGAAGGAACAAATAAAGTATTTGCTTATCAAATGGGATTCTATATAGCAGCAATTGTCTGTTTAATTGGACTTTTGATCTTTATAGGTTTAGAAATATGGACAAAAATCCAAAAATCAAAAAGTGTAAAATAAAAATTAAAATTTAAAGATTAGTATCCCTACAACAATCTTCACATTTTAGCTCATCTAAGGGAAGATATCCACAATTTGGTCCCATGTTACACTCAAATCGGTTCTTTTCTTCATTATAAATCATATCTTCTGAACAACATTTAGGGATAGTATCCATTACTTTACCGCATCCCGCACATTTGTATAAACCCATTTTTAAATTCACTTTTGCAAAATATTATTATTCAATTATTTCCATAGGTTTACCGTGATGCTCTGGTAAGGGTTGAACTCCACAGGAGGCCCCCATCCAACAGACAAGTTCGTTTCCTTCTTTATGCATTGGTTTTCCACAATGCATTGGAAGTTCTTGTTCCATTCCACATTCTGAACATTTCAATTTTCCCATTTTTTTATCATCCTCTTTTTTTTGTATAATTTGATTTTCTTTTTCTTTTATCTTATTATTTGAAGAACTTTTCATTTGCATTAATTTTGGATCCATAGCATCATAATTCTTATATCTTTCAGGATCCGTTTTGAAGTGCGCTTCACAATTAGAACTACAAAAATGATAAATAATATTTTTATATTCGTATTCAATAGCCCGTCTTGGGTCAATTTCCATACCACATACCGGATCTCTTACTTTTTTTTGAGAAAGTAATAATCTTTCTTCTTCAATTTGCTGCGGTGTTTTTGGTTCATATCTTTTCAAGAACAAAGCATTTGTAACTACTGAAACTGAACTTGTAGCCATAAAAACAGCTGCTAAGTAAGGGGGTAAAAATAATCCGGTTACAGCGTATAAAAGCCCAGCAGCGATTGGGATTCCAATAAGATTATAAATAAAAGCCCAGAATAGATTTGTTATCATTTTTTTATAAGTTTTTTTAGATAAATTTATTGCAGATACAACATTTCTCACATCTCCTCTCATAAGGACAATGTCTGCAGTTTCAATAGCAACATCAGTCCCAGAACCTATTGCAATTCCTACGTCAGCTTGAGCTAATGCTGGCGCATCGTTTATTCCATCACCTACCATTCCAACAATTTTATGGTCTCCAGATTCTTGCAATTTTTGTATAGTCAAAGCTTTTTCATTTGGTAACACTTCTGCTAAAATGTGTTGATCATCTATTTTTAATTGTTTTCCAATAGTAAGTGCAGTTTGCTTATTATCACCTGTTAACATGAAAATATCTAATCCCATCTCTCGTAATTTATCTAAAGCATAAGGAGTCTGTTCTTTTATTTTATCAGAAATACCTATTATTCCCCTGATTTCATTATCAATGGCTATTAAAACTGTTGTAATACCTTGTTTTTGATATTCATTAAATTTGATCTCATAATCTCCAATCTCTATATTTTGATCAAACATTAATTTATCGTTCCCTATCAAAACTGTTTTTCGCTTAATAATAGTTTTGATACCTTTACCTGGAATTGCATCAAATTCAGTGGGGGATTCAAGAGATAATCCTCTTTGATTTGCTTCCTCGATAATTGCTCTTCCAAGAGGGTGTTCAGAGCCCATTTCCGCACTACCTGCATAAATTAGTAATTCATTTTCATCATAGCCCGAATTGTTCATTTGTTGTTCAGTAAAAATTGCTGAAACTTTAGGTTTGCCTATAGTTAAAGTACCTGTTTTATCAAAGACGATAGTATTAATAGTATTAATAGACTCCAGAGAATCACCTCCTTTTATAAGAAGCCCATTTTCTGCACCTTTTCCTGTACCAACCATTACAGCAGTTGGAATTGCTAATCCTAAAGCACAAGGACATGCTATGACTACTACAGATGTAAATACTAACAAGGATGTTTCAAGTCTAGCTGCTTGAAGTACTGGGAAAATCTGAGTTCCAATAAAGTACCAGTAAAGAAACGAGCTAATCGCAATGATAATCACTAATGGTACAAAATAATTACTTACTTTATCAGCTAACTGTTGCTTAGCCGCTTTCCGACTTTGAGCTTGCTTTACGAAATCTATTATTTGAAATAGTAATGTATCTTTACCTATTTTTTCAGTTTCCATATGAAACAATCCAGTTTGATTAACTGTTGCTCCAATTACTTTACTATCAACTTCCTTCTTAACATATTTACTTTCTCCTGTTATCATTGCCTCATCTACTTTGGTTTTTCCTTTAATTACTCTTCCATCAACAGGAATTTTTTCACCAGGTCTTACTACCAATATATCTCCAACTTCAATTTCTTCGATTGGAATTTCTATTTCTTCACCATCTTTTAAGATGGTTGCTGTTTTTGGTTGTAAACCTATTAACTTTTTTATGGCTTCAGATGTTTGACCTTTAGTTTTGTGTTCAAGATATTTTCCGACTAGTAGAAATGTAATAATCATACTCATTGCTTCATAGAAGGTTTTCCCTGGAATAAAGAACGTAGTTAAAATAGAATAAATAAATGCTGTAGTAGTACCTAATGCAATTAAAACATCCATATTTGTTGACTTATTTTTCAAAGATCGATAAGCTCCAATTAAGAAAAATGACCCTGAAATCAAATAATTAGCCGTTGCTAAAAAAAATAGAATTAAATTCCTCTCAAAAGAATCTATTACAAACCAGCTTATAGGAGCAATAATTAATGAGAATATTAATGAAATAATCATTATTCGTAATCTGTATCTCATTTCTTTTTTATGTTTAATAATTTCCATATCCATTACTCCAGCAGATTTTTCAATATTATGCCCTAATTGCTTAATTTTTGAATAGAGCCCATTCTCATCAATTAGCAATTCATTGAATTCAATAAACATCTTAGAAGCTTTATAATTACCTCTGATCTCATAAATTCCCTTAATGGTTTTTATTTTTGTAATGAAATCTTCAAATTCACTTTCCGAAAGCTCTTCTACAACTTTTATATCAATTTTTGCAAGTGATGCTTTATAGCCTAGATCTCGAATTGCTTCTTTAAATTTAGTAAAATCGACTGTCTTTGGATTGTAGTCAACTGTTGCTTCTTCATTAGCAAAATTAACTACTGCTGTATTAACCCCCCCAAGACTATTTAATTTAGTTTCAATCTTTAATGCACAATTAGCACATGTCATTCCACCTAATTTTATATTCACCTTTTCTTTAGTTTCTGTCACAATATTTCACCTTTTTCTAATATTTCTACTACCAAATTTATTAATTATACCTTTTGATTATAATTTGTAAATTAAATTTACATCCTATTTTTAAGAAGGCTCTATTTGAATCGTCTAATTTATAAAAATTCAAATATATCATATTCTTTCCCCACAATAAGGACAAAATTTCACATCTTTGTCATATAATTTTTGACCACAATTATGGCAAAAATTAGCTTTTATTGATTCTTTAAAATCAGGAATATATGGATTTCCTCTATCATTATTAATTATGTTATCTTTTAATTGATTTCTAGATTTAGAAATGTTAATATAATGATTATAAAGGTAAGCAAACGCAATTATTAATAATAGTATAGCTCCTGCACATAAAATCATAAAAATCCAACTTTCAAATCCTATATCCATCATGTGGCTAAAATAATCATGATAAATCATTTATCCACCTTGTTTAAAATAAATTTAATTCTATGATATATACTGAATAGTATATATTTAAACATAACTATTATAAAATATATACACTATTTTTTTATCATATTAATTCAATATTAACTTGATTGGTGAATTATATTTGGGAGAAAATGAAGACATAAAGGTTCAAAGTTTATCAAGATTTTTTATCTTAATGTTGTTAAAATCAGAAAATTCTATTACAGGTTATTCTATTCTGAAACGACTTGATAAAGATTTGCATATGACAGCTAGTCCTACCTATGTTTATGATTTTTTGAAAAAATTAAAGGAGGAAGGATATATTGAAGAACTTCCTACCCCAAAATCAAAAAGATCTAAGGGTTTTAGATTAACTACTTCTGGAAGTGCTTTTGTCGATAGAATTTTCTCAAGATTTGATAGCTTAATTGAAGTAACAATCCAATCAAAATTAAAAATATGTGCTAGTTGTGGAGTTAAACTTTATGAAGATTTTCATGTGGAAATAATTCATGGGAAGGAATTAAATTTTTGCTGCAAACATTGTGCAAAAGCATATAAAAACTCCTATAATAGCAAATGAATCAATAATTAAGAATGCTGGAAATCTTATCCGGTTTTAAATTCAATTAATTTAATTATTAAATTAATCAATAATTAATAATCTCCTTTCCAAGTTATTTTATATAATAAATCTTCTGTTCCAGGAATTTGAGGATTTTCAAATACCCAATTCCCTTTAATATCTAATTCCTTTGTTGTGAGATCAAAATGACAAACAGCTATTCCAATATCTAAAGACCTAAATTTACTATATTGTATGAAACGCCTATCTCTAGGATTAATTGAATAAAAGTGAAAAATTCTTTTTTTAAATGCCTTAATAATTCTCCAAGGTTGTTTATTTCCCGCAGATGGCCCGATCTGAATCATTTCAAGTAATTTTGAATATTCTCCTATATGTTCCTTAATAATTGGATTCTTAAGATCACCTTCAAAAAACAATTGATCCCATGGTAATCGATTATCTGCTTTCGCAAATGATCGAACCAGCTTCTCTCTTACCGATCTTTGATTGTAATAACCAACTGGAGTAATAGCAGGTACAATTTCATTTGAAGTACAATGAATTTTCGCAGAAAATAGACTTCTATTGAAAAAGCCACCTAACCAGCAAGTACCTAAACCTAAATCTGTAGCAGCCAAAACAATAGTCTCCATAAGGTATCCATAATGTTCTCGATCGTATTGAGATCTTTCAACTGCTCCTACTATAAAATCTTGAGCGCCTTTAATGAATCCATAAGTCCCTAACTTTTTCTTTTCATTTGGTTCAAAATCTGGAACACTAACAAGGCTAAACCTAATTCTTCCAGAATACTCACTGAAGGGGCTTTTTAATGGATGATTTTCTAATAATTTAATAAATTTTTCCCTCAAATCATTTTCAAGAGGTTTTCCTGAATAAGTCCTATGAGATGTTCGCTCTCTAATTATATCAATAATTGGTTTAGAAAAATACATACTATTACATTGCTTATTTTATTTATATTATTAATTTAAAAATTCTAATTTTAATATACTGAAATTTGGTTACTTCTTTTTTTCCTTATATTTTTTAATCGCATCTTGCAATCCATCAGCAGCTAGATTACTACAATGCAATTTTATGGGAGGTAGTCCATCTAAAGAATCAGCAACATCCTGTCGAGTGATTTTGAGAGCCTCATCTAATGTTTTACCTTTAGCTAATTCTGTTACCATTGATGATGTGGCAATAGCAGCTGCACATCCAAAAGTCTGAAAAGATATATCATCAATAATCTCTTTTCCATTCTTTTCTTTCACTTTAATATAGATATACATTAAATCTCCGCATACAGGATTTCCTACCTCTCCTACAGAATCTGCATCTTTCATTTCACCCATATTCCTCGGATTTCTAAAGTGTTCCATTACTTTTTCAGAGTATACTTGCCATCACCTAATTGTCCATATAATTCTATGAAATATAATGATAATTTAACTTAAAGATTTATGTTTGATATATTATAAATGAGATTAATCAATTCAATATTAAGAGCTTCCTTTTTTTAGGTAACGATACTTTTTCAACACCTAATTCTTTAACATACTCCACAACATCAGTTAAATTTTTAGCAGACTGGTGGAAAAAGCAAACTTGTTTTGGTTCTAAATTATTTATCATTTCTCTTAATTGATTTTTATCTGCATGGAGATTTATTTTGATGTGAGGTGCAAAAGTATTCAGTAAAAAAGCTCGAAACGGCATTTTCCATGTTTCAGAAAACTCGATTTCATCTGCACCTTCAAGCAGTTCTTCACCGGGCGATTCATGAATCGATCCTGCTAGATATACAAAATTGTGAGGACTTCGTCCTACAACATTTATTATGTTTCTTATTAGTCCATAAGAAAGATCTGGAGGATGTGAAATAATAATATTATTTTTTTTTCGTAAAAAGTTTAAATTTGAATGATCAAACCATCTAAATTTTATACTATTAAAGGGATTTGCTTTATCTTTAATTAATCTTGAAATTGGTCCATAAATATATTCATATCGATGGTTTATAACTTGGATATTTTTCCGTACCATCATGTCTACATATATATTAGGTCGTTTTTTGAAACCACGCCTTAATTGAAGCTTCCTAAAATATCTCCAAAAGATCAACATAAAACTAATTGCTAAACTAGAAGGATCTGCCCCAATTAAAGAATTATCTCCATATTCTGCTTTCTGTTCAAGAAATAATATTAAACTATGAAATTGATCAGATATATTCCCAAAATCTTCTTGTGCTGCTGTACCATCGATTAATAAATAATCTACTGGCCGTGAGATTTGTTCCAAAAATCTTTTTGTTCCAGCAAATGGTGTAATATCAATAAAAGTATAGTCTCCTGTATATAAGAATTTAAAATCATTCACTTTTGCTTGCATCATCAATGCCCCAGGCATATGACCTGCATGAAAAAAAGAGAGAAAACAATTGGGTTCTTCAAATTCTATTTTTGTGCCATTTTCCACATAGATTACATTTTTAATTATATTTCGATATTCTTCTTCCTCAATCTCATTATATTGTTCTTGTTTTAAATAATTTGAATCTCTTAATAGATATAGATCTAAAGTTATACGTGAAGATAAGACAGGAATATCTGGAAACATTTTAATTAATTCTTTCAACCCAGAAACATGGTCATAATGACTGTGAGAGATAAAAATGGCATCAATCTTTGGATTCTTGGGAATATTATCATAAATATTTTCATCAGTATCTTCAGTTTTTGTTTCTTTTCTCTCTTTTTCTGCATCCACAATATTATTAGATAAGTTCTGTAGATACTCTTCAATATATTTAAAATCGCCTTCCAATTCCTTTTCTTCATCTTTTTCTGAAAGTCCACAATCCAACAATATATTTAATCTTCCTAATCCTAATATGTGACTATTGTGGTTCGGTTTTAATATAATAGGATAAATAGTGACTCGGATATCATTCGAATTGCCATCCTTTTCAAGTAGAGATAGATTAGAAAAGTAATCAAGATCATATCTCTTCTCAATTTTATCAATTGCAATAGAAATTTCACTTTTACCAACAGGAACACCGGTAATATAAAAGTACCAACCATATTTTTTTACAAGGTTCTCTAAATTTTCATACATCTCATCTCCTAAAAGAGATTTGATTACAATCAATTTATCTTCCTGATAATAAATGATTTTTCTCATACCCTTTTTCTCTTCTGTAGGAACTAATTCATTTTTAAAAAATAAGTCATTAAGAACATCCATTATAGGGGTTTGTACTATATCCTCAAATTTAATTAATTTAAGATAGTGTCTATATTCTTTTGTATGATAAAGTGGACGCATATTTTTTTTTTGTTTTACTATTATTTTCAAATCTTCAAATTGGAATTCTTCTACGCTAATTGTTAATTCAAGTTTTCTTGCTTCTTTTTTTTTAATCTTATCTTTTTCAAATACGTTTTGTTCTAATTTGTTTTCAGATATAAAGAAAAACCAACCATAATCTCTAACCAACTTAGCACGATTTTTAATTATATCTTTTCCACTTGGAGTAATTACGATAATTATTCTTTCAATTTCTGAGTAGATTATTTTAGAAATTGAATTTTTAGTTTTATTTGAGATGAGTTTATCTTTAAAAAATAAATGACTAAGAACATTGTCGATTTGTTTTTGAGGAATTTTATTATCGATCATGAATTTAAGATTAATTTTATAAGACTTAATCTTAAAAGACGCATCCAATTTCTCTTTTTTTTCAATTGGGATAATCCTATCTGAAAATTTAAATTCCTCAGTAATCATTAAATTAGTGATATATGCCAAATAAATTAACAATTATGATTTTCTTATTACGTCTTTAAGATAATTATTAAAATTTAATAATTTTAAAGGTAAAACTTCCTTCTTCAAATATACTACTTTATATAATAAAGTAGAGTGAAAATATCCCCATTTACTGATTTAACGTTTTAATTTGAAGTAAATGTGTAATATTTCACATTTCTAACAACATCAAAAACTCTGTATTAGTTTTTATTCTAATAATAATAACTACTATTTTTATAATAATCTTAGTCAGTTCTATAATGAGTTAGTTGGACTAAATGCATTTTTTTTATGTTTTTAAAAGGATTAATGATTCAAATTAAAAAAAAGGATAAATAACCTTCAAAATTTTTTAATATATTTTTCTTCAATATATCATTTAAATGCTTAAGTTTACTTGTATTTATTAAGTTTAACTTTTTTTAGTGCTGTATTTAAGTCTTCAATAGAATAACCTCTATCTTTTAAACCCTTCATAACAGTACCAAAATTGAGACCTTTAAGAATATCATTTAAATTTTCTTTCGAGATTTCAATTCCTAATTCAAGTGGTTGAGGTTTTAATGTGTAAATTATTCTTGTTATCTCTTCAAATCTAGGTAATAAGAATGTTTCTATTCTATAACTAAATTTTGGAGATACCATTGGAGCTACCGATTGTAAATCTATGCATTCAGCAAGTGCATTAATTTGCTTTATACTCAATGTTACAATTCCGTATTCTTTTCCTTTTTTTTTAAAATTGTTTTTTATAAAAATCACATTATTTTCAAAAATAGCATATTCATATTCATTTCCATCCATTATTTAATCCCCACTTTCATATTCATAATTTTATTTAGGCTTTTATTCAACTAATTTTATTAATTTAATAAGATCTATTGGCCCATTGACATTGATTAAGCTTACTAAATTTTTATCTAATTTTTGAATAGAGTTTTCTACAGAGACATAATTTACGTTCCAATTCTTATCTATAAAATTAATCAATCCATAATTTTCAGTAATTAAAATTTCTTTCGCTTTTTGAAACCCCTTTTCAACGGGATAAATCGCGAAAAAAGGTTCTAAGAAACCATTTTTCCATCTAGGAATACAGCAATCAAATCCTATTGATTCTTTAATCATTAGATTAATTACTTCTGGATTAATTAAAGGCATATCACAGGATAATAAAAATATTTTTTCAAAACCCAAATTATTGAGTTCTTTAAACCCAGAATAAATTCCTAACATAGGTTTATAGATTTTGGAATGACCAAAAATTTCTCTATCATCTACAATGAAATTAACATCTTTAGGAAAATCTATTTGTTTTTTATAATTAAAGATTTGTTCATCAGAATGAGCAACTAAATAGATATCTTGATCAAATTTTGATAAAATGTCTAATTGATGTAAAATTAATGGTTTTCCATAAAATTCAATAATTGGTTTTTCAATACCAAAACGAGTACTTTTTCCACCAATTAAAATGAGAATTGCTAAATCTTTTTGACTATTCATTCTTCTATTTTCTGTTTTAATTAATCTGAAGATCTGTTTTTATTTTTCTATGCTTTTATGTGTTTTATATAAAAGATGAAAAGAATTTCTAAAAAAAACTATTTAGATTTTTGTACGAAAGCTCTGAATTTTTTATTCACATTTAATATTCCTCGTCGTCTGCGTCCCAATCGTCGTCGTCATCTTCGTCCCATTCCTCGTCGTCATCTTCGTCCCAATCATCATCATCGTCAACATCCTCATCCCAATCCTCATCTTCATCTTTCTTTTTTCCAGTCATTTTATATCTCCATTATTTTTTATTTATTCTACATTAAAATAATCTTATGTTTTCAATTACGATTAAAAACTTATTATATATTTAAATGTTTCTAATTTTAATAACAATATTTAAAATAAAAAAGCTTAATTGATATTTCAATATAATAAAACTTATTAATGGGTACTTATATTGCTTTTAACCATTGATTTTTATCATATTTAAAATTATGCTACTCATTTTAAATAAAAATAAGGTTTAATCCACGATAAAAATCTTATGGTTTATACCTTTTTTAAAACCTTTAATAAATCTGAGAATATTTTTACTATTAGTTAGAAAGCAAAACTCTATTTTTTTTTATATAAAATTCAATTCCTTTTAAAAATAATGGTAAAATTTTTAGCAGAAATCACTCAATATTGTAAAATAAGTTGAGAAAGAAGAAATTATGTTAAATCAAATTCACATTTATTTCCTTATGATTAAAACTTAAATTATGCCTAGGATTAATGGATTATATTTCTAATGAAAAGAGAATTAGTGATAATAAATTTAGTTTTACCAATCATTATTAGATAGAAATATTTTTAAATTAGCTTAATCTTATTTAACTTCAAATATAACCTTTTAATTAAATTATATATAATCAAATTTAAACAACATATCTCAAGGATCCGTTAAAACTGTAGATGATATATAATATTAACAGTAATATATTAAGAAATCTTAATCCTAATATTAATCTTTTCCGAGATTGTTTAAAAGTCTTTAGCTTTTTTTTAAGTTATTTAAGGTTTATTTTATTCATTTTTTATCAAAATTACAAACTTATTTAATTAATAATAATGACAACCCAAAATAGAAGTACAAATATTAAAAAAAAAAATTTTGAAAGTAAAGAAAAAAATACACCAAAATGTTTAGGTCCTGTTCCAGACTTAGAGAACTATGTTAAGAAGGATTGGTGGAAAAGAATATTTAACGCTTATTATTTAAAAACAGATGGTGATGTTGTCGACGATCAAAAAATCACTCAATTTGAAGCAAAATATTTTACTAAAGTTATGAACTTTCAACAAGATCATCATATTCTTGACCTTTGCTGTGGTCAAGGAAGACATTCAATAGAATTAGCTAATAAAGGTTTTAAACATATATTTGGACTAGATCGTTCAAGGTTTTTGATTCAAAAAGCTAAATCAGATGCTAAAAAAAAAGGTGTGATTTGTAGATTTCGTGAGGGTGATGCAAGAAAACTACCGTATAGTCCTGATTCATTTGATTCTGTTATGATTTTAGGCAATAGTTTTGGATATTTTGAATCTATAAATGATGATGTTATGGTTCTTAAAGAAGTTTTTCGTGTTTTAAAACCTTGGGGAAATATATTAATTGATATTACAGATGGAGAATATATTAAAAAAAACTTTCAGCAACGTTCATGGGAATGGATTGATAAGAATCTTTTCGTGTGTAGGGAAAGATCTTTATCTTTAGACAAACAAAAATTAATTTCAAGAGAGGTAATAACTCATGTGAATAAAGGAGTATTAGTTGATCAATTTTATTCTGAAAGACTGTACTCTAAAAATGGCATTTCAAAATTATTAAAAAAAGCAGGTTTTAGTGATATAACCTTTCATGACACAATCACTCCTGAATCTCAGAGGGATCAAGATTTAGGTATGATGGAAAAAAGAATTATTATTAGTGCTAAGGTTAAAAAAGAATGGACATTGGTTAAAAAGAAGGATATAAAAGTCGGAAGAAACATAGTTGTAGTTTTTGGAGACCCTAATAAACCAGATTTACTTAAACCTTTAAAAAAATTTGATGATGATGATTTCTATACAATAAATCAATTAAAAGCGGCATTAAAGGAATTAAATGAGTATAATTTTACATATATTGATAACCACACTACTCTTCTTCAAGATTTACGAAATTTAAAGGGAAAAACTGATTTTATATTTAATTTATGTGATGAAGGTTATTTAAATGATGCTAGAAAGGAATTACACATACCTGCATTATTAGAAATTTTAAATATTCCTTTTACTGGATCCGGCCCTCAATGTCTCGCTTTTTGTTATGATAAATCGTTAGTAAGAGGTATTGCAAAAGAATTAGGCATTCCGGTTCCTGAAGCTATTTATATTAAGCCTGAAGATAAAATTATTGATTTACCTTTATATTTTCCAGCAATTGTGAAGCCTAATTTTGGGGATTCAAGCTTTGGGATCACTCAGAATAGTGTAGTCTCCAATGGAGAAGAATTATTAAGTGCAATTTCAGAAATCCGTGAAAAATTTGGATATGATAAACCAATTTTAATTGAACAATTTCTTACTGGAAAGGATCTAAGCCTTGGAATTATTGGAAATCCACCTGATAATTACTTTATTCTTCCTATAATTGAAGAAGACTACTCAAATCTACCTCCAGAATTACCAAAAATATGTGGTTATGAAGCAAAATGGTTGCCAGATTCTCCATATTGGAATATTAAATCAATTCCAGCAAGTCTTCCGCAAAATATAATTGAAATAATAGAAACTTGTTCTGTTAAACTATTTGAAAGATTAGAGTGCCAAGATTATGCTCGTTTTGATTGGCGTTTGGATACTAATGGAAATCCAAAGCTTCTAGAAGTTAATCCCAATCCCGGTTGGTGTTGGGATGGTCATCTCGCAAAAATGTGTAATTTTGCTGAGTTGCCATATAAAGATATGCTTAAAAAAATATTAGAAGTGGCAGCGAATAGAATTGGATTCTGACATTAAGATTTTTAACAGTGAGTATTTTTATTCCAATTAATTTGAGCGTTAGAAAATTCCATTAAGATTATATGAAAAAATCTAACAAGAGTAGTATAAATTCCATAATAAAGACAACGCTAAGCAGAATTTCAACATAAAGTAAAAATTTTTCATTAATATTTGTTTGCGAGACATTATAAATGTTTTCTAACGTTTCAAGCCGATGTCTTATACTTTCGCTCCATTGCTTTAATTGAAATAATTCCGATAAATGAGTATATATTTCAGCTAAAAAGTAATCTCCAATTAGTTTTGACACATTTTCAATATTTTCTAGTAAAAATAACAAATCATATCTTAATCGAATTAGCCGTCCAACTTTTCTTTTGAATCGTCTTAATAAACTCCGACTTTTAAAATAAATTTTGCGTATATCTTCTTCTGCTATTGCTAATCTTCTATCTAGTAATTTGTCTAGTGTACGTAATTCGAGTAATTGGTAATTAGCAATCTCGACTACATATAAAATATCTTCATAATCATAATTAGGATCAATTATTAGCCCTCTATCAAAATCAAATATTATTAGGTCATTTTTCAAATATGAAAAAGGCTTTTTAAGTGTTTTATTAATTTGTTCCTTACTGAGGTTTAGTTTTGGATTTTCTCCCATAAGTAGAGCTGAAAAGTAACCTTTTTCACTTTCAATCAATTCTTTGGGGTTAGTTAAACTATCAGTAATACAATATAACGTATATTTTTCATATTCAGACTCACCAAATATGAATCCTTCTTCTCCTATATAATCTCTTATTTGGTTAAAGACTTTATTCTGATGGAATTTCAAAAAATTATTTATTTGAAATTCTCCATCAGAAGTCTTAAATTTAATTTTTCTAAGGGTGTGTAATTCATTAAATGAGAAATCTCGAAAAGGTAGTCTGGCAATTAAAGAGATCACACCATCTGAATATAATTTAACATGTAGAGTTAAATCTTCAACATTTTTTATTTCACAGGATATTTTCTGAGTGACTTCTAATAGTAAAGGTACGGGAAAGTCTACATAGGAAGGGGTATCTCGAGTTTTAATAATCCTTTTATCTTGAATTGCAGGGATAATTTTCATTACATCTTGTAAATTAATGCTACGTCCTACATCAGTCATTCGGAAAAAAATTGCTTCGCCATTCAATTGGGAAATAACCTTATTATTATTGATGCAATGAAACTTAATTTCAGAATTTACTTTAAGACTAAATGATTAATTTTAATTTAAATTTAATCAAGTTTAAATTTTTTTTTCACTTTTATAAGAATTATTTTATGATAAATATCTATAGAGCATAAAATGTTGGAAGATCTTTGGCTTCTGATTATAATATTTGGTATTTTTGCTATTGTTTTAGTAGGTTACTCATCAAAAAAATTAGATTTTGTAGTAATTTCTTTATTTTGTTGCTTTTTAGCGGGAACTATAACTGGTATAGTCAAGAATTTAGATATAGTCGATTTTATATCATTTATTGAATTTGAAGCGATAATCGTTATTTTATGTATGAGTATTATTACTAAAATTGCGCAGGAATCAAATATTCTAGAATTCTTAGCAGTAAAACTTTTTAAAATCTCAAAGGGTAATAGAAAAATTTTTTTTTATTTAATCTGTTTTATTACGACTCTTTTAGCGGCAATAATAAGTGATGTTGTCGTAGTATTAATATTAGCTCCAGTTGTAATACGTTTATGCCGTTTTTTAAAAATAAAAGCTGGAACTTATTTGTTGGGTATGACAATTTGCATAAATATTGGCTCAATTATAACACCATTTTCTAGTGGAGAAAATATTATTATTGCTGCCGAATTTAACCTTAATACTATTTATTTTATAACCTATTACTGGGGATTCTCTTTTTTCCTTTTATTTATAACCGCTTTTTTAATAGATAAAGTGCAATTAAGTAAAGAACCTGAAATAGAAGATCTTCAAAAAAAATATGTTCTTGATCTAGTTGATGCTAAAGTAATGATATCAAATAAAAAAATGTTTTATTTCAATAGCATAGCAATTATAATAACAATAGCATTATTCGCAATTCTACCGCTTCTTTACTTAACGGCAGCATTTTCAACATTTTTATTAGTTTTAATCAATAGGAAATTTACTAAAAAAAAGATGGGTGAATTTTTAAAAGACGTAGAATGGGAAATCATTTTCTTTTTTATTTCATTATATGTAATAGTTGGCTGTTTAGGAGTAGCAGGTTTTGAGGATCTTTTTAAAGGAATCCCGTTTGAGACTTTAGATCCTTTCTTAGTCAGTTTAATTGTTTTAGTCCTTGTTAGTTTTGTGTCGGGATTTGTAGCTAATACACCCACCGCTTTAGTATTTATTCCAATTATAAGATTGTTAGTGACTGGAATCTCTGATGGGGGATTTGGGTTTCCTTCAGTCCCATTATTTTATTCTTTAATAATTGCGGTGAATATTGGAGGAAATTTAATTCCTCAAGGTGCAGCTTGTGATGTAATGACATTAAAAATTGCGCAAAATAATAATGTTGAGAATTTTAGTTTCAAAAGATTGTTGAAAGTTGGTGCGACCTTTGCCATAATCCATATAGTTTTATCTATTGGATATTTATTTATATTAACTCTATTTTATGGCTAAATTTATATGACCCATAATAGAAAAATTCTTATTGTATTAGTATTAGGAATAGGATTAATTATAGCTTCGATTCCAATAATTTTTATAATTATTTCAAATACAAAACAGGATCAAAAAATTAATATTAGTTTTACACCTAAACAAATGAAATCATGCCCTAATCATACTGCTTGGTTACTTCTAGATATATCAACTAAAACTAGCGATTTAATGTCTAATTTAACTTTTCAGATTAACTTCAATATTTTTATAAAAATGAAGTATGAAGTTTGGGAGAATTCTCCACAAAATAAGCTAATTGAGATTTTTTTATTTCCCAATATTACTCATATCGACAATTTAATTGAAATTGAGGCCGCAGTACATAGTGAAGGAATTTCTAAAAAAGAGTATGCATTTGTTGAAGTCATAAATTGGACAATGTATATTTCTCCTGAAATTATTGCTATGAGAAATGCATTCGTAAATTATTTATCTAAAAATCAAACAAGGTTTAAAATAAATGAGACAACACAGTGGGAATGGCTTGGAAATCCACCTCAGATTTTAGTTGTTGAACATTATCTTTTCAAATCAATATATTGGGAGATGGAATTAAATAGACATGTGATGATTGCACCCGATGATTGGGTGAAAGTCTATCTAAGGCCAAGGTCAAGTTTATTTCCAAACTGGTCTGGAAGAATTAATTCATGGAGTAGTGGAAATCACACAGTAATAGAAGAAGACCCTCCTAATGAAATTTTCCGTTAAGAATCTAAAAAAATTAATGGGTGTGGCTTTTACCATTCTCATCGAAAATGTATTTAACACCTTTTTTGAGGGGGGATATCTTCCTCAATCTTTCAATTATAGTTGGTAACTTTGTCAAAAAATAATCGATATCATGTTCTGTAGTAAACCTTCCTAAAGTAACTCTTAAAGAACCATGAGCCTCTTCAGGCTTTAATCCGATCGCTAAAAGTACATGGCTAGGATCCAGCGATTTGGATGAACAAGCTGAACCAGTTGATGTAGCAATTCCTTCTGCATCCAAATCCAATACAATGGATTCTCCTTCTATATACCTAAAACCTAAATTCACATTATTGGGAAGTCTTTGTGTAGGATGCCCGTTTAAGTAACTATCCTCAATATTTTCTGTTACCCATTTAATTATCCTATCTCTTAGTTTTATTTGTCTCAAAATTTCTTTCTCCATTTCATCTTTAGCTAATTCTACGGCTTTAGCAAAACCTGCAATCCCTGGAACATTTACTGTGCTTGGCCTCATATCCCTTTCATGACCCCCACCATACATAATAGGTTCAATAAATTTACCCCAACCTTCTTTTACTCCTTTATTTCGAATGTACAGCATACCTACACCTTTCGGTCCATAAAGCTTATGAGCAGAGGCAGATAACAGATCAATATTCATCTCTTTTACATCTATTGGAACTTTTCCAAAAGCTTGTACTGCATCTGTGTGAAAAATAACCCCATACTTTTTTGTAATCTCCCCAATTTCTTTTATTGGTTGAATAGTACCAATCTCATTATTAGCAAACATGACACTTATTAGAATAGTTTTTTTTGTAATTGCATTTTCTAAGTCGTTAATGCTAATAACACCATATTTATCAACCGGTAGGAAGGTAACCGTAAACCCTCTTTTTTCTAATTCCTTGAAGGGATTTTCTACAGCATGATGTTCAATTACAGTCGTAATAATATGGTTACCCTTCTCTTTGTTTTTTGATGTCACCCCAAAAATTGCTAGGTTATCAGCTTCTGTACCCGAGGAGGTAAAAAAAATATCATCTCTATTCGCATTAATTAAAGAGGCAATAGTTTCACGCGATTTTAATAATATTTGACCCGCTTTTTGTCCTATAGAATGTAAACTGGAGGAATTTCCATAGGTCTCTTTAAAATGCTTATTTACTTCTGCAATCACCTTAGGATCCATTGGAGTAGTCGCAGCGTTATCAAGGTAAACATATTTTATATCGTTCATAATCAATCTAAACCCAATAATTTTGAGACTAATATCATTAAATATTTATTATGCTTAAATTATTAATTCTTCTTATTACAAAATATTAATAAAAAACAAATTCAAACTTAGTAAAATGCCGTTTAAATTAATGATTGGAATGACTGGAACAGGATATATGCTTGAAGAATCAATTATGTTAATGAAAGAATTACAAGATAATTACGACATCGATATAACTGTAATTTTATCGAAAGAGGGTGCTGCGGTTATTAAATGGTATAAAAAGTGGCTTTCATTGACTGAAACTGTGAAAAAAGTAAAAGTAGAAATAACACCTAATATTCCCTTTTATGCTGGGCCATTACAACTAGGGAATTATGATATGTTTTTAGTTTGTCCTGTTTCTGCTAATTCTGTTGCTAAAATAGTTTATGGAATAGCAGATACAATTATCACTAATTGCATTGCTCAAGCTATCAAAGGAGGCCAAACTGTCTATATTTTTCCATCTGATCAAGATACTGAGCCTATTGTAACTTCTAGACCAGATGGTTCCCCATTAGTTTTAAAGATACGAGATATAGAACTTGAAAATATAAAGAAATTAAGAAATATGGAAGGGATTGTTGTAATATCAGACTTTTCTAAAATAAAACCATTAATCTTGGAAAAGGTTAAAGAAAAGAGCAATAAATCCTAAAATTATTTTAAGCTTCAAATTTTACGGGTTTTATTGCACTCTCTGGACAAAGTAACTGGCATTTTAAACATCCTTGACATTTAGCAATTTCCCTATATTTGTATCTAATCCCTTCTTCTTCTCTTCCTACTTTCTTCACTATATCTTTATAGAATAAATTTTTAGGACAGAATTTACCATTTTCGTCAAGGCATTTTTCACATAGAGAGCATTTCTCATGATCTATTTTAATACTTACAATTTGTTCCGGACTTGTAATTGAAGTTACTTCTATAGAATTTCTCGGACAAACTTGAACACAATTCAAACAAGCTTTACATTTAACATAATCTACTTTTCTGATTCCGTGTTCAAAATAAATTGCCTTAGCTTTGCAAGCTCTTAAGCATCGCTCACATCTTACACACAATTCTTGATCAATTTGAACTGGAATAAATTTTTCTCTAATAAAAAATTACCTCAGAGATTCTTTTCAAATAAGTCATATATGTCTATTTAATCAAAAACAGTGTATATTTTAAACTTATTTTTTATTAAAAAAAAGGATGGTTATTTTCGATAATAGGTTTTGAAATATTTTCAGAAAAACTATAATAAAATATAAGAGAAAAAAGTTGGAACTCATTAAAAGAATTATTTCCCTTATTGGAAATAACCAGTATATTCTTTTCCAGTTCCAGGTAATTGTTGCTGTTGTTGATATTGTTGGGCTTTTTGCGCTAATTCCAACATCTTAGCTTTTATTTCTTTTCCTTGTTCGATAAGAGAGGCAGTATCAATGGTCAAATTATACATTTTATTTAATACTTCTAAAATGCTTGCAGCACCCTCTGGAGTAGGAATTTCTAACACGGGAGTAAATAATGCAAAAGCATTGAGTCTATTTGTTAGCGCTTCATTTAAGACCGTCGCCTCAGGACCAACGATGATTCCTTTCTCAACTTTTTTAATCCCAAATTTTTCAAGTTGTGCCATCATCCCTTCCTCAGCAGCATAATAAACTGGATAGTCATCAATGATACCTCTCTGTGGAATTCCTTGAAATATAATGATTTCTTTTGCTTTCACATCTTCAGATAAAGCCCAATTACAAATGGTTTTACTTAAATCATTATATGCAGTGGGAATCTGAAATGGAACTTCACAAATACCAACAATCAAATTATTTTTTGGAGAATAAAGTAATCTGAATGGATGTTTTAATACACCTTCATAAAACACTGAAATAGGTGGAAGATATTCAGATGTCACAAATCCGATTTCTTTTATATCTGGAAGCTGTTCGATTATTGTGTTAGCAACAATAGGGCCAATTAGCCCAATTCCGGCAAAACCAAGAACGAATGTTGCACCTGGTTTAATTTCAACACTTACATCCTCAATTATAATGCTAGATCTCTTACCCTTTTCACAAATATATTCCTTCTTTACCATAATTCTCACCAATTATGTAGATTTTTATTTTAAGTATATGTTTTGATTATATTGTAATTTCTTCTTATGTTATTTATTGAGCTTAAATTATTAAAATTAACTTATTATAAATCATTAAAATGAAATTCATTCTTAGATTTGGATTTTTGATTTACATTTTTATTTTAGACAAGATTTATAACCTTAAGAAATATACAAAAGAAAATTAAATTGCTCAATATTAGGTGAATTATATTGATTCTAGAAGTGAAAGATTTAAGTATACCCACAATTGATCAGCAATGTGTAATTCTAAACAAGGTTTCATTTGGCGTAAAAGAAGGGTCAATTCATGCTATTATTGGCCCAAATGGTTCGGGTAAATCAACATTAGCATATACCATTATGGGATTACAAAATTATAAACCCTCAGAAGGCAGAATATATTTCGATGGAATTGATATAACAAATATTGATATAACTGAACGTGCTAAGTTAGGGATAACTTTAGCGTGGCAAGAACCTGCTAGAATAGATGGATTATCTATTCCCAAATATATTTCTCTTGGGGTTAAGGATAAAAAAAACCTTAAAGAACGAATAACTGAAGCTTTAAAAATCGTAAATCTTGAGCCTGAACGATATATGAATCGAACTATAAATGAGTCTTTGAGTGGAGGAGAGAGGAAACGTATCGAGTTAGCCGCTGCTATAGCAATGCGACCCAGATTGATTATGTTAGATGAACCTGATTCCGGTTTAGATTTTATAGTAATTGAAGATTTTCTAAACATTTTTGGAAAGATTAAGGAATTAAATATGACGATTTTATTGATTACACATAGAGAAGATATTGGAATGGTTGCTGATTATGGAACTCTCATTTGGAGAGGAGAGGCAATATTAACTGACGAATTTCCTAAGGTTATGTTAAGGTATTGTGCTAAAGCAGGGCTCAAAGATTTCTGTAAAAGAAAATTATTTAATGGGGAAGCTGTTTGTTTCGACGAAGATTATATTGATAAAATATTTCGAGAGGAAGAAGGATTGTGAATGGTATTGAATATCCAAAAGAAATATTAGAAAGTCTTGAAGATTATAACATTGATATCAGAGACTTCATACCAGGACATGGGAAGGGTGCTAAACTCCTATTAGATTTTAATAAGATCAGAGGAGTAGAACAATTTGATGGAGTGATTTTAAAGGGTAAAGAAATTGAAAATGGTATAGTTGCAGATGTAGTTATTAAAAAAGGGACAAAAATTGAATAACCAATCCATTTATGCTTCGGAGTTAATAAAGAAACCGGAATGCAAGAAATTTTTCCAAGAATTATTGCTGAAGATAATACAAAAGCGACTATACAAGCTCACTGTAGTTTTCCAAAAGCAGATGGTTTAATTCACAAAATGTTTGGGCATTTTTACATTGGAAATGATTGTAATTTCACTTATAATGAGACTCATTACCATGGTGAGAATTCAGGTGCCTTAGTTGCCCCAGTCACATATGTGTATGTTGGAAAGAATAGTGTTTTTGAAAATAACTTTAATCTTACAAGAGGAACGCCTGGTAAAGTGAAAATAATGGTAGATATTTATGCTATGGAAAATAGTGTAATAAAATCAAATATTAAGGCTTTTGGAAGATGCAAAAAAGACTCAGTAAGAATTAGAGATTCTGTGTTTCTTGAAGGAGAAAATTCTAGGAGTATTATTAAAATGAAAGCAGCGGCAAAAGATGGAGGAGAAGTTTTAATGTATGGAATCACTGAAGGAAATGCGCCAAATTGTAACGGTCATGTAGAATGTAATGAAATTGTTTTAGGAAAAGGATCTATATGTAGGGCACGTCCATTTATCAGAGCAATAGATCCAACCTCAAGTGTTTCGCATGAAGCCTCTTTAGGAAGATTTCCACAAAAATGGCTTGATGAATTAAAAGCAAAAGGATTAACAGACGAAGAGGCAACTCAAGTTCTTATTGAGGCTATGCTTCAAGAAGAATAAATAAAAATATATTAATATATACTGAAATGGAAAAACAAAATGAAAGAAAATACCAAATACCAAAATTATCGTTTTGTAGGAAAAATAAATATAGATGAAATCCAACCTTGGTTTGATTTTACTACAGCAAAACCATGGGATGATCCTGAAATTCCATGGATATTAGATAATAAGGTTAGACGTGAAATTTTAATAATACTTGCTGAACATCCAAAAACATTTAAGGAGATTTATGAACTTGTTGCTTTTTCTCCCAAACCATTATTAATTAAAAAAGAAGAGTATAAGTGCCAAATTTCTTACCAATGGACAAAAGAATCTATTGAAAATCATCTTAAGACTCTAGAATGGTATAATTTAATTAAATTGAATAAAGAAATTTATAAATTGAATATACCAATATTCTCAACTAAAGATTTAGATAAATTAGAGAAATATATTATAGCTCTTACAGAAAATTGGATACGTATTATAAAAGACTTAAAATATAAGATTCAAGAAAAACCAGGAAAGTTTGATAGTATAACCCACTTACCTGCAATTTTAATAGAACTTGCTGTTGAAAAATTATATGAATTACTCAAAAAAGAAGATCTACTTCCTAATACGCCTAATATAAAAACATTATGGGCTGAACAACTCAGAAAAATTAATTTTGAAGAATGGGTTGGGATAAATTTTTAAAAATATTTAGTTTTTTAATTTAATACCTATTACTAAATAGTTAAATAAATTAATGTTCTAAATAATATATTAAAAAGAAGTTTTATAGATTTTTATAAAATGAAATTAGCGCTACTATATTTTAATACGATTACAGGCCCAGAAATTTACTATTCTCATCCAGGTTCAATTATTGAGAAAGTGGGTAAAAAAATTTTAGGCTTTTTTGATTTAGATATGTCAGATCAATTTTTTGAAGTTTCTTTAATTGAAGAAGATCTAAGGTTAATTAACTTATATTTTGAAATTACTTCATGTTGGGCACGTGGAAACAAGGAGATGTTAATGCTTTCAATAATCGCTGATAAAAACCATAAAACTGAAGTATTTTATGATATTTTAAAAGAATATTCGTTAAAAATAATGTCAAGCGTGAATCTTTATAAAGCATTTTATTTAAAGGGTTATCTTAAACAGAATGATCCTGAGATTGATGCAAAAATAAAAGAATTACATGCAATACTGTTAGAATGTTATGAACGATTAAGAGAAAGATTGCAAGCTAATATTGAAGGAGAGAAAATAATTAAAAAATTTAAGAGATTTGAATGGTGATTAATTTGGAAAAGCCACATTTAATTTATATAGTTGGGCTTATAATTATTTCGATTATTTCTACTTATGTTTTAATTGCGCTCCCCCATGGCGCACCAATAATCATCTTAGAATCAACATTCTTTTTATTTGGTCTTGGTTTAAATAGCACAATTTTATTGTGGACTATCGCAGGTTATTTATTGATAAGATGGATTAGAACAAACAGAAAAAATACTACGCTTCTCGTTTGGAGTATTTCTTTTTTAGTGTATAGTATCACATTTGTTGCTCATATTTTTAGAGCTTTGGGATTTTCTGATGCTAATGAGAATTTAACTGTAATTCATTTTTTTGCTTGGAGATGGGGAATGCCTTGTTTTTCTGCTGGAATATTATATGGTATTTTAAAGATTTTAACAGAAAATAAAAAATACCAACAAATACCAAGTATTTCAGTCCTTTTCTTAGGGTTTTTTTGGCTAATATTAGGATTGTTTATAATTCCTTCTGAAAATCCCATTGAACTTACAATGTATCTTTTCCTTCATACAATTTGGATTCCAATTTGCTTTACTATGGCATATATTTTTGCATATTATGGGTATAAATCAAAAGAGATTGGCCCTAAATTAGTGGGACTTGGATTTTTAATTCTGATGGTATCTTATCATGGATGGGCTCCATGGCATTTTCAAGATGTAGTATATCTTTATTTTATTTGGTATTTCTTATTTTTGCTCTCGCTTACCCCTATTTTACTTGGATTTGTCTTGATGTCAGTTGAGGAAAGACATAAACAACAATTTAGGTAGTATTTAATTTTAAATTAAACAGTGATTAGAATATAGGATATAAAAAGTTCAATTTTATATATAGTCTAATCCTAACGATGTCAATTTTTTTTTAGTAGGATATCCGGTACCCATATCAAAGGTTCTATATTCATAGTATGCTTTCTTTAATCTTGAAAAATCTGGGGTTTTACCTGCAGCACCACCTTCATTAACAGGATTTAGTAATATTTGAGGTAATCTATCATCCTCAGGAGTAATACCCATTTTAAGGTTAAACATTCGTTTCATCATATAAATCCGTTCTCCTAATTTTTTAAACTCTGATAGGTTAAAATTCAATCCAATTCCTGCATGAATTATCTCTATAATTATTTCTGGTGGAAAACTTGTCATATTACATAGTATCATAGAATTATAAATAGCTCTATAATCTTGTGTCAGCGCGCTAACTATTGCCATTTCTTTATCATCTTGCTTCCATTCAATCATTTTAATTCCGTAGCTTTCAAGTTGAGAACCAAACATCAATAAGAACATATCACAAGACTCATGACATGGACCTCTTGGAGTCCCTAAGGCATATGCCACAGCCATTCCATAAATGTGCCGTAAATCATGATATGGTACTTCCATCCCATAAACTGTAGCGATTTCATCTCGAGAGATGTTAAAATGTTTCCCTACAATGTTGGAACCTTCTGCGAGTAAATTACCAATTCCTTCTCTATGGGCTATTTTTTTTATCATCTTAAGTGCGGGATCTATATTACCCCATTTTGGCTCTAAACCATCAATATCTTCCGATTTAATCCATTGATTATTAAAGATATAGTATACAAAAGCAATCGTACTACTTCCACTAATAGTATCAATTCCATATTCATTACATAAAAAGTTAGCTTGTTGTATTGATTCTAAGTTGTCATTTAGAATTAGGGAGCCAAAACCAACCACTGTCTCATATTCAGCAGCTTCAATCTCAGAATCTATTTTGTAATCTCCTTCTTTTATTATAGCTTTGTGGGCACAACCAATTGGACATGAATGACAATGATATTGTTTTGTAAAGATTTTTTCGACTGCTGTTACTCCTGAGATTTTATATGCTTTATCCCATTTACCTAAAGTCCAATATTTTATAGGCAAATCTCCATAGGCATTACTAGTTTCAACACCTCCTGATGTACCGAAAACACTAAACATTTCCGTTATATATGAATCATTAATATGATCGATTGCTTTTTTTATAGCAAGCTTCAATTTTTCGGGATTATCAGAATTGTATGACATTTTAGCCCCTCTTACAGCAATTGCTTTCAATTTTTTCGAACCCATTACCGCCCCCATGCCCGTCCTTCCAGCTGCTTTATCCTCTGATCCAATTATAGCATATTTCACTAGATTTTCTCCCGCTTGCCCAATACAAGCAACTCGTGTAAGTTTTGACCCCATAATTGCTTTTATTTTTTTTGAAGTCTCAAAGATCCCCATTCCCCATAAATCAGTAGCATCTTTGATTTTAACATTATTATCAGTTATTTCTAAATAAACTGGTTTATTAGAGGCCCCTTTTATAATAATTCCATCATATCCAGCTTTTTTCAATTCCGAGCCGAAAAAACCTCCGCAATTTGATTCACCCCAGATCCCTGTTAATGGAGATTTCGCACACACCACAAATCTCCCACTAGTAGGAACATTAGACCCACAAAGGGGACCTGTCATAAACATTAGGATATTTTTTGGAGATAACGGGTCTGTATCTTTATCTAATTCATTATATAAATATCTGCAACAATATCCTGCTCCGCCAAGGAAATTTTCTGCAATTTCCTCATCCAAAGCTAGATACTGTATTTCATTGTTATTTAAATTAACATTTAAAAGTTTTCCTACAAATCCTTTCAATTCCTTGTCCACCAAAGAATTATAAACCAATTTTTTAAATAAAATCTTATAATATTCTATTTTTGTTTTATGAATTTTAATAATTAATAATAAAGGATTATCATAATGAAAGATTTTAATAAATCTTTTATGAAAAATTAAATTTTAAATCTAAAGAATTAGAAATGTGGGACACTATGGAAAAAAAAGATTTAAAAGAAGGAGATACGGCCCCCTTATTTAAATTAGCGTCTTATAATGCGGGTATTGTTGATTTGGCTGAATTAGTTCGGCAACAAAAAATAGTTCTGATTTTCTCTCGATACTTTGGTTGTCCTATTTGTTTAGTAGATCTTAATGAGCTCATGAAGAGGAAATCTGAAATTGAAAATAAAGGAGCAAAAATATTATATATTACTCAATCGGGAGAAAATGTAGCTAAAGAGTATATTAAAAAAAAAGATATTAATTTTCCTGTTATTTCGAGTTCTAAGGATGACTTGTATGCAGATTATGGATTAGGTTTAATGACAGCGGGCGCTATGAGTAAAATTAGGGGAAAATTAAAGGACGCTAAAAATCTTGGTATTGAACATGGAGAATATGAGGGTTGGGAAAAACAAGGACCTGGACAATTTGTTATTAATAAAGATGGTAAGATAATACATCAACAAAAAGGATGGTTAGATATCGACAGTATTCTAGAAGTTTTGTAAAGTTGAAATTAAATTTTTTTATTTTTTTTAATATTTTTTTATCGGAAGATATTACCTCGATATCACTTAGTTTCAAAAGATAAGTCCATATGTTTTAAATATATATCTAGATATCTCTTCGCTAATATTGAGGTATTTACAATAATTTGAATGAATTATCACTAAGTCCAAAAACGAAGGATAAATATGCTTATTTCAAAAATAGAAGATTCTGAACCAGTCCTCAATCTTAAAGACTTATTCTATGAAACTAAAGTTTTAAATGAAGGCAGCAAAAAGCTTGATGATATACCGCAAAAATCAAAATATGATAATTTCAAACTTCTTACAGATATTTCAAATGTTCTTCAGAAGTGTAGACATTTGACTGATAAAGATAAACTTCTTTATTGTCAAAGCCAGCGTTATTTTATGAAGCTTTATTTAAGAGAAATTAATAGAGAAGATGTAGATTAACTGATATATGCATATCCCTCCATAACATAATGACTAGGATTTAAAGTGGGTAATTGACCAATCATCCAACCCTGGGATGTAGTTTCACAAATCCAATACTCTTTGCTATTTATAGTAAAAGAATGACTAGGAGGATAACTATAATGCTGTATTGGAGTAAAATTTAAATAAACACCAACACAAGCATGCCCAAACCATGCTTCATCAATTACATCATAGTAATTTATAATAACAAGAATTGCCTCATATCCTAATGAAACTACTAATGAACCAAATAAAATAGATAGATCTTCACAATCTCCTTGCTTAAATATAGTTTCAATAGGAAATTTTGCTAAATCAATGAATTCAGCTTTATATCCAATTGCTTGTGTGAAACTTAACAAAGCATTTATTATTTCTTCTGAGTCATATTGATTATAACATTTCGACTTGATTGCTTCTGCAATTTCAATTATCTTTGAATAATAAGGGGTACAATAAGATTCAATAACTGATGCTACATAATATGGATCCCAGTGAGTATGAGATGGATGTGGTTCACTCTCAAAAAAATCTAATATGGCTCTAGAGGTTGAGACTGTATATGATGTCAAAGTTTGTCCATTATTCACATAAAAATGAATTTTTTTTTCTGGTGAATAATATTTATATATTAAAATACTCGTAACAGGAGTTATAATTACTGCAGCTAATACTATTATACCTATAATTAAAGCTCTTTTCTGTAATTTAGTAAATCGTTTTTTTCCTTCTTTTTCGACATCAATTGTGTCCAATTCTTTTGATTGAATATCCAATTTATTAGAAGGCCCGTATTTTTGATTTTCCAAATTTCTATTAGATTCTTGATCTATAACATGATAAATGCGAATCGAGCAATAGGGACAAAATTGCCAATTTGGTTTTAAACGCTTGCCACAATTTATACAAAAATTAGCCATAACTATTTTCTTTTCTAATATGGATTTTCAATTTAATAAAGACAAGATGTTTTTATCTTTTAAATTTAAATATTATTTTTCCTAATTTTTTATATATCGAATAATATAATCTATGAATAATAATTACGAACTTCTTTTATTATTAGATTTATTAGATCTTTAGGATTTCCAATCCCATAGAATTTTACTTTATCCATTAATTTGCTAAATTTTTCTCTGGGAATTTTAGTTGCCCCAATAAAAAAGCCTACAATTTTATGGCCTTTTTGAGCAAGGCTAACCATTACATTTTTTGCTTTACTCCAATTATATATTCCAAAATCTGTGATAATAAACACAAGAACATTTTTTTCTGCTTTTTCACATTGATTTTCGATTTCTTTTATTGGTAGAAAAGTGCCTCCTCCTTGATAACTCAGTAGAATTTTTTCAGCTTTTTTATAATCATAAGTCCATTTACAAATGTCAGCTCTATTGGAAAAATTAACTATGCTAAATTTAGCTCCTTTATTAGCTGCATAATGTAAAGAAGCAAACGCAGCTACTAACGCAGTATGATATAGCCCTTTTCCCCTAAGAGACTTAGATGTATAATTCCAACTCATTGATCCAGAAGAATCTAAAACAATTAATAGATCTGGAATTTGTTTTTCTATTAAGTGTCCTTGTCCTTCTTTATATGCCCATTTTCTTGTAGTAATATTAGGTATTATTATTGGACTATTCAATAAACTCTGGACTACATCTAATTCTTCTATTCTATCTCCAATACGCCAAATTTCTGGATATACAGGTAATTGACTTCCTCTTTTTTCTTCAAAAACTTTTATTTCGATTAAGTTTTTGGCTAATCCTCGATACCAAGTAGCTAACGCATTTCCATCAATTAAAATTCCTGATTGGCGTGCAGGTGCACCAAATTCTGAGTAAGGGATACTTTTTGCAAATTCCTCTGATTTTTGCCTTAATTCGTCTTCATTACCCTCTTTAAGTTTATCAGAATTTTTATTTTCTAATGGATTATCCATTAACTCTAATACATCTTTGGGTATTTCTATAAAAGCACCTCCCGGGCTTTTTCTTTTTTCCTTTCTTTTATCTACAACCACTCCAGTGCCTATTAGAGTAAAGGTATCTTGTATTAAAGTTTTCAAAGATTTCGCAACTTGAGATACTTTTTTTTCCCATGTTAATTCATCTTCAAAATTTTTAAGTATTATTTTACTAATTTGTTCTGCTAAAGAGTCCATCTCCTTGAGTTTCTCATCATTGATTACATCAATATTCCACATTTTTTCATAGGTGCGAAATAAGAACTTGCTAAATTTACTAATAGCTCCTTTACTGGAAATAAATTTATAGGTTTCGAGAATTTCCCATTCAATAAGATTGCTATATTTCTGATATAATTTTGTATCAATAATTAAATCTGCAAAAATGTTTACAACTATAGGAGCATAATTTTGATTTACATGGTCCATAGCAGATCTTAATAATTTAGCATGCATAAGACCATCATAAGGGATAATTTGATAATGAGAAACTTCATGCATTAAAATGATGAAAAAATAGTCTATATATTCTTGATAATCTTTCAATAATGGAGTATTAGCAAGATTCATTGTTATTTGCCATCGGTGATCAGGATCAATGTAAAAACCTTCTAGATGAGTATAATCAAATACATAATTAGGTTCATTTAAAGGGGGATAATAAAATTCTTTTAAGGTTTTACTCCATGCTATATTAGCTAATTCTATAATCTTTTTCTCCTTTTCTGTGAAATCTTTTTTAAAACGCTTCCCCTTTCTGTTTCTTGATATGACCATTTTTTGGGTTTATTATTCCTTTTTTATAAATTCAAAATTATCCAAAATTTTTCTTAATTTTAAAGCCTCAGATCCTCCAGAAATTTGGATATTTACTAATGAGTCGTCTTTAGTTCCAGTAACATTAATCTCAATTAGTAAATCTTCAGTGCGGATTTGTTTAGTTTGTCTTTCATCAAACGCTTCCTTTAATGGTTGATCCAAATTTGAGAATTCAGTAGCGATATCCGCCCAAAGATCCTTCCAATAAACATATTTAATAACATAATCAGATACGGTTTGCTTAAATAGTTCTCGATTGCACCATTCAATTAGGTCTCCTCTATTAGGAAAATCAATCTTCCCTAAAAGATTATTTCTAATTTCAGCTAATTTTGTAATCTCCCCTTTTTTTGCTACTTCTTGTATTTGTTGAGCAATCGGAAAATATTCCTCGTTATTAAGCGATTCTACAAACGGAATTAAATCGTATTTTACAATTAAATCATTCTTTTCAAATTTTTTCAACTCTACTAAATCATTTTCTAGGGGATTTCCTGCTCGAAACCGATCAGCAATTTGATAACAGGTTTCACGATTTTTAAACCTTTTTTGGACTGCATTTAAAATATCCTTTGATAATTCATATTTATTCCCAAAATATGGTGATTTATCTAATTCCCTCTTCACGTATATTACTCGATGTGAAATTACATATGGCGTGACAGTATTTACAATATTAACATCTATTTTATTTATTCCTAGTAACCATGCTAAGGCTTTAGAATATCTTAGTAGATCTTTGGAAACTCTAACACTTAGAATCGAATCAATTTTATTACAAATATTTTGGGCAGTATTAAAATGACAACCAGAGCATAATCCAGTACTTGGTTTTAAATCTTCAGTATTACCCTTATCTACTCTTGAACATAATGTATATTCTCTTATTATGGCGTTTATATAATTATTAACTTCAGGAGTAAACAAGATTCTATTCACATAATACCATATTTCCATTAATTCATCAATAGTTAAAATTTCAGGAACTTGAATTAATTCATCCATACCCGAGTATTTTTCATCTTTTCCAGTTAAAATTAGCTGTAAATCGTGAGTTCCTGGCATTGATATTGGAACTGATATTCCAAATCTATCTAAAAAAGGCTGAGAGAGCTCAAAAGTACCAATATCATGAGGATTAATCGTTGCAAATAAGCAAAATTTATTAATAGTTGCTACAGAGTCATAATATTTAACTTGTCCTTCGGCTAATAAGGATAAAAGAATATCTTGAGCATAGGGGGTTAAGCGATTCACTTCATCAATAATTTTCCAAAAATTTGTTACGAATTGTCTCCAAACTACTTCTTCTTTACCTTCTTTCATTAATTTTCCTAACTTTAAGGTCCCAATTAATTTCTCTTCTGTGAGTTGAGGATGTCCTCTAATAATTGAATTTTCTATTTCATTAAGAGAAGTAGCTGTAAACATCCTTCCTAAAGTCTTTGTGAGAGATGTTTTGCCTCCACCATGTCCTCCGATCAAAAGCATTGCTGAATTAGGAACTATTGCATTAAGAATACACAGTGTTAAGATTTCGGGTAACATTTTTGTATTTATTTTTTTACTTTTTTCAGGGAGATATTTTATGGTTAAATTCTTATAGTGTACGAATAATTGATTAGCTTGAATTAAATTGATGATTTTCCACACTTTTTTCCTTAATGTATCTTCTTCTCCTAATTTTGTCGACATCTGGGTTATTCTCGTAAGATTTTCAATATTAAATAAAAGTTGGTTTGACTATTTAATATTGATCATTAATAAATTATTTTTCAATAAAATTCAATCTTACAATAAAGAAATTGGGAATCTATAAATTTATAAATAAATTAGTTCGTTTAAATTTTTAATAATATAAGTTGGTTGGATTTTCCAATGCTTATACCTATCAAACTCGTTGTTCTTCCGGTGATTGATTAAGCATGAAGAAATTTTTGCTTCTTTAGCTGCTTTAATATCATGAATAGAATCGCCGACCATAATAGCTGAATTTGTTCTAGGATCAAACTTAAATCGCTTTAAAATTGTGAAAATACCTTTCGGAGAAGGTTTAGCAAAATCCTGATTATTTACGCCCATACTAAAGATTTCATGAAAGAAATGATTGATTTTAAAGTGTTTCAAAAAAAAATCTACTATATAATCTGCTGTGTTTGTACAAATTGCTAACTTTTTAGTGATTTTATGATTGTAGATTAATTCCAACACAGTTTCGGCACCTTCAAATAATGATATCTTTTTATTAAGAAGAAGAATTTTCCTTTTCTCAAAATCAGTTTTATCATAAGCCTTCCAAAAAGCATCTGAATTTCTAATACCCCACTTTTTTAAGACTTGTTCAAAGTTATTTTCTATTCTCCAAAATTCACTTCTTTCATTTCTATCGGGAATCTTTTCTATATTTAATCTTTGTAATGCCCCCAACATTACTTGATCGGCATAAGCTCCGATATTTCCAAGATCTAATAATGTTCCGTCTAAATCAAACAAATAAAAATCATAATTCATATTAAAAATACCCAATATGACCTAAATTTTTTCCATTCTCATCTAGAGCATATACTAAACCCATTGAAAGAGGTTTTTCTTTTTCATTTTTACTCGATTTTGCTACGTAATTTAAAGTTTCAAATTTTAAAATAAAAATGCGATTACATTTTTTACATTTTATGTGAATTTTCTCTATAATTTTATTTGTGTTCTTAATTACTTCTTTTTTAAAAGGTTCTAAAAGGTTGGAATCTTCATTATCGCAATTTTTAAGAAAACATTGATCTAAGGAGATCTTTTCCATTCCCCGTCGTGCCAGTGCTATATATGCATAACTAGGGTAACTAATTTCTTCTTTATCATCCATATTAAAAATAAAATTAATATATCACTTAATTTTTATTATTATATTTTTAAATTTTTAAACAAGACCTAAGTTGCTCTAGGTGTAATTGTTTAATAGTATAGATTTGAGGGTTCGAGAATATCTGGATAAAATGGGCGGAGAAAACTTCTTATTGAGTAACACAGGTGGCATTTATCTGCATATCCCTTTAGAGGTTTATAGCCTTTTTCTACAGCAATTTCAAGAAGATTTTGAGGACCTCCTTTAGCAGTTAGCTTACCTATTATTGGATGTTTTCTATAATTAAACTCCTCTATGATTTCTGATAATGATTTTTCTTTTGCATTCCCTATACAAATCCCTTGACATGATTGATGAGAAACCCATCCGTTGGGATCAATCATAAACATCGGAACCTTGAAAATGAGACATTTATCTGAGGGTATTTTTGTCATAGAAAAATATTCTGTAAGTTGGCTTGCTGCTCGACCTGTTATTAATAATTCACTACTTATTACCTCACAAAATGGAAATTCTTCTGAAAGTCTATCAGTAATTTCGTTAGTTCGATTATTATAATTGGTATTTTCATTTTCAAACCTTAAATTTTGTGCTAACAAACCTATCCATTCAATTCCGGCGTCATATGAGGCTTTTATTGCGGTCCTTACGACATCGAGTGAAATAAATTCTTGATGAAATGCATCAACACTAAAACTAATTCGATATAATCCCGCTTCTTTTAATTTTAGGGCATAATCCTTAGCAATATTTTCATTTTTTCCCCAATAGCCATTAGTGGGTAATCCTATCGTTGTTATCCCATATTTTTTTATTACTTCAATAAGACGAACTAATAAATCAAAATGGAGCAATGGTTCACCCCCAAAAAATCCAATTTCATTGATTATATACTTGGATGTAATATCTTCCAAGTAACTTTTTACATCCCCTAATTTCATTAAAATATTATCTTGATTTGGAGAACCATGGAGCGCACAATGCCTGCATTCATTGGTGCATTTATAAGATAAAAGAAACGTAAGAAACGATATTCGTTTTAAATTTATTTCATTGTTTATTTTTATCCACTCTTCTAGTCAAATTTTTCTACTTTGTTTAATCAAGCTTAATTATTATATATCACTATAACTTCATGAATAAAACTATGGATCAGAATAAAGAGATATCAAAAGAAACTATTGATCATATTTCAAAATTAGCGCTATTAGAATTATCTGAAGAGGAAAAAGGAAAATTATCAAAGGAATTGGGAAATATATTAAGCTATTTCAAGAAATTAGAAGATTTAGACACCAGTAAGATAAAACCTACCACTCATCCAATAGATGGATTAAAAAATGTCTTCAGGGAAGATAAGCCTTGGGAATCTCTTACTAATGAAGAAGCATTAAGAAATGCAAAACATAAAAAAGATGGATATTTTAAAGCCCCTAGAATTCTAAAAGAATAACAAAAGCATTACTTTTTATATTCATCAGTCAACTTTCTTATAGCTTCAGCCATGTCTCTTAATGCTTTTCTTCTTTCAGTAGGACTCATTTCATAAAAGTCTTCTTCAAAATCTGTTCCTATCTGATCTGTTGAAGCCATAAATTTAAACTTTTTATAAACTAAACTTGTAATATATTTCTCATAACGTTCTAAAGCTTTCCTTAATTTCGCATTATTTTTGATTTTGTCCCAGAGTTCCAAAGTTTCTAATGATTTAATCCCTAAATCGATTCTAAACCAACTAATTGGAAACAATAACTCCCTTTGAATACCCATTTCAATTATTGCTAGATTTTCTTGATCAATATGAAGATCTGGGATTATATCCTCTTCAAAAACAATATTATCACTTAAAACATAGAGATTTGCCGCACCCCGAGAGGTACAGACAATTCCTGTAGCAAATCCATTAGCAAATCTTAAAATATTCGCCAAATCTTCTAATTTATTTCCTTTAAGATGAAGATTCTTCTTTTTATTTCCTTGAAACTCTATTTTTATTCTATGTGCTCCTTTTGCATCGGATGTAAGTTTTGGAAATAAGTCTTTATCTCTTGTTTTTTTATGAGCTTCTAATAATTTGTTAATGATTTCATAATCTAATTTAAGCCCAGGAATAACTGTATTTTGATTAAGAAATGCATCTACTTCAAAATCCACGATACCATAAAACAGTTTTTTGTTATTTATAATCTTGTAAATCGTCTCTACAATTGTTTTAACTAAAGCTTCAGGATCTTCTCGAACAGAATCAAATTCCTTTGTTTCGAAGGTATCAATTTGATCTTCCAAACCTTCTTCTTGATAAAAAGCCCCCCAACTAAGCTCACTAAAGATTACACCTTCTGAATATAAATTATGAAATGCATCGATGCTTAAAATGCTTTTACTTCCTCCAAGTTCAACTCCCAATTTAGATCCGGAAGCCAATATCGCTAAGGGGGGATTAATAAATTCTATGGACAAGAGAAACTCACATCTATGTAATAATATTTGTACTTATCTAATATTACTTTTTGAAGTATTCTAATAATTATAGATAGAATATATATATATAATTAGTGAATTAATTAGAAATATTATAACTAAAAATTTCAGTTTTTAACTTTAAGATGTAATTTCTTAAGATAGTTAGAATATTTTGCCAAAATTGAGAAGCATTTTACCGGCATATCCCAAAGATCAAAAATAGGAATATTTGAGTTAATAAATTCTCGAACCCATGGATTGGAATATCCTTGTGGACCGATATATAAAACAGGAACCCTCTTTTTCTTCACTAATCTCTGTATAGGTTTTAAATAAAGCCCTTTCATCATGTCGTTTGATATTTCAAATTCTTCGTAAGTTTTGCCGCCTGAATTTTTTATTATGTCTAAAATTTCCTCAAAACCAAATACGGCATAGATGATAATTCCATCAATTTCACCAGAATTAATCATTAGTTTTGGAATTTTAATATAGAGATTATATTGATTGAATTGAAAAGTTAAATCTAAGGGATTATCGATATTTGCGACCGGTGGGACATATTGTTTTAATTTTTCCTTTAATTCTTCTGAAAATTCTGGTACTTCTAAACCCAATTTTTCAGCTACCTTTGCCATCATAGCACCACAACCCCCCGAATCTGTGATTATTCCTATTCTGCCACTCTTAGGAAATATTTTGTAAGAGAATGTTCGTAAGTAATAAAAAAAATCTTTAATAGAATCTGTAGAAATTATTCCTGTTTCTTTAAAGACAGCTTCAAAGATCTTATCTTTTCCAGCAATAGAACCTGTGTGTCCCATGATTGAACGTGAAGCTGCTTCTGTTCCTCCCGCATAAATAGCTACAATTGGCTTATTGGGGGATATTTCTTTTGCCTTTAGTATAAACTCTTTACCTCTCTTAATTTCTTCAATATAGAGTCCAATAACATCTGTTTGAGGATCATCTTTAAGATAATCTAAAAAATCAACTAAATCTATATTTTCTTCATTTCCTATTGACAAAGATTTCCCTATTTTTACTCCAATATTATTACAAAACCAAAATACATGGGATGCAACTGTTCCTGAATGAGCAATAATGGAGATATTCCCTCTTTCTGGAGTCTCGTAAATCCACATAGTATTAAAACATTTATCAACAAATTCCGGATAATTATAAAATGCGTTATAGACACCCAAGCAGTTTGGACCGATAAATCTAATGTTATACTTCTTGGCAATATCACAAACTTTTTGAGATAACTCAATGCCATCAGAACCGAATTCTCGAAATCCTCCAGATACAATGATTACGCGTTTTACGCCCTTTTCTCCACATTCCACTAATACTTTTGGTACTTTAATTGGTCTTAATATAATAAAAGCTAAGTCTGGAACTTCAGGAAGATCTAATATTGATTTATATGCCTTTAATTCTTGAATATTCTCTAATTTAGGATGTATTGGATATATTCTATTTTTTGGAAATCCACCAAAGATAATATTTCGAAGCATCATGGCTCCCATATTATCCAAAAACGAATTAGATGCCCCAAAAACAGCGATGCTCTCTGGATTGAGAAACTTATGGAGAAAATTATTTTTTAAATGATTTAAATTACCTTCAGACATCATACTCAGGAATCAAATAATTAAAAAAGAAAATTAAAAAAACAATATGAGGTTTATGAATAGTTAATCTATGCTACGAATTTTCTTTTATGAGTTCAATTTCGGCGGAAAATCCAGGTATCATTCCTTCGTAATCAACAATGCCTTTATCTTTTAACTTTTTTAGAATTATTCTTACTCCTTCGAATTGATTCTCACATAGAATTTTTAATTCCTTGTAATTCATCTTTCCACCTTTTTGTTTTAGTTTTTCGATTATAAATTTTTCTTCATCTGTTATATCTGGCATAATATATACCTTTTCTGAGATTATTAAAATTTGATTGAAAATTAATGCTTTCCTGTACTTCCAAATCCACCTTTTCCGCGCTCAGATTCGGGTAGTTCCGCTGTTTCAACAAATTTATATTTATACATTTTTGATAAAATAATCTGACAAATCCGCTCTCCCTTTTTTAGGGTGACTTCTTTGTTAGAAAGATTTACTATTATTACCATCCATTCATTTCTGTAGCCGGCATCAATTGTACCTGGAGAGTTTACAATCGATAAACCATCCCATAATGCTAATCCACTTCGAGGAACAACTTTAAAATAATACCCTTCTGGTATTGCTGTTGAAAACCCTAATGGACAACCAATTCTTTCAAGTGGTTTCAATGTATATGTATCTTTATCAACATCAATTAATTCTTTTTTATCATTTTCATGAATTATTTTCTTAAATCCAATAATTCTTGCGTCAGCACCTGCGTCCCCGGGTTTTGACGGATTTGGAATAATTGTTTCATCTTTTAACTTCATTAGAGGAATTGAGATAGTTTCATCAATATTCTTTCGGCTCATATTATATCAATCTAAATTATTTTTAGTTTTAAAAAATAATTTTTATTAAATAATAGATATTTTGTTAAGTATCAAGATTTCCTCCAGTGAAAAATTTGATTATAACTGATAGATATGATCCTAGAGTTGACAAAGAGGCATTAAAAGAGTTATTTAAAGACTTTATTGCGATCAAGTCCTATTTCTTCTCTCATTGGGAGAGATTCGAAGAAGAATTGAATCGGAGGACATTGGACCTTCAATATCGAAATTCTATGGTTGTAGCAAAAGAGGATGGAAAAGTCGTAGGGTTTGGAACTTATACTTTATTCAGAGATTATTTAGGAAATGATAGAGTGCTGATTCATCAAGTAATGACTAAAAAAGAAGATTCTTTTAAAAAAGGAATTGAAGAAAAAATAATCCGTGAGCTTCAATTATACATTAAAAGATCTCTAAAAATTGATAAGGTATATTTTATTTGTCCCGATTCGGATGGTGCCACGAGAAGTCTTTTCCTAAAACTAGGAGTAAAAAAGTCTCCCAACTTCTGGTATGAGCATGAGATCTGATTAGAATAATAAATTTTTTTTTAAATTATGAGTAATACATATGAGTAATTTAAATAACATAACTAATCTTTTAGAAAAGGTAAAAAGTTTAACAAATCAAGAAAAATTTCAAGAAGCTTTGGAAATTTTAGAGGAATTATATAAAATTTATCCCAATTCCGATGATGTTAAAAATATCTTAATTAAAACTCTATTCGATTATGGTGGATATCTTAACGATTATTATAATTTAGGATATGGAAAAGCTAAAAAACTTTTTAAGAGAATTATTAAATTGAGTCCAAATGATTATAGAGCATTTTATAATCTAGGAATTGCTTACTTCAATTTAGGTCAATCAGAAAAAGCTATCCTTTATTTCGAAAGAGCGCTAAAAATTAAACCCGATTATAAATATTGTTTATATAACATAGGATTAGTTTATGAAGATATGGAAAAATATGAGGATGCCCTTAAATTCTATGAAAAAGCGTTAGAATTTGACCCTGATTTTGCTTATGCTTTAGCAGCAAGATCAGAAATAAGGCGAAAATTAGATAATCTAAGGCAACGCATATAAGTCGATATTTATTAAAAATTAGATTTATTTTTAATCAGAAGTCAATTTCTTATGAAGAGCACAACATACAATAATTATCACCAGCGCTATAACACCACCAATTATATACTGCAATACCCTTGGATCTGATAAAAAATCTAAAACACCACTTGACTGAAACATAATTACCCCTTGTTAAAACTAATAATTTCACAATAGAATTCGTCATATTAAAATTTGACCCTAAAATTAAATTTATTTTAACTTAAACGATAAAATAGCAATTAAATTGTCTATAGTTAAAAATTAAATAAAAAAATAAAAAATTATTTTAGAAATTATCTCTCTAATTGAAAATTTACTTGGACCCTTACTCTATAGATTAATTTATCAATATCTTCTTTAACCTTTACATCTGATTCAACGATCTGAATATTTCGAATCCCACGTAAACTCTTTTTTGCTTCGTCATAGCAATTTTTGACCGCATCTGCCCAATTCTTATCACTTGTCCCAACTAATTGAATACTCTTATAAACTGTCATTTTGATTTCACTTCTATTTTAATTTTTTTGTAAGATAATTTGTTATCGGTTAATATTTAAATATTTCTAAGGGGATGACTACCTTTAATATTTCGTACTATTAATAAAAGAAAAGGGAGATGGTAAAAATCTTTAAAATTGATCTTTAAAAAAACAAAAAAAAAATAATGAAATTATTCTTATTAGGGATTTCAATTAGGCACTTAAATTTTCTAATAAAACCGCGATTCCTTGTCCGCCACCAACGCAAGCGTTGGCAATACCATATTTACCATTTTTCTGCTTCAAAATGCGTGCTAGGGTTCCAATTAAACGACACATAGTAGCACCTAAAGGATGACCAATTGCGGTGGAGCCCCCCATTACATTTACCTTTTCTTCGGGGATATTCAGTTTATCCATACAATTTAATGCAACAATACAAAATGCCTCATTAATTTCCCAGAAATCAATATCATCAGCTTGAAGTCCAGCATGTTTTAATGCCATTTTAGAAGCAGGAACAGGACCACGCCCCATTACTGTAGGATCTACTCCTGCAAAGCCTATTGATACAATTTTCGCTAATGGATCAATGCCTCGTTTCTCAGCTTCTTTAGCATCCATCATTACACATGCAGTAGCCCCAGCATTCAAAGGAGAAGCATTTCCCGCTGTAATTACTCCATCCTTAGAACCGACAAATTCTTCATATCCCTTTCGACCAAGTTCTTGTCCAGAAACTGTTTTTTTGACAAAATGAGGTTTCGAAACAGGTCTTAATCCCGCAACAGACTCAAGAGTTGATTTCCTAGCAGCCATATCCTTATCAATCATTAAAGATTCTTCTACATTTCCTTCCACATGTCCTTGGATTGGAATAATTTCTCCTCCATTGACACCAGAAGTGAAGAAATTTTCTTCTTGGCTCTTAATAGTTAAATTATGCGCTCTTACCCCAAGCTTATCCATGTCTTCTTTTGTGAATCTTGGAATTTCCTCTTCGAATAATTTTTGAGCTGTAGATAACATATCTGTTGCTATTAATAAATCATATTCACCTTTTCGTGCAAATTTTTCAACATAGAATTGTGAATCTTTACTAGCAATTGAGAGATTAGGTTTAATCCATTGGTTTGTAATACCCATAGGAACTCGCGTTAAATGTTCAAGTCCTGTCGATAACACACACTTACTATAACCCGTTGCTATCTCAAGAAAACCTAAGTGAAATCCTGCTCCTGCTGATCCACATTGTTTGTCTAAAAATACACTAGAAGTGCGTATATCCATACCTGCAAACCAAGTAGGTAACTTTCCTCCATAAGTCCAATGTTCTCCTACTCCAAAAGCGCTTCCAATTGTAAATTCATCAATATCCTTCTTTTCGATGCCCTTATTTGCCAATTTGCTGTCAAACATCTTCTGTAGTAATAGAGCAAGAAGTTCATCTCCCCGGATTTCACCAAAAACATCTCTTTCTGGCTGACCAGGTCTCGATCGTGAGAATGCAGTGCGTGCGTAATCAACCAACCATACTTCATTTAATTCTACCATTTTAATTTCCCTTTTAATTAATTTTTATATCATTAAATGTATACTAGGTTTTTGAATTTATAACTAAAATTAAACATTTTGATCAAGTGAAGAGAATTTTAGTATTTTTGTTAATTTAAAATTAATAAAATGCTTAATATTATGGAAAACCTTACTTTTATTATGAGTGAAAAAGTTGATGTAGCTGTTATAGCTGGAAGTACAACTGATGAGGATGTTTATAACAAAACTATTAAAATTTTAAAAGACAATAGGATATCACATGAGCTAAAAATCCTCTCAGCTCATCGAGATCCTGAAAAATTAGACGAGTATTTGAAATCATCTAAAGCATTAGTCTTTATTGCTATTGCGGGTCTCTCTGCTGCTTTACCGGGCGTAATAGCTTCAAAAACTGACAGACCAGTTATTGGAGTCCCTGTAAGTGCAAAATTAGGAGGTTTAGATGCATTATTATCAATCGTCCAAATGCCTCCAGGAGTTCCTGTTGGGAGTGTTGGTATTGATAGAGGAGATAATGCTGCACTGCTAGCAATAAGAATTCTAAATTTAATCAAAAGAAAATAGTTCGTGGTTTATTTGACTCAAAATTTAATCGAATTAGGAAAAAAGAAAGCTGCCATAAAAGCAGTAGAAGAAAATGTCAAAAAAGACATGATTGTAGGAATTGGTAGTGGATCAACCGTTGTATATGCTGTGCAAAAGTTAGGTGAAATAAATCAAGAAAAATCTCTCAATTTAAAATGCATTCCGAGTTCATTTCAAGCATATCAACTGATAATAGAGAATGGTTTAAATTTGGTTTCTTTAGAGCAATATCCAGAGATTGATTTAGATCTTGATGGTGCAGATGAAGTAGATAAAGATCTTAATTTAATTAAAGGTGGAGGAGGTTGTTTATTACAGGAGAAGATTCTTGCTTCAAACTCAAAAAATCTTATCATAATAGTAGACTTTAGAAAAAATTCTGGAAAACTAGGAAGAAATTGGAAAAAAGGAGTTCCCATAGAAGTAATTCCGATGGCTTATTTTCCTATCATGACGAAATTAAAAGTTTTAGGTGGAAATCCAATACTTCGAATGGCTCAAGCAAAAAGCGGTCCATTAATTACGGATAATGGGAATTTTATAATTGATGTGGATTTTGGTGAAATAGATAACCCCTCAGAGCTTGACCGTAATTTTAAGAGGATTCCTGGTGTTGTAGATACTGGATTGTTTCTTGGAATGGCTTCTAAAGTATATGTAGGAACTGAAGGTGGAGAAGTTATAATATTGAAAAAACAAAATAGAAAGAATATTTAAAATTAATTCATTTTTCCTCATTTTGATGAAAAAACTCGAGAGACTCTCCACAAGATGGACAAAACTTTTTTGGAATTTTGATTGGATTTCCACAAAACGGACAATAAAATGAGGCGCTTACAGTGGATACAGAATCCGGTACTACATAAGATTTTTCCTCTGGTTCGTCATATGAAGGTCTGTAATGATATTCTTCATATCTAGGCTGAATATGAGTTGTTCTTGGATATTTCTTCTTTCTTGCATAATAAAGCATCATACTAACTATGCCCATAAGGGCTATGATTGAAAGAACTATTAAAATTATCATAGAAAAATCAAAAGGGCGTTCTGAGATAATCAAAACAATAATAAAATCATCCGTTGCACCTTCGCTATCATATACTTTAATATAAAGTATTCCTAAATATCCTTCATTAGTTCTTAAATTGAAACCTGCCGCTGTAGGAATTGATTTTATACCTGATAATGTACTATATCGCATTGTATCAGGGATTATAAAAGATCCTTCATATTTTCCAGATATAGAATCATAATATAGTTCAGATACCTCAATAGATTGTGGAAATATAAAAAAGATATAATTATCAGATACAGAACAGATAAATAAGTTTACAAATACTCTCATATCAGAATTAGCATCTTCATAATTTACTGAATCTCGTACATTTACCATAAAATTGAAGTTATCACCCTGATTTGCATTATATGCATAAGAACCTTCATCAGATTCAGTTTCATCAAAATACAAATCAGCATAACCTTCTAAGTTGAATGCTGAACTTGATTTTAATATTTCAGGCGGGTTATTAACAATTCTAAAAAAGTGTCGGGGTGAACTTGGATTAACATAATTTGAATTTGTAGGAATAATGTAATAAATTCCAAATCCAGAGGGATCAGTTGTATTTGGGTCAAAATTAGTACTATAGATGTTTGATCCTTGATGGTTAAATGAAAGCGTTCGGTTAACAGATTTTTTTAAATTATAAAATGAATAAGAATAAATTGACATATATCCCTTAATATTCCCATAATTAGAACTATCTAATTCAGCTAATAAATCGGTAGAATCTCCAGGAGCCCTCGTTGTATTTGACTCAACACTTGATAAATCAAGTATCAGGGGTACTTCATTTTTATCAAAATAGAGGATCTTGGTTATTTTTCTATATTCATTTAAACCAATTGTTAAATTTACCTCAATATTATAAGATGCGGACCTTGGATAAGGGATATTATAGGTGCTATTGAAATATATTCCATTATCTGAAAAGGTTGCATTTATTAAAATTACCTGTGAAAAAGTAGAATTTTTAATTATCACATTTAATGAGTCGAAGAATGTTATTGGAGATTCGGAAATTTGGTCTTTTAAATATAGATATAAATTAATTTTCGAATTAGAGGTACTTTCTCTCTTTAAATTGATATTAATAGATACTTCCTCTTTTGGTATAAAGAATTCCATAACATTGTTTAATAAATTATAATGATCTTGAGTATAGGATTCGAATTTATAATTATAATAAATCCAATGTAAATCTCCAAAAGCTACTATATTTCCTTTTCCTAGAGAAGTTCCATTGTAGATTGCTACTACAGTGTTGTTATTTATTGTAGCAACAGACTCAGCATTACCTGAGACTGTAAAGCTATTCCCATATTGCCAATACACATTATTAACGTCATTAAAAAGTTTTTTATCATTAAAATCGCTTATATTTTGTGAACTCACACTCGTTCCAATCCCTAACCACCTATCATTCATTATATTTTCTTCATTAACTTGGATATCTACGCCTAATTTTGAGAATAAATAGTTAATATTTTCAATAGCCAAATCTTGATAACGAGTCCCTAGAAAAAATAAATTCCCTCCATTTTCAAAATAGCTCTTTATATTATTTATTTCTATAGGACTATAAGGTAATATAGGGTTCTGCAGAAAAATTATATCATATTGAACTAAACGTTCCTCGGTTAAAATTGAATTATTTAAATCCTTATTGTAACCTGGTGTCCAAAATTCCATATCATAGTCAATTGATATATTCAATTCAGAAAGGTCTGCCATAGCTTCATAAAACCCTATTTGGTTAAATTTTGAAAGTTCTGGAAACCAATCATTTAATCCATGATATGATTCCATCAATATTTTAGATTCTGGTATTCTAATATCTAATAAAATATTAACACTATCATACAATACCCCTCCAACTGTTAAATTAATTTGGAAATTTCTTATTCCAGGTAATGCATCTTGGATAATTTTCATCTCCAATTCCAAAAAACTTATTCCCGATTGAGAAGATAAGGGAAGGATCTTATTGAAAGAAATTAAGACTCCTTGGATAACATTAGGAATTTCAACATCATATACAGTATTATTCCCTGATATTACTGTTAGATTGAATTTCTGGGAATCACCTGGGAAATTTAATAAATCATATGGTTTAACAGGAAGTTCATCAGGAAAGATTTTTAGTATATCATTAATATCTTGAATCGTATTATTCAGATCATTCAAATAATCAAGAGAAGAACTGATATTTATAATTCCCGCACCAGATTTAAGCAAATCATCATCGTTTTCATTATTGAGTTTTTTTGCACCTTCAATCAAAGCAATTCTAGCCGTCTCAGGTGAAATGGTGGGATAAGCCTCTATAAGAATTGCTAATGCCCCAGCAACTATAGGACAAGACATACTTGTTCCACTAAGAGGGATATAATCTGCATCACCAACAAAATTAAAAAAATCTCTTATATAACGTTGTTCCTTTGAAATTATTGAATCTGGTGCATCTGTTGAAATAATATTGACTCCAGGAGCAACCACATCAGGATACCCTAAATATCTATAACTAGGACCCCAACTACTAAATGAAGCTAATTCCCCATTTTTATTTGTTGCACCAACCGCAATAACATCGATACCAGAGGCAGGAGTGGATCCTGAGAAATATTCTGGCCCTGAATTACCTGCTGATGATACAAAAATAACTCCATAAAGATCTCTTGCTGTTGATATTGCTTCTGTTATTAAATCCGAAATAATTGGATACCCTCCACCAAAACTCATTGAAATTATATCAGCTCCCGCACCTCCCGAACTTATTGGTTGAGAACTCCATTCAATAGCGCTTACAATATCAAAATCACTTAAACCACTCGCATTTCCTGCTCTAGCATTGATTAAAAGAGCACCAGGGGCTATTCCCCGATACTTTCCTGACGATGCTCCACCATTACCTGCAATAATTCCTCCTACGTGTGTACCATGGCCAACATCATCATTATAATCTATTGGGGTTTCATCAGTTACAAAATTCCTATTATTTATAATATTCAAATCAGGATGATTGTATATTCCAGTATCAATTATAGCTACTTTCACACCTGAACCATCATAAGGTAGATTTTCTGCCCCAACAGCAGAAATCCACCAATTAGAATAATCTTCAGGGCTTAAAGTACTCACTTGAAGATTCTCATCTAAAATATAAGGATTTTGATATAATTTAGAAGTATAGATTTTTTTTATTGATTTTATACTATCTATTAAATGGCTATTAGTAGTTAATTGATTAGGTTTAATTTTTATATAAATTGCAGGAATTATATCATAATTTTTTACTAATTTAAAATCATCAAAAATAGAATCTAAAATTTCGATTCGTTGTTCCTTACTAACAAAATCTTCAAAAAGTATGACAATTTGTATTTTTTTTAGATTTCTATTCTGATATAAAGCTAGGTTTGTTAAATATTCATTTAGATCATTATCAAATTTAGAATAATCAGATTTGGAATTAATCTTTAAATTAAAATAATTTCTACTAGATTCTGAAGTTAAAGAAGAAGGCAGAGATTCTATATTAATTGTATCAGTTTCTTTTTGTTTATAATTACTTGAGTAATTTAATTGTATTCCGGTAAACGGAATTACAAAATAACTGATAAAAATTAGTGTAACGATTAACACATTAGACTTTCTTTTTAATTTTGTCATGATAGCTTAACCAAAAAAGTATACGTATTTAATCTTTCTTTTAATAATCTAAAATAATTATTTTTTAAAAAATTATATATTCTATTAAGATAGAATATTCAATCTATTGTCTCGAATTATTAGATGAGAGCAATTAATTTAACTTGCCTTTTTAAAATATATAAAAACACAAGTTAGCAAGTTCTATATCTTATCAGACTAAACCTCATATGCTATAACCCTTGGAACCAAATAAAGAGAACCTTTCTAAGGAATGTGCCAAAATTGGGGATTAATTAACTTTTTTTAATACAATTAACTTAATAAGATTAAAAAAATTGTAATTTGGTGTTTCTGGTTTTTAAAAGAGTCAGTTTTTATTATTTTATGATTATATTATTAAGTTTTCTCAATATCACCCACTTTTTTATTCTTAACGTGAAAGCTGATACTTCTGAACCTATGAGAGAAGTTAGGTCTGGTTGGGATGTATTGCCTATATATGAGATTCTTCATCCCCCTGGACCAAAATGTATAGGAGAAAACAATGATCTTTACTATGTTGATAACCTTAATCACATAGTATTGAAGATGGATGAGTTTGGGGTTCATACTGAATATTGTAACCTATCAATGTCTCTTAGTGATATCATTTACCAGCCTAACTATAATCGTTTGTTAGGGTTGGATGATTTCGGATTTTATATTATAACAACAAGCGAAATCACTTTGTTGAAAAATTACTCTAATGGAGTGCCTTTGACAACTATGACTGTCGATCCGACAGATGACTCTTTCTATTGTGGTTCAAGGAAAGATGGGACAGATATTCTTAAGTTTGATGCAGATGGTAACTATATTACAACAGTCCTTTCAAATGTGCAAGGTTGTAGTCAAATTGTTTTAAATATCAATCAAGATATTCTTTATTATACTGAAACCTATCTAGGTTCATTTTCTATGATGAATTTAACATCTTCAGTGAAAAAAGTTTTGAGAACAGGAATTGGACTTCCAGGAACGGAAGAAGTAATTGGAATTGGCGTAGATGATAATGATGATTTATATTACATGACTGCAGATGGTAATAATAGAGGATTTTATAAATATGAAAATAGTAGTTTTTTATTTTTGATGGCTTCAAAGGTAGGGATGAGTACTTTAACTTGGTCAACTAAATTACAAACATTTATAGCAGCAGGGAGTTTTGGAGGATGCTTGATAGGTTATGATCCAGAGGAATCGGAAGCAGAATTGCTAACGCCAATTGTTAATTCTCACACAATAATAGAAACAAATGATGGGAAGATCCTCTATATTGTAGAAGATACAATATACAAAATTAATGAATCAGGACCAACATATTTTAGTAAGAATCCATATAACAGTACTATTTCCAAACTAATATTGGATATTGATAATAATATCTATGCCTTGTTAGGAAATGATTCTGTAGCAATTGTTCGAGTTAATCATGATGGTTCCTTCGAGGATTGGTTCAATAATGAAATTCATGAATGGGCTAAATCTATTCATTATGACGTTAAAAATTATGAAATTATACTCTTTACAGAAGATTTTCTTCAAAATGAGTCCTGCGTTTATCGAATACCTATAAATGATCCGATGGCATACAATAAAATAGCTACTTTCAAACATTCTACTAGAATTGTTGGAGTTACAGACGTACATGGAAATATCTATGTATATGAAGCATACAACAACACTTTATTTAGAATACCGGATGGTTCTGTTGAAAAAGAAATAATTACTACAGACTTTGTTGATTTTTCTGATATTTATGGAGGAGATGTTATAGTTGAACCATCATTGGGTTATTCCACTATTGAAAATGGTATTTTTATCGGAAGAAATGATGATTTGCAGATGTGGTT
>JBHLNS010000025.1:0-2790 GCA_048941285.1 Promethearchaeota archaeon
CTGTTTTGATAAAAACATATTATATAATAATTATGAGTTTTAATTAATATTCACTTTAGAAATTTTTTTCAATTATAAAAGAAAATTTAATATTATTGTCAATAGCATATATTTAAGAAATCTTATGGAACATATAATAATAGAAAATTTAGAATTCGAAAAATATCATGGTTTAGGTAATGATTACATAATTGTGAATGATATAAAATGGGCGTTTCCTGAGCATAAAAAGTCAGCATTAGCTATTAAATTATGTGAAATTCATTTTTCTATTGGAGCAGATGGTTTAATATTTGTCTGCCAGTCTAAGGTTGCGGACATAAAAATGAGGATATTCAATAACAATGGGTTAGAAGCTGAAATGTGTGGAAATGGAATCAGATGCTTTTCAAAATATATATATGAAAATAACCTCGTTAAGAAAGATACTATTAAAATAGAGACCCCCAAAGGAATTATGCTAGCTAGACTTAATCTAATTAATGAAAAAGTAAAGAGTGTGGAGATTGATATGGGTCCCCCTATTTTGAATTGTGAAGAAATCCCCGTTTTATTAGAAAGTCCAGTAGATCAATGTGTTAATGAATCAATAGTAATTCTTGACAAGATTTTTAGATTTACAGCCGTTTCAATGGGGAATCCGCATGCAGTTATCTTTGTTGATAAGAGCCTAAATGATGATGAATTAAATAGGTATGGAGCTACTATCGAATCGAATGAGCATTTTCCAAACAAAACAAATGTTGAATTTGTTAAAGTAATATCTAAAGAAGAATGCATTGTACGGGTTTTTGAAAGAGGAGTTGGAATTACAAAGTCATGTGGTACAGGTGCTTGTGCAAGTGTCGTTGCTGGTACTATACTTGGTATTTTTAACGAAAATGTACCAATAATAATTCATAATGATGGAGGAGATTTAAAAATAACTTATACAGGTAAAAATGTTCTAATGGAAGGCCCTATTGAAAAAATCTTTAAAGGTGTGCTTGAAAAAATAGAAATCTGAAGGTTTGTAAATTTATGAATTATATTACTTGGTTAAAGAATAAAGGTTTAGAATATAGAGATGGAATCTTATACTTTGCTAATTTAAATACTTTACAGATCGCTGAAAAATTTGGTACTCCAATTTATATTACTAATGAGGAAATGATTAGAAAGAGGTATCAACAATTAAAGGGCATTCTAAATTCAGTTTATAAGAAAAATAAGATCTATTATGCTGTAAAATCAAATACAAATATCTCTATTTTGAAAATTTTAGTTTCTGAAGGATCTAATTTCGATTGTTCTTCTACAGGAGAAATCTATTGTTGTTTAAAATCGGACATTTTACCAGAACAAATCATTTATACAGGAAATATGTTTACAAACAAGGATTTTGAATTTGCTATTGAAAGAGATATCTTGATTAATTTAGATAGTTATAGCCAACTTATTCGGTTAGCTAAGATCTATGAAAGGAAAGGAAAAGAAAAAAACCTAATTTCATTCAGATTCAATCCAGAATTAGGAGCAGGTCATCATCCTCATACAATTACAGCAGGTAAAGAAATAAAGTTCGGCATTTTAGGCAATCAGATTGTTCAAGCATTTTCGAAAGCAAAAGAATTAGGTTTCAAGAAATTTGGTATCCACCAGCACATAGGATCAGGAATTATAGATGCAACCGATTTTGAAAAGCCAGTTATGAAGTTTATAGATACAACAGAGAAGATTGCGAAAACATTAGAAATTCAATTTGAATTTGTAGATTTTGGGGGCGGTATCGGTATTCCTTATCATCCTGAAAAAAAACCGATTGAATTGAGAAAATATAGTGAAATTATTCTTAAGAATTTTAAAGAACTAGTTGAAAAAGGAGATATTGGAGAGCCTTTTCTCTTTATTGAACCGGGGAGATATATTACAGCTGAGTCAAGCATCATTTTAACACAGATTAACACCATAAAGGATAATGGGTTTAAACTGTTTGCTGGAATTGATGCAGGATTTAATACATTAATTCGCCCTACTTTATATGGATCTTATCATCATATTATTGTGTGCAAAGAAAACAGTAAAAAAAAAAGTTTAAAATATGACATTGCCGGACCTATTTGTGAATCTGGTGATATTCTTGGAAAAGAAAGAGAATTACCAGAATTGGATGAAGAAGATTACTTAGCAATATTAGATGCTGGTGCTTATGGCTATACAATGAGTAGTCCTTATAATTCAAGACCTAGACCTGCTGAACTCTTAATAAATAAAGGGAATGTGTATAAGATCCGTAAAGATGAAACATTTGAAGATTTAATAAAAGACCAAACAATCCCAGATCATTTAAAATAATTTTTTGATTGTTTTAGAAGTAAAAATTAATAATTTGAACGTCCTTTTTCTAGATTGAGATAAAATTATAAAAAGTGAGATTATTAGGGCTTGGATACCCCTTTTTATTCTCGATGAAGTGTTGGCGTTATGAAATCTACTTTTAGCACTTTTGCTAAAGTGATTGATGAAAATACTGATCTGCACTGATTTTTTTATAATTTTATCTTATTCATTCGAAAAGCAATCTAAAAGATTTTGTATTTAGAAACCTAAAACATCATTTGTTGAGTAAATTTTATTTTCTTTTGCATTACTAATAAATTTTATTGCCTTTATAGCTCCATTAGCGAAGCATTCTCTACTATGAGCTTGATGTTTTAATTCAATCCTTTCTCCTGGTCCAGCATATAATACAGTGTGATCTCCTACAATATCTCCAGCTCTAATAGAATGAATTCCAATTTCATTTATTGC
>JBHLNS010000025.1:2890-47950 GCA_048941285.1 Promethearchaeota archaeon
AAAACCTAAGATTTCCCCTATATGAGTAATATCACATGCTGCAACAACCTCTATTTCCTGATCCATTAACGCTAATTTACTTATTAACCTGCTTGTGGTTCCAGTTGGTCCTAAAATTAATAATTTAATCAAAATTGCATTAATCTCCTTGAATTAAATTAAATTTAATGTTTTCAATACACTTATAATTTTTGATTGATTTTCCGCTAAAGGAGGAGTAAGTGGTAATCTCATCCTTTTATTCATTAATCCCATGATCTCAGCAGCAAATTTTACTGGTCCTGGGTTTGATTCGATGAAGAGAACTTTGAATAAATCATAGAGTTCTAATTGCATTTTTCTTGCTTTTTCCCAATCACTATTTATTATACTATGGGTAAATTCTAACATTTTTGAAGGAATAATATTTGAGGCAACACTTATCACCCCTTTTCCACCTAAAGCCATTATATGATACGTCATACTGTCATCACCGCTTAAAACTATGAAATCATTTGGAGTGGTCTTCATGATTCTTGTAATTTGATCAATATTTCCACTAGCGCATTTTATCCCTATTATATTATCTTTTGCATAGGCCAGTTTAGATAAAGTTTCAGGCTCTAAATTTGTCCCCGTTCGACTTGGAACATTATATAAAATTATAGGGAGGGATACAGAATCCGCTATCGCAGAAAAATGATCTATTAGGGAGTGTTGAGTTGGTTTATTATAATACGGCACTACTATTAGGATTCCATCCGCACCAGCTTTTTCAGCATATCTAGATAAGGATATAGCTTCTTTTGTCGAGTTGCTTCCTGTTCCAACTAATACAAAAGGGTCTTTATCACTTTTATTTGCCTCATCGATGGCAATATCCATGGCAATGTGGTGTTCTTCATGAGACATTGTAGCGCTCTCTCCAGTAGTACCCATTGTTAAAATCTGACATCCATTATCAACTTGGAATCGTATGAATTCTCTATATTTTTCCTCATCGATTAATAGATCATCTTTAAATGGTGTTATCATAGCGGTTATTACATTTTTCAGTTTATCTATCTTTCGCATTAGAATCATTCTCATTTTTTAAAATAGATAAATTAAAAAAATTATTAGTAAATTTCCTATATAAGACTTTTTAATAGCAATTTATTTTTTTTTTAATTTATTTTTATTTTTATATAGTATTCATATTAAAAGAAAAAAATATATCAGATATTATGGAAATAAATCTATTAGATAAGTTTCAAGGCTGTTTATTAGGTGTAGCAATAGGAGATACCTTAGGCCATCCTTTTGAAGGTAAACTTCGTAGCCAAATTTATTCATATTTTGATGATTTTGAAGAGTTTATTCAGAATAATAAATCGATATTTAAAACATATACAGACGATACACAGTTAACATTACATCTTGCAGAAGCGCTAATTAAAGGTAATGGATTTAGTATTGATTATATCATCAGAGAATTCATAAATTGGTTAGATGATCCTCCTATTGGCCCTGGTTATGGTTGTATATCTTCTATTCGTAAATTAAGATATGGAATTGACTGGGAACAAGCTGCATCTAATTCAGGGGGGAATGGTACAACCATGAGAATTGCACCAATTGGATTACTGTATTGTAAAGATCCTAAAGCATTGAAAGCTGCTGCCGTAAAATCTAGTATAATAACTCATAATCACCCTGCAGCTTCAGCAGGGGCTATTGTTATTGCTCATGCTATAGCATATCTAATTAAAAAAAATCCCGATACTGATTTCTCTGTTGAAGAGTTTTTTAACGTTATTATTGGTTCAATTTCTAATTCTCAAGATAAGATATGGAAAGAATTCACAGAAATTTTATTCAAATTAAAATCTAATCTAGATATGCCAATTGAATCGGGGCTCATAAAATTTTCTCAAGCCGGAGTAAAATCTCCATATTTTATTGAACAATATTTAGGTCAAGCGTTCGTTCATCCATATACAATAAGTACTGTTATATGTACGCTTTTTATCTTTTTAAAAAGGTTATCCTCTTTTAAAGAGTGTATTTTCGAACTCGCAACTGCAGGTGGGGATAGTGATACGGTAGGTGCAATTGGAGGAAGCTTAGCTGGCGCTTATTTTGGTTTACAAAAGATTCCACTTGATTTAGTGAAATTAGTTAAAAATAATAAGAAAATATCAAGAATAAGTGAGAACCTCTATAGAGTCTTTGAAAATAGATTTTTAAAAAAAAGTATTTAAATTGGCAAAGAAATTTGTTAATTGTTCAAGGCAAGAATCACAAAAACTTGGTGGTTTTTCATCAGTATCAGATAACGAATTAGAGAACCGCATAATACAATAGTTATTACAATGCCCTAAATTGAAAGTGTGGCCAAGTTCATGAATTGCTTCTTTCAATACTCTCACTTCGAAAAGTTCATTATTATCGGTCCTTCTATAAAAACTTTCATTGAGTCTCTTAAGAGAAATTAGCGCAACTAATCGGTGCCCAGGGGCATGTCTTTGTGGGCTCATTGCTAATCCAAATACAAAATTTAACGAACTAGTAAATATATCATTATTGATTATACCTAAAATTCGAAAGCACGGATTATTCTTTGTATAATTGACAATTCTGTATAACATTTTTGAAGCATCATATTGCCGTCTTTGAATATTATATTCTGAATTATTGAGAGGAACTGTGTTATTGGGATTTTCAACAGCAATATTAAATTCTTTAAAGGTTAATTCTATTTTTGATTTCAAATCATTTATAATAGATTGATCTACTTGCCCTATTTTTAGTAAACTGATAATTTTTTTCATTTTTAACATTTAAAATGAGGATTTTAAAAAAACAAAAATGTAAATTAAAAAAATATTTTAATTTTTATTATTTGTATTAAATAATAAGTATTTTTTATACTAAGCTACATTTTATATTATTTTTTAACTTTAGAAACTAGAAAATCTCTAACAAGTAAAGCTTGTTTAGCAATGGGAGGGTAGTCTAGCTTGGTATGATACTATAGAGTGGTTCTCTATAGCATGATTCTAGGTTTGGGACCTAGGGGTCGGGGGTTCAAATCCCCCCTCTCCCATATTTATCTTTCTAATAAGATCTTAACATGATGTCTTTCTATCTATAAAATCTTCAATTTCTATAGAATCGTCATTATTGAAATAAACCTCGGGTAGTATATCTTGAATTGTTGAAAAAATGTTTAAGATAACTGCCGGATTTTCAGAGGTAATAATATAATACCTTAAAATTTTACTTAGTTTTGATATTTTAGTGTTGCTTTTAAAGAGATGAAAAATTTGAAGTATATCCTCCTCCAAATCTGAATTCTTTTGTATCCATGCTATTAGTCTCTTCCCTTTAACATGTTTGCTAGATTTAATTTTCAAAATTAATTTCATATAAAAATACTCCAATATTGCTTCTATTATTTAAATTAGTTATATAGCTAACTATTTAAACAAGAAGAATTTTAGTTTGGAAGTGCTACATCAATTCTCTTAAAAAGTAAAAAATGATTTAGTTATAAATTAACAGTTGATTGGTATTATTTTCCATGAAATATGTATTAAGTTTTTTTAAAGTTATAATAAATAATTAAATCTGTAAAAATTGAATTATGAAATTATAATTGGTATATTATTTTGAAGTTTAAAGAGTTGGAAATATCATTTCTAAAATCTAGAAATTCAAAATTTAGAAAAATATTGTTTTTAATTTTAAGTGTAACCCCAGTTTCTTTCTTAATGAAGTATGTATCTGAATGGACTCACGAATTTTTAGGGCACTGTGGAATAGGATTTTTAGTTGGAGGAAACCCAACAAGTTATTATGTTTCTTGGATATGGCCTTTAGAATTTGGATATGCGTCGGTTTCATTCCCAATTGGGGCAAGTAATATTTCAAGAGCGCTTACGGCAAGTGGGGGGATTATTACTTGTCTTGTAGCGGCTATATCTAGCAATATTCTTATTTATTATTTATTAAGGAAAAAAGAGATTAGATCAAATATAATTTTTATTGCACTTCATATTGCTTTTTGGTATGGATTTTGGGCATTTATGAACTCAACAGGTTATTTGTTGATTGGTAGTTTATTAAATTTTGGTGATATTCGAAATATTGCGAATTATGCTCAAATTTCACACTTTATTTTTTTAATTCCAGGTTTTTTAGCCTTAATTTTTTTTTATTACATAATTTCCATTAATTTCAGCTTATTATTTAAACCATTATCAAATTTAAGGATTAAATGGATATTGGTGATATTTTGGTTATTGATACCATTCATTTCTATTTTCTTTTCATTAAATGCTTCTATAAATATACCAAAAAATTTAGTTATCTTACTTTTTGCTATAATGTTTATACCAAGTATAGTGTCATTAATTATTACAAAAAGAATTATTTCCGATGCTTAATATCGAAATCTTTGCATATTTTAAATCTTAAATTATTTACTTTAAGAATTTCTTTAATTCATTCGCAATTTTTTCAGTTTTTTTATCCTTTATCCAGTATCGGATTTTTGGAGATCTAAGAAAAGTTTGAATTTTCTCATCTAATTCATTTAATTTTTTTTTATCCTCATCTGATAATTGTGGAATCGCTTCTTCTATCTCTTTTTTTACTTTTTTGACTTCCTCTTCAATAATTGGGATTTGTATTTGCTCTTTGCCTTGAATTAATGCTTTTTGAAGAATTTCTTTAATATTTATTATCCAACCTTGAATCCAAGGATAATTTCCTCTTTTTCTAGGATTTTTTATTATAACATCTTTTCTATCAACAATAATCAAATCATCGGGGCAAGAATTTTCACAAGCACCACAATAAAAACACTCATCTTCATTACAGGCGATTTTCCCATATTTTTTAACATCTTCAGCACTTTCAGGAATGAAAAATGATTCAGTTGGGCAAATATTAACACACGCTTTACATCCTTGCGGATCGCACTTATGAAGCATATTTTTTTTTATTATGACTTCTCCTTTTATAGGGGAATCAATTGAAAAACAATGAACAGGACATTCCTTTTGAATTTTAAAGAAATCTCTAATATTATTTCTATTTCTGACAGTTAAACACAGTTGACATATGTCATTTTTAGAATCTTCAATGCATTTTTTCAAATCAATTTTAAAAAACTTACCAATTGACGGAAATTCATCAAGATTGATTTGCTCTTCAGGAGTAATAGTTTCATGAAATGCATCATTTGGACAGACTATTGCACATAGCATACAATAACAACATTTTTCGTGATCAATTAGAATTTTTGGATTACTTTCATCTAATATTCCTTGAGCAATATCTGGAATTGGCCCAATTTCAATTGCGTCAACAGGACAAACTACTTTGCATAAGGAGCATCCTATACATCGTTTTATGTCATATGTAAGTCTTTTATCAACATTTTGAAATTTCCATTTAAGAATTAATTGTTCGGGTGAGATTTCTATACTTTTTTCGATGGATTTTTTCTCTTCATCAAGAGATTTATCATTAGTATGTGTTTGTGTAATAATTTTTCCCTTTTCTTATTTAATGATTGTATCCTAAGTTCATTTAAACAAAAAATACAAAAAAAATTTACGATAATGGATTTTAATTGCATTAGGTATTTATGTTTTTACTTAATAACCCAATATCCAATTAACTTTTTTTTAGATGTTAAAGCATAAATATTATTATTTCTGTAATCCGCTTGTAAAATTATAAAGTAAAATATTGTGTATTCTCAAAAACCAAATGAGCGAATTTTGAAAAGGGTTAACTATACATAAGGTGATATAAGGATTAAAACCATCTTTATTGATAAAGATGATAGAGATCTTCAAAGATTATATGCCCTCTTGTTAAGAATATTTAGATTTCGCGTGCTAGATATTGTTAACAATGGAGATGAGGTAATAAAAATGTTCTGAACTTTTCCTGAAAAACCAGATATAAGAATTTTAGACTACGGAATGCCAATAAAAAATGGATGGAACGCCTAAAAAAATAGTCAAACAATAAAAGAAGAATTTTATTCTTATAGTGCAAAGGACTTCCTAGATAAGCCATTTACTCATAATAAATTATTTAATACCCTTAATGATATTTTAAGTTAAAATAATTTACTACCCGCAATAAATTATTTTAATTGAATAAAAAGGATTTATATGAATAGATTAATTTTCTCACGAATAATAGTCATAACTATCAAGATCAAAATTATGTATATATTCAATTGGAATTCCATCAGGATTAAGATCTGGAGGAGCATAAATTAAGGGCATATTAGGAAAATATGCACCAATACCATTTTTTGCTAAAATTATCGCAGGATGGTCAGTTTCTTTAAACACCTTCTCACTTATTCTGAGTGTAATGGTTCTACATAATTGCTCATTTAGAATCCCTAAGGAATGAATATATTCATGTAATAGAATATGATATGTATAAGCCCAGACAATTTCATAAGGTTGTTCTTCTAATATAATTTCTAAAGGAGTTTTATTCATTACTATATCTGTACCCGGATTAAAGTGCATTCCCCCAATAAAACCACCTCTATACATACCCATTTCGACTAGACCAAGGCTTAATCCGGCCCGATGACGCCCATAAACGACTTTTACGTCTTTTTTAACCTTTTGAAATATCTTAGGCATTTCTTTTTTTAATTGGTGTAAATTCATTATTCCACTAATAGTTCTAGGTACTTTAATTTTAAATAAATATATTAGAGGTCGAAGAACCAAAAATCATCTTCATCTTCTCTTAAGAAATCCATCAATTTTGATAAATCTCTAAGGAGATGTCTGATTGAAACTTTATGTTGATCTCTTCTAATAGGTCCCATTTCTGAGAAAAACATATCATCTAATAATTTATCGATATTTATTCTATCGAAATATTTTATTGGATTGTAAAAGAGTGTATAAAAAATTTCTTTCTCTAAATTAGGTTGTTCTTTTGTTTTTAAGTCTTCTTCATATTGATCTCGTATGATATTCTTTAATTCAAATATAATACATTCTTTATTACGTATAAGAATATTTCTTTCTTGTTCTAAACTACTCAATTTTTGTTCAATTTGCTTAATTTTTTCCCCTAGAAATCTGAGTTTTTTATCGGGATGCTTGATTTTTTTATAATCAATATCAAATCCAGTATCTTTTAGTTCTAAATGATCTTCAGCTTCACTTATTTTGTTGACATTAAAATGCATATTATAATAATCTGGAGTTATATCAATTCTCAAAGATATATTACTATTAATTCGATATTTAATATTTCGTGGATCATCTCCAAAACTTTCAATTATACCATAATCAGAAAGCATTTTAAGTTGACTATGAATCGCTTGTCTAGAAATTTTTTTACCAAATGAACCTGCTAACTCCGAAGCACCTAATGGAACTTTAGCTAATTTAGATAGAATAATTCTTCTTGTAGGGTTCCCTAATATTTCAAGTAAATTATCTATACTAAGAAACGCATTTTCTTCTTCTTGTTTTTCTAATTCCATCAGATTCACTTCCTTTTTATATCTTAATTATTTGATAAAAATAAATAAATTTTAACGGTATAAATCTTCTGAAGGTTCTTTTGCGTAGATTTCATGAGATTTTTTAGCCTTGTCAGCTGATTTCAATATCTTTTCAATAGATTCATCAAATTCTTCTTTTGAAATTTTTACAATTTTAACTGATTCTGCACTCTGCGTATTTATACTTGTATCAGCAACTGCTTTACGAATTGTTAAAAGAGTCGCTTCTTCACAAATTGCTTGAATATCAGCTCCAGTATATCCTTCCAAATTTTGCGCCATCTGGTTGATATCTACATTCTTAGCTAAAGGTTTATTTTTAAGATGAATTTTGAATATTTCTACTCTTGCATCCTTATCAGGCATAGGGATTTCAATATGTCTACCAAATCTTCCTGAACGTAATAATGCCGGATCTAACATATCAGATCGATTTGTTGCGGCAAGTAAAATTACATCTTTTAGACTTTCTAAACCATCCATCTCTGTTAATAATTGTGAAACAACCTGTTCGGTTACTTGAGAACTAGCAAATCTACCCCTCATTCCTGCTATTGCATCAATTTCATCGAAAAAGATTATACAAGGAGCGGCAGATCTTGCCTTTCGAAATGTTTCCCTTACTGCTTTTTCACTTTCTCCTACCCATTTAGATAAAAATTCAGGTCCTTTAACTGAGATAAAATTTACTTCACTTTCATGAGCTAGTGCTTTAGCTAAAAGCGTTTTTCCAGTTCCAGGAGGGCCATAAAGTAATATACCACTAGGCGGTTTAGAATTTAAATGATTATATAATTCCGGATATTTTAAAGGCCATTCTATTACTTCTCTTAGCTGTTGTTTAGCATCTTCTAAGCCACCAATATCGTCCCATGTTTCAGTAGGTTGACTAATTAATACTTCTCTTAAAGCTGAGGGTTCAATACTAGTTCTTGCTGCTTCAAAGTGCTTCATTTTAATTTGAAGTTCCATTAATACTTCAATTGGTATGGGTTTATCCAGATTAATTCTTGGTAATAATTCTCTTATTGCTAACATTGCAGCTTCCTTAGCTAAGGCTTCAATATCTGCTCCTACAAATCCATGTGTTTTTTCTGCTATTAGACGAAGATCAACATCACCGTATAAAGGCATTCCACGCGTATGGATCAATAAGATCTCGTATCGTCCATCAGTATCAGGAACTCCAATCTCAATTTCTCTATCAAATCTCCCTGGGCGTCTGAGGGCGGGATCAATATCATTTACTCTATTTGTTGCACCAATCACAATGACTTGACCTCTCCCTTCTAAACCATCTAATAAAGAAAGTAATTGAGCTACAACTCTTCTCTCAACTTCACCAGTGACTTCTCCCCTCTTAGGTGCTATTGAATCTAATTCATCTATAAATATTATTGAAGGGGCCATCTCTTTAGATTTTTCAAAAACTTTCCTGAGATTTTCTTCACTCTGACCATAAAATTTACTCATAATTTCTGGTCCACTTATTGTTTCAAAATGAGCATCTGTTTCTCCAGCAACGGCTCTTGCAAGTAAAGTTTTCCCTGTACCGGGTGGACCATGAAGTAATACTCCTTTTGGAGGGTCAATACCAATTCTTTTGAATAATTCCGGGTGCCTTATGGGTAATTCAATCATTTCACGTATTCTTTGGATTTCTTCTTCTAAACCACCAATATCTTCATATGTAACTTTTCTTTTTTCTAATTCTTCAAGTTCTTTACTACTTTTTTCTGACATTGATATCTTTGTATCTAAATCAATCCTAACTGCATCTGCTTTAGGATAATAATCAATAACAACAAGATCTATTCTACGACCCATAGCGTTAAAACTTAAGATGTCACCTCTAGTAACAACCCGATTTTCTAATATCTGAGTTAATTGTTGAGGAGTTCTTAAAATAATTGACTCTTCCAATCCTGCAAATGTTATCCTTTCAGCTAAACTAGCTTCTATTTTGCGAATTTCTACAATATCATCCAATGAAGCAGCGATATTTCTCCTCAAGGAAGAATCGATCCTGATTGTATTTGTGCCTTTATCTTCGATCCTTCCAGGATATAATAAAGCAGCTGTCTTTTTCCCTACTACTTGATGAGATATTTCAAGAACATCACCAGTTCGAAGTTCAAGATTTTCTATTATTTCAGGATCTAATCTTACCCTACCTCTTCCAGCATCTCCTTTATAAGCGTCTTTTATTCTTACTTTTATTCCATCTCCCTTATATTCACGAGTCATTCCACTCATTCCTATTCATCACGTAAATTTTATTTTTGTTTACTATAGAGTTATTAATTAATCTAAACTAAATAAGTATTAATTTTTATTTATCCAATTTCTTTACTGTAATTATTCCTAGTCCATTTTTCACTTCCATTTCATAATTTCCAACACAAGTTTTAAATGGCAAATCTATAGTTTTCTTATATCTTCTAATATTATTTTCAGCATTAAATATTAATTTAGTGCCTTTTTCACTTATATTAATCTTAGCATCTTCTTCATTTATCCCAGGAATCTCTAAAATAATTTCTAAATACTCTTTTTTCTCATTTATCTCAATTAGAGGTTCTAATATTATTATATCATCTTCCTGTCCAGTAAAATCTAAAGAAAGTTGGTCAACATCAAATTCTTGCTTAGAGCTACTCTCAAATCTTTTTTCTAAAGGTTGATATTTAGATAAATCAATATTTCTTAAATATTCTCGAATTTTTTTATCATCAATGTTTCCTTCAATCTTAAACTCTGGATTTTTCATTCCCGTTTCAAAATGATAAGATATCTTAAATCCCTCCGCTTTATTGTCTTTGGGGTTTACTTTTAGATTATTCTTTGATTCTGGAATGAATAAAAAATCGACATCAAATACATCTGTATCTAATTTAAAATATTTCCTAAGAGCATCAATTATATCATCAAATTCATCCGACACATTTTTCACCTACTGTCAACCTTTTGTTGTCAATTTACATATAACATTTGAACTATAAAAACTTATCGATTCTGAAAAATAAAGAAAAGGGGCAATGAAAGTGTATTTTATTAACGAGGATAATATTTCTTTAATAAGAAATCTAACTCACTTTGATTTATATCAAATAATTGAAAGAAAAGTTTATCGATGCACTCTTTTATAAAATTATATTTTTTGTATTTCATAGCTTCTATTATTTTATTCTTCAATTTATTGGTATTATTTTGATTTAATAAACTGCTAACCAAATTTTCATAATCCAGATTGTTATTAGTCATAAAATTCGTAAGAATTTTTATTAGTTTGATAATTTCGATTTTGTTTTTATTTCTAAAATTCTCTAGATTGGGAATTGGTAAAGTTTGTTCTAGTTTGGTTTTACTTCTTTTTATCGTGATATTTTTTGACTTATATAAAAAATATATAATTTTAGAATTTAAATAAGCGAGAATAAATAAATAATCAATATTTCTAGTCGTTAATTTAGGCCAGAGAAAATAAGTATCAGACGTAGCATAATATTGTTCAATTGTATATCCGAATATATTATTATTTGAAATATATTTAAAAAATATTTTAGGGTGTGAATCATACAAGGGTTCGAGATCTACCAATATGTCAAGTTTCTTGTTATCAAACTTCCGTATAAAAGAGCCTCGTCTAGGGAAATAAAGATCCTCTGGATTCTCTTTTGCGTTAATTAGAGTGTCCACTAATTCCACTTTAAATTGTTTTATATATTTTGAAAGATTTGGGTATTTTTTTTCGAGTAAATTATTTCGGCTTAGGTTGCTTTTTGAATTAAACTCATTTTTATTGAAATAGATTAAGTATCCCGCATAATTTCCTTTTTCATACCCGAACATTTTTATAGAATTACTTTTATATACTTTTTTAAGCCTACTTTTTTCATATTTGTTGAGTTTGAGGAACTCACCATTAACACATATGAAAAAGTCATCATTTTCAATTTTCAAATCTTTCCCCTCATTTAAAATAAATATGGAATCTTTTACGAGAATTAAGCCATTCCGAATTATGAAATAGTCTTTTAATAATGAAATTTCTCCATTGACCTTACAAAAAGATTCAATCTCATCCACCATTAATTTTATTTCTTTTGGATAAAGAAGATTCCAACTTTCATCTTTCTTTAGATCATTATTAGTTAAAGCCGAAATATATTGCTTCCCATGATCTGAATTGCTCTTAAAAATTAGATCTTTAAAAATTGTCTCCTTGAGTGTGTCATCTTTTCCGTTGTATCCTTTTTTCCCTAAGAGTTGAGCTATTCTGATACTTTTATTTATACTTTGAAGTTTTTCTTGTTCATTTTTTTTCTGTAATACAAAAATACAATTATGTTGCCCTTTAGCTCCATTAAATATTTGCAGATCTGATAAATCTATATATTGTAATAAATAGCATTCTTCTAGTATATGTGGTTTTAAAAATTTGATTCCTGTTTTTTTAGATTTTGTAATCCAGTAGTTTGTCGTTATATATGTCAAAAGACCTCCGGGATTCAACTTTTCTATTCCTAGGTGAATGAAATAATAAAACAAATCCATGTTTCCTACAAAATATTTGCCACATATGGGAAATTTTTTAATGTAATCCCGAAAAACTTCTGAATTATAATTTTGACCTAAATAAGGAGGATTACCAATTATAAGATCGAATTTTTCATTTGGATCAGATCCTAAGAAATTTTCAAATCTGAAATCTATATAAGGATATGAGCTTAAGAGATTTTCTTTTAAATTAATGTCAATTTCATAGGCGGTTATCTTATTAAATTGTTTTTTTAAGAGAAAATTCAAAAATATACCTTCTCCCACAGCAGGTTCTAAAATTCTTAATGATTGAATTCTTTTTTCCCAATTTTCGATAAACATTATAAGATTATCAACCATGAATTCAGCAATATAACTTGGAGTAAAAATTTGCCCTATGGCATCATCTGTTTTAGAATTGATGTTTTTAAAGACCATCTAATCTTAATATTGGTTTAAGAATCTAAATATTTGATGGTTGAATTAATCATATCTAGAAAGTTATGAAAAATATGCATATTAATGGGTACTAGATGCTAGCACTGTTAAGTTCGAGCAAAAGAAAAAAATGAATGCTAGGAAAAAACACTCTTCTGGAAGAAATTAATTATGATGGTGTTCATGATGTTCCATCTTGATATTTACCGGTCTCAAATTACCGATTGCCCAACCCGTTACTTCATTAAGAGAGGGATGAATCACCATTGAATGATAAATAGGCATGAATGATCCCGCTTCAGGACACGCTCTTTCTACTTTAGGAAGGTCTTTTTCATCTTGATAATCTGGTATTTTACAAGTGAAACCGGAGTTCATCAAATAAACAAAAGGTTGTACTAAGAGAGCAGCATGAGGGCCTATTACATGTGCACCTAATATTTTATACGACTTATCGACAATTAATTTTACAAAACCATCATCTTCTTCTCCAGTCTCAAATCCCATTGCAAATCCTTTTGCTACTGTTGAATAATTCTTGAATGCAACATAAATCTCATGTCCCTTTTCAATTGCTTCAGCTTGAGTCATTCCGACATGTCCTATTTGTGGGTATGAAAAGATTGCCCATGGAACGGCAGAATAATCTACTAGTCTTTTCTGATCTTCTGATCCAAATATATTATTAGTACAAATTTCTGCTTCATAATTAGCTTTATGACGGAATTGGTAAATGCCATTTGCGTCTCCAATACACCAAATATTCTTCTTATTGGTTTCTAAGTATTGATTGGTTTTTATCCAATTCCTCTCATCTGTTTCAATACCTGTCTTTTCTACCTTTAATAAATCTGCATTCGAACGTCGTCCCGCAGCAATAAAAATTTCGTCTGCCATAATTTCCTTTTCTACACCAGTCTGCATATTCCTAATAAGAATTACTTTTTGATTTTTTTTCTGATATGCTTTAATTGCTTTCTGATTTAACATTACTCTCATATACTTGCTGAAGTTATTTTCCAGTGATTGACTGATTTCAGGTTCTTCTGTTATAACTAAATGTGGTAACATTTCCACAATAGTTACTTCAGTACCCATTGCTGAAAAAATGTGAGCAAATTCTGCGGCTATTACTCCCCCACCGATAATAATAAGACTTTTCCATGGTTTCTTTGGAAAACTTTCTCCAAAGAAGTTTTCGTTAGTAATATAATCCAAATCTTCTATTCCTTGTATTGGAGGTATAAAAGATCTTGCTCCTGATGCAAGAACAAAACGTTTTCCTTTAAAATGCCCTAATTCCTTACTTTTTTTTGTATCATAAACCTTCATTTCAAAGTCTCCAATGAATTCACCAACTCCTTTATATACATCTAAGTTAGGTACAGTAGAAAGCCCTTCATCTATCGACTTGCTTTCATCGATTTGAGACCACATTCTTTCTGAGATTAAATCCCAATCAACATTTTCTATATTGAATTTTATACCTACTTTTTTAGCATGTTCAGCTTCTCTAATTAAATCAGCAGGATGAACTAATACTTTTGAAGGAATGCATCCTCTCGTTAAGCACGTACCCCCCATTTTAGTATTTTCTACAAGAGCGCATTTCAACCCTATTTGAAGTCCAGTATTTAAAACATTTAATCCTACTCCACTTCCAACTACTACTAAGTCATATGTTTCCATAATTTCATTTTCATCGATATCGAATTTAAAGTTTATAGTAATATTTTAAAGAGTAATAATGAATTATTGAAATTATTTTGATTTATTTATCTTAATGATTTATCAATGAGAATTGTATTTATTGATTAGGTATAAGAGGGAATTAAAATTATGAAATTACTTCCTTGATTGTAATCCCCTTTAACTCTATCTTCAACCCAAATATCACCATGATACATGTCTATAATTTTTTTTACAAGTGATAATCCAAGTCCCATTCCTTTACTTTTCCAAGATTTCTGTGAACCTCTTTCAAATATACTTGTCTTACGATAATCAGAAATACCTAGACCATTATCTTTAAATTCCATCTTGACATATTCTTTATCCTTTTTTTTCATTTTACTAATATCAATAATGATCTCAATATTGGATTTATCATTATATCTAACAGCATTTATTAGAATGTTTTCAAACACATCTAACAAAAGATTGTTTGCATTAACATAATTTCTTTTTGTAGAACTATTAAATTTGATATTAATATTTCTTGTTTGAAAGCTAGATTCTAAAAACTCAATTGCCTGGTTTAATACTTGATTTGCGTCAATTTTACTTAATAGAATATCAGATTCATCAATTTCAGTTATCTTCCTAACGTTTGATATAAGCTTTTTTGCTCTGTTAACTTGCTCATCTACTATTTCATATAATTCTTTTATTGTGTGTAGTTTCTCAGGATTATTGAGATAAAGAGCGCTGAGTTCAACTGAAGAGTTAATATTTTGAAGAATATTATTAATATCGTGTGCAAAAATATCACGATAAAGATTAGCTTGATAGTACGCTTTTCGATATTTCTCCTCAGATACCTTTAATTTTTCTTCAGCAATTTTCTTTTCTGTAATATCAACAAGAGTAACAACAACTTTTGACCATGTGTTCTCAAATCCTGGTAGTATTGAAGTTCTAGCATACAAATATATGGTATCTTCTGTGAATGTTTTAGAAGCAATTTCAGACTCGTATATTGTTTCACCCTTCATTAAAGAAAGAATTTCCTTTTTATTATATAGTTTAACTTCATCAGTAATATTTTCATCTATAAAATCACTAAGTTGGTTCATTCTCAAGATTAAATCTTCTTTACTCTTAGCTTTGTATACCTCTACAGTTTTTCTATTCACATCTATTACTTTAGCTTGCGCCATCAATTTTAAAACTTCTTTAGGATTATCGTCAAGAAATTTCTCAAAATCAGTAATTCCTGATGATTTTAAATGATCTATATACTTTTTTGTCTTTGAATAATCTTGTTCCATTATTGCAATTGGAGAATTTTCAAATAATTTGTGATATTTCTCTTCAGATTTCTCTAATTCTGTAGATCTTTTTCTAAACCTATCTTCTAGTTCCTTATTCAATTCCTCTAATTCGTTTTCTGTTTTCCTACGCTTTAGAGCATTTCCTATAATATCAGAAGATATCTTTAGAATGTTTAAATCATTCTTAGTCCATTTCACTTGAGATTTTACTTTATTAAAACCAATAAAGCCAGATATATTCTGACCGATGTTTAATGGTAAAAAAATCAGAGAGATAATATTTCCTCTTAAAAACTCTTCTTTTTCTGCTGATGCTTCGGGAGGAATATCATTGACATTTTGGATGTTAAGAACCTCTTCTTTCTTAATTTTATTTATAGACCAAGAATGTAATTCCATTGGAATGTTCTGAAGTTCTTCTAATTGGGAAGGTACTCCTTCATTACACCATTCATGTGTGTTAGACATCGTGTTTTTATCTTCATTAAATATAAATATATAACTCCTGCTTACTTGACTTAAAATCCCGATGTCTTTAAGAGTAGAATTTATAGCTTCATCGATATTTTGAGGATTAACAAATCTTGATGATATTTTAGCGAATGTCTTTTCATATTCCACTCTCTTCTTGAAATTTTCTTCGGCTTCAACTAGTTTTGTCTGAGACTCAAAAATAGCAACGATTTTTTCTGAAGGTAATTTATAAATATATATTTCGGCCCAACCGTAAATTCTATTATCTTGATACAAAGTTGTTGGAAAACGCTCTGGTTTACCAGTTTTCCAAACTCTTCTTAACACATCTATAATACCAAATTCCTCTACATTTGGAAATACGTTAATAAGATTGTTACCAATAAGATCTTTTCTACTTACTTCACATATTTCTAATCCAGCTTTATTTATTTCCCTAACTATGAAATTTTGACCATTATCCACCGTTTCAAATATAACAACTCCACTATTTATATTTTCGAAGAATTCGTTAAACAATTGCTCAGTTTGAAAAAGTTCTGATACAATCAATTATATCCACCTTTTTATTTTTTAAGAAGGAAAGCTTCTTATTGTCATGTAAATATTTTATAAGATATAAGCAATCCCTTCTTATTACTTAATTCTAACACATATCTAGTCAACTGATTATATTTAAACTTATGCGACAAAAATTCGCTATAACACATTCTCTTAATAGTTTAAAAATTATTGTAACTATATGCTTAGAATAAAAAGAAAAAAAATTACCAGAAAAAATTATTTAATTTTTTTTTAAGTTAGCAACGAAGGTAATATCTTTGCTAATGGAACTGCTAAACCGCCAAGTAAAGATCCGATTGAACTGAGCTTTTTGAGATAATCTTTAATATTCTTCGATACCTTTACCACTCTAGTCTTACCCTCTATTATAGTTCCATCTTCAGTTAGCAAAAAGACTTGAATTGTCTGTTCTCCTGTTTCACGCGGTTCTAGAGTTAACCATATAGTGTCTCCATTTTCTAACATTGATGATAATACTCCAACAATATCCCTTTCCTCAGAAGATATTAAAGGAATTGGTGAAATTGGTATTTTAAATGTGCCTCTTCCTTCCACTTTGATATCAAGCTTTAACCGTTTAGGCTCAAATCCAGGAGCATTTATTTTTAGAATATAATTTTTATCTTCTGGACTGTTATTATATAAGAAACAGAATATATTCAATTCTGAGTTGAGGTACACTACTTCTTGAGCTGTAGAGTCCAGATATATAGGATCTTTCGATATACGTTCAATATTATCAGCCAATTCTAATTGCAGTCTGTCTATTATAGTGAAAAACCCGGGATTATATTTTTTAATGTAATTAAATAATTTATATGTATCTTTCATCCCAAAATACCAAGCACCTTCGATATATATACCTTTTTCAACGTTAAAGTTAACCGAATCTACATCAATAATTTCCTTTAATTCTTGAATTAATTGATCTTCTGATAAGACTTCTTGAAATTTAAGATAATAAAGAAATAATAGTTTTTCTAAAGCAAATGTAATAGGTAACTCATCTGGTTCAGCTTCTTTTATTTTTTGAATGAAGTCAGGAGTTAAGATTTTACTTAATTCTGCCAAATATTCATCCCATTTAAGAAAAGTTACGGGGTCCAAATGATTTGATAGGATTTCAGCAAAAAAGTTATCTAAAAATATTTGATGTGTAGTAGGTTTATAGAAATCCTGGAGACCGTTTACATCATGAATGTTGAGATTTAAACTCCGGATGAGAATTGATAATCCTAATCCGACTAAAGCAAATCCCGCAGCAGCAAATCCAATGTCAAGAAGATTCATAGCTAACATAATCGCAAATAATATAATGGCGGTAAAACAAATGAATGAAATTATTTTTAGTAAATTTGTGACCCGCTTTACACTACTAGAAAGTAACTCAAATCCATCAAGACTATCTATTGGTCTTCCCCTTTTTCGTTCAAATTTTAATCTCATTTTAAGAGAGCTCTCGGTAGAATTAGCCCCTAGTAAAAGCATACAGGAATTAAATGTGTATATGACTAAAATCACTAGATAAATAATTTTTAATGGTAAATCAAGTGCTTGAATAATAGCAAGAAGAGTAATGATTAAGAGCACTATAGGTAATATAAATAGTAAGATTTTACCTATTTTAGACATATAATTAATCATTTTACCCTGAAATCTTTCCTTTTTGAGGATCTTGTTTAAACCCTTTTCTAAGTTTCTTTCCATATTATTTTTCATCCTTCTAATAGGGATTGTTTTTTAAAAATTATGTAATTAGAATAATAGAAAAATCTATTTTTAATATTATCGAATAGTTATTTTCTTTTAGAAGAAATTCATTAAAAAAGTATAGAACTTCAATTTAAATCTCATTTTCTCTGATCATGAACCAATTAATAATATTTGTCTTAGGAATGATAATTTCTTCAAGTATAAAGAAGCCAAAATGCTTGTAAAAAGAAACATTTCTCTCCAAATTAGTTTCTAGCCAAATTGGGGTATGTTCGTTCTCTATCCTTCTTAACATAGGTCTTAAAAGCATTCCAGCAAAACCTTTTCCCTGATATTTTGGATCGACAGCTATAGGTCCTAAATACCAATATGGAACTTTCATATAGATATTTCGTATAGAATCGTTGAGTGCTTGGAAAAATGTTATTCTTCTTGTAGATTGGATTCCAAATTTAAATGGAAATTTAAAAGCACCACTTTTTATAAATTTCCAATAAGAAAGATTAACTTTTTTGGGAGGACGCCATAGAGCAATTCCTTCTAAATCTTCGGATGTGCCATATGCTTCACCATATTTAATTCCAATCCTAACCACAAGTTCCCAAAAATGATGAAGCCTCAGTAATCTTTTATTAACATCAGGAATTTGCCAATGAATTATTGGATCATTTTGAAAAGCCCTTGAAAATACCTTTGAAGCCATCTTAATATGTTTTTTTGAAAGTCTAATCAATCCATTCATTTCTGACATTATTTTCTGAAATATAGAATTAAGTTAGATCATAGAGCATTATATTTCATATGCCTATTATCTTTAAATTTTTTGTCAAATCAAATCTAGATATTAATATCAGAAAGTACAAAAATTCTCAAAGTTTTACTTAACCAAGTAAGAATATTAAATGAGTTATATGTCAAGTAATAAAGTTGAAATAAAAGAAATTGAGGGAATCTATCAAATTAAAATAGATGTTCCTTTCGCAGTTAAATATGTTTGTCTTTATCTCTTTAATATAAACGGGCAGAAAGTCCTTATCGATTCTGGTCTGAATATGGGAAATTGGAAAAATAAAATTTTTTCTGCATTTGAAGAATTGAATATATCTATTCAAGATATTGATTATTGCATTATCACACACATCCATACAGATCATATGGGTTTAGTAAAAATATTCAAACAGGAAAATCCAAATCTTAAGATTGTTATGCATGATATAACTCATGAATTATTAGAATGGGAAACCAATACTAACAAATTAAATGAATTAAAACAAGAAGCAAGAGTAATGGCAAACCAATTAATAAAATATGGAATTAGTGAGGTACAAGGAGAAAAAGTTATTCAATTCTTTACTTTTTGGCCAAAATTCTTACAATATCAAAAACCTGATGTCATCGTTCATGATGGAGATATTATTTTTGACACTTTAGAAATTACCTGGACACCAGGACATAGTTTTGGACATATCTGTATTTTTGATAAAGAGAGAAAGTATCTCTTTTCTGGTGACCACATTTTAAGCCGAATCACCCCTCACATAGGAAATTTCATAATTCCTGCCAATATGACAGAAAAATATAAGAATCAAGATTTTAACAACATTTTAAAACATTATTTAACATCATTAGATAAAATAGATAATTTAAAGCCTAAAATCATTTTTCCTGCCCATCAAGAGATTATATACAATCCACACGAGCGAATTATGCAAATTAAAGAACATCATAAAAATAGGTTAAACGAGATTGCGAAGTTAATTAAAGAAAATCCTTTAACAGCTTATAGAATTTCTCAAATCCATTTTGGCGAAGATTTAGATGAAATGAATTCTTACATGGCTTTAAGTGAAGTTTTAGGACATCTTATCTATCTTGAAGCTCAAGGTAAAGTAAATAAAATAGAAAAAAATGGAAAATTACTTTATTATTCCTAAATAAACTATGAAATGAAAAGTGAGTAGCTATTGATACCCTTTCAAGATTCAAATGATGACTCGGTGGGCATCTTAGGTTGTGCCAAATATTCCTCCTCCTAAATATCCGAGACCATAGCTTAAGCATAAAGAATGGCTGAATTTAAATGAACTATGGGATTATGCTATTTTACCAAGAGAACCAGAATTTGTAAGTTTTTTCGAAGGAAAAATTCTTTTTATTTTTTTGTTTATAAATTAGGTGACAATTTCTTTGGTGGCTTTAGCTGAGCCTTCCTTAAAATAGTCTACAACTTTTTTGATACAAATATATGAAGTATTTAACTTGGTTATATCACACCAAGGTGCACTGTTAAAGAGAACGATATGCTTAGCCCCAATTTTCGCATATTTTTCCATTTTTCCAATAACTTCATCAGGCGTACCAACTAAAAAAGTGTCTTCAACCATTTGTACGGGAATTTCTTGAAAGGCTTTCAATAATGTTTGTTTATCATAACATGTTGGATAATAATTTAAAGCACCATAAAAACCATCACCAAAAGGATGTGAAATACCATATTCTTTAAAGTAATCATCTGAATAGCCTAATAGTTGATTTTTTGCTAGAGGACTCTCAGCCATTTTATCACATTCTTCGCGTTTTTCATCAATAATTGAACAAAATTCAACAGCAGGAGTAATCTCATCTAAATTCCGGCCTTCATTTTTTGCTGATAATTGGACTTTCTCAAGACCTTCCTTATATTTTTCAAGTGGTATATTAAAAGGGAGCCAACCATCCCCTAATTTACCCGTTAACTCAAGCATTTTAGACCTAAAGGCACCAATCCATATAGGAGGTGCTTTCTTTTTCTTATATGGTTTTAAAGATAAAACTGCATCCTTTAATTTCCAAAATTTTCCGTCAAAATCTACCTTTTTATCTTCTTTCCATAAAAGTTTGATAATTTTAATCGCTTCCTCTAAACGACTCACAGGTTTTTCCCATTTAATCCCATAGGGTATAATATTCTCTCCCTCACCTGCACCTATTCCAAGAATTATTCTACCTTTTGATATATGATCTAAAGTTAAAATGATATGCGCTAGTACGGATGGTGGATGTCGAAAAGTCTCTGTAACTGATGTTCCCAAAAAAACTTTTTTAGTACTATTGGCTGCAATCGCCATTGTAGGAAACACGTTATAGAGATCGTGTGGCCTTTTCAGAAAAGTTGACAGATTTACTAGTTCAGGAGTCCAAATAGCATCGGGAAACCAACTCATTATATGATCCGGAAACCAGAGAGAGTCAAAACCATCTTTTTCAAAAGTTTTCGTCAATCTAATATTATTCTCAAAAGGAGGGAAATACGAATTTTCAATTCCTATTTTCAAATCACTAATATCCATTTTTAACTACCATTGAATTTCTTTGATAACATTAAATGAGAGTATAGATTTAAATTTATACTATTCTGTAAACATACAACCCCAATTTTAGAATTTCTTAAAGAAAAAGATAAAAAAATTAAATTTCTTTACATAATAATTTTATGCTTTAATCACTTCTACAAGCTTGGGAAAAATACGAGGGTAGTGAACCGCCATACAATGTACACCAGCTAGCAACCCTTTTTTCTTGAGTTCTGAAATGAAAGGTTTGAAAAACTCATAATTTGCTTGATCATACATTCTATTCTGTTCTTTTTTATCATCCTTGAACTCTGTTTTGATATTTTTCCATTTAGCCAAAATATCTTTTGGTACATCTACACCAGGAACAAACATATCAAAACCTTTAGCAATACCATAACTTTTCATTGGAAAAATTCCTAGTAAAACAGGAACTTTATATCTCCTAACTTCACTTAGAAATTCAATTGTTTTGTCTAAATCGTAAACAACTTGAGTTTGCAAAAATTCAGCTCCTGCTTCGGCTTTTCTTCCAACTTTAAGGATTTCTGCTTCCATTGGATCAGCATTCGGATTTGCAGCAGCTCCCACATGGAAGGTAGGAGGATGCTCAATCTCATGACCATTTATCGATTTTTTATCAACCATTTCCCGAATAAGTTTAACTAAAGTAGCAGAGTCAAGATCAAAAACAGGTTTGGATTCCTTCATATCACCTAAAAAAGGATGATCTCCTGTAAGAGAGAGAATATTTCTCAACCCTAAGGCATGACCTCCCATTATCATTCCAGCAATACCTAATTTATTCACATCTCGAACCGTTAATTGCCAAATACACTCTAAACCAGACGCATCTTGAATAATATGAGAGGCAGCCATACTATTAATTGTTACTATACCCAGAGGACTGTCTGTTACATTGGCAGCTACGACGTATGGGGCCATTTCTTTAGCTTCCTGAATTGTATGTGAGAGGTCACATGTTTTCTCGGGTTCAAGTTCTCCTGTTAATATGAATTCACCATTTACAATCTTTTCACCTAATTTTGAAAATACTTTTTTTTCTGCCATTAAATTTCTACCTCCATACTACTTCTCTTTGGTGTCCGGATTCACTCCAATCCACTGGATCTCGTAATTTTTTATACAAATCTAATCTTCCTAATTCTTTCAAACGGTTAAAAATTAATACCCACCCACAATCTTTTTCATAATTACCGACTTCACATTTACCTCTAACCATACCGCCACAGGGACCATTCATAAGTGATTTTGCGCATGTTGTTATGGGGCAAATACCCCCAGTTTCGTTTAATAAGCAATCTCCACATCCTCTACATCGCATGTAGAAACGACCGATCCTTTCCGTCATTCCCATAAATTCTGTATTATTAGCAATAAATACAGGAATATGTGAATATTTACGCTCAAGAACTTTTGTAATACTTGCAACTCCAAGCCCACAACTTAAGGATAAAATCGCATCGATACCTCTTAAATCTTCATCAATCTTTCTGAAGTCTTTCATCATTACTCTATTATCACAGACTTCTTCAGGAACTAAAACTAATTTAACTTCAAAACCTTCATTCTCTAATTTGGCTGCCATTTCCTTAGCGCCTTCTTCTCCACCAGTTTGGCACATGGCTGCACAAGAACCGCATGAAACAATACCGATTCTTTTGGTATCCTTTATTGCTGCCAGAACTTCCTCAAATGGCTTTTTTGTTGTAATAATTGTCATTTATTAATTCACTCACTTATTTTAAAACATAAGTTATATTATTAATTATTGAAATTAATCAAGGTATTTATTATTTTCAATTATGGAATGTAAGGTTTTCGAAAAGGAAAATAATATAAAACCAACAAATAATTTTCCCAAAAAAGTTAAAATCAATCTTATCATTTTCTCCAATATTGTTTATTCGTCTATAACGAAAATAAAATAAGAAATTTATCAAGGTAGAGAATTATAATTTTAGTAAAATTTGGAATCCTTCTCCTATAATTAACATTAAACTTATTTCTACCAAAAAAGAAACAAATGTATAAATGCCTATAGCAATGAGACATATCTAGCCGATAAGGAGTTAAAATTTTCAGGAACATTGATAAAAATTCATATCGTTAATAATTTTAATAAGGCTCAAAAAGATTCGATAATCCTTTTTTTTCAATATATCGAAATAATTTATAAGAAATTGGATTTAAAAGAAAAATTTAAGATAGATGCAACTCATTTCAAAAAAGAAGGGGTTATAGAATGACAAAAATAAAAGTAACCATCGTGAAGAAATTTAATCCAAAGGATGTTTTTGGTCATGAAATCATAAATTCGCGAGGAGAGATTATACCTGCTTGCTATGTTTTTGAAGAAAGGGAAGAATTCATTATAGAAAATTTAGAGAAACCCGAAAAATTCTGTGGATGCGGATGGAAAACAGTACTGAAAGATATAGAACTATTAGATTCTAGTGAAAATGTTTCCTGGTGTCCACCAGGTATAATTTATTCTAGCTGTACAGATGGAGCTAGACCTGTTTGTTTTAAATTAGAAAGAATAAATGAATAGGCAATCCAAATTATTGCATATTTTGTAAGATTTAAATTACTATTTAAATTACTATAGAATTGATGTAATTTAATAGATTACATCTTTGAAATCTAATAAAATAGAGGAAATCTTAAAGAAATGAGATTTATTACATATTTTGAGCTTAATCAAGCATTTGATCCGTCTGAATTGGCAGAAATCGGAATAGACCTCATGAAAAGAAAGCTGTATCCTGCTGAAGGCGTTGAAACTCTAGCATGGTACATGACTCCTGGATTGTGGGGTATTTCAGTTTCAGAAGCGGAGAGCGTTGAAGCGCTAATGAACAATGTAAATGCATGGAGGATTGCTAAACCTGGGATATTTAAATTCTATAAAATCGAGCCAGCAATGGATACGAAAGAATTAATTCCGATTGGCGTTCAATTGGCTAAAAAAGTTAAGGGCTAAAGCAAAATCAAAATAATCTAAAATTTTTTTTTTTTATTTAAAGTTTTAGATGATCAATATTAATTTCAGTGTAAATTTTGGGAAAAAGTCATAATCCTCATAGAAATTAGAGCCTAAAAAAGAAGTCCTTACAAACCAAAAATTAACTAAAAATAAAATTATAGAGGAAAAACTTGCTCGGCCTCTTTCTCGTCAAATTCTAACTCACGTAAACGCATTCGAATCTCACGAGGATTAAATGAAACTTTTAAAACTTCTACAATATTATCATGAAGAACTTTTAAATTATCCACCGCAGCTTGATGGTAGAAGTCCTTCTCACGAAAATTAAGATTAATAATATCGTTTAACCCTGCTAAAGCTTCTCGAATATTTCTATAACGGCTCATAACATCATCCAATTTTTCATCCACATTAATTTGACCCATTTTGTTCCCTCGTTTATTTTTTTGTTTTACAATTAATGATAATAAAAAACACTATATAAACATGTCGCTTTTCGATCATAATGTAGCGGTAGAACGATCAACAATTTACATAATTGCGCCAAAATTAATGAATCTTATCACTAATTTTTCCAAGATCAAAAATTTGTAATCCATAATAATATTGATTTTTTGTGACGAAAATCGGCAGTTGTGATTGATTTCGTTAATGAATCAAATTGGGATGTCGATTGTTGATCATTTTTTTGTCGACAGATGACCGAAGGGTGACTTTACCCACCATAATTTGCCATTTTCGGTCGAATACCTTCCGAATTTGTTTCCTCAATTCCTAATCAATTGTATGAAAAATTAAGTTTCGTCCATTAAGATCCCATGAAAATGAGTGTTCATTTTTTCGTCATTTTGTAGAAATTAAAAATACTAGAACATGTATTTTGACAGAATTCGCGAATTTTAATCTCTTTTTTGACCGAAAACATTTAAATATAAGTGTGATAATATAGTAATTAGTCAAAAAACATTAATAAATAAAATTTAAAAATCAAATAAATTGGATGTGAGAAAGGAAAATGTCAAAATTGGATCAAGTATCAAAATTAGAGGAGAAGGTCGCGCAGCTCACAGAAGTCCAACGAACCAAGATTTATGAGTATGCGAGACGTGTAAGTCGTGAGACAATCGAGGAGGTCTGTCCAGCACTTTTACGTTTGGCATTGGAATCAGAGAAGGGAAAGCTCAAAAATCAGTTGGGGATGGTAATTTTCCATTTACAGAAGAACGAGCGTATTAATACTGTGATTGGCCTTCAGAAGCTTCTAGAAGCTGCCTTAATAGTCAATCCTGAAGAGATGTTTAGGATTTTAGGGAGTGCGGACGAAGGGGCGCAAGAATTAGCAAAAAAGATTAAAAGTATATTATAAAGAGTTTTTTTCAAATCTTCTTTAACTTTATCAATGGAATCTTGAATAAACTCACAAATATTTTTAAGTAATTAGGATACAAATCACCCATCTTTTAAAAAAACAATTCCGATGAATTTTACTGGTAGATTTTTTTATCCACCAGTATTAAGGTGAGGAGTGTTTAAATACTTCATGGTAATTTATATATATATTTCCTATAAATTTAATTTATAGTGAGGTGAGATTACAACATGGGTGAAGAAAAAGTGTTACTTATTTTTCCCCCAAGCAAATGGGGCTATATTGATCGTTTCGCTCAACCTTTAGGCATTTTAATGCTGGCAACTATACTCAAACAAGAAGGAATTGATGTTACTGTTCTTGATCTATCCGCTGAGGGTTGGTTTCCTAAAAAATTGGTAAGATTTATCACTAATGGTTTTTTTACACATGTAGGGGTAACAATTCTAACACGCAATCGTAATATTTCCTTCTACATTTTACAAATGGTCAAAAGAATAAATCCAAATATTACAACTCTAGTAGGTGGCCCTCACGTAACACTTATAAAAGAAAAAGTTTTTTCAGAATGCTCAGTTATAGATATTGCGGTGGCAGGAGAAGCAGAACAAGAAATTGCTGAAATTATACGAAAACCAACTAAGAAATTTTATGATTTGAATTATATAGAGGATATCAATAGTTTACCAATACCAAATCGTAGTTTTATTAGGCATATTAAATACAATCAAATAACAAAAATTTGGATTGGTGATTCAGCAAGCATGAAGTGGACACGAGGTTGTCCATGGCGACAATGTCGTTTTTGCAGCAGGCCTGCTTTAGATATTTCTCATCGTCGACGGGATCCTGAAGATATTATTAAGGAAATTGATATTATTCAAAATGAGTTAAAATATAAGAATATTATGGTATTGGATGATAGTCTTCAAATTAATTCAAAATATATCAAAAATATCCTACGTTTAAAGGTTAAGCAGGGTCTTGATATCCCTTTTTGGGTGTACACTCGAGCTGATCAAATAGACGAAGAAGGAATTCGTTTGATGAGACGTGCTGGTGCTACAGGTTTTCAAATTGGCTTGGAATCTGTTGTACCACGAATGGTTGAAGTATATCGGAAAATAAGTGGAGATCCTCATCGATGGCGTCAAATTCTCGACCGAGTATTAGACCTGGCAGATAAGTATCAAATGGTCGTAATTGCGTCATTTATCATTGGTGGTCCTAACGAAACAGCTAAAGAAATAAAAACCACAGTTGATTATTGTCGAAAAGCAAAAATAGATGTTGTAAAAATATCTCCATTTCATTTTACTTATGGATCAGAGATATGGCGAGAAGTAATTCAAAAAGGTCAACTTAAGCTAGGTCAATATGATGTATTTAATGATAAGAAATATGGAACTACAGAATTCAGTAGGGAGGAAATCTTTAATTTTGTTTTAGAGGCTATACATTTAACTTTTTCTCCCATTTTAAATCCAAGACGTTATTTGCGGTTCGCTAGAAAATTAATTAAACAAAAGAGTCCTCTGTTATCAGGAAATCTTGTCAGGTTACCTTTTTTAATTGAAAATTTAAGCAACTTTCGGCACTCTCACCTTGATAAAAAAGGGATTATTAAAGTAGGAAGTATGACTGTTTGTAAAACTTCATAATTTAGATATTTGTTGCTGTAAATAAGATAGATGTATAAGGAAAAATTCAGATGAGTTGTATTGCTAGACTTTTTTATTTACCGGTATTAAGTAATGGAGCCTTTAAATCCTTCTTTGTATTATTAAATACTAGAGAAAAATTATCTTGAAAGGTTATGAGTGAAACAGTCAAGGCTAAGGGTGGTGAGGGAAAAGAATCTGACGAAGATTATTTTAGTGATACTGAAATAGAAAGAATGGAACTGGAACAGGTGAAAAGGGCGAGATTTCAAAGGCGTAAGCTTATGAGGAACAACTTCTGGATTGGTTGCGTAAGCGCCTGTATCGTGCCTTTTGTTGTGATTATTATAGTTTTTTTGATATTAACCATTAGATTTTAAGAGAACTTTATTATCTTGGTGAAAATTCTAAGGCTCCATAGTAAACTTGATTAGGAAAAAAATATTTGTTTTTCAAGAAGATTTGAACTAATGGATTTGTTTAATTGAATTATTTTTTTACCTACACTTTTAAGGATTTAAAGTTTGAAAGTTTGAGAGATTAGAAATTTTTATCTTTCTTATTTTAAAATGAACAAGTATAGTAGTTTAAGGTATTGGTAGTTGTTTTTGTTCTTGTTTTGATATGAAATTTTTAAAAATTATCCTGTTGATAATCCAACTAAAAGCATCATGGATTTTTTCATTGTCGGAGGGATCAGTAGGGATATATTTGATTGTTCTTATATCATATCCAAATCCATTTAGATATTCAGCAAGTTTCATAACTTCATAGCGATAAAATCCTAATTTATTAATTAATATAAGACAGGGGAATTTTACAATATTTATCTTTCCAATTGCTAATCTCATTATTTTGTTTGAAATACGTCTCGCTTTTCTGAGCATATTTTTATTAGTAACATCAACAGCGAATATAAAACCATGTTTACTTTTTAACTGAGAGAAAAAGAAATTTATTGATTTTTTGGGATTAGTAAAGGAATATGTAGAAATCGTAATTTTATAATTAAGTAAATTTAATTGTATCAATTTACCTTTATTATATTGAGCATTAGATATATAATTTTTAAAAAGTTGTGCTAGTTGAGATTCACCTTCTTCAAAAAAATCAAACAATACTAAATTTATTTCTCTTTTTTCTGAAGAGATGGTATCTTTAGGAAGAGCAAAATAAACTGAATTTAATAGTTCTTCAACTGTTTTACTAATCTCATTTTGATCTATGGAACTATTCTTATCACTATCAAATGCTTTATAAATATCTTTAACTTGTTTTAATTCACAAGCAAATTGTTCTAAAGTTTCTTGAAAAATACTAGGATCTGTATTCTCATCATCCATAATAATAATTGAAATCATAAGATTTACTTCTCTTCCTCTAGCAATAGGGCTTGGAACAGTAAATATCAAATTTGATGTTTTTATATTTTCAAATTCATAAATAAAAAATCCTTCTTGGTAGAAATCCAAAAAACGAGGAATTTCGTCCAAAACTTCTTGAGAGAGTAATTCAGGTACGTTAAAAAATACCTTAGGGCCAATAATAGAATCAAAATGACTTAATACCATCACAAACATTTACTTTAGTATTCACCCTTTAAAATTATCTTGTAATCAAATACACTAGAAATTTATTTAAAAGTCTTATAAATGTTTGCTTTGATGAGTATGCCTAAGTCGATTTCCAGAGATAAGAATCGACTAACAGTTTTAATTATAAATACGGTAAAAACTTATCTAGAGTTATTTTAACGCCTATTTTTGACGGGATATCCACTGCTTTCTTTACATCGTCATAAGAATAACCCTTATTATATAAATTTTCTATTGCGGGAGAGAAAACTTTGTTATAATATTTATCGCCAATCTTATTTATAATTTTATCGAACTCTTTAGTTGTTATCCATTTTTCTTTTTTTCTATGAGTTATTGATACACCTTTTTCCTTTCCTTTTTGTTCTAATTTGTATTTCTGTTCTTCTCTTCCTAAACGTGCTTGATATCCAACAATAGCAATCACAATACCGTGTATTTTTGCTTCTTCTTCACGATGTCCAGCTTTAAGCCAGTCAATACGATGATATTCAGAGATGATGTCCCACTTACCTATCTTTATAGATTTTATCTCTTCTATTTCATTTGAATTAAAGCCCTTTGATGACATTTGTTTTACAAACCATTATTCTAGATTTATAAGAATAAATAAGTAAACCGTGATTTTATTTCTTTTAGTATAATTCCTACTGGAGCCCCAATAATATTATAAATTTAAAATGTGAATATTATTCGCTCCTATTAATTAATCTCAAGGTTTATATATCACATCCAATAAATATAATATATTTATCAGTTTTTAATAAACGAAATCTCAATAGACTACCTATTTAGAGAAAAATGAGAAGATTAGGTAAATTAGTGTATTGTGGATTAATAATTATATTAGTCGGTATAATTGGATATATTTCGACTTGGGCATCCTATAATTATGTCTGGCCAATTTTGATGATGATTGGTTTGGTTATTTTGATTATTGGGGCTATTTTTACAGGGATTACCAATAAGAGACTCATGATTGGAGGAATTTTAGGTTTATCAAGCATTTTGTTGACAATAGCATTTCCAAATTTGCTAAATTGGTATAGAATAGAATATATAGAGGAAGTTAGTGGCTTTATCTTTGGTCTTTATATTACTGGATTTGGGAGTGCTTATATCATAGGTACAGTTCCTATAGTAATCAGTCTTATCCTTTTAGAACTTTTTGGAGGTATCTTGATTTTAACGGGTTCAATTGGTTGTATTTTTAGTGCGATAAAAGAGTCAAGAGTTATTGGAATTATTGGGGGAATTTTAATACTATTAGTTCCAATTATATTTACAATTGATCTTTTTCTAGGGTTAGGTTTTTTTATCCAGTTAATAACATCTCTGGGAGCAGGTAGTTTTAGAGGTACTCTTTTTTATGGAATGATGCGATATTCTGGAGCAATTCTGACATGGGGAGTAGGAGTTGGTTTTTATATATGTTTAGCAAGTGGGATTATAGTATTATCAAGTGCTAGAACTATTTGAAATCAAAATAAAGTTTAAAAATATATAAAAAATAAATATTAATTGAAGATAGGAGGGCAATTAAAAATAATGAATGAAATTAAAAACAAAATTTATATATTTGGATTTCAGTTAAATAAAAATTGGACAGGAACTCTCTTTTTTATAGGCTTACTCGGAGTTTTATATAACTCTAAATTCTGGATGAATATTTTAACGATAATAAGTTATATACGTGTTATGGAGGGCTTGCCTCCTTCTATTCAAGTAAATTACATAGGTTATATAATCATTAATTCATTTTCAATTATTTTCGGCTGTGTACTATTTTGTATCTGCCTTTATATCCTGATTAGGTGTAAACAATCGAGATCAATTGAGCCTGAATTGAATAATAACCCTAAATTATTTAACTTTTACTTATCCCAATCTCATCTTCTGGGCATCTTTATCGTATCACTGCTCGTAATATTATATACATTCCCGGCTTTTATTAGTGGAATATATGATCTTGCAATGTTTGCATATTATTCAATTTTAAGTGGTGAATTTATGACAATAGGATATTTGCTCCAATCAGCTCTTTATTTATTAATCTACAGTTATTTATTTAGCTTGGAATTATGTATGTTTATAATATGTATAATCGCAGCGAGAGTAAGTCGAAGATCACTGAGAAATAGGTTTTCAATTAAAGAATAAAACGTATTACTACAAAATTTTTCATAAGTACTATGAAATTTGGGTACAGTATTAATTTCTAGAGCCCAAAAAAGATTTCGAGAGGGTATTTCCTTAATTAATCAAATAAAAGCAAAAGTTCAAGAGGTTGAAAGTTTAGGGGGTGGAAAAAATGGTTATAGTAGTGGAAAGTCCTGAGATGGAAGATCCTCTTAAATTATTTAAAGAAGATATAATATAATAAGAACTATTTAAAAAAATAAAAAGATTTATTAAAAATTAATTTTACATAATACTTTCTTAATTTTACATTTCTACACCGTATCCACATTTAAAGTAGGTCCGTTCTCTTACCCATCCGCTATGATCATAGAATTCTGAAGCAAAAAGTGTTGGAGCGCCCCAAAAACCAAAATCAATATAAATCGGAATAAAAACTGTTCCATACCCTAATAAACCTATATTGAAATTAGTAGAATTGAATCCCTTTAAAGTGGCTCTATCTATTTCTATTTCAAATATTCGATGCAAATTTGGCGAATTTATAGAAGATTGGAATCCATACTCAACTATAGAATTAGTAGCATTTAATGTAGCAATATATTCACGACCCCCTAAATTAAGTGTTTCATTGATGTGTTCCGCTTCTGGGATATAACACAACATTTCATGGCCTGGATTTGCAGCGAAGGCATTCCAATGAATATCACTTGTAAATTCACTGAGAGAATTGTCAGTATCAATCCAAACAGCAAGAAATTCGTCAGTTGTATCAGCAGTAATATCACTCGCAAAATCTATTAAAATATAAAGTGAATTTAGGGTTAAATGAATATAAAAGAAATTATGCGTAACTAAGTTATCGTCATCTGTCAATAAATATTCTATGAATTGCCAGTCTGAGTATTGCCAACCTTCAGCTGCGTTAAAATTGCCATCGATCACAACATTAAACGTCCCCCCTTCACCTATTCTAGGGAAAAAATAACCAATAAATCCACCAGATACCCCTGCTACCAAAAAAATTCCTATAATGACGCCTATCAAATTTTTTCTTTCAATCGGCATAGTTCTCATACCATTTTTAAGATTTTTTAGTTAAAAATATTTTTATATAAGATCCAAATTCACACATTTATTTTTTTGTATTAAATAATTTTATTAAAACTATAATTTTAGAAAACAAACACTACTTTTCAATGAGAAAATTATTTTAAACGGATTAAAATCTAAATTATGAGGAAATCTTTAGGATTTCTGAGAATATAGATTGGAGTCATGTTCTTTAAGAGTGTCTGTAAGAACTAAACACAGTTTCTTTAAAATTACAGTATTCACTTTATCGAGTGTATCATTTGGGGTATGCATATAGTCATATGCTTGCACCTCACCAATTCCAAAACCTTGAAATCCCTTATCTCCTAAGAAACCACCATCAGAATGAGTGCCTAGAACTCTACTCGTAATGTAATGTCTGATAGGAAGTCTTCTTTTGTTATTCAATAATAAACGGTCAATATCTTGAATATGACTTCCTTCATTATCTCCCGAAAAGAGAAATATGAAATTAGCTATAGATTCAAAATTAAATATTATTGATTTTTCGGAATCGAAATTCTTTAAATTATTATAGAAATGCCTAATACCAATTGTTCCACATTCTTCAGCTCCACTAAAAAGAAACCACATATCATAATTCTTTAATCTGTTTTCAGGAAGACTATAATAATTTAAAAGTTCTAAATTGCATGCTATGCCGGAGGCATTATCGACTGCGCCCATTGAACTATTTTCAGTTTTATTGAGTACAATGATTATTGAAGCAAACATGTTTAAAATTAAAGGAAATAGCCCTATAATTAAAAATAATATCTCTAATCTTAAAAATTGCAGATTTTTTAATATAATAAAAAAAGGTAGAATAACTGATGAGGCAATCCATAACTTAATTATCCTTATCCGGGTTTTAATTGTAAATCTTTGTCCTTTGGAATCCAAATGGCTCATAAATAACGCAATTCTATCAGAATTCTCAGATTTTCTCGGATTAGATTTAATCTTTATAATTAGGTTTTGTGAAATTAATTTTGAATTAATTTTAATTTTTTCAGGATTTCTAGTCAATATAAATGACGCAATAATTACACCTAGCAAAAAACAAATCAAAACAAAAGACAAAATCTGAGATATATTCAAAAATGTTAAAAGTAATAGAAAGATTAATGAACCCGATGAAAATGCAATCTTCGGATACAATCGCGAATAAAAAGAACTAAACGAAAAACGTTGGATTTCATAATTTAAATTTAAATTCTCTACTTCCCTTTTTACTTTATTAAAAGCTTTAAGTTCAAATCCAGTTCCTGATAATCGAGGAAAAGCAAATTCCTTAAGATTTTTTTTAATTCTGGCTACTCTGATCATTAGAATCTTTAGGACTTATTAAATCTCTTTAAAGTTGAAAAAAATCTTTTAAAGTATTATTTACGATTATTATTTTAATTAAACTCAACAATTAAAAGTTTTCATGAATTGTTTAAAATTTAAATACGATATGTTTATTTTTTTCAATCAGAATCTCAAAATTAATCTTTTTAAGAATTCTTAGGAGAAATGTAATATTCTAATACTTTCAAGGCAAACCTACTTGAAACTGTTGCAGGGCCTCCTCCCATTTCAATTCCAACTTCAATTGCTTCTAAAACATGTTTTTCAGAAGCTCCAGATCTTAAAGCTTCTTTAATATGCCATTCCATGCATGATTCACAATTTATTACAGTTGAAATACCTACTGCTATTAATTCCTTGTGAACCTTTCTTAGGCTTCTATCTGAATATGTTTGTTTTTCCATATTCAAAAAAGCACTATAGACTTTAGAATCAAGTTCTTTCAATTTTTTATCGCTTTCATTTCTTTCATTGATAATTTTTTCAATTTTCTTTCTGTCTTCCTCATTCAAAACAATCACATTTATTTTCAGTAAATAATTTAGAAAAATCTTTTTTCCAATAAATAGATGTAATTCTTGAACTTTCCAAGAACCTTTAATTTTAAGAAATTATAAGTTCAATTCCCATTTCTCTTCTGTTAAATTTTTCCCCCAAATAGTGTGAGAATTAGATTCAACCAATCGAAAACCATTATTTTCATATAATTTACGAGCTACTATAAGATCACTAAAAGTTCCTAATTGAATTTTTTTGTAACCATGATTTTTACTGAAATTAATTGCTTCATAAATTAGTTTCGTTCCGATTCCTTTATTTCGCATATGAGGCTCAACTAGAAGCCATCTTAGTTGTGCAGTTTCCTCGTCAATTTTAACAATTGCGATTGAACCAATAATTTCGGTTCCCCTTTCTACTATCCATAGCTTTTCTCTTTTTCGATCATAATTTTCGATAAATTCTGCTATGTATTTAGCAACATAAGCTTCAAAAGTCTCATCAAGTTGATATTCCTTAGTATAAATCACTCCATGTCGATATGTGACATAACCAATATCACCAGGCTTATGAGGCCGTAAACTGTAAAAGTGCGATTGTTCAAGTTCACTTTTCAAAATACTCTCAATAGTTTCCATGGCATTGATAAGTTGATCTTGTTCATCATCAGATATATCTATAAGCAACGCTTTAATCTGCTCGTTTGCTTTCTCTTGAAGTTCTGAAATCACATTTTTTCCTTCTGATGTCAATGAAAGAAGTTGTTTTCGCAAATCTTTATCTGATTTTTTTTTTAGAATCAAATTTTTCCGTTCAAAACTACTCAATATTCGACTGAGATATGCAGGATCTACATTAAGCAGTTTAACAAGTTTACTTGCAGTTGTAATTGATAAACGGTTAAGTTCAAACATGATTCGTACTTCAGTTAAAGAATATTTACTTTTTAGGAGAGTTTTATCTAACAACCCGAGTAAATTAGTATAGAACCGATTAAAACTTCTTATTTTACCTATTTTCTCTGAATTTAATTTCAATGATAATCAATATCTAATGTGATTTTTTTAATTTAAATCTTGACAATAACAACTAAATATTTGACAATATCAAATAAGTTAAATAATATTTTTTTAACTTGGGCTGTTTAAAAAATTGGCTTTTAAAAATATAGTTTTAGATTTATCATCATGATTATTGATCACTGTGATAAGACAATCAGTATAAAAATTGTTTATTTTGGACCTGCTTTTTCAGGGAAGACTACTTCTATAAAAGCTTTATTTTCTCATTTTGGTAAAGGTGAGGTTCTTCATAGTATTGAATCTACAGTGAATAGAACTTTATTTTTTGATTATGGAACAGTTACTTTCCAAAATCAGGAATGGAAATTAAAACTCCATATTTATACTACAACTGGTCAAGATTTTTATTTTGTCACCCGGCCAGTGACCCTACGAGCGGTTGATGGGATAATATTTGTAATAGATTCTCAAGAAAAAGTTTATAACCGCAATTTAGCGTCTTGGCAAGAACTTATTTTGTATTTTCGGGAAACACTTAAAGAAATTCCTATAATTATAGCATTTAATAAACAAGATTTGCCTGAAAAATTTAATCCAAGACATTTCTTGAATGAAATACAGTATGAAAAATTAAGAAACATTGAGAAAAGATTTACTATCGCAATCAGTGGAGAGGGAGTATTAAATTGTTTTGAAGATCTCTTACGATTAATTTTAGGCAAATATTATAAACATAAATTAGTCTCGACTGTTAATTGGTTCAATTAAAATCTTATTTCAGATTAAAGAGAAAATAAAATTTAAAAAAAATTAAAGATAGAAGAATTTTTTAGCATAAAAAGAGAAATTTAGATTCACAGGCTCTTCAGAATTAATGGAAGATTAATAACGTATATTTATGGAAACCAAGTTATTGATTAAAATAAATTACTAATTGAAAGATTATTGTCATTATTATCATACCACTAATTAACCCTACAAGTAAACCATTCCAAAAATAATCTATTTTCTCAGTTAATTTCATATTCAATCATAACCTCATTTTTTTAATTTCAAATAAGAACAATTTCCTCCTCAACTTCTGAATTTTTAAATTAAGATTTTAACTAGCATTAAAACTCCTAACAAAATGCAAATAATTCCGATTAACATTCTTGCTTTTTCTTCACTCTTTATTTTTTTTGTACTGAAAGTTCCTAATGGAGTGGCCAAAACCCCTGAAATTGTTAGAATGAATGGGAGTAAAAAATTAATTGGTCCATTTAGTATGGTATACATTATAAAACCTACTATAGATATAGCAAATTCAGCAGTTATTGCTACGCCAATTGATTCTTTTGTGTTTCTTCCTGAAATTACTTGACCTGCTGTTACAATTGGACCAAATCCTCCGCCTGAAAGGGATTTATTGAATGCACTTAATATACCGAATAACTCTAAGGTACCTGGAGTGTATTTAAATTTCTTTTTAACTAGCAATATAAATCCAATAATTAAGACTAAAAGAGATGTATAAGTAATTATGATACTTTTAGGCAAACTCAATGCAATAAAAACCGAAATAATTGTTGCGATAATTCCTAGAGATGTAAGAATAAAAACAATCCTGAAATTTTTTTCTCTTATTTTTAAATTACAATTATTAAATTTATGGTGGAAAAGGGAAGCTGAAAATCCAGTTATAATTTGTGAAAATAAAATTGAGGGAACTATTAGAAAAATATCAAAACCTAATATTAAAAGAATTGGTGACATTAATGTTCCATATCCCATTCCTAAAGAACAATCAATAAATTCACAAATAAAGGCTAAAAATACAATTATTATAAGTAAATAAATGTCCATACCGATCAAAATCCTTCAATTTTATATGACATTTTGTTAATATGTTTAATTACAAATTATAGCCATAAAATTTAGATAAATTTTTAAGTTAATGTGTGGTAATTATGTTTAATTGAGAACTATCGATATATAATTAAATGTAATTATCGATATTTAAACATTACGGTTTTCCTAAAATTAGAAATTTATTGAAAAATCGAGTCTAATTAACTATTCAAATTTCAGAAGAATTGTACAAGGTAGAATGGGGACAATTTTAAGAATTTGAAATGATAAAGCGAAATTTTTCGTGCCATATTTATAAAAGAATTTGAGGAAAAAGTTAAAAATGGGTGGAGAAGTCGGCAACTTATCGGTAATAAGATGATTTTTAGAAATACAATGAAAAAGTGATTATAAAACTCGATTTTCTGTTTGTAACATTGTTTTTATAGGCCTTAGGACAACACAAACCCTTTCCACACTTTTTACATCTGCACGAGCACGAAATGATTCTATTAACGCATCTAATTCAATAATCTCTGGGACATTAACTTTTATTAAAACACCACATTCTCCTGCAAGAAAATAAACTTCCTCACATTGGGGAAGTATTTGAGCTTCTCTCAACAACTCTTTTGTTTCTGCTTGAGTTTTAGGAATAAGAGTAAGAAATGCTATAATACATCTCTCATCTTCGCGACAAATTTTGATAGTGAATTTTTCAATGACTCCTTCCTCTTGTAGTTTAATAACTCTTTTTCTTACGGTAGATTCAGATAGCTGAACATTTGGATCTGCAGCAATTTCATGATAGGGTCTTCTAGAGTCCTCAAGAAGCATCTCAAGTATTCTTTTATCCTTATCATCAAGATTTTTCATGTTTCATTCATACCTTTTATTTTAATTGATGTTTAAAAAAAATAATAATTTTATATTAAAAATTGTAAAAAATTTTATTTATTAATCACTTTATAATGACTTATTTAACGTATTTGGGGTAATCCTTAAGCAATGGATCAAATAATCTTTCATATTCAACAGCCATGCAATGAATTCCCGCTGCTTTTGTAGTTTTTTTGATCTCCTTGATGAATGGCTCAAAATATTCAATATTAATTTTATCTAATGCAGCGTATTTAGCTGGTTTATTCCCTTTGTTTTCTTTTTCTGCAGTCTTGAGTGATTTCAGGAGATCCTTTGGGACTGAAACTCCAGGTATGTAGTTATCGAAATACCAAGCTATCCCATAAGATTTTAACGGAAAAACTCCTAGTAAAACAGGTACGTTAAATTGCTCTAAATCCTTAAGAAAATCTTTTGCTTGTTCAATATCGAAGGCTGTTTGAGTTTGAATAAAATCGACTCCTTGTTCTACTTTACGTCCGACTTTGAGGATTTCTGGTTCTCTTGGATTGCTGTTTGGGTTAGCTACACATCCAAAGTTCATTTCAATCTTACCACCCTCAACTTTATTGCCTTCATAATCGGTTCCGTCATCAATCATCATAGTAAGCATTTCAGCGAACTGAGTACTATCTATATCATATACGGGTCTGCCTTTTTTATGATCTCCTAGTGCTGTATGATCCCCAGTTAGGGTTAGAATATTTTTCAATCCCAACACAGCCCCTGCTACTACGTCCCCAAATAAAGCAACACGATTACGATCTCTGACGGTGACTTGCCAAACCGCTTCAATTCCCACTTTTTCTTGAATTAGATAACTAGGTACTAATGAAGACATATAAGCATCTCCTTGAGGTCCATCTGTTACATTGGCAGCAACTATTTTTCCGGTTTTTTTCATTTCTTCAGCAGAATGAAAAATCTCATTTAGATCAAGAATTTTTTTTGGTTCAAGTTCACCTGTAAAAACAAAGTGACCTTCTTCAATTGCTTTACATAAGTTGCTATATGCAGGTCTTTTTGCCATCTATCTTTTCGCCTCCTCTTTTTGATTTTCTTCGTTTGTATATTCTTTATATATTGTAATATAACTCGGACTCGTTGACGTACGATAATCTCTTGGACCACGATATTTTTTAAATAAATCGAGTCTATTAAATTCTTTTAATCGCTTCCAAATATTTACCCATGCACAAGGAATTGTATATCCTCCTACTTCACACATTCCATCAACCATTCCTCCACATGGACCATTACTTAGATGCTTAGCACACCCAGCACGGGGACAAACACCACCAGTTTCACCAATTATGCAATCTCCGCATTCTTCGCAATATTCGATATAACTGTTTTCGCCACTATTTTGGGCTCCTCCGAAATGACTATCCTGAGCAGGATAAGTCAAAATTTGTGGTAAAACCTTATTTAACATCACAACACCTAATCCACATGCTAATGATACTATGGCGTCAAAATCCTCAATGTTAGGGCGAACAGTGGTTGCAGCGATTCGATCATCACATTGCCTAAGAACTGTTATTGCTTTCCACCGGAGCTTTTTTCCTTCTGTACGAGCTTTCAACTCTAACAATTGACCCAAAACTTTTGCTTCAGACAAACTTCTTGGTGGTTGACAACATCCATCACAACCAGTAATTAAGATTTTATTGTAATCTTTTACCATTTCGTAGATTTCGTTTATATCTTTTTGTTGTGTAATAATCATATTATATTACTCCTTTCTTTCATATTTTTTTCATTTTTTTTTTTAATTCATAAGATTTATCTTAAATTGTGTTTAAAAAAAATTACACTATTTATGTTGTTAATTTCTCAATTAACTTATTTGGCTTTACACTTCTATTTTTCAAGCTTAGATCTTCTAACTCTACTCCAAGTGCTATCGCCATCATTTCAGCTAGATAAAGTACGGGGATATCCAATTCTTTACCAGTCTTTCTAGCGATTATCTTCTCTTTTCGGTCATATTGTGTTGTACAGGCAGGACAAACAGCAACTAGCCCATCAATGTCTTCTTCAAGCTCACAAAGTTCAGTCATTTTATCTTCAACTAACTTTTCGCCAATTTCTTCCTGTAACCTAGCACAATATCCACAACATTCCAATTTATTAGCAAATTCCACTGTTTTTGCTCCGAGAGCTTGAAGAATAATATCAATTTTCTCAGGTTTTTCCGGATGATCAAATTGCATAATTTTACTTGGTCTAATTAAATGACATCCATAATGAACGGCAAGATTTAAATCATCTAATGGTTTAACAACTAAACTTTTTATTTTATCTAACCATTCTGGTTGGCTAAACAACTCAACAAAATGATAAACTTTTGTTTTTCCAGTATAATTATAATTGATTTTATTTAGAATAACGTTTATTTTTTTAAGATATTCCTCATCTTCTTCTAGCAATACACTAACAGTTTTTAAAGTCTCATAACAACCAGAACATATAGTTAAGATATCTACACCCATTTTTTCGGCAATAGCTAAGTTTCTTGCTCCTAATGTCATCCATGTATCGATATTTAATGATTGTAAAGATACAGGTTCAGGGCAACAACTGACACCCTCCATTTCCCGAAGACTTAAGTTTAAAATGCTGGCTACATCTCTAAACGCTTTCTCTAAATGAGGAAGTTTTAATGGGATTGTGCATCCAATGAAAAAACCCAATTCTTTTTTCATAATTAGTCATCCACCTCCTGTTTTGCGAGACTTCCTAATCCCGTTTCTTCAATTATAAATCTAATTTCTTTTAGATCCGGAGGGATTAAATTAGGTAGTCCCATTCTTTCTCTTCGTCTGTCTATATTGTCCTTCAATCCACCAGTATAAGGCACAACATATCCGTTATTGTAGATAGTGACTACTGTACCCGAATATTCTTTGGGAATTTTGCCTTCCTTGACAGCCATATTTCTTAATAGTGCCAGAATAAATGAATAATCTACATTCTTTGGGCATCTTTCAGTACATCTATGACATAAAGAACATGTCCAAATTGCCTTACTCGATAATACCTCTTTCTTCAGCCCTAAAAGACAAGAAGCTACTACTCTATGTGGTTGCATATCTACATATTCTGTAACGGTACACCCACTACTACACACTCCACATTGAATACATTTTAACAGTGATTTTGCTCCAACTTTTTCGCTAATTTCATATCTAAATAAATGATCTAGTTCACTATCTTTCTTTTTTAACATTTCTGTCATTTCTTAGACACCCTCCTTTGCTTTTTCTTTTTTAGTTTCTATCTTATCACCAGTTTCCGCCAATGGACCTAATTCTTTAACTTTATTTACGAAATCCGTAACAACATCAGAGAAACGTTTTCCTTCACTAGCTGAAACCCATTCAAGTCGATATCGATCAGGGTTAATACCTACTCTTTCAAGAATTTCATGGACTTCATTATATCTCCGTAGCATATCATAATTCCCCTCTAAATAGTGGCAGTCACCAATATGACACCCTCCAACAAAAACCCCATCAGCACCTTCTAAAAATGCCTGTAAAATGAAATGTTTAGGAATTCTTCCAGTACACATAACTCTGATAGGCCTAATATTTGTAGGATATTGAAATCGGCTTACTCCACATGTATCTGCTCCAGCATAACTACACCAATTACATAAAAATGCCACAATTCGAGGTCTTTCATCAATAAATTCTCCTTTTACTGCTTCCCGGATCATAGGATAAATTTGTTCATCTGCGAAGTGCCTCATAGTAATAGCACCAGCAGGGCATGCAGCAGCGCAGTCACCACATCCTTTACAAAGGAGAGGGTTAGATTCAGAAACTAGTATTTCGTTATCAAAGTTAACACCAATAGCCCCGAAATTACATACTTCCTCACATTTTTGACAAGCGATACATAAAGCAGGATTTACTAATGAAACTAAAGGTTCATTCTCAACCTCACCAGAAATGAGAGGTATCAATGCATGAGCAGCAGCACCTCTTCCTTGTGAGATCGAATCAGCAATACCTTTTGGGCCATGACAGGTTCCTGCCAAATAAATTCCATCAGTTGCGAAATCAACAGGTCGTAATTTTACATGTGCTTCTAAGAAAAAACCATTTTGGTCTCTTGCACATTTTATCATTTCACCTAATTTTTGAGTATCATTTGGAATTAAGGGAGTAGACAATATTACTTTATCAGCTTCAATGCTTAGGTTTGTTTGGGTAAGGATATCTTTTACATTAACAACTAATTTTCCATTATTAGTATCAACAGTTGGATATTCATTAAATCGTATATAATTAACATTTTCTCGAGCTTTCCAGTAATATTGTTCCTCATCTGTTCCTACTCGAATATCACGATATAAAACGTAAAGATTCGAATGAGGGTAGTTTTCTTTTACATATAATGCATGTCTAATTGATTCAGAACAGCATATCAAGGAACAATATGTCACTCCATTGCGCCCTTCAGGTTGGCGAGACCCTACACAATGGATGAAAACTAAAGTTTCTCCATCTTTTAAGTCGTTATTCTTTAGTTTTTCAGATAACTCTAGCTGGGTCATAACATTATCGTTTTCACCATAATGATACCAACCTTTAGGTTGATATTCATAAGCACCTGTGGCTGTCACAATCACACCAACATTCAAATCTAATTCCTTCTCTTCTACTTTATCCTTTACTTTTACCTTGAAATCGCCAATAGACCCTTTAACATCTAGAACTTCGGAATTTAAATAAGTAATAATATTTTTCATCTTATTATATTTGGTTAATTTATCCTCTAAGAACTGTTTCGAATCGATTCGTTCAAAGTTAATTTTATAAATTAAGTTTAATTGTCCTCCCAATCTGTTGCCTTTCTCTACGAGGTGTACCTTAAACCCTTTATTAGCAATTTCTATTGCCGCACTAATCCCAGAAATTCCTCCACCAACAATCAATGCTTCTGGGATCACATTACCTTTAATTTTATATTCAGGTTTTTGATATGTAACTCGTGCAACTCCCATTCTTAGAAGATCTTTTGCCTTATCAGTGGCTCTTGGATTATCATGCATATGTACCCATGAATCTAATTCACGGATACTAACAAAATTAAATAAATATTCGTTCAAACCAGCTTCCCTAATTGTCTTTTGAAATAAAAGCTCATGCGTTCGTGGTGTGCATGCTGCTACAACAACTCTATTTAAATCAAGCTCGTCGATCTTTTCCTTAATAGTATCCTGCGTTAGTTGAGAGCAACTATATTTGTTTTCCATAGCAAAAATTACGTTAGGTAAAGTTTTAGCATAATTTACAAGATTAGGTACATCAATATATCCCCCAATATTTACACCACATCTACAAATGAATACACCTATTTTTACTTCATCACTAGGTTTAACTTCTCTTAAAATAGGTAATTCTACCCTTGTCTCCTCATCACCTAACGGACTGGCGTAAGTAGCAGCTAATGAAGCAGCTCCTCCCGCTTTTGCTACTGAATTAGCAATATCATCTGGAGATTGACATGAGCCAGTAACATATATACCTTCTTTAGTTGAGATCAAATCTTCTGTGGAATTACCAGTTTTGAAAAATCCCAAATCATTTAGTTCAATTCCTAAGACCTTTGCTAAGTTTTCAGCATCAGTTCTGGGTTTTACGGCGTTTGCCAAGACAACTAAATCATATTCTTTAGTCTCAACGTTACCAGTATCTAAATTCGCTGATTTTATAAATAAATTGCGGTTTTCTGGATTTTCTCTTACATCTCCTGGAACACCATGATGATAATGCAGATTGTATTCGTTCTTAGCCCTTTCAATGAATTCTTCTTGATTTTTCCCAATAACACGTATGTCGTTAAAATAAATAGTTACATCTGTATCTGGAGCATGTTCTCTTGTTACAACTCCTTCTTTGGCCATATACATGCAACAAAATTTAGAGCAATAAGCACAAAGATCTTCATTTCTTGAACCTACACATGCTACGAATGCAATATTATGAGCATGCTTCTTATCTGAAGGACGAAGTAATTCACCTCCTGTAGGACCGGAAGCACTTAGTAATCTTTCATATTGCATGGCAGTAATTACGTTTGGGTATTCTCCATAATGATATCTATCTAAAACTGAAGGATTAAGTAGATCATAACCTGTTGCAACTATAATTGAAGCTACATTATAATTAATTATTACATCCTTATCCTTCCAATTTATCGCTCCAGCTTCACATTCTTTTTCACACAGTTGACATGCTTCTTTTGTAAGATAAAGGCATTTTTGAGCATCTATAACCGCTTTACGAGGAACTGCTTGTGGAAAAGGAATATAAATTGCAGTTCTATTCCCCATACCTTCTTCAAATTCAGAAGGTATTTTTTTCATGGGACATTTTTCGCTACATGCCCCACAACCGGTACATACATCCCAATTTACATACTTAGCCTTTTTTTTAACTTTAATATTAAAATCTCCTGCTTTACCTGAAACTTCTTGAACTTCAGAATACGCTAACAATTCTATATTAGGATGTCTACTAGTTTCAACCATCTTTGGAGCTAGAATACAAATAGAGCAATCCAAAGTAGGAAATGTCTTATCTAATTGTGCCATACGACCTCCTACTGAAGATGTTTTTTCAACTAAAATCACTTTATATCCTTGTTCACCTAAAGTTAATGCTGCCTCAATTCCCGAAATTCCGCCTCCAATTACCATTATAGTACTATTCATAACTTATCCATTTCTTTCAATTTTTTATTTAGATTTTAATAATCTCTTAATTTGATAGAAATATTTAATCAAATTTGAAAATTGTTTTTTATTTAAATAAGATAGAATTTTATAATGATTATTATTGACAAAATTATTTATAAATGTTTGTCTCTTTGACTAATTCTTATAATTTTAAATTGAAATTTCTCAGAAAAAGTTACTTAATAACAATTTTTTCACAAGAAACTAATGTTTTTGATAATTTTCTATTAGATAATCTGCTTCCTAAATA